>CAZZLL010000004.1:46420-144157 GCA_964654725.1 uncultured Lentimicrobiaceae bacterium | reverse complement strand
ACATGGTAACAGGTGCTGCACAAATGGACGGTGCAATTCTCGTTGTTGCTGCAACAGACGGCCCAATGCCACAAACGCGTGAGCATATCCTTCTTGCACGCCAGGTAGGTGTTCCCAAGATCGTCGTTTTTATGAATAAAGTCGACATGGTGGATGACGAAGAACTCATCGAACTCGTGGAAATGGAGATTCGTGAATTGCTTTCATTCTATGAATTTGATGGAGACAATACACCGGTTATTCAGGGGTCAGCTCTTGGTGCATTGAATAAAGAAGAAAAATGGATTAGCAAGGTAATTGAATTGATGGAGGCCTGTGATGAATGGATCCCATTACCTGAGCGTGATGTTGATAAGGCCTTCCTGATGCCGGTTGAGGATGTTTTCTCTATTACTGGTCGTGGTACTGTTGCCACAGGAAGAATTGAAACTGGTGTTATTAAAACCAGTGAACAGGTTGATATTATCGGTTTGGGTGCTGAAAAGCTTAAATCTGTTGTTACGGGAGTTGAAATGTTCAGAAAGATCCTCGACAGGGGCGAAGCTGGTGACAACGCCGGACTCCTGCTCAGGGGCATTGATAAGAAAGAGATCAGAAGAGGTATGGTAATAGCCAAACCTGGCTCAATAACTCCACATAAGAAATTCAAAGCTGAGGTTTATATCCTGAAGAAAGAGGAAGGTGGACGTCATACGCCTTTCCATGATAAATACAGGCCGCAGTTTTACTTCAGGACAACTGACGTTACAGGTGAGATCATTCTTCCTGACGGTGTTGAAATGGTTATGCCTGGTGATAACTTAACAATTACAGTTGAGCTCATCGTTGAGGTTGCCATGAACAAGAACCTGAGGTTTGCGATTCGTGAAGGTGGCAGAACCGTAGGTGCTGGTCAGGTAATTGAAATTCTTGACTAACAAAATAATGAAATATGAGTACGGGGTGTCCTGCTTTTTGCAGGATGCCTTGCTGCTCAATTAGAAGATGCCTACGGGTGTAGCTCAGCTGGTAGAGCTCTGGTCTCCAAAACCAGGAGTCGTGGGTTCGAATCCTACCACCCGTGCAAAATATTAAACTAATGACGAAAGTAGTAAATTACATTAAGGAAAGTTATGATGAACTCGTTCATAAAGTTTCCTGGCCTACATGGAGTGAACTTCAAAACAGTGCTATCGTTGTATCCATTGCTTCCCTGATAATCGCTATGGTCGTTTATCTGATGGATCTTTCGTTTAGCAGCCTGATGCAGCAAATTTACAGATTGTTTTAATTACTGAATCTTAGTTTGATGTTTTTATCTATCGTTATTCCAAAATTCGATATGTGTGATTATGAGTGAGCAGGTTAAAAAATGGTACGTTGTAAGAGCTATTAGTGGTAAGGAGAAAAAGGTTAAAGAGTACATGGAAAGCGAAATAAGCCGTCTGGGAATAAAGGATATGGTTTCTCAGGTGCTTATCCCTACAGAGAAGGTATATCAGGTGAGGAAGGGAAAAAAAATTAGCAAAGAAAGAAACTATTTTCCTGGCTATGTACTTATTGAAGCTGTTCTTACTGGTGAAATTCCACACATTATCCGGAATGTTCCGGGTGTGTTGGGTTTTTTAGGCTCTGGTGATGAGCCCGTTCCGTTAAGAACTGCAGAAGTTAACAGGATTCTGGGTAAGGTGGATGAACTGGCAGAACAAGGCGAGGAAGTCAATGTGCCTTTTATTGTTGGAGAAACAGTAACGGTTATTGATGGCCCCTTTAACAGTTTCAGTGGTATTATCGAAGAAATCAATGAAGAGAAGAAGAAACTGAAAGTTATGGTGAAGATTTTCGGAAGAAAAACACCATTGGAGCTGGGTTTCATGCAAGTTGAGAAGGAATAACAAAACCTATTTTGGAACTTTATTTACCGAAAAAATGGCTAAAGAAGTAAGTGGATTAATTAAATTACAGATCAAAGGCGGAACCGCAAACCCATCACCTCCTGTTGGCCCGGCATTGGGTGCAAAAGGAGTGAATATTATGGAGTTTTGTAAGCAGTTCAATGCCCGAACACAGGAAAAAGCCGGAAAGCTGCTTCCCGTGATCATAACTGTTTATAAAGACAAATCCTTTGATTTTATCGTAAAATCACCTCCCGTTGCTGTGCAAATCCTTGAATCTATTAAAAAAGAGAAAGGATCTTCAGAGCCAAACAGGGATAAGGTGGGTTCAATTACCTGGGATCAGATTAAGACGATTGCTGAAGGTAAAATGATCGACCTGAATGCTTTTACTGTTGAATCAGCTATGAGAATGGTTGCCGGAACAGCACGCAGCATGGGTGTCAGGGTAAAAGGAACAGCACCTTTTGAAATGTAATATGGAAAACCTTAATAGATAAAAAAATGACGAAAAATTCAAAAAAGCGTAAAGAGGCTTTCCAAAAATTCGATAGGGATAAAAAATACCCTTTGAGTGAAGCAATAAAAATTGTCAAAGATATTTCCCAAACAAAGTTTGATGCATCTTTTGATGTTGATGTCAGGCTTGGTGTGGACCCCCGTAAAGCCAATCAAATGGTTAGGGGATCTGTTACACTTCCGCATGGTACAGGAAAAACAATCAGGGTTCTGGCATTATGTATGCCTGAAAAGGAAGATGAAGCGAAAGAAGCTGGAGCAGATTTTGTTGGACTGGATGAATACATCGAAAAAATCCAAAAAGGATGGACCGATGTGGATGTTGTGATCACACAGCCTAATGTTATGTCAAAGGTGGGTAGATTGGGAAAGATTCTCGGCCCCAGAGGACTGATGCCAAACCCGAAAACCGGTACGGTTACCATGGAAATTGGTAAAGCAGTGAAAGATGCTAAAGCAGGTAAGATTGATTTTAAGGTTGACAAATACGGAATCATCCATTCGGCTGTAGCTAAGGTTTCTTTTGATGAGAAACAAATTGAAGAAAATCTCAAAGAGCTTCTTCTTACTATCATTAAAATGAAACCCCCTGCTTCTAAAGGTACCTATATGAGGAGTGTATTCCTTTCCAGTACCATGAGCCCGGGTATACAGGTTGAACCTAAATCAATCTCTAGTTAATCAATTAGTCTGGATCCACAAAGAAGCAATTTATTATGAAAATAGAAGAAAAAAACCAGCTTGTTGATAACCTCTCGGAGGAGCTTTCAAATGCAAGCATTATTTATGTTGCTGATATTTCTGAGCTGGACGCTGAAAAAACCAGTAGTCTCAGAAGATTATGCTTTAACAAAAATATAAAGCTCAGGGTCGTTAAAAATACTTTGTTGAAAAGGGCTATGGAAAAGTCGGAGAAAGAATACGAAGGAATTTATGACCTGCTGAAGGGGCCTACTTCAATTATGTTGGCAGAAAAAGGAAATGAGCCTGCTAAACTCATTAAAGAATTCAGGAAAACCAGTGACAGACCTATTTTGAAAGGTGCTATTGTTGAAGAAATGGTGTACGTCGGAGACGAACAGTTAGAATTCTTAACTCAAATTAAATCTAAAGAAGAATTAGTTGCTGATATCGTACTCTTATTGCAATCACCATTGAAAACTGTTATTGGCAGCTTGCAATCCGGAGGTCATAAACTTTCAGGAATTATTAAAACATTATCAGAAAAGTCTGAATAAAAAATCATTAGTAAACAATTAAAACGCAATAAAATGGCAGATTTAAAAGCTTTTGCAGAACAATTAGTAAACTTGACTGTTAAGGAGGTTAATGAATTAGCTGACATTCTTAAAGAAGAATACGGCATTGAGCCTGCAGCTGCTGCAGCAATTGCTGTGGCCGGACCCGGTGGCGGCGATGGAGATGGCGCAGCAGAAGAGAAAACAGAATTTGATGTGATCTTAACAGCAGCCGGACAGTCAAAACTGAAGGTGGTTAAATTAGTGAAAGAATTAACCAGCCTTGGACTTAAAGAAGCGAAAGAATTAGTTGACTCAGCTCCTAAAGCAGTGAAAGAAGGAGTGACAAAAGACGAAGCTGACGCATTACAAAATCAACTCGAGGAAGCTGGGGCAGAAGTGGAAGTTAAGTAAGAATATGACAAGTGGTAGCAGGACTGAAATACATATACGCACATCAACCTGTTATTCATTGTTAGTTATTACATTACTTAATCCGAGACTGTCTGTAAAATAATTTGATTACCAGGAGCCTGCTAACAGGCAGGCTCATTTTTCCAAAAGTTATGGCAGCCTCTTAAAACTTTAAAACCTTGGCTCAATTTAAAAATAGAATCAGTTTTGCATCCATAAAAAATCTTACTGATTATCCCGATTTTCTTGATATTCAGCTAAAATCATTTCAGGATTTTTTCCAACTGGAAACCAATCCTGAAGATCGTTTTAATGAAGGTCTGTATAAGGTCTTCAGTGAGAATTTTCCTATTACGGATGCCAGGAATAATTTTGTCCTCGAATTTCTCGATTATTTTATTGATCCTCCCCGATACGCCATTGAAGAGTGTATTGAAAGGGGACTTACCTACAGTGTGCCCTTAAAAGCCAAATTAAGACTGTATTGTACGGATCCTGAACACGAGGATTTTGAAACGATTATTCAGGATGTTTACCTGGGGCTTATTCCCTATATGACCCCCAAGGGAACATTTATTATTAACGGAGCGGAAAGAGTTGTCGTTTCCCAGTTGCACAGATCACCGGGTGTATTCTTCGGTAGGCACCTGCATCCAAATGGTACAACCTTGTATTCAGCCAGAATAATCCCTTTTAAAGGATCCTGGATGGAATTTACAACGGATATCAATAATGTGATGTATGCCTATATCGACCGTAAGAAAAAATTACCGGTTACTACATTGCTCAGAGCTATTGGCTATGAATCGGATAAAGAGATATTAAAGATATTTGATCTTGCACAGGAAGTGAAGGTTAGCAAAACCAGTCTGAAGAAAGTGGTTGGAAGAAAACTGGCAGCAAGGGTGGTGCGTGCATGGATAGAGGATTTTGTTGATGAAGATACCGGTGAAGTGGTTTCTATCGAGAGAACGGAAGTGATCATCGAAAGGGAAACCATCCTTGAAAACAAGCATATCGACCTTATCGTTGATGCCGGAATTAAAGAGATACTCCTTCATAAGGAAGATGATAGCAGTATTGATTTTTCAATTATTTTCAATACTTTGCAGAAAGATACGGCAAATTCGGAGAAAGAAGCGGTAGAATATATTTATCGCCAGTTAAGAAATGCCGAACCACCTGATGAAGAAACAGCCAGAGGAATTATTGATAAATTATTCTTTTCTGACAAACGCTATGACCTGGGTGATGTTGGCCGCTACAGGATCAATAAGAAACTTGATCTGAATGTATCGGATGAAGTCAAAGTTCTCACTAAAGAAGATATCATTTCAATCATTAAACACCTCATCGAGCTGGTAAACTCTAAAACCGATGTGGATGACATTGATCATTTAAGTAACCGAAGGGTGCGTACAGTAGGAGAACAACTGTATTCCCAGTTTGGTGTTGGCCTGGCACGTATGGCAAGAACCATTCGTGAACGAATGAACGTCAGAGATAATGAAGTATTTACACCTACTGATCTGATTAATGCAAAAACACTTTCTTCGGTAATCAATTCTTTCTTTGGTACAAACCAGCTCTCTCAATTCATGGATCAAACCAATCCGCTTGCGGAACTTACCCATAAACGAAGGATTTCAGCTTTGGGCCCCGGCGGACTGTCGCGTGAGCGTGCAGGTTTTGAGGTTAGGGATGTACATTATACTCATTATGGCCGCTTGTGTACTATTGAAACACCTGAAGGTCCCAATATCGGATTGATTTCCTCTCTTTGTGTTTATGCTAAAATCAATAAGCTGGGCTTCATTGAAACACCATACCGAAATGTGATTGAGGGCAGTGTTGACAGAAATACCAACCCGGTATATCTAAGTGCAGAGGAAGAAGAAGATAAAATTATTGCACAGGCAAATACCATTCTTGATGAGAAGGGTAACTTTGTGAGAGAAAAAGTTAAGGCAAGATACCTGGCAGATTATCCCATCATTGAAAGAGAAAAAGTGGACCTGATCGATATTGCGCCGAACCAGATTGCCTCTATTGCAGCTTCCTTGATTCCGTTTCTGGAGCATGATGATGCTAACCGTGCGTTGATGGGCTCGAATATGATGAGGCAGGCAGTGCCTCTGCTGAAATCCGAGGAACCTATTGTTGGAACCGGTATTGAAGCCCGTGCAGCTCAGGATTCCAGGGTGCTGATAAATGCAGAAGGGGATGGCATTGTTGAGTATGTCGATGCTAACAAAATTGTTATCCGCTATACGCGGGTTGAAAAAGAAAAATTGGTTAGTTTCGACGATGATGTTAAATCATATCGGCTAACTAAATTTACTCGTACAAACCAGAATACCTGTATTAACCTTCGCCCGATTGTAAAAAAAGGTGATAAGGTGAAGAAAGGTCAGGTGTTGTGTGAAGGGTATGCTACCAAAAATGGTGAAGTAGCCCTTGGTAAAAACCTTAAGGTAGCGTTCATGCCCTGGAAAGGGTACAACTTTGAGGATGCTATCGTAATCTCTGAAAGGATTGTACGCGAAGACATTTTTACATCCCTGCATATTGAGGAATTTACGCTTGAAGTGCGGGACACAAAACGCGGCATTGAAGAATTGACCAATGATATTCCGAATGTTAGCGCTGAAGCAACAAAGGATCTGGATGATAACGGCCTGATCAGAATAGGAGCAGAAGTACGTGAAGGGGATATTCTAATTGGGAAGATTACACCGAAAGGAGAAACAGACCCAACTCCGGAAGAAAAACTCTTACGGGCGATATTTGGAGATAAAGCAGGTGATGTTAAAGATGCATCCCTGAAAGCCCCTCCTTCAATGGAAGGAGTCGTTATTGAAAAGAAGCTTTTCTCCCGTGTCATCAAAGACAGGAATCTTAAAGTAAAAGAGAAACAGTTGTTGACGAAGATAGAAGATAACCATAAGAAGGAAGTTGAAAAACTGAAATCAAAGCTGGTTGATAAGCTCCTGATATTGGTAAGTGGTAAAACATCTCAGGGAGTGATGAATAACTTTAAAGAACTTGTTATTCCCCAAAAGACGAAGTTTACCCAAAAGGTCTTGAATACCTTGGATTATATGAATATTAATCCGAACAAATGGACTGCTGATAAGGATAAAAACGAACAGATCAAAGAGTTGTTAAACAACTATAACATAAAGTATAAAGAGATACTGGGTATATATTACCGGGATAAGTTTGTTACCACTGTCGGAGATGACCTCCCGGCAGGAATTGTGCAGATGGCAAAGGTTTATGTTGCCAAAAAGCGTAAACTAAAAGTTGGGGATAAGATGGCCGGTCGTCACGGAAATAAAGGTATTGTGGCTAAGATCGTGCGGGAAGAAGATATGCCATTTCTTGACGATGGATCTCCGGTGGATATAGTATTAAATCCGCTTGGGGTGCCTTCCAGGATGAACCTGGGCCAAATCTATGAGACCTTGCTTGGATGGGCAGGAAAACTTCTCGATGAGAAATTTTCAACCCCCATTTTCGATGGAGGAAGTCTGACGAAAGTGTTTGAATATATGCGCAAGGCAGGTTTGCCTGAAAGTGGAGCTGTTTATCTTTATGATGGACTGACAGGAGAACGCTTCGACCAGATGGCAACAGTAGGCTATATTTACATCCTGAAACTGCATCACATGGTTGATGATAAAATGCACTCAAGATCTATAGGTCCGTACTCTCTTATTACCCAGCAACCTCTCGGAGGTAAGGCACAGTTTGGAGGTCAGCGATTTGGGGAGATGGAGGTTTGGGCCCTTGAAGCATTTGGTGCATCCAACGTTCTTCAGGAGATCCTTACCATGAAGTCTGATGATGTTATTGGCCGGGCAAAAGCTTATGAATCTATCGTAAAGGGTGAAAATATGCATAAACCCGGAATTCCTGAATCATTCAATGTGCTGGTACATGAGCTTAGGGGATTAGGATTGAATGTTTCTTTTGATTAATAATGAATGCTCTCTGGGTGGAGGATCCGTTCTGCATGCAGAGAGCATAAGTTGTTTTTTTTGAATCTAGTATAAATTAATTGAAATCACAATATGGCCTTCAGAAAAGAAAACACAGTCGTAAATGATTTTTCCAAAATAACCATCAGCCTGGCGTCTCCTGAAACTATCCTTGAGCGTTCAAGCGGTGAAGTGTTAAAACCTGAAACCATAAATTACAGAACCTATAAGCCAGAGCGCGACGGATTGTTTTGTGAACGGATATTTGGACCTGTAAAAGACTGGGAATGTCATTGCGGAAAATATAAGCGGATCCGTTATAAGGGAATAGTTTGTGATCGATGTGGGGTTGAAGTTACAGAAAAGAAAGTCCGACGTGAACGTATGGGCCATATACAGCTGGTAGTTCCGGTAGCACATATTTGGTTTTTCAGATCATTGCCAAATAAGATTGGTGCCTTGTTGGGATTGCAAACAAAAAAGCTTGAAACTATTATATATTATGAAAGATATGTAGTTATTCAGCCTGGTATTAAGGGAAATGACGGTGTTAACTACCTGGATTTCCTTACGGAGGAAGAATATTTTGATATCATTGATAATCTGCCAAAGGATAATCAATACCTGGACGACAGCGACCCTAACAAGTTTATTGCAAAAATGGGGGCTGAGGCTTTGCATGATCTTTTAGCCAGACTAAACCTGGATGATATTTCTTATCAGTTAAGGCATAAGGCAAATACAGAAACATCACAGCAAAGAAAGCAGGAGGCTTTAAAAAGACTGCAGGTTTATGAAGCGTTCAGGGATGCGCAAAACCGCATAGATAATAAACCGGAGTGGATGATCGTAAAGGTTGTTCCTGTTATACCTCCTGAACTTCGACCATTGGTTCCATTGGATGGTGGCCGGTTTGCTACCTCCGACCTGAACGATCTATACAGAAGGGTCATTATCAGAAATAACAGACTGAAGAGGCTGATAGAGATTAAAGCTCCTGAGGTTATCATGAGGAATGAGAAACGCATGCTTCAGGAAGCAGTGGACTCATTGTTCGACAACTCAAGAAAAGCCAGCTCTGTAAAAACAGAATCCAACAGGCCGTTGAAATCATTAAGTGATAGCCTGAAAGGAAAGCAAGGACGGTTTCGTCAGAATTTGCTGGGTAAGCGCGTTGATTACTCCGGAAGATCTGTTATTGTTGTTGGCCCGGAATTAAAACTAAACGAATGCGGGTTGCCAAAAGGAATGGCATCAGAGCTATTTAAGCCATTTATTATCAGAAAACTGCTTGAAAGAGGAATTGTGAAAACAGTTAAATCAGCCAAGAAAATTGTTGACCGCAAAGATCCCGTTGTATGGGATATCCTTGAAAACATATTGAAAGGCCACCCTGTGCTTTTAAACCGTGCCCCAACATTGCACCGCTTAGGGATACAGGCATTTCAGCCAAAATTGATTGAAGGTAAAGCCATTCAGCTTCATCCCCTGGTTTGTACTGCTTTTAATGCCGACTTCGATGGAGACCAGATGGCGGTGCATGTTCCCCTGGGACACCCTGCTGTTCTTGAGACTCAATTGTTGATGCTGGCATCACACAATATCCTGAATCCTGCCAATGGAGCCCCAATTACAGTGCCATCACAGGATATGGTTTTGGGATTGTATTATATTACAAAGGGAAGGAAAAATATTCCTGAAAATCCTGTACGTGGAGAAGGAAAAAAGTTCTACTCAGCAGAAGAAGTTATCATTGCTTACAATGAGAAAAGGGTTGACCTCCATGCCTGGATTAAGGTTAAGGTGCCGGAAATTAATGAAAATGGTGAGAAGCATATGGAAATGATTGAGACCACTGTTGGTCGTGTGCTTTTTAACCAGGTCGTTCCAGAGGGTGTAAACTTTATCAATAGTTTGCTTACCAAGAAAGCATTGAGGGATATAATCGGTAATGTGTTAAAACTTACTGGAACTATGGCTGCTGCTAAATTCCTGGACGATATCAAGCAGCTTGGCTTTACGATGGCCTTCAAAGGAGGTCTTTCCTTTAATATCGATGATGTCATCATTCCTGAGATAAAACAATCGCTGATTGCCGAAGCCAATGAAGAAGTTGAAGAAGTGATGGCCAATTATAATATGGGTTTCATCACCAATAATGAACGGTATAACCAGATCATTGATATCTGGACGCACTCAAATTCCAGGCTTACACAAACCCTGATGAACCAGATCGCAAAGGACAAACAGGGATTCAATGCGATCTTTATGATGCTTGATTCTGGTGCGAGAGGATCCAAGGAGCAGATCCGTCAGTTGTCAGGAATGCGGGGATTGATGGCGAAACCTCAAAAATCAGGAGCTACCGGTGGAGAGATTATTGAGAATCCTATTCTTTCAAATTTTAAAGAAGGATTATCGGTACTGGAGTATTTTATTTCCACACATGGTGCCCGTAAAGGTCTTGCTGATACGGCCCTTAAAACTGCCGATGCCGGTTACCTTACCAGAAGACTGGTAGATGTGTCCCAGGATGTTGTGATAACTGAAGAAGATTGTGGTACCCTTAGAGGCCTGACAATAACGGCACTCAAGAAAAGCGAAGAAGTGGTGGAAAGTCTTTACGATAGGATATTAGGACGAACAACCCTTCATGATGTTTACCATCCTCAAACCGGTGAACTTATCGTTGGTGCCGGTGAGCAACTTACGGAAGAATTATCACAGCTTATTGAAGATTCTCCGATCGAATCCATTGAGATACGGTCTGTACTGACATGTGAATCCAAGAAAGGGGTTTGTGCGAAATGTTACGGAAGAAGCCTGGCTACGGGCAGAATGGTACAAAAAGGTGAATCTGTGGGCGTTATTGCTGCCCAGTCGATCGGGGAGCCTGGTACACAACTGACCCTGCGTACTTTCCATGTGGGTGGTACAGCATCAAATATTGCTATTCTTTCGCAAATAACAGCAAAATATGATGGTATTATTGAAATGGACGAGCTGAGATACGTAGAATATATCAATGCAGAAGGTGAAACATATGATATTGTCATCGGTCGTTCAGCTGAAATGCGGATTATCGATAAGAATACTAAAATTGCCTTGACTTCGGGAAATATCCCTTACGGGGCAAAATTATATAGAAAGCACGGACAGGAAGTTAAAAAAGGTGAACTAATCGCCGATTGGGATCCATATAATGCAGTGATCCTTTCAGAGGTAAATGGGGTAACATCATTCCAGAATATTGAAGAAGGAATAACCTTTAAGGTGGAATCAGATGAACAAACCGGCTATAAAGATCGTGTAATAATTGAGAGCCGTGTGAAAGCCAAGAATCCAAGCATTCAAATCCTAAACGAGACCGGGGATGTGTTGAGGTCGTATGACCTGCCGGTGGGCTCTCATATGATGGTTGATGATAAGACCAGCATGAAGGCCGGTGAGATATTGGTGAAGATACCACGTGCCGTTGGAAAATCAGGGGATATAACCGGTGGTTTGCCCCGGGTTACTGAATTGTTCGAAGCACGTAATCCTTCTGATCCTGCTGTGGTGTCAGAGATTGATGGTGTGGTTTCATTTGGGAAAAAGCTTAAGCGTGGAAACAGGGAAGTGATTATTACATCAAAAACAGGTGAAGAAAAGAAATACCTTGTATCTACAACTAAGCAGATACTTGCTCAGGAAAATGATTATGTTAAAGCTGGAACTTCATTATCAGATGGTGCCATGACACCTGCCGACATCCTGGCTATTAAAGGCCCCATGAAGGTTCAGGAATATATCGTAAATGAGATACAGGAAGTATATCGCCTGCAGGGGGTGAAGATCAATGATAAACACTTTGAGGTGATTGTACGCCAGATGATGAGAAAAGTAGAAGTGGATGATCCGGGGGATACTAAATTCCTTGAAGGTGAACTGGTGAATAAGATAGTTTTTATGAATGAAAACGACTGGATTTTTGGGAAGAAAGTCATCAATGATCCAGGAGATTCATCGAATTATCGTTCCGGACAGATTGTAAGTGCCAGAAAGCTCCGTGATGAGAATTCGCTACTGAAACGGAAAGATAAAAAACGCGTGGATGCCAGGGAAGCTCAGCCGGCAACAGCTAAACAGGTATTACAGGGGATTACCAGGGCAAGTCTGCAAACAAAAAGCTTTATCTCTGCTGCTTCTTTCCAGGAAACAACAAAGGTTCTTACAGAAGCTGCCATAAATGCAAAGACAGATGACCTGCAGGGACTGAAAGAAAATGTGATCGTGGGGCACCTCATTCCTGCCGGAACGGGCCTGAGAGAATATGAAAATATTATTGTAGGTTCTAAAGAGGAATACGAAAGCCTCATGGAATCTAAAGAAGAATAGCTTGAGTAAGCATCCGGTGGAACCATTACTATTGTTGAATTAGCAACCCAAAATATTGAGTGTCATGGCAGAAGAAAAACAACAACAAGGACAAATTAATATAGAACTGGACGAGGATGTTGCAGAAGGTACATACAGTAACCTGGCAATTATCACTCATTCAAACTCAGAATTTATTGTAGATTTTGTGAAACTTATGCCCGGGGCACCTAAGGCAAAGGTGAAATCAAGGATTATTCTGACCCCGCAACACGCAAAGCGATTATTCAGGGCATTACAGGACAATCTCACTAAATTTGAGAAACAGCATGGCCCGATAAGAGAAAGTGATGTGGAGCCGTTACCTCCCTTCAATTTGGGTGGTCCTGCTGCAGAGGCTTAAAATATAAAAAAAGAGGGTGGTTTTTACCCTCTTTTTTATTTAGATTTTGAGGCTACATAGATATGTTTTAATTCAGAATCACCGGTATTTGAGTATTTCGGTCAATCCTACAAATTCTCAGCATCTCTCTGCTCGATAAAACACCTATCCCGAAAGCCTTCCGAAGGAAGGTGTTTTGGGATCTCCATATTTAAAAACTGTAACCTGCAGATTATCAATAACGCAATTTTAGGTCGTAGATGTGGTGCTCAAAACAGGAAAGTGCAAGCATCAGGGAAATGAGATATTTTATTTTATGCATTTTTTCCTATAAAAAAGTTCCTGTTTGTTACTTAACGGGTTTTGATTTCTTTGGAAATTCAGGTGTTTTAGGAAGTTCACCCGGATTATTTTTCAGCTCTTCCATAATCACTTCAATGGCTTTATTCAATTGCTGGTCGATGCCTGCATATTCTTTTGCCGGGTCATTGTCTACAACAATATCCGGTTCTACGCCATAGCCTTCGATGATAAACTCTTTTCCTTCATTGTCGAAATGAGCAAATTCGGGTTTGTTGAGTGATCCGCCATCAATAAATGGCAGAGATCCTCTGATACCAACCACACCGCCCCAGGTTCTTTTTCCAATAGTTTTTCCAATGTCTAATTCTTTAAACCGATAGGCAAACAGGTCACCGTCTGATGCTGAATATTCATCAATCAGGCATACTTTTGGCCCACTCATGACACCCCGTGGACTGGGGTAGGGTGTTTGATTTCTTGCCATGCCCATAATAATGATTTCACGGAGCAATCTTTCGATGATCATTGGAGAAACGTTGCCTCCACCATTGCCTCTGTCATCAATGATAAGGGCTTTCTTATTTAGTTGCGGATAGTAGTACTTAACAAATTCATTAAGACCGGTAGAGACCATATCAGGAATATGGATGTATCCAACCTGTCCGTTGGTGGCATTATTTACTTTTTCAATATTGGTATGCACCCAATTGTAATAGTAGAGGTCGCTTTCATCCGCAATGGGAACAATGATTTCCGTATGGCTGCCTTTCATATCAGCTTTATCATTTACAGTTATTTCCACCTGTTTGCCGGCTGTATTAACCAATGCCATAAAAATATTCGGCATGTCTTTGGTTGATTTTCCGTTAATGGCAAGAATATAATCCCCTTCGCTAACATCAATACCAATATCAGTAAGTGGAGAGCGTTTCCCATTGTTCCAGTTTTCACCTTTTTGAATCATATCAATCTGAAAATAACCGGATTTATGCTTAGACAATTCAGCTCCAAGCAAGCCCTGTTTGATTCTTTCAGGTTTATATTTATCCCCTCCGCTTACATAGGCATGTCCAACGTTTAACTCTCCTATCATTTCACCTATAATATAATTAAGGTCGTTTCTGTTTGCTACATACGGAACAAGCACTTTGTACTTATCATATATGGCATCCCAATTGGCACCGTGCATATTTGGATCGTAAAAGAAATCGCGCATCTGGCGCCATGATTCGGTATATATTTGCTTCCATTCAGCTTTACGGTTGAGCCATACTTTCAGACCGGAAAGGTCAACAAATTCACTCGTTTTTACTGGCCCCGAAGGCAGGGTAACAATAGCGAAATTGTTACCCTGATTAATAACCATCTTTTTCTTATTTGCTGCAATAGCATAACTACCATAATCACCCAGTTCTTTTTCTTTTTGATCCTTCAGGTTATATAACATGAATTTTGTTTTGCCGCCATTGCTGTTTCTTGTGCAGTAATAAACGGATTCTCCGATAACATTGATGTTCCAATACACCCCGGCTTCGCCTGGCAGTGCTATTACACGGTCGTTGATACCATCCAGGTCAACAATGATATCGTCAGATTCATCGTCTCCCTCATCCTCTTTTTCTCCGTTTTCGTCAGAATCAGTATTTACAACGTCATTTTGTGGTTCAAAGGGTGAAGGTGTTGATTTGGCCAGGGTAACGAAATAAATTTTGAACATATCTCTGTAGGCATGGTTCCACTCTGACCAGGAATAAATAGGATTGAAGGTTCGTGCAGATACAAAGAATAAATATTTTCCATTATCGCTGAAAGTAGGATTTTGGGAATGATACCACTTATCAGTAATGGGGAAGGTTTTTTTCTGATCCAGGCTATATAGATATATCTGATTTACTGTTTGCCTGTTGGGGTAATTATAGGCAATCCACTTGCTGTCTGGTGACCAGTTAAATTCACGGATCTCGCCATCTTTTGTTTCATCCACAAGGGTGACTTTTTTTGAAGATATATCTACAAGTTGTAATTTTTGATTTCGATCCGACCAACAGATGTATTTGCTGTTAGGTGACCATTGGAGTGAATATTTATATGCATCTCCGGTTTTTGTTAATTGCACAGGGTCTTCAGAGCCATCCTGCTTTATGATATATATCTCATCCTCTCCGGATGCATCAGAAATATAGGCAATGTATTTGCCATCCGGCGACCATTCGATATTGCGGTCATGGATATCAGGTGTGTTGCTAAGGTTCTTTGTGATGCCATGTTCGGCAGGTACTGTAAAGAATTCTCCGCGTGCACCCACTGCTAATCTTTCTGCATCAGGGGATAATGTATAATATCTTACACTACTGCTGACATCTTTAAATTCATGTCTGGCTTGCAGTTGGTCATTTGCAATACGGATATTTATTTTTTCATATTTCTCACTTTCCAGGTCAAATAGATAGATGTATCCGGCTTGCTCAAAAGCTATATGTTTATCTCCCAGACTGGGGAATTTAATGTCATAATCACTGAAATTCGTTAACTTACGGGTTTCTTTTGTTTCTGAATTATATACAAATAGATTCATAGTCCAGTCGCGGTCGGAGAGGAAATAGATGTTATTACCATGCCACATCGGAATGATATCCTGAGCTTTGTTGTTTGTAATGTTAATGGTTTCTTTGTTGTTAAAGTCATAAATCCAGATATCATCAGCCATCCCGCCCCGGTAATATTTCCATGTGCGGAATTCTCTAAAAACCCGGTTATAGGCTAATTTACTTTTATCGGGAGAATAACTGCAAAATCCACCGCTGGGCAGAGGAAGTTCTGCAGCCATGGATCCATCCACAGGGGCAAGGAATAATTGTCCCTTGAAGGAATTAAAACTTTTTAATCGGGAACGGAATACTACCGCATCATTATTCTTCCAGCCCATCACAATGTTGTTTGGTCCCATGCGGTCTGAAATATCGTCGCGGCTCAGTGTTGCGGTATATGTCAGGCGTTTGGGTATGCCACCGGCCGAAGGGATTATATACACTTCGGTGTTTCCATCATATTGGGCAGTAAAGGCAATGCTATTACCATCCGGACTGAAACGGGAAAACATTTCATACCCCGGATCGCTGGTGAGTTTTCTGGCGATACCCCCTTTAGTTGCCACTGTATAAAGGTCGCCCGCGTAACTAAAAACAATCTGATCCCCATAAACAGTCGGGAACCTCATCAATCTGGCTTCGTCCTGGGCAATCAGAAAACCGATGTTTCCCAGTAAAAATAGCAAAAGAAATACATACTTTTTCATACACGTAAAATTTAGTTCATACATGCAAAAACTAATGCGATAAATAGCTTTCGCATAGATTGTTAATACAAAATATAATAAGGTCAGATGTGAAAATTGCGGAAGTCATATGATATATACTCCAAAGATAAGAAGTCCTTTGTAATTATCAACAACTGTCTTTATATAAATCGGTGTAATTGAAGATAATTTCAGCAGCTTCAGCTTTCATATCCATTTTTAAATCCTTGTTTTTCCTGACTTTATCATCTATGCTCTTTATTTCTTTGGCATATTTAACAATAGCTACATCCAGGTAAGCTTTGTGGAAATTGGTTGATGTAATTGGAGAATCAGCAAATGAGGTGATAAAAAATGCTGATACCATAATGAAAGTAAATAAAAGTTTCTTCATTTGTTTTTTTTGTTTTAAAATTACGACAATCTTTGTAAAAATAATTGAAATCAACAATATATGTTACACCATATCGCTATAGCCGTTTCAGACAGGGAGCATGCACTGGAATTTTATACACATATTTTATTTTTTAATACGCCTATGGCTTCAGGGTTTAGGCGGATGCCAGCAGGCAATTGTTTTGTCTGCAAAAGGCCCCTGAGGTAATTGTTGTAAAGCGGGATAATTAAAAGCTGGAGTTGTTCCTGGCAGCTGTAACTTCAAACAAACATTCCTTATTTAGAAACCAATATTAAGCGAATCTATATATATTTGTGAAATATAAAACATCTAAAAATAAGAAGAAATGGATACAAAGAATTCAGGTTTCAATACCAAACTTATTCATGCAGGAGGGTTTAAAGATCCTTTAGGCAGCGCTGTTACTCCCATTTACCAGACATCAACTTTTCAATTCGAGAGTGCCGATCATGGTGCCAGGTGTTTTTCAGGAGAAAGCAACGGATATATTTATACGCGATTAGGAAATCCGACTATTGAAGATTTGGAAAAAACCGTTGCAGAACTGGAGAAGGGTTTTGGCGGAATTTCAACATCCTCGGGTATGTCGGCGGTTACCGGTGTTTATACAGCTTTTCTTGGAGCCGGTGATCATATGGTGAGCCACAATGCGGTATATGGTCCTGCACGAGGAGTAATGGAGAATATTTTTTCGAAATTTGGCATTGAGTATACGTATGTGGATACAACGGACCTTGAGCAGGTAAAAAGTGCAATCCAACCAAATACACGGCTCATTTACACAGAAACCCCGGCCAATCCAACCATTGGTATTACAGACCTTAAGAGCATAATTAAAATAGCTCATGAACAAAATATCCCGGTATGTGTGGATAATACATTCTGCAGTCCATACCTTCAGCGTCCCCTGGAATTGGGAGCAGATGTTGTATTGCACTCCATGACAAAATTTATCAACGGACATGCTGACATTGTTGCAGGAATGATTGTTGCAAGGACAGAAGTTGATTATAATAAAATACGTTACGTGGTTACCAATGTCGGGAGCAATATGGACCCACACCAGGCCTTTCTGGTAAGAAGAGGGTTAAAAACGTTAGGAATTCGTATTGATCGTGCTCAGGAGAATGCACAAAAAGTAGCGGATTTTCTGGAGAATCATCCGAAAATTGACTGGATATTATATCCGGGACTGAAATCGCATCCTCAGTTTGAGCTGGCAAAAGAACAAATGAACGGACCCGGCAGCATGATCAGTTTTGGATTAATAGGGGGCTACGAAGCTGGAAAAACACTCATGAACAATGTAGACCTTTCTTTATTGGCGGTATCTCTTGGTGGGATTGAAACCCTTATCCAACATCCTGCTTCTATGACCCACTCGAAACTTTCTTCTGAAGCAAAAGCAAAAGGCGGTATTACAGATGATCTCGTAAGACTTTCAGTTGGTATTGAAAATGTAAATGATATTATTGGAGATCTGGAAAAAGCGCTGGCAAAAGTATAAGAAATGGCTTACAAATAGTATTTATGAAATACGGCTCTTTTTGTGTATTTGTCTTTTGCTTGTTTTTATCAACTATACAAGCACAAAAAGTTGGTGTGGTATTAAGCGGTGGAGGTTCTCGCGGTGTGGCTCATATTGGCGTGCTTAAAGCCCTGGAAGAACATCAGATACCTATTGATTATATTGCCGGGACCTCTATGGGAGCTATTATTGGCGGTTTATATGCTGTTGGATATTCCCCTTTGGAGATTGAAGATTTAATATTGTCAGAAGAATTTAAAAAGTGGACAAATGGGGAAATTGATGATAAGTATTATTTTTATTTTAAAAAAGAAATCCCCAATGCATCCTGGGTGAATTTTAAATTTTACTATGATTCAACACTGCAGACAGCCCTGCCAACGAATCTGGTAGATCCTTTCCTGATGGATTTTGCTTTGATGGAGATATTCTCAGGGGTTGACTATGTTGCGGATTATAATTTCGATAGTTTGTTTGTTCCCTTCAGGTGCATAGCGTCTGATATTGAAAACAATCAACCGGTTGTTTTGCGATCTGGCAGAGTGGGTGAGGCCATCAGAGCATCTTCTTCATTTCCATTCATTTTTAGGCCCGTAGAAATTGACGGGATCCTGATGCTTGACGGAGGCATGTATAATAATTTCCCGGCAGATATTGTATACGAAGAATTCTTCCCTGATATTATTATCGGAAGCAAGGTGGCCGGTAATTATGATGCACCCGATCCGGATGATATCCTCAGCCAGATACGCACATTGCTTATGGAAAATACGGATTATAGTGTGATTTGTGATAACGGTATTCTGATTGAACCTGATGTTGAGAGGGTTAAGCTGTTGGATTTTAGCCGCTCCAAAGAGTTTGTCGATTCCGGATATGCTGCAACTATGAGGTATATTGATGATATTCGTCTTTTTGTTACTGACAGTGTTTCATTGGAAGAGCGGCAACAACAAAGAAAGGAATTCAGAAATGAAATTCCCCCGCTGTTGTTTGATAAAATTTTCATAGATGGCCTTAAGCCCAAACAGGCACATTATGTCCAGGAATTATTATTTCATCAATCAAAGTATATTGCACCCGGGCTATTGAAAGCAGAGTGTTTCAGGCTCATTGCAGACGATAAAATTGACTACATTCATCCCCGGGCGATCTATAATGACAGTAGTGGTTTCTTTGATCTCTTTTTGGATGTGAAGAAAGGAGGTGATTTTGTTGTGCAATTTGGGGGGAACGTTTCTTCAAGTGCTATTAACGGTGCATTTATTGGTTTGCAATATAAATATTTAGGTAAACGGGCCTTTACCTTAACAGCTAATACCAATGCAGGTCGCTTCTATAATGCCGCTGAATTAAGATTGAGAGTGGATTATCCAAGTCAGCATCCATTTTACATTCAGTTCCTAACGTCCTTTAATAAATGTGATTTCTTTAAAACCTCCACATATTTCTTTGAAGATGCTGAGCCCTCATATTTAATTCAGAACGATCAATATTCGAGTGTGGAGTTCGCTTTTCCAATTACCAGCCAGGGAAAACTTGAAGTAGGTACATCCCTGGCACGGCTAAAATATGAATACTATCAGAACAATACGTTCACACGTCAGGATACGGCAGATGTAAGTTTATTTGATTTACTGATGCCGCATGTTATTGTTGAGTTTAATTCATTGGATCGTAAACAGTTTGCCAGCAACGGGCAGTTTTTCAGAACAAGCCTGAAGTTTATTACCGGTAACGAAAAAAATGTCCCCGGCAGCACAACCATCAATAAAGAGATCTTTAGAAAAACATTATCATGGTTTCAGCTCAAAATTATTGTTGACAAGTATTTTAACTTTAATGATAAAGTTAAACTGGGGCTCTATGCAGAATTTCTCCTTTCTAACCAATTGCTGTTTAATAATTATACAGCAAGTATATTAGCCAGCCCGGCTTTTCATCCTACACCTGAAAGTCAAACTATGTTTAAACCCGGGTTTCGCGCCCATAAATACCTGGGTGTTGGTATTAAATCTGTTGTTCCGCTCATGGCAAATATAGATTTTCGTATGGAAGGCTATTTGTTTCAGCCATACCGTGCTATTATTGAAAAAAGAAATCAGCAGGTCGGGTATGGAAAAGTGTTTTCCAATCGATCAATGCTTGGAATAG
Organism: uncultured Lentimicrobiaceae bacterium; assembly: GCA_964654725.1. GTDB lineage: Bacteria > Bacteroidota > Bacteroidia > Bacteroidales > CAZZLL01 > CAZZLL01. The sequence continues at coordinate 123,693 of CAZZLL010000004.1, read as the reverse complement.
CAACAATTGTCTATCACTCTCCTCTTGGACCAGTTAGCCTCTCTGCGAGTTATTATCATGATGACAAGGAACCTTTAAGTGTATTGATTAACCTCGGATACCTGATATTTAACAGAAGGACACTGGAGTAATTTTTTTAATCATATTTTGTGACCAGTAAATTATTTATATTTTTGCAATCCTTATTGAATGCAGAACAGATAGTGCTGACAGATATAAAAATATTTTTATACAACTAATTCATTGAAATCTTAATTTTATTATTTATCAACCCAATCAGAATGAATGTGTAAAACATTCAGGAGAATTCTACAATTAAAATATTATGAAAGACCAGAACCTGGAACCTGCTAATATCTCTGAAGAAAAAAAGAGCAAACATAATGCTTCGATGGCCACTGCTGACTTGTGGAAAAAGATTATGGAAATGGATGTTTCGAAGGAACACCCCAAAAAAACAGCTGACAAGGAAAAAGAACAGGAAGAAAAGAACGAAAAAGCTGACCGTAAAAAGCAGCAAACGGATTCAAAAAAGCCGGAAAATATAAGCAATAAGCGGGATGATTTGTCAGAAGAAAATGAGTCAGATGATGCGGAAAGTGAAAAGGAAGATGCGGATGAAATGCAGGAATCATTTGATAAAATGTCAAAGTCTGAACTGGCAGGTCAACTTGAAGAAATAGTAAAAGAAGAAAACTTAAGCAGGATAAAAACGAAGGTGGCCCTTATAAAAGTGGCTTACCTTAAACAGAAAAAAGAAGATGAACATACGCGTCTGAAATCTTTTATTGAGGATGGAGGTAATGAGGCAGAATTTGTTTATGAACTGGATAATGACGATGTAAAGTTCAATAAAGCATTTAGTGTATACAAAGACAAACGGTCGGCTCTCCTGCAAAAACAGGAAGAGCAAAAACTGATCAACCTGGAAGAAAAGAAAAAGATTTTGGAAGAATTGAAAGAATTAATCAATTCAGAAGAAACCCTTAAAAAAACGTATGACGATTTTAAATTCTTACAGGACAGATGGAAACAGATCGGACAGATACCCAAAGGAGAAGTAAATGCTTTATGGCAAAATTATCACTTTCTGGTAGAAAAGTTTTTTGATAAGGTTAAAATAAATAAAGAGCTTAAAGACCTCGATCTAAAGAAAAACCTGGAGGCAAAGATAAGTTTATGTGAGAAAGCAGAAGAATTGTTGCTGGATACATCTATTATCAATAGTTTTAGAAAACTTCAGGAATACCATAATGAGTGGAAGGAAGTTGGGCCTGTTCCGCAGGATAAAAAAGACGAAATATGGGATCGTTTTAAGAATACCACTGATAAAATCAACCAGCGTCGCCGGGAGCATTATCAAAAAATGAAAACTGAGCAGGAAAGCAACCTGGTTGCCAAAACTGCGCTGTGTGAAAAAGCTGAAGAAATTGTTGGCAGGGAAATTGAAACGGTAAAAGACTGGCAACAGGCAACGAATGATATAAATGAATTGCTCACGGTTTGGAAAACAATAGGACGTGCCCCAAAAAAGGAAAATGATGAAATTTGGGCTCGCTTTAAAACTTATCTTGATACATTCTTCTCGAATAAAAAGGAGTATTTTAATGAGATTAAAGAGCATCAGGTGGAAAACTATAACCTGAAACTTGATTTGTGTGTGCAGGCAGAAGCCATGAAAGACAGCAGCGATTGGAGGCGGACAACAGAACAATTAATCTACCTTCAAAAAGAATGGAAGAAGATAGGGCCGGTACCCAGGAAATATTCCGATGATATTTGGAAAAGGTTTAGGGCAGCCTGTGATGAGTTTTTTAATGCAAAAGCAGCGTATTATTCCAATATTAAAGAACATGAAGCGGAAAACCTCAGCTTAAAGCAGGAGCTGATTGATAAAGTAGAAAAATACGAATTCTCTGATAATAAGGAGGAAAATCTGGAATCCCTGAAAGATTTTCAGCGTCAGTGGATGGAAATTGGCCATGTCCCTATCAAAGAAAAAGACAATGTTCAGAAAATATTCAGAAAGCTTATTGATGAAAAACTGGAAGCATTAAAAATTAGTGCTGTAGAAATTAATACCCTGAATTACAAAACAAAAATTGCAACCCTGAAGGATAATCCGGATGCTAATCGCATTATTTTTAAAGAAAGAAACCAGATCAATAACCGTATTAAAAATTTACGCGACGATATTAATTTGTGGGAGAATAATATTGGCTTCCTCGCTGATTCCAAAAAAGCCAATGTTTTAAAGGAAGAATTTGAAAAGAAAATCAATAAGGCTAAGGAGGATTTAGTTGTGCTTGAAGCGAAAATGAAAATGATCAGGGAGATGGAAAAAAAGGCTTAGTGATTGTTGTTTGGTGCTGTTTTTTTGTGGATGTATATGTTGTTGTTATACGTTTCAATTCGTTTATAGCTTTCCCTGAAGTATCTTTCTGAATCGTAAAGAAAAGGCCTGTCTTTATAAATAATATATGCCGGTTTTTTGGCCATGATCTTTTTTATCTCCAAGGAAGGTTTTACTCCTATACTTTTAATGTGATAACCGTTTATCAGCAAACTGGGATGCACATATTTCCCGGGTGGAGAAAGGTCAAGAAAATAATAAATGATGTGTTTATAGTTAGATACATAAATGGTTTCATTGGCTGAAATGTTGTTTTTGAGTTTGTTGGCGATTATTCTGGGATAGTCTGGTTTTACCAGGTAATGTGACTGATTAATTATGTTTATGAGAAGGAGTAACAGGGATGTATAGCTTATTATTGCCAGCCTGTGTTTCATTATCATTCTATTCAGGCTATTTTTAAGCTTAAAGAAATCAGGAAGAATAAATGAAACAGGAAGGAACAACTGAATGATATAGTGCAGATGAGGTTTCCTGAGCAAGACTACAGATAAAACCCCCGCAAAAAACCAAATAATTGGAAACAACTCCTGGGCCTCAGTATTTATGCGTTTTATTTTGTGATAGATGCATAGATATAGCATTAGAACAACCGGAAGGAATTTTATATGTATGTCCAGAATAAAGAGGATGAAATCTCTTGTGGTATAGGTGCTCTGATAATTTTGCAGGAAGAAAACAGATGAATCCGTAAATTCAGGTAAAAATCCGACGGAATAATAATATAAGGCAACCAGTCCTAACGGTATAATTAATCCCAGGATGAATAAAAGGCCATTTCCCAGGTATGCTATCCATTGCAACTCTTTCTTTTTTAGACCAAAAACCAGCATAAAGGTCCAAAAGGCCAGCATGTCGAACAAAACTACATATTTAATAATAAACCCCATTCCAGCGATAATCCCGGTAACCAAAAAAGTGTGCCATCGCCTGGAATTAAACAACAGATATAGGCTAAGTACAATAAAGAAGTTAAAGAATACTTCTGTATTGGCTGCAAATCCAAAACGATATGAACTAACAAGAGCTACGTATATAAGTCCGCTCAAAGCAGATATCAAGTGATTTTTTGTGAAACGATATTTCAGCAGATATAGGAAATATCCGGTAAATGCTACCAGCAGAGCTGCAACTATGCGGCTGAGCAACAGCCCATTCCCGCTAATATATTCCAGAAATCCGAACAAAAGAAAAATCCCGGCAGGTTTGGTGTCGTAATAGTCAACATACAATAGATTTCCTTTGAAAATTTCTTTTCCAATAATCAGATAGGTTGATTCGTCTACATCAATAACACTATAGTGAAAGCTCAGGAAGCGCATGAAAAAGCTCAGGAAGATCAGCAATATCAGAAGGAAGTAAGTTTGCTTCCCAATGCGGTTAAGGATGCCATTACTGATATTATAAAGAAAACTCATGACTAAAAAATAACTAAAATATGTATTTGCAAGATAAGCATTTTATAAAATGGCAATATTTAGTTAGGTTGATAACTCTATGAAAAATAAATTCCTGCAGGAATTTTAATCTGTGGACTGATTTATTAAATTTGTTATATGCCGGGAAACAGTATCGGAAATATATTTACCCTGAGCACTTTTGGTGAATCGCACGGAAAGGCTATCGGGGGTGTTATAGACGGGTGCCCTCCGGGTTTGTATATTGACCATGATTTTATCATGCACGAATTAAAGAGAAGGTCAGGAGGAAACCTGTTTTTTGAAACGCCCCGCGATGAACCTGATAATCTGGAATGGTTGTCCGGAATTTATGACAAGAAGACCCTGGGAACACCAATAGCTTTCCTGGTGTATAATAAAGATAAGCACTCATCAGATTATAAAGCTTTTGCTGATTTTTACCGTAAAGGACATGCAGATTATACCTGGCAAAAAAAGTATGGTATCAGAGACCATCGCGGGGGCGGGCGTGCTTCAGCAAGGGAAACCCTTGCCCGTGTTGTTGGTGGGGCAATAGCCAGGCTATTGCTTAAAAAGTTTGATGTTGAAATTCTGGCGTTTGTTAAACAGATCGGCCCCGTTGAAATGAAAGAAATTCCCGAAATTATTACTCCTGAAACAATTGATGAGAGCCCGCTTCGTTGTCCTGATGCAGAAAAGACAAAGGATATGACAACCTATCTCGAAGGTTTATCCAATGAAGGTGATACAAGTGGAGGAATTGTAGAATGTCATGTACGCGGACTATCTCCCGGATTGGGCGAGCCGGTATTTGGTAAATTGCATTCCGCCCTTGCATCTGCCGTTATGAGCATTCCTTCTGTAAAGGCTTTTGCACTTGGTGAAGGCTTTTCGGCTGCCGCCCTTAAAGGTAGCGATATGCTGAAAATACAGGACAAGAAAAATACGTTCTCAGAAAAAGAAGGGGGTATTCAGGGCGGAATCTCCAATGGTCAGGAAATCATATTTAGTGCAGTATTTAAACCGATTACATCAATAAAAAAAGAGCAGGTTGTTCTTACATCAAACGGCAATGAAAAAATGACCTCCCTGACAGGAAGATTTGATGTATGTGCTGTGCCTCGGGCTGTACCCGTAGTTGAAGCAATGGCTGCTCTTGTTATTGCTGATTATTATTTGTTAAACCGAACCTGTAAATTATTCTGATATGAAAAAGTTTATACGTATTTTCTCCATCGTCGTGCTTGTAATTGTTGCCCTCATGATCGTATTGCCTATAATTTTTAAGGGAAAGATCATAGAAAAGGTCAAAAAAGAAGTGAATGAAAACATTCATGCACAGTTTGACTTTGAAGATTATGGCATGTCCCTTTTTAGAAATTTTCCTGATTTTAGTCTGAATGTGAAAGGGGTTACTATTGTCGGACTAGACGAATTTGACGGAGACACACTTACCAGTGTTCCATCTTTTATCCTGACTATTGATCTGTTTAGTGTATTCAGTGGCGATAAATACTCCATTAAGAAGGTCCATATCAGGAATGCTGGAGTTTATCTTAAAGTGCTTGAAAACGGAATGGCAAATTATGATATTGCTATAGAAACAGAGGATGAGGAAGAAAGCGAAGAAAGCTCTTTTTCTCTTGAGTTGAAAGGGGTGCATGTAAGCAATGCAAGGATTATATATGATGATATATCTCTGCCGGTTTTTGTGGAGTTGAAGGATATGGATTTTGCTATGAGCGGCGATCTTACGGCCTCTGAGACCAATCTGGATGTAAAAGCAGAGGTTTACGGATTTGACCTGATTTATGATGGTATTTCCTATATGAAGAAAGCAAGGGTTGGTGTTGAATCTGTTATTGAAGCAAACCTGGCTGAATCTGTATATGCATTCAATGATGCAGCCCTGCATGTGAATGAATTATTCCTGGCAGCAAATGGCCGGGTTGGCATGCCGGATGAAGGCTATGACCTGGATATTCAGATTAAAGCTGCAGAAAATTCTTTTAAAAATTTTCTCTCCCTAATACCAGCATTATACCTTAAGGATTTTGAAGATATCCAAACCAAAGGAAAACTGGCTTTTAATGGGTATGTTAAAGGACTGTATGCTGAGAACTCTCTTCCGGCATTTGATCTGGATATTAAAGTAGATGAAGGAGAATTTAAATATCCTGATTTTCCGGGGGCAGTGAAAAATGTAAACATTGCCTGTAATATCCTCAATCCGGATGGCGTGCTGGATAATACAGTTGTGGAAGTATCAGATTTTCATATGGAACTGAATGAAAATCCACTGGATGCCGATCTCTTATTGAAAACCATGCTTTCTGATCCTTACATACTGTCAAATATTAAAGGAATATTGGACCTGGGCGGAATAAAAGATTTCTATCCTCTTCCGGAAGGGGAAGAATTAAATGGCATGTTAAGCATTGATCTTTTACTTGATGGCTTTCTTTCTTCTTTGGAGAATGAACAATATGAAGACTTTAAGGCAATCGGAGGGATCAATCTTAAGGAGATGCGTTATAAAAGTGCAGATATTCCGGTAGGTGTAAATATCGATAATGCCCAACTTGATTTTTCTCCTCAATACCTGATCCTGGAAAGCTTTAATGTCCGTTTTGGAGAAAGTGACCTTTCTGCCAGCGGTAAGATATATAATTATTTGTCTTATTACTTTGGAGATGAATTGCTGAGAGGAGAATTTATGGCCTCTGCCGACCTTCTTAACCTGAACGAGCTTATGCCGGAAACGGAAACTGATGCGGAAGAGCAAGCTGAGACGCAGGACACAATGCAATTGGCTGTTATTACTGTTCCGGGAAATATAGACTTTATTAGCAGGGTGAAAATTAACAAGATATTGTATAGTAAATTGGAAATGAATGATGTTAAGGGGGAGATGGAGGTTAAAGACCAACGGGTATTATTGAAAAATCTGAGCATGAACGCCCTTGATGGTAGCATGCTTGTTAATGGATCCTATGATACAAAGATGGAAAACAGTCCGCTGCTTGATTTTAAACTTGATCTAACACAGGTGGATATCCAAAAAACCTATCATGCTTTTACCAGCTTCAAATATCTTGCACCGGTCGCTAAACGCACTGAGGGAAGTTTTTCAACAAGCTTGAGCTATACTGCCAGACTGGATGAACACATGATGCCTGTCCCGGCTTCAATGAGCGGAAGTGGTGATCTTGAAACAACGGATATTGTGGTTGCCGGCCTGGAATCTATGAATTTACTGGCAGACGAACTTCAAATGGAAGAATTCAAAAGAATGATGCTGGAGGAGGTCCGGGTAGCTTTTAGCTTTGCTGATGGTAAAGTTCTTACAAAACCCTTTGATATTAAATATAAAGACATTACCGGGAAGGCGGAAGGGAGCACTTCATTTGACCAGCATGTGAACTATATAATGCAACTCAATATTCCCCGAAAAATGTTTGGAGAGTCAGCAAACTCTGCTATTGTAAGATTACAGGCAGAAGCCGGAGAGAAAGGAGCCAATATTGATCTTGGGGAAACGGTAAAAGTTGATGTATTGATCGGAGGTACAATATCAAAACCTGAAATAAAAGTTGGCCTGAAGGATGCCATGTCGGATGTCGTTAACAATGTGAAAGATCAGGTTGATGAAGCATATCAACAAAAGAAGAAAGAAATAGAGGGAAAGGCAAAAGCGATAGAAGATAGCCTGAAAGCGGAAGCAGAAAAGAAAAAGAAGGAGGAGGAAGAAAAACTGGAGGAGGAAGCAGAGAAACAAAAAAAGAAACTGGAAGAAGAAGCTAAGAAAAAACTGAATGACTTATTTTAATATACAGTGATTTCTAATACAATGATAATTAAGACTTTCTGGCTTGTTTGTATTTTTTCATCTTGCCTAATTCTCACATCATTTGGGCAGGAGGATTGCGATCAACCGGATAATAAAAGAGCCCGGAAACTTTTCGATAAGGCCATTGAAGAATACCGTTACAAGCGATACCTGGAGGCTAATGATTACCTGAAGAATGTGATTGACATAGAACCCGGGTATACGGACGCTTATTATGTTCTTGCACTGATCAATATTGAAAAAAGGAATTATAATGTTTTAGCCGCAGAAAAATACCTGTTGAAGGTTATAGAACTGTGTCCCGATTATGATATGGATGCTTATTACTATCTGGGATGGATATGCCATGACAATGAGCGGTGGTCAGAGGCAATTGAATACCTGGAAGAGTTTCTGCGGGATATTACCATGATAGATGATGACGAGAAATTGGTTGAAGCACAGCGTATGCTCAAAAGTGCTGAATTCAAAGACCGGGTGTATAATAATCCTGTGCCCTTTAGTCCCCGGCTGGTAAAAGGGGTAAACACACAAAATGATGAGTTTTTGTTTATCATCAGTCCTGATGAAGAAATGGCCTTGTTTACACGAATGATAAAGCATGGGCCTCGAAAAGGAGACCTGATACAACGCACTCTCTGGAAAGAAGTATTTATGTACAGCTGGAAAGAGAATGGAAGATGGAATGTTGGGAAACCCATGGAGTATCCCTTCAATCAGGAAAACAATGAAGGTGGTGCTACGCTTAGTATCGATAATAAAACGCTTTATTATACAGTAGTGAAGTATGTGCAGGCTTATAAAAATGCAGATATTTATTATTCTGAAAAAGTAAATGGCAGCTGGACAAACCCTAAATCAATAGGGAGTCATATAAACAGGGAAGATGCCTGGGACTCCCAGCCAGCATTGTCATTAGATGGTAAGGTGTTGTACTTCTGTAGCGACCGCCCGGGCGGTTATGGTGGATATGACCTTTACAAAGTGATCAAAGAAAATGACGGAACATGGTCAGAACCAATTAACCTTGGCCCAACGGTAAATTCACCGGGCAATGAAAAATCTCCATATATTCATGCCGATAATCTGACTCTCTATTTCGCTTCAGACGGTTGGAAATCTATTGGTGGTTATGATATCTATTTTATTCGCACAGGGAGTAAAAATGCCTGGACAAAACCCCGGAATATAGGCTATCCCATAAATACAGAAGACGATGAGAGTAGCTTTTTTGTTAGCACAAATGGACAATATGGTTTTTTTGCATCCAATAAACTCAATGGTGTGGGCGGTTGGGACCTGTTTTATTTCGATCTTTATGAAGAAGCCCGCCCCGAAGAAGTCCTTTTCCTGAAAGGTAATCTATTGGACGAAGAAACCAAAAAACCGCTTCAAGATGCACGTGTTGAGCTCAAAAATGTTATCTCAAAAAAAATCAAGGAGATACCTGTTGACCCGGTAACTGGTGAATACATAGCGGTAGCTCTGTTTAACAATGATTATATCCTTACCGTGAAAAAGGAAGGTTATGCCTATGAATCAAGGTATTTTGCCCAGGAAGATACTGCGTACAAAAAACCCGTAAAAGTTGACCTGGGGATAAAAGAAATTGAGGTTGGGGCGAGTTATAAACTCAATGATATTTATTTTGCCACAAATAAATATGAACTGAATGATAAATCGAAAACTGTTATTGACGGATTTATAGAATTTTTGAATGAAAACCCAACAGTAACAATATCTATTGAAGGTCATACTGACAATGTAGGTTCTGCATCAGCTAACCTTACACTTAGCGAAAACCGGGCAAAGTCGGTGTACAATTACCTGGTTGAAAACAATATATCACAAAACCGCCTGGAGTATAAAGGCCTTGGTGAAGCTCAACCTGTAGCTGACAACGGCACCCCCGACGGACGGGCACTGAATCGTAGAACAGTGTTCGTAATTACAAGTAAATAATTAAAATTTATTGGCCAGGATTTCCTTAATCTGCTCTTTTGACTGAATGCCTGAAGTTGCTGATGATGTCGCTTTGTTAGATAATACTTTTAATGAGCCGAAGCTTGTGTGTATATTGTCTGAGGCCTTCGTTATAAATGCCAAAATGATCCAGCGGGTCTATCCTGACTTTATGTGAAGCATGAATGATAAGGTTATTATTGATAAGGATACCGGTATGAATGATTTCCCCTTCTTCATTATCGAAGAAAACCAGGTCGCCGGGTTTAGCCTCAGAGATGAGGTTAAGGGTTTCTCCCTGGCTTGCCTGTTGGGAAGCATCTCGAAGGAGGTGTATTCCGTGGATTTTATAAATAATTTGGGTAAAGCCTGAACAGTCAATACCAAAGGGGCTTCGGCCACCCCAAAGATATGGAGCGTTGTGATACATGTAGGCAGTAATTAGTACCTTTTGGCGAATGTCAGATTTGGTTTGATTCCGTTGGTATTCGTATTCTCCTAAATACTGAAATTGTATTCCGGATATTTCAAAAAGCTCGTCGCCCGCACCATAAAGAGTGCTTCCGGCACAGATGGGTATGTTCTTTCTTCCATCTTCATAACTGACTATCTGGATGAGTTCATGGCAATACATTGCCGGGGCATTATTTAGTTTTTTGAACTCTTCCTCGCTTATATAGTGAGCCTGTCCGGATGAAATCCAGCCTTCGTAGTTATCAGAAACACATTTTATGTATGTCCACTCTTTTTGTTTGTCCTGGACCTGGAACAATTCGCCAAACAACAATTGGCTGACCATTTCTGATTTATGGGAGGGTTCTGAACGAATGGGTATTATGCTAATGATACAAATGCCGAAATCCATAATTGCTTCAATTATTTCGAATAAAGTTACACATAATCCCTTATCTATAACAGGCTTTTTATTGCATATCTGCCTAAGTAGGGTTATTTTCGTTAAAAAAAGAATATGAAGGGTTTTTTTAGATTTCTGAAAGAAAACTACTCAAATATATATAAGGTTTTTTTATTTATTGCTGCCGCATTTTTGCTGGTGTTATTATTTCCTAAGGAAGGAAAGTTTAAATATGATTTTCAGAAAGGAAAACCCTGGTTGCATGATGACCTCATCGCACCTTTTGATTTTGCTATTGAGAAATCGGAGGAGGAATTGGAAAATGAAACCCAGCAGATCATTGCTTCCATTGTCCCGAATTTTAATTTTTTAGATGATGTAACAAGCCAAAACCGCAATGATTTGCTGGAGCAATTTGAGGAAAGCTGGAAAGCTAAATATAAAAATAGAAGAAAGTATAATGGACGAAAAACATATAACCGTGCAAAATGCATGGCTGTTTTTGATACCCTTTTTAATGCCGGGATCATTGAAATGCATGCTATACTCGAGAGTAATGCCGATAATATTACGCTCAATCTGATAAAAGATAATGTTTCCCAGGAGGTGGATTTGTCAGAGGTATACACCCTGAAGCAGGCGCAAAATTTTATAAGGGAGAACATAAAAAAGGATGAGAAGCTGGATGCTGACTTGTTGATTCCTTTGCTTGAGAATAATCTTGCGCGGAATTTAAGATACAATGCTGAGCTGACAAATAAAGAAAAGGATAAGGCCATAAGCAATATTTCTCCAAGCCGCGGTGCTATTCAGACTGGTCAGCGAATAATATCCAAAGGAGAGCTGATTACTCCTGAAAAATTCCAGATACTTACATCTCTTAAATTGGAATATGAAAATAAATTGGGGTCAAACATCCGCTATGATACTATGGTTTTCGGGCAGGTTATCCTGGTAGGTATTTCAGTGCTGGTGTTGGTGTTGTTTCTGATTTCTTTTAAAACCGAGATTTTTTATTCCAATAAAAGATTGCTGCTTATCCTGATAGTTGTTTTAATGATGGTGGCCATCACGAGTTATATTATTCGGAATAATGTTGATTTTCTGTACATCGTGCCAATATGTATTGTGCCTGTGATTATGCGGGCATTCTTCGACAGCAGGCTGGCTTTATTTGTACACCTTGTGACAATTATACTCATTGGGTTTCTGGTACCCAATAGTTTTGAATTTGTATTTATGCAGTTAATAGCGGGGATCATAGCCATTCTCAGCATTTTAAACCTGGAAAGACGTGCGCAGTTTTTTATTACTTCTTTTTACATTTTTTTGGTATATACGGGTATATATTCCGGGTTGGCCCTTCTCCAGGAAGGCGATCCGGGCGCAATCGAACCAGTTCATATTGCCCTTTTTGCCGGCAGTGCTATCCTGACACTCTTTTCATATCCTTTTATTTATGTATTTGAAAAGATATTTGGATTCGTCACGGACGTGTCTCTGCTGGAATTATCAAATACGCATAGTAAACTACTGCGTGAACTGGCTATGATGTCGCCGGGAACTTTCCAACATTCAATGCAGGTAGCCAATTTGGCTGAAGAAGCCATATACGATATAGGTGGGAATGTGTTGTTGACACGTGCTGGTGCCATGTATCATGATATAGGAAAGATGGAAAATCCGCAGTTCTTTGTTGAAAACCAAACAGGAGGAGTAAACCCACACAACGAATTGAATTATGATGAGAGTGCTAAGATCATAACATCACATGTGTTAAAAGGTGTGGAAATTGGCAGGAAATACAAACTTCCGGATGTGATCATTGATTTTATCCGCACCCATCATGGTACGCGTCGAACAGAATATTTCTATGCCCGGTATCTTAAGGATTTCCCCGGGGATGAAGACGCCGCTGTGTTTCATTATAAGGGACCTGTTCCCTATTCTAAAGAAACGGCTGTTGTAATGATGGCTGATACCGTAGAAGCTGCCTCACGAAGCCTCAAAGACCCGGATGCCAATATGATCAGTGAATTGGTGGAGAAGTTGATAGACAGGCAAATGCAACTTGGCCAGTTTGATAATGCAGCTATTACATTAAAAGAAATAAACCGGGTGAAGAAGATCTTCAAAAAGAAACTGATGAATATTTACCATGTCAGGATAGAATACCCGGATTAGCCGCCAGCCGCCAGCTTCCAGTTTGAAAAACGAAGTGCCTCAAATTGTTAGCTTTTCTTTGTCGTCAGGATAATTCAGGTTTTCACGATTTAGGTTTATGAATTATCCGGGTTAAATCAAAAGTCCCAAAATAAATCCGGCAATTATGCAATTATGCAATCATGCAATCATGCAATTCTTAAGGTAGTCCTTGCTTTCCGGCCCCAGATTAAACAGCAGGTCCAGGATGCTTAAATTTTTTATAAATCCATGCTTGTCATGAAATACCTGTGTGTATTCAGGGAAATGTATTTGATGGAAGGGGGTTTTTTTCTTGGGATGTATTTTGTCCCGCAGATCTAATACATCTGGCGGGGATTTTATGAATTCTTTGGTTGCAGACATGGGGGTGGATAATCCGATTTGCTGGCATAATGTATGAAGTAAGCGGTGATTTAATAGGAATAATGAATGATTCTCTTCAATCAGGATATTTTTAATTTCATCCTGGTAATAGAGATAAAAGGGAGCAGTATTGTATGCGGCATCCATGGCCCGTAAATGATTTGTTTTCCATCTGCTGTCATCCAAAGTAACGCTGCGAATGGGTGCATGGCGTAACCCATTTTTCTTTATGGGAATATTGAGTTCAAGTTGGCCATTGGCAGTATATATATAAGCTCGGTTACGATAGGATTGTTTGTTGTAATTCTCATGGGCTTCAATAAGCAATTCCTTTGCATGCACTATGTAAACAAAGTATTCTATCGGGGGAAAGTAGGCAGTATTTAACAGGATCTTATTAATCATATTGTGGCACATAGCGAATCAGCTGCAATGATAAGAAAAAGCTCCGATTGATATGCATCAAGCGGAGCTTTGTTTGCGAAATGAACAGTTTTAGTTTTTGTCCCCTTTTTTTCCAAATAACACATCGTCAATGATTTGAATGAAATCTTTTTTTGGAAGGGCTCCCATAGCCATTTGAGGCTGTCCGTCAACAGGGCAGAACAACAGGGAAGGGATGCTTCGGATTCCGAAAACACCCGCCAACTCTTGTTCAGCTTCAGTGTTAATTTTGAAGATGTTGATCTTGCCTTCGTATTCTTTGGATAATTCTTCAAGAATAGGAGAGACAATTTTACACGGCTGACACCAGTCAGCATAAAAATCAATGATGCATGGAAGTTCTCCTTTATAATCCCATTCATTATTATCTTCGAAATTAAAAACTTTGTCTTTAAATGTTTGCTTGGTTAAATGTTCCATTGTAATTAATCTCCATTTTTATGTTGTTAATTCAAAACAACATCATTAATAATTTTTACATATTCTTCCTTTGGAAAAGCTCCGGTTGTCATGGTTGGTTTTCCCCGGGCCGGAACAAACAACATGGAAGGAATGCTTTGTACACGAAAAACACCGGCTAACTCACGCTCTTTTTCGGTGTCGATCTTAAAAATATTTATTTTCCCTTCGTATTCTTGTGCCAGTTCATCCATAATAGGTGCTACTCTTTTACAGGGGCCGCACCAGTCTGCATAAAAGTCAATGATTACCGGAAGCTCTCCATTAAAAATCCATTGCTGCGGATTGTTTTCATAATCCCATATTTTTTCAATGAACTCATCTTTCGTTAAATGCAAAACTTTGCCTTCATTGCTATAGTATAAGTTATCTTCAATGCCAGTTTGTAAATTTGTAGTTGATTGTTTTTGTGGCATTGCAGTTTTCTCAGCTTCATTAGGCTGTTCCACATTATTCTCAGGTACCGATGGTGCCTGTTTCTGTTGATTGTTCTGACCTGTTTGATTTTTATTGTTCTCTTCAGGTTTATTATTGCAACTGCAGAAGGCAACAGATACTCCGATTAGGAATAAAATAAATGTTTTTTTCATTGTTTTTTTAGTTTGCTGCAAAGTTAAAAAATCTTATTAATAAATCGCTTTAATATCACTTAATTTTTGTACATTTGTATCAATTATCGTTCCAAAAAATAGTTGTCAGTTTAGCTGTCATGCTCATGAAAAACATATTCAAGGAAATAGATCAAGCCCGCTTTGGTATGATGTTTCAGGATGAAACATCCTGCCTGGAATACCTGGCCGGGGAAAAGTGGAAAGATGGTTATGCATGCAGAAAGTGCGGCCACACGAACTATTGCAGGGGTAAAACACTTTTTTCGCGCCGCTGCACGAAGTGCAAACATGAGGAATCTGCCAGGGCACATACGATCTTTCATCGATGCAAAATTCCTCTTGCCGATGCATTTGAAATAGCTTTCAGGGTTTGCAATAACCCGCATATTTCTTCTTACACATTAGCACGAGAAATGGACCTGCGTCAGATGACGTGTTGGAAATTTAAGAGGAAAATTTCAGAATGCATTGAGAATAAGGGAGATTTTAAATTTATTCCCTGATCGTTTTTATGATTTCCCACAAATAACTATATTTATCCATAAGTAAAAACCATTCGTATGGATCAACAATGGCAACTACTTCTGGTTATTGAACATGCTGCTCTTAATATTGTTTAGAATTATATATCATACCTATGAAAAAGTTAATTGGCTTGTTTTTTTTGCTTTTTAGCAGTATTAATCTAATAGCGCAGGATACAAGGGTAGTATCAGGAATTATTGAATATGAACAAATGCATTTTGAAAATGCCCTAGCGAAATTTAATGCTGCTTTGAATAATCCTGATCAACTGAAAGAGAAAAACCTTGTGAAAGGGCATTATTACAGGGCAAAAACTATCCTGGCATTGATCCGGTCAACAGAGCAAACGGAACCTGAATATTTTTCCTGCCTCGATAAGTCCATCATGGCATATGATGATATTAAAAAAACTTTCAGCCTGGATGAAACCTACCGTGCTAAAGCGGAAAACATTTATAAAAGCCTGCAAACAACTTTGTTAAATGCAGGCCTCATTTACTTAAATGCTTCAATGACTGATGATATCTCAGAAAGCGACAGCAAAGCCTATCTTGAAAAAGCAAAATTATTTTTGGAACCATTAACGCAGGAGCCACAACACTATTCAAATAAGTACCTGGCCTGCGATTTGTTGGCTCAAGTATACCAGGGGCTACAAGACAGCCTGAATGCCTATGAGTATTTTAATTTGTCGGCTGATAATTATATATCCAATACGCCGGAAACGCCGGATCTGTTGATCAGTTATGTTTATTACAGGAAAGCATTTATCGAAAGGTATAACCAAAAGAATATTGAGAAAGCCTATGCAAGTATTAATGAAGGCGTGGAAATGCTTGAGAAGGAATATCTTAGGGTAGAAATGATGAAAAACCGGCTGGGTGATAAAACATATAAGCAATACCAACAGCAATACGAGCGGGCCAGGAATGACCTGAAGCGATTCAGGCTGGATATTCTATTAAATGTCCCGAAACTTTATGAGCAGGCATTAAATGAATTTGAAACTGCTGTGAAAGAAAACCCCCGTGACTATATTATTTTAACAGCTTATGCTCAATTGCTTGAGAGTTCTGATATGGCTAAAGCTGTTATAGTGTATGAGAAGGCCATTCAGTTAGATCCAACAAAAGAATTGGCCTATTATAACCTGGGCGCTATTTATAATAACAGGGCAAAGGTATATCATGAGCAGTTACTGGATATATCAAATGATTCTCAATACATGGAAATACAGCACAAAATGACTGCTGAATTTGAAAAGGCATATGAAATGTTCTCCAGGGCTTTTGAGATTAATCCGAATTCTCTATCTACAGTACAGGCGTTAAAACAAATTACAATATTTCTGGACAAAATGGATGAATACAATACATATAAAGAAGCAGAAAAGATATTAAGGGGGTATTAAGTGAAAAGACTGCATTTTACCTTTTGTAGTCATAACTCTATTTTATATTTGAAGAGATGATTTCTCCATTGTTTTTGTATATTTGTTTATATATCTATGGATAAAATGGGGGTACAAAAATTATATGATCTAAAATATTTTCGTGATCTGGCGGAAGGGGATGAAGATTTTGTGATGGAAATGACCAGTTATTTTCTGACACATTGCCCGGAAATGATGGATAGAATTAATAATGCCATAAAAGACGAAAACTGGTACGTCATTAAATCAGTAAGCCATAAGTTTTGTTCCGAGTTAATAATGATGGGGATGAAAAGCATCCATGAGAAAATGGACAGGGTAGAGAAATTAAGCGAAGAAAAATCAGGCCTGGCGGAAATCAAAAGCCTGAATGATGAGGCAAATAAGGAACTCAGAACCGCCTGTCAGCAAATGAGAGATGATTTAAAACTCTAATTAAGGATACACATGAGGATTTTGGTTTGTGAAGATGATCATATGATTATAAAAACCATTGAGTTTAAGCTAAAGCGAGATGGTTATGAGGTCGTGCTGGCAAAAGACGGAAAAGAAGCATCAGAGATTTTGCGTTCAGGTGATGATTTTGATCTCATTCTTACCGATTTGTTGATGCCTTATATGGGAGGCCTGGAGATAATTAACCTGGTCAGGGAAGAACAAAAAAAAGACACACCGGTAATTGTATTGTCAAAGGTTGGGGTTGAAGACACTGTTCTGAAAGCTTTTGATATGGGTGCCGATGATTATATGACCAAGCCATTCAGTCCGCTGGAATTGGGGATTCGTGTCAGAAAAGCCCTGAATATCAAAAAATAAAGCGTGAAAGAAAGATTATTATTCCTGCTGATTTTAGGAGCATTATCTGCAAGTCTTCTTGCTCAAAATAAATCATCCTTTGATCCGGATTCACTTTTTCAGGAAGCCAGAGAAAAAGCCTTTAGCGGAGAGAGAGGCATGGCAAGAAGTTTGTGTGATCAAGTAATTTTTAATTATCCAACTTACGTTGATGCTTATGTTTT
The DNA here is from genome assembly GCA_964654725.1 of uncultured Lentimicrobiaceae bacterium. GTDB lineage: Bacteria > Bacteroidota > Bacteroidia > Bacteroidales > CAZZLL01 > CAZZLL01. Next base: position 106,133 of record CAZZLL010000004.1, on the reverse strand, counting down.
AAAAGGAAGAACCTACGCCTGGGACAAGCATTATGATTCAGCCCGCACAGAAATTCAGAAAGCACTATCGTTAAAACCTTCCTATACAGATGCCCTCAGGGCATGTATAGATAATGAAAAGTGGAGTGGAAACTATGGCAGGGCAATGGGGTGTTGTGATAAAGCTTTGTTGAAGAATCCCAGGGATATTGATTTCATGGTTCTTAAGTCGGAACTACTCATAAAAACCGGGCAGGAAAAGGAAGCAGCAAGGTGGCTGACTAAAATACTGGATATTGACCCTTCAAATGAGGATGCCACTTCACTTATTGATAAAATCAAAGATGCAAGGATACATAATCAATTTCGTTTCTCATATTCATTTGAGTTTTTTGATCAACCATGGACCAGAAGATGGTCTATGACAACAATAGGGTATTCCAGAAAAACGGTTATTGGCAGCATCATAGGAAAGGTCAACATCAGTGACCTTGTGAAGGATCATGAATCACTGTATGGAGCAGAATCTGAACTGCAATATGAATTGGAGGCTTATCCGAAGGTAGCAGATGGCAGGTATTTATATGTTGCATATGCCTTTGCTCCGGCAAATTTATTTCCACGACATCGGGCAGGCGTAGAAATATACCAGGGTTTGCCACACTCATTTGAAGCCTCACTGGGCGGAAGGTGGTTGATGTTTGACAAGGATAATGAGGCAGATAAACATGTATATATTTTTACGGCTTCTGTTGGTTATTATTATAAGAACTATTGGTTTTCACTCAGGCCTTATATCGTACCGAAAGAAAAAGGAAGTTCCCAGTCCATGCAGCTTGAGATTCGCAGGTATTTTAAATCTGCCAACCAATACCTGAGTTTGATTGTTGGGGTTGGCAGCTCCCCGGATGATCCTGCCGATATCAGCGCAGATTATGAGGTATACAAGCTTCAAAAGCAAAAAGCACGCGTATCATATCAAAGCTGGCTTGCTAAAAAACTTCTTTCTGAAATTTATCTGGGATATGAAAATGAAGAGTTTGTTGCTGAAAAAGTCAGAGACAACTGGAAAACCGGATTTAAGCTGTATATTTATTTTTAATGGGGAGTAACAGAATATATAAGATCATTGCTTTGCTGACCCTGTTCAGCTCTTTTATCATTTTTTTTTCAGAAACACTATCTGCCCAGGAAAGCAGAACTGAATACCGCATCCAGGTGAAATCTCAGCAAGGTTGGCCTTTGTCAAGAATGGAAGTCCAAAAGGAGCTGGGGCTGGATATTCATGTGAGAGAGTATTATTACAAAGGCTTTTATACCTATACAGTTGGAGCGTATGCTCATTACCCAGATGCGATAAAAGCCAGAGATTACCTCAGAAATAACAAAGGCATCAGCCATGCATTCATCGTTAAATATGTTAACCGGAAAAGGGTAAGTTTTGATGCTGGTATTGAACCGATGGAGGTGCCATCAGAGATAGAGGTTATTGAAAATTTACCTTCGCAAAAAGGTGATGAATTATCTGCATCTGTCGATACATCCAGGCTTTCTAACCGTGATACAGCAACGCAGGCGAAATCGCCAGCACCTGTTGAAACCATTGAACAGGATACCACATCAATGGAAATTACAAAAAGCAATGAAAATGACGGGAACGGAGATACAAATAGAAAACTTTTTGAAGGGGCTGGTGAAAAGAATTGGCTAAGTAAAGCTATCATTCGATTAGTACCCAGCCATATTATTAGAAAGAATACAACCCTGTTTATCTATGCCTATAAAAACCCATTTATTTTTTTTCTTATATTTCTGATCATATATTTCTTTCTATCAAGTGTATTTGTGATTCTTATTGTGATATTCAGCCGTATAATTAAGGGATATCAAAAGGCTAAAAGACTAAGACTTGAAGATTACTATCATAATGCCATTGCGGATTATTTGTTTGGGAGTGAGGAGAATGCCGGTTTACCCAGGAAGATTTTTAAAAGGCGTACAAATTTTCATAAGCAGGTGATTACGGATGTTATTGTTCGCCTGAATGTTTCAATTGAAGGGGATGCTGCACTGCATCTCAGAGAGCTGTTTTTTTATTTGGGACTGGACCGCTATGCTAACAGGATGCTGAAAAGGAGGAAATGGCATATAAAAAGCAAAGCATTCTATATCATGGCTAATATGGATGTCCATGATGCCATGGCTTCTATCAGGAAATATTTAAACAGCAATAATGATGAGTTACGTGCCAGTGCACAAACGGCTGTGGTAAGGTTGAATAAAGAAGACCCTTTTGATTTTTTGAATCATTTAACCTCTCATTTTACCCTTTGGGATCAGCTGACTGTGCACGCAGTTGTTCAAAAATATGAAATAGAAGTGCCTGCCTTTTCCAGGTACCTGGATTCCGATAATGAAACAGTGATCATTTTCGCTTTAAAAATGATTATCATTTACCGGCAGATGGACGGACTGTTGCGAATTAAGAAATTATTATATCATGAAAGCAAACAGCTTAGGGAACAAGCTATCCAGGCTGTAGGAGAGTTGAGTTTTACATCTCTGGGAAAGGATTTAATACGGATTTTTTCTAATGAAGATTATAAAAATAGATTACTGATAATTAGGGCCTTGCAGAGGATACCGGATGATGCTTATTTAATTTTTTATAAGCAGGTTCTTGATAGTGAAGCGCATTTTTTGGTAAAACTTAAAGCAGCTAAGGCTATGTATAATCTGAGCGAAGAGGGCAGGAAACAATTGTTAATGGCGCGCAACAGATTTAAACCAGAACTTGACAGCTTGTATGATCATGTAACTGACCTTAGGATTTAATTATGTATGAGATATTTAACATATTCAGGATAGTCTTTGAGTATTTAATCTTTTTCTATGCGATACTCATTATCAGTGGTTATTTGATCCTATCCGTTATTTCAGCTTTTGTTCTGCGCAAGTATCAGCGCAAAAACTCATATGTTGATTATGAGATGATTATTTCATCTCCGCTCGCACCCTCGATATCCCTTATTGCTCCTGCATACAATGAATCAAAGTCTATTATAGAAAATGTACGTGCATTGTTATCTGTGTTTTATCATGATTATGAGGTGATCATTGTTAACGATGGAAGCAAGGATGATACCCTTGAAAAGCTTATCAAAGCTTATGATCTGGAAAAGGTTAATTATGCTGTAAATTATTACATAGAATGTAAGGATATAAGGGGTGTTTATAAATCCAGGAACAAGTCATTCAGTAATTTATTTATTGTTGATAAAGAAAATGGTGGCAAAGCAGATGCATTAAATGCCGGTATAAATATTTCAGAGAAGGATTTTTTTATTGCCGTAGATGTTGATTCCATCATTGAATCCGATGCTTTGTTGAAACTGGTTAAACCTTTTATGGAAGAGAAACACAAAAGGATCATTGCAACCGGCGGTGCAATCCGTATTGCCAATTCCTGTGTGGTTGAAAGCGGTCGTATTACTGACGTGAACCTTCCCAGGAATTTCCTGGCGCGTTTCCAGGTACTGGAATATACACGGGCTTTTTTGATGAACCGTATGGCATGGAGTGAGTTGAACGGATTATTGTTGATATCAGGAGCTTTGGGATTATTTGATAAGGAAATTGCCATTGCCTGTGGTGGATATTTTAACAAAACCGTTGGGGAAGATATGGAACTGGTAGTGCGGATGCGAAGGTATATGGCAGAACATGACCTACCGTATAAAGTAAAATATATACCGGATCCGTTGTGCTGGACAGAGGTGCCAAATGATATAAATGTATTGTTCCGGCAACGAAACCGCTGGACACGGGGAACGATTGAAACACTCTTTCTGCATAAAAAATTGTTTTTCAATCCCAAGTATAAAATTATGGGCATACTTGGATACCCCTATTGGTTCTTTTTTGAGTGGATGGCTCCTTTGCTGGAGTTCTTCGGAATTTTTTATTTTATTATTATTGCGCTTTTTGGCTTACCCAATTGGGATTTTTTCCTGTTGATATTTGGGTTTATATACTTTTTCTCTATCAGCTTCTCAACTGCTGCCATTCTTTTTGAGGAAACTACCTTTCATAAGTATGAAAACAAACGGGATGTTCTGAAGCTATTCTTTACTGCCTGGCTCGAACCATTCATTTATCATCCGTTTGTTGTTTATTCAGCAATTCGCGGAAATTATGATTACTATGTCCTCAGGAAAAAAGGCTGGGGCAAGATGATCAGGAAGGGTTTTGGTAATAATCCCTCAAAATAACTTTCATCATCGGATAGTAATAATTCCAGAAAAAGATGCTTCTGTTTTGGTAATCTTCCCGGTTTGACAACCATCGTTTCATCCATGATACTCCTCTGAAATAGGTGGAAAAGCTTGAAATCTGGTTGTCACAAAAGTCTCCGGCAAAATAGTAGAAAGTATAATCATCCAAACGTTCATATATGGCCGGAAAAATAGAAGGGACATTGTAGTAATCCAAGATGCTGTCTCCGCGTTCATTTGAATATATCCGATAATAGGCTAAAATGGTATTTGCGGTGTCAGTGACAGATGTAATGTCAATCCAAAAAGGGTATATAAAGCGTGAAGGAATGTTAAATTTATCGTGGGCGTACTTTATGGTTTGTATTTCCGGCACCTCAAAATCTAAGTCTTGAGGGGACTCAAGAATAAAAATCTTTTCCGACTCATGTACAAAAACGATTCCGGGTTCAGAAAAGGACCAATTTCCATGTTGATCGATGTAGCTATCAATGATCCAAAGTGGAATTTCTTTGTTAACCAGGGTGTCAAGGCTCTCAAAATATCGTAACGTCCAGCCCGACCATTTAAATCCCAGCATTTTTTCAACCCGTTGACGAATAGGTTGAGGGGTAGGTGTTCCAATGTTGTTAAATTCAGTGATGATCAGCTTTTTTTGTTCTTTCATTCGTTTTAACAAATGATATTCTTTATACTCCATCCCTCCGTATATTTTTCTGGAATGCTCTGCATGCAATGTGTCGCGATACCACTCATTGTAATAAATGCCATATAAATCAGTATAATAAACCATGTCAAGTTGTTCACTTATGCTATCGATCTGGGCCAGGGTGTATTGGCTGAGGTCTTGAATGTCGAATTCTTTGTTTTCTTTTGGAAAAAATCCGAGGTAATCTTTTTCTTTTTTGTACCACGAAAGGTCTGGTTTTACGTATTTCCGGTGTTTAAGGATCCAATTGAGAGATTTATGTTCCTGGGCTCCTGTAGTGAGTACGGTTTTGTCGAGTATAAGGATGTTTATAGGTTTCTTTTTGGAGAACACCCAGGTAGCAAGCATAACTATAGGGAATAGGATGATTAGCACAAAAAGGATGTTGAATATCAATCGCCGTGGATTTTTTATCATTTGATCAATTTATATGTGTCATAAAAATATACATTATTTCATCTGTAATTTTTCCATTCGCCACCGGAGGGCAAAAGTTTTTGATGAAGGTGTGCGGAAACCATGTACCACCAATGGTTTTTTTAGCTTCAGAATGCTGTCAGCGTAGAAGTCTAATAAGCTACCATTTAACGTGTCTTTCAGTGGCAAAAGGATGAAATCGATGTTGAATTTTTTCAATAAATTACTTTCTTTATTGATCCAGTTGGTATCCCTTGGATTATCAGGGTTTTGAATTGAAACCACTGATTGAACGAAGCCGTTCAGAAGGTAGGATGAATACTCTTCTTCTGTAGGGTAGGGGGTAAAATAGACTTCATCTTTTAGCTCATAAACAGGGCCTCTTTCAAAGCGTTCTTTCATAAAAAGGTACCTGATGTTTGAAGGCATTTCGGATTCCACATTTTGGTTTTGAGCTTTCACGAAATTCTTAAATACATTTACCCTGTCTTTTCCCAGGTAACAATGCACATAAAACTTTCCTGTATAATTTTCGATGATCTCTTCAAGTTTTTCTTTGCTGTTTTTGTTATCTGCTACCCAGGGAAGCATTGGTATATGGAAAAATTTGATTCCCACTTTTTTTGCATTGTCTTTTTCATGTTCGAGCAGCATAGGTTCAAAGGGAACTACTGCCGGGTGGAGCAGGCTGATAATGCCGAAGTAACCATTATTTTTCAGTACCTGAATCTTTTCGAGTTCAGGATATGAGCCAAAAATAAATTCCAATTCGCCAATATTTTCCTCTGTTTCTTCCATATCTTCTATGCGGGTAAATTTAGGATTAAACCAGAATGCCAGGGAAAAACCAAAGCAAATACTTAAACATGCAGGAATAATCCATCGGAAAATTTTTAGTTTGGTTTTTATTATAACCCTTAAAAGCCATACAGCAATCAAAAAGGATGTGACAACAAACATGACCACGATGATTTTTACAAGTATGTCTTCCTTGCTATGCGACCATTGGTTGTTTCTTGAGTAGTCCGTGATCCATCTTACTGGTCCCATTAAAGTAGCTGTTCCCATAGAAAATCCGGTATACAACCAGAGAAATGTAAATAGGGCCAGGTTAATAAAGGTTGGAGGGAAAAGGTGTTTTTTGAACATTCCTGCCATTTGTTGATTTAACCAACAAAAATAGGGAATACTATACCGCTAAAGAAAACACCCGTAAGGTTTTATAAACGATACGGGTGTTAATAGACTGCTTATTTGTGCGTTCAGGTTTATCGGCCACGACCAGACCCATGGTGACTACCACGGCACTGATTATTGAAGGCATGCATATCGAAAAATATTTTTTGTTCTTCATCTAATAGTTTACGCACGGATTGCTTAAAGGATGCTTCTTCTTTCATAACATTCACTTTTATGGCTCCCATTTCTTCAATAATTTTATGTATGGCTGGCAAATCTGCTTTTTCAGCAGTCGACAACGATTTGTATTTGGCTTCTTTTTCTGATAGTTGATTATGCAGTGTCATCATACTTTTTAAATGTCCTGTTTGTAAGGCTTTGATATCCTCCTGTTGTTTTTCGGTCAGATTTGGTATGATTTCCGTAAGGGGAGGTGGGGGCATCATTTGTGGTCCTCCCGGATAGTTTGGACAAATGGCTTCATTTTTTTGCATTTGTTTTCCCTGGTGCATTTGACCCTTCTGGGCATATGCCTGAGACATGCCAAGTATCATGAAGCTGATTAAAATAATTGCTGATTTTTTCATAAAAATTAAATTTTAAGTGATTAATAAAAAATATGTAAAGGGATCCCTCTTTTTCCTTTGCAAGGATTATCGGAATTGGTGTTATTAAAATGGCCATGGCTCGGGGGATTCTGAAATATTTCGAAAAATATTTCTCTGAATTTTTCTTTTTGTGTGCTGTCAAGAATGGCGCTCATATTTATATAATGTTGCATGTTCAAGCGAAATAACTCGGCATGTTTATCAGCGATATTTTCAATAATAAGGCTTATTTTCCCGCTGTCTAAATTTTCTTTCATGGCTTCATGGAAAAGATTCAGACGGTCACCCTGGATTTCTTCAAAGAAGTTATTCATGCCCGAAAAATGATCATCTCTTTCTTTCTCCATAAGCTTTTGCTGTTTATCAGTAAGCTTAAGTTCATTTGTCAGAAAAGCTGTGGTATTGTTTCTCTTGTTATATTTGTTATCTTTCCTGAAATGCTTGCCCGAATGCCCTTCTTCTTTAATGATCCAGATGGTGGAAAGGGTGCCGATATTTAATAACAGCAGAAATATTACAGCCCCAAACAGCAAGCGTTCTTTTGTAAAATAGTTCATTTGCGTTAATAATTTAAATTATAGGTATCTATGGTATATTCTTCAGCCATAATCTGAATGTTCTCATCCCTGTTGTTTTCTGGTTTAATATTGCTTATAGCGAGGGCAATGGTGATCAGGTTGAAGATAAGGATCAGGGCTGCAATGGCTGCTCTAAGCTGTAAAAAAGATAAGAGTGCCTCTGTTTTTTTGGGGGGTACTTCTTTTTCTTTTTGCAACCTTGCCTGCAGACGGGTCATGAAATAGGGTTCGGGAGATCTGCGCTCCCAATTGTCCAGTTCTTTCATGATGTTGTCAGCCTTTATATTGTATTGTTTTTTCATAATCATATTTTTAGACGGCATTTAGCATATAATCCTGCGCACCATTAAGGATTGAGTTTTGCCTCCAGTTGCTTTTTTAGAGTTTTCCGCGCCCTGAATATCAGGGATTCAACAGAAGACACACTGGTTTTCATGATATCTGCAATTTCTTTTTGGGGTAAGCCTTCCATTTTATTGAGAACCAAAACTATTTGCTGGTTTCTGGGAAGTTTCTTAATGTGCATGTACAGGATTTTTTTTCTTTCTTTTGATTCCAGTTCATGATCAGGATGTTCGCTGTTCATGTTTGGCAGTACCTGAGAATAGTCATCCAATGATTCTGTGAGTGCAAAGCGTTTTTTGCGGTTTTTTTTCCGGATAGCGTCCAGGGATTTGTTCACGCTTATGCGATATATCCAGGTGGATAAGGTGGATCTGGATTTGAAGTTATATATAGACTTAAATACTTCAATGAAAACTTCCTGAGAGATATCTTCTGCTTCCTCCTCATTGAATACAAATCCAAAGGCAGTATTAAAAACTTTATCTTTGAACATGTTTACCAGGATCTCAAAAGCCCCAGGTTCATTATTGCGTAACTGATGGATGAGTTTTTCTTCGTTCACACTTTATCTGTTCTGTAAAAATAGACGATATTGATCGGAAGACCTTGTGCCGGAAAGAAAAAAAGTTTATCGAAGGTATACTTTTCGCCTGGGTAAATTCCAGTAGATGTTTTCTTTGCTTCGAAGCCAGACATTCAGGTAGAACCAGTCAATTCCTGAATTCAACAAAAAAGATTTTGTTCCCTCATTAATATAGGAAACTTTTGATGTCAGGCTGGTATCTGCTGACGCAATGATAACAGAGATAACCTCCGGACTGTCAAGCAAAAGACTGTCGTAGTGACTAAAGGTTTTATTGGGATGCATGACTTCAGTCAGGGCAGTAAGTTGAATGTTTACAGTATCCATAGACTGAAGGACATGTTTTTGGAAGATGCTATCCTTTTCAAAAGGGAGCAGACCTATTAAAATATCGTATTCTTCTTTATCAAAGTATATGGCAGTATCTTCTTTGCCCATAGTATAATAACCCAGTTCCTTAAGTTGCCCGCTTATATACCAGGCTGTTATAGATGGTTGCCCGTCGAGTATGCCATTTTTATACTTTTCTTTTAATTTGAGGTAACCATTTCTGAACTTATACACCATTTCACCCTCTTTTTTACCATGACGGTAATACTCCTGGTATTCTATGCTTTTGTCCTGGTAGTAAGAGATAAATCGACCGTGTTTAAACCCATCCTGATAGTATCCTCTCATCTTTAAGTAGCGACCGTTAAAATGTTCAAAATCGTAATAGACTTCAGCCTGCCCGGTATAGGGAATATCGAATCCTCGACAATAAGCAGTGTCATTGCGGGTTTCAACGATGGGCCAGTAAAACAGGGGAGGGTCTTGCCCCTGTGATAGCAGGGGAATAAGTAATAAAAGCAGGCAGGTCTTTTTCATGTAATAAATGTACGGCCTTAATTTATTTCATGCAACCCGTCGGGAAGAAATTTTATACTGGGAAGCTTGCGGTTTTTGTCAGTACTTGGGTTTAACAACTAAGGAGAATAGTTATAATACAGAGAAATTGAATTAAAAGAATTATTCTTTATTTTAGCTAAAGATTTTTCTTATTTAAACACCTCAAACCCATACCATACCTTGCTGTCTTTATCCATCACCCAGACAAGGTCGTTGCAGTAAGCAAAGTTAAAAGCATCATACACATCAAAAGGTACCGGAAGCTTTATATCACCGCTTTTGCTTCCATCTTTTACATTGTAAAAACTCACCGAATTGGTGTTGTAATTCAGCATGCCAATCTCATACTTTTTAACTCCTGTGTATACCAGGCAATACATGGCATAATTCCTCATGCTAATACCCTGCAATTCCACCTCACCTAATTTTGAGTGATCTTTGATGCTGTAAATCAAAATTTTGCCATCGTCATTGGAATAATATAATTTTTTCTTGCCATCGAAAGTACCCACTGCCTGATCATCCGGGCTGTTGGTATTATCCATATGTTTAGCAGGTTTTCCGGAGGGTATTCCTGATTTATCAAGCGAGTACCTATAAATTCCTTCCCGGTTATACGTATTACACTCAAGGCTTTTTGATTTCTTATTGTACCACAATCCCCTGATATCCACACCGGGTTCTATGGTTATTATCTTTGTGCCCTTCTCATCAAATATGGTCATTGGAAAAGTAGCATTGCCAGCATAGGCAGCATAATAAACATCCTGTTTTGGATTGTAGGCTACACATGCTCCGTTATTGCCGCTATAGGTTTCCATTTGCAATTGCAGAACCTGGATTCCGTTTGGTAATAATTTATCCTGTGCATTAACCTGAGAAATAAGTATTAATGCAATGAATAATGCTGATAGGGTTTTTAACATTTTCATAAATAATAGGTTTTGATTACGGAATAAAAATACATAATATATATTATTATGCTTGGATAAAAAAATAATTATCCGGAAATATTTCTTGTTGGTCTTAAAAAAAGGATTATAAGTCTTAAAATAACATAAAAAACAATTATTTGTTAAGCTGGAATTTTAAAAAATCCAGAGTCAGAGGAACATCCTGGGGTTTGATGCCATTTTTGATTAAAAATTTCAGATCGTCATCAAATCCAAGCATAAATGCTTTCAGGCTGTTGCCCTTGGTTTTTATGCTTTTTCTATAGAAATCAACGGCTCTTTCACTATTTCCCAAGCACCACTCAACATGCCCGGCATTCATGTAATCGTATTGGTTGGGGTTTGCATCCAGGATTTTTTGGTTATAATTACGCGCCTCCTCTAGTTTTCCCAAGATGAAATAACACCAGGCTATTGGTCGCAGTATTTTCTGGTTGTCAGGGGATTCCAGTTCAACCTTGAAATAATGCTGAAGTGCTTTGTCGTATTCTTCCATATCCAGATAACAATTGCCAATTGATGCTGCAATAAATAAATTTTCCGGTTCCAGCTTTTCAGCTTGTTTGTAATAGGAAAGGGATTTTTCGAAATCACGCCCTTTCCGGTAATTAAAAGCAATCTTTTTCAAAATCCAGGCACTGTTTGTGCCAAATAATTCGGCTTTCTTATAGTAGATAAGGGCTTTGTCATATTTCTCCAGACGCTGGTTGGCATAGGCAATCTTTTCAAATAATTCATAACTGACTTCTCCCTGTTCTTCAATAATCTTATATACTTCAAGGGCTTCAGTGTAATATTCTTTTTCAAAATAGAATTCAGCAATATTTCTAATAAAATCTTTATTTTGAATGGCCCGGGTAAAAAATATCTGCCGGTGAAATCTCATCGGCATGCTGAAAATATCAGGATATTCATGCCGTAACGGATAGAGTTTAAAGAAGCGGTACAGGTCATGGATATACTGAATAATGATCCATTTTGATGTTGACTTTTGATCCAGCACTGCATTCTCTTTGCTGATGTCATTCATGCTTTTCAACTCATTGTTCAGCATATCGAACATCTGTTTTTTCTGAAGATCAGGAAGACGCTTCAGGTTCAGGCAGAAGGAGTATTTGTCAGAATTGCACAAAAAGGCTGAATGGCTGATGGTCTCGAGAAATAGTTGGTTTTTGTCTTCACCTTTTTCCAATGAAAGGATGTCATTAACTTCATGATGTTCCGGATAATAAGGAAGAAACCAATTGTGTGTCTTTTTAAAGAACTCAAAATGTTTCAGCATGGCAAAGGTGCCCATGAACACATCAGCCCCTTCCATCTGTAATTTTGACATTTCTTCCAATTTCTCATAAATACCGGGTACATCCTTAAAGAAAGTCTCCCAGTCAGGGTTCTTGTCATCAGAAAATTCATCGGAAAGCATATTGTCCAGGTCAAGCTTATCCTGTATTTTAGGTCGCATCTTCATAACCTCCGGTACGATTTCTTCATGAAACCTGCGGGTGATCTTTTCTGTTTCCTTGGTTTTTAATAAATGTAAAATGATTATCTCCAACTGATCCTGTAAATCCGGGGATTGCAATTCGTTGAAAATAATTTCTGTTTCGGGATAGATTTCTAAGCGCTCACCATAGAAATACAAGCTAAGCGCCAGTCCGGTAAGTGCACGTTCTTTCACCTGTGTTTCCGCTTCCTTCGAACATTTAAGCAGGATGAGGATTTTGTTAATATCAAAAGATCTCAGGGAACTCAGCGTGAGGGCACTTAATAAAACACTTTTCTCGTACCAGGGCAAGACTTTTGAATGGCAAAGCTGCATGAATAATTTGATGTCACTTTCCTGGTAATGATCTGCCAGCCAAAGAATATGAAATATTTCAATAAGGGTTGTGCGCTGTTCAGCCTGGCTGTCATCACCTGTTTGCAGAACACTATTAAGCTCATGCCCCAGGGTCAGGTTGTTTAGTTTGTCAATGGCTGTTTCCAGGCTGAGTTTATTTTCACTGAGCCAGTGTCTTTTTAACTTGTAAGTTTGCATATCGGTACTTTGCAAAAGAGCTGATTCACGGATTGTGTCAGCCAGTTCAAGCATATTTCTCCGTAAACTGTTATAGATGTCTTCGCGCTGAGGGTCATTAACACCCTGCATGCTGTATTTTAAAATGAAATGGTAGGTGTCCAGCAGCCCTTCCAGTTTTATTTTATAATCGCTATTGTTTAAAAAATGAATGAATTGTTTTAAAAGATCGAAAGCCTCTTTCAGCCTTTTTTTCATAATCAACTGCTCCAGTAAGCGGTGTTTTTTATCAATTTGTTCCCTGTTCATAGTATTCCTTTCATGATTTGCTTTAAAATACTGATTTTTTGAGGCTCAAAAACTATTCCTCAGAGTTAAAATCCATATTTTTGCCATATGTATGCCATTATGTCCTTGTTCATTATGCGTTTTCTTTTCTACATAAACAATTGTTTAATATTGTTGTTAATATGCTAAACAAAATTTAATTGCATTTATAATTGGATTTGCTGCAAATTCTCGAATAAAACATTTAATATTGTCATGGAAAACACTGCTGAAGTTTTAATGAAAGAGAGAAAAATTCTAAACGGGTTCTCTAAAAAATCAAAAAAGGAAAAACTTGAGATAGTAGCCGGCTTTTTCGATTATCCTGATGCCTACGCCGAAGAACTTAAAACATACTGGCACAGGGATATTCAGAAACAGAAGCTTTTTGAAGAATTCAGTGAAAACATCATCAGCAATTATTTCCTGCCATACAGTGTTGTTCCTAACTTTATCATTAACAACAAAGTATATTTTATCCCTATGGTTACAGAGGAAAGTTCTGTTGTTGCTGCCGCAGCGAATAGTGCCAAATTTTGGGCTGATAAGGGAGGATTTGTTGCACGCATCTTGTCAGAGAACAAGATAGGCCAGGTTCATTTTATATGGAGGGGGGATAAACAGAAGCTTAAAAAGCATATGCCGCAAATGCGGCATCAATTAATAAAAGGGTCTTCCTACCTGACAACTAACATGGAAAAGAGGGGTGGAGGTATTTTTGATATTGAGTTGGTCGATATGACTGATAAGCTAAAGGATTACTTTCAGCTTAAAGCCACATTCAAAACAGCGGATGCCATGGGAGCGAATTTTATTAATTCCTGTCTGGAACAGTTTTCTGTGGATTTTAAGAAGCACCTTTATGAGAATGATGATTTTGAGGGCCAGGAGAAAGAATGCGAAGTTGTCATGTCCATTCTTTCAAATTACACTCCGGATTGCCTGGTGGAATGTTATGTTGAAACAGACGTTCAAAACTTCCGGCATATGGATGATCATATGACAGCTTTGGAGTTCGTAAAGAAATTTGAGAAGGCTGTAAGAATTGCTCAGGTTGATCCACACCGGGCCACAACACATAATAAAGGAATATATAATGGGATAGATGCAGTTGCTATTGCCAGTGGAAATGATTTCAGGTCTATTGAGGCATGCGGGCATACCTTTGCCGCTCGTTCCGGGCAATATAGCAGTCTTACAGACATTAGCATTAACAATGACGTATTTCGTTATATATTGAAAGTTCCCCTTTCAATGGGGACTATTGGCGGCTTAACCGGCCTTCATCCTCTGGCGAAACGTTCATTGGAACTATTGGATCATCCGGCATCAGGTGAGTTGGCTTCTATTACTGCTGCTGTTGGATTGGCTAATAATTTCGGTGCATTAAGATCATTGGTAACCAAAGGAATTCAAATTGGCCATATGAAGATGCACCTTCTGAATATTCTCAACCAACTGGACGCCACTGATGAGGAGAAAAAGGCAGCCGTTGAATACTATAAAAACCATAAAGTTTCTTTTTCGAATGTCAAAAAATTCCTTGTTACTGAGAGAGGTCATCGCAAGAATTAAATAAGTAAGTAGTGGTTTCCTATTATTCACATGCAAAACTTTTGCTCTCCGGAGAGTACCTGGTACTGAAAGGATCGTCCGGTTTGGCCTTACCCTTAAGAAAAGGGCAGTCCCTGATCTTAAATCCTGTTGAACATGCGGGCAGCATGAGCTGGGAGGCAACCTATAATAAGAATACATGGTTTACATTAACCTTTGATCCCGACACTTTTCAGATTATTGCCACCAGTGATAAATCCATTGCCGGATCACTGATAAAAATCCTGGAAACATTATCTAAAATGGAGCCTGGTTTTAAAGATCAATTGATGAAAAATCATGTGCGAACAGAAATGGATTTTAATCCGAAATGGGGATTGGGTAGCAGTTCTACCCTCATTTCTAACCTCGCTTATTGGGCAGGGACTGATCCCTATGAGTTGTTCTTCAGTGTTTCAAAAGGTTCTGCATATGATATAGCCTGTGCACGGGCAGATCACGCCATATTATATAAATTGGAACATGGCATTCCTCAAATAAGTAATGCCTTCTTTGCCCCGAAGTTTTCTGATCATATATACTTTGCCTATACCGGAAGAAAGCAGTTGAGCAGCTCCAGTGTGGATTATTTTCTCGACAAAGCCCGGGTTACAGATAATCTTGTGGATGAAATTTCAGCCATCAGTATTTGCATGGCTGATTCCGGTGATCTGGATGATTTTGAAGCGTGCATGACTGAGCATGAAAACATCATTGGAGATGTCCTTAACAAGCCTTCTTATGCCAGGCAATTGCTGCCTGATTACCCATATGCTCTTAAGTCACTCGGTGCCTGGGGCGGGGATTTTATAATGCTTAGCTGGAAGGATAGTCGATGCGATTTTAAAAAGTATCTAAAACAGCATGGAATAGATGTTTTCTTTACTTATGATGAACTTGTTTTACAGGAAGGAGTGAAGAATGGATAAGGTGTTGTCGAATATACGCCCGGCTGTGTTTCCTGCCAGTATGAATACCAGGCAAAAGGTAGTCAGGTGGCAAAGTCCATCCAATATTGCTCTTGTTAAATATTGGGGTAAACATGGGGAACAGCTTCCCCAAAATCCATCGCTGAGTCTGGGTCTTTCAAAAGCAATATCAGATATTAAACTAACCTATCAGGTTTCTGTACACCTGACTGAATTCAAACTACATTTATTGTTTGAGGGTCAAGAGAATAAGCCTTTTTATGAGCGAATTAAGCATTACCTGAAAAAATTGAGTGGATATTTCCCCTTTATCGATCAAATGGATATTCGTCTGAAAGCAACTAATTCATTTCCTCATTCTGCCGGGATAGCCTCATCAGCATCTGGGATGAGCGCTCTGGCCAACTGTGTTTGTGATATATACAGAGAACATTTTCATGCTGATATGCCCGAAGCGGATTATATCCGTTTGGTCTCTTATATGGCTCGTTTGGGGTCAGGAAGTGCTGCAAGGTCTGTTTATGGTGGCTTTAGTGTCTGGGGATGTCATAAAGATATACCTTCATCATCGGATGATTATGCTGTGCCTTACCCGTTTAAGATTCATAATGTGTTCAGGGATTTAGTGGATGCCATATTAATTGTTGACTCTTCAGCGAAAAATGTTTCCAGCAGTCAGGGACATGCCCTGATGCACGGGCATCCTTTTGCTGCAAATCGCTTTCAGCAGGCAAGAGAAAATTTGTCAGCCCTGATACCTGTTTTGGAAGAAGGTGATTTTGAGTCTTTTGCAAATATCACCGAGAAGGAAGCCTTGAGCCTTCATGCTATGATGATGAGTTCAAACCCTGCTTATATGCTGATGAAATCTGGAACCATTGAGATAATCAATAAGATTTTAAAATTCAGAGAACAAAAAAATATTAAGCTGTGTTATACATTGGACGCTGGCCCCAATGTTCATCTTCTCTTTGCCAGAGAAGATGAAGAAGAAGTCAGCGATTTTATTAAATTTGAGCTGTCGGGTCATTGCGAAAACGGATTGGTGCTTTTCGACCATGAGGGAAACGGACCCACAAAAATAAGCACTGATATATGAAAAAGAAATCAAATATATTTTATGCAAAAATTCTGCTTTTCGGGGAGTACAGTGTCATTTGTGACTCCATGGGGCTCACAATCCCATATACCCATTTTAAGGGGGAGCTGAGTTTTATCAATGAAGATAAGTATACAGACCTTGATTTTGCTGTGCAATCTAATAAAATGCTTGAAGAATACAGGAAATACCTGGCTGATCTGCATGCTAAAAATGATCTGAAATGCCGTTTCGATCTGGATGCTTTTACACGCGATATTGAAAAAGGGATCTATTTTGAATCAACTATACCTCAGGGTTATGGATTGGGTAGTTCCGGGGCTTTGGTTGCAGCCCTTTACGACAGGTATGGCGTTGAAGCTATCCCTTCGAGTCGGAATCTTTCTTTTGAAGATATGTTAAAACTCAAAGAGATTTTTTCTCAGTTGGAATCTTATTTTCATGGTACCAGTTCCGGACTGGATCCGCTAAATTCATATATTAAATTTCCTTTACACATAAAGAATAAAAAAGAAATTCAGGCAGTCGGCATTCCCAGGAATAAGGATGATAAGGAAGGTGCCATTTTTCTTATTAATACAGGAAAATCTGGTAAAACAGGCCCTTTGGTAAATTTGTTCCTGGATAAATGTAAGGAAGAAAGCTATGCGCAAAAAGTTGAAACGGAATTTATTCCGCTGAATAATATGAGTATAAGTTCCCTGATCAAAGGGAAAATCAAGGATTTCTTTGCGTCGCTTAAAAATCTTTCTAACTATCAGCTCGAATACCTGCGGCCTATGATACCTGACCCTTTCCTGAAGATATGGGAAAAAGGATTGGAGTCAGGTGATTATTATTTAAAACTCTGCGGATCCGGTGGAGGTGGATTTTTGCTTGGATTCACGAAAGATTTTAATAAGGTGAAGAAAATACTTGGTACAGAAAATAACCTGGAAGTTATACCGGTATATAAGAATAACTAATGTAAATTTTAAGAAATAAAAATGGCAGAAAATAATTTTAATGTGTGGATGGGGCAAATCAGGGCCCGTTTTTTAATTCTTGCAATTGTCCTGGTAGCTATTGGCTTGGCGCTAACATATAAGTATCAGCCCATGGCTGAAAATTTCAATTTCTTAAATGGATTCCTCGTGCTCATAGGAGTTTTAGCTGCGCATATTTCAGTGAATCTGTTTAACGAGTATTCTGATTTTAAAACCAGGATTGATTTCAATACCAACCGAACTCCTTTCAGTGGTGGAACAGGTATGTTGGTTGAGGGTAAAACCAAGCCGCTGAGTGTGCATATTTCAGCCTGGTTCACACTTTTGATTGCAGGTATTATTGGTGCTTACTTTGCCTACATTTCGCATTGGTCAATCATTGTGTTGGCAGTCATTGGTGCTTTTTCGGTTCTGTTTTATACCAATTTTCTGGCAAAGATTGTTTTGGGTGAGTTGTTTGCCGGCCTTGCCTTAGGAACCCTGGTAGTATTAGGGGTATACATTGCCATGACGGCAAACCCATTAATGCTATGGACGAAATTGCTCCCATTAGAGGTAATATGGGTTTCCATTCCTCCTGGCATACTTACTGCATTGCTGTTGTTTATCAATGAGTTCCCTGATGCTGAAGTTGACAAAGAAGGCGGACGTAAGCATCTCGTTATTTTGCTGGGCAAAAAGAAAGCGGCCTATGTTTATGCGCTGGGTATGATGGCCACTTTTGGAATCATTATAGCCCTGCCTATTGCAGGTATTTCTTCAGCATGGCTTCTCCTGGCTTTGCTGCCTATCCCTCTTGCTGTTAAAGCAAGTACTACGGCGATACAATTTGGCCACGATACGGAAAAACTCATCCCTGCCCTGGGAAGCAATGTGATCACTGTGCTGGCTACTGACCTCTTGCTTGCAGTCGGGATTCTTGTGGCTGTATTGACTTAAGCTGCTGTTTTACCGAGCTTTCTAACCCGGATAATTCAGGTTTTCACGATTTAGGTTTATGAATTATCCGGGTTAAGCTTTATGTATAAAATATTTAACTTATTGTAAAAAAATTTGATGCAAAAATATTATAATTTACAAAAAGTCAACTAACCTATACATTTGTGTATTGCATTTTTTTTCGAAAGGTGGAAAAAGGGATCATGATTTTTTCAACATTGAATGGAACTTAAAATTTGGATTCACAATCTGCATTAAAAATCCTTAAAATATCTAAAATTCACTATATTTGCAGTACACTAATCTTTATCTGATATTGATGATCCGTTCCACACTTTTGAGCATAAGCATAATATTGCTTTCCGGTACACTTATTTTTGCTGACAAGGTGGATGAAACAACAGCCCAAAAAGCTGCCTTGCAGGTTTACCTGGAACATTCTGACCATGCAAATTTGTCTCCGGATATTTTAAATACATATTTTTACGTACCCGGGCAGGAAACCGCCCTCTATGTTTTCACTTTTGTACAGGGAGGTTTTGTTATTATTTCTGCGGATGATGCTGCCTGGCCTTCACCTGGCTTTTCATTAAAAGGAGACTTCACCTATGAGATCAGCTCTCCGGCATTTAATGCCTGGATGGAGGGATATATCAAGCAGATTGAATACATCCGGGTAAATAAGCTGGAAGCCAATGATAACATCCGGAATGAATGGGAGCGCCTCACAAAAAGTGATAATACGGAACATAAGTCTTCTTCCAAAGCGGTTAGCCCAATGCTTACATGTACCTGGAATCAGGGATCCTATTATAATGCCTATTGCCCTGTTGATTCTGCCGGCCCCAGCAATCACGCCCTTACAGGTTGCGTAGCCACGGCTATGGCGCAGATTATGTATTATTACCGCTATCCCCTTCAGGGAACAGGTTCTCACTCCTATTATGCCTACAGCAGCTATGGAAGTTATGGTTATTTAAGTGTAAACTTTGGAAACACTACTTATCATTGGGAAGAAATGGTGAATAATATTGGGAATAAACCCAATGACGAGATGGCTCAACTGCAATATCACTGCGGTGTTTCTGTGGAAATGGGATACGGACCCAATGCTTCGGGTGCCAGCAGCTGGAATGTGGTGGGAGCTATGAAAAATTATTTTGGATATTCCGGAAGCCTGCAATTAAAAACTAAAGGAAACTATTCAGAAACCCAATGGACACAAATGCTTGTTTCCAACCTGGATGCCGGCATGCCCATGTATTATCATGGATATTCAAGCAGTTCAGGACATGCCTTCGTTTGTGATGGTTATCAGGGAACAGATTATTTCCATTTTAACTGGGGTTGGGGTGGAAGCTATGATGGCTATTACTATGTGAACAACCTAAATCCGGGTTATGATTTCACTTCCGGACAGGGAGCCATATTTGATATATACCCGGGAAGTAATTATCCATACTATTGCAGTGGACCAAAAACTTTAAATGTTCTCAGAGGAACCCTGGAAGATGGGAGTGGTCCTGAAGATTACGGCAACAACATGAATTGTTCCTGGCTGATTTCTCCCAGCGATACCATTGTGGGCATTGACCTTGAATTTACCCGTTTTAATACCGCTTCCTCAAGCGATGTGCTAACAGTGTATGATGGAGAAACCACCAGCGCTGCCGTGCTTGGAAGCTTTACAGGGAGCAACATCCCCTCCATGGTGTCCAGCACCGGTGATAAAATGCTGATCACATTTACCACAAACGGAAGCGGAACATCTGACGGATGGTTTGCTGAATTCAAAGCCATTCCGGCTGAATTTTGTGCTACCAATGTAGTCCTTACCGATGCCAGCGGATCATTATCAGATGGCAGCGGATCCTATAATTACAACGATATGACTACCTGCAACTGGACCATTGAACCTCCCGGAGCAACTTCTATCACTCTTAGCTTCAATAAATTTGAAACAGAACCCACCCTGGATTTCCTCAAAATTTACGATGCCTCTACAAGTCCGTCTACCTTGCTGGCAACTTATTCTGGAAACAGCATACCTCCGCAGGTTCTTTGCAATAGCGGAAAAATGTTTATCGTCTTCTTCGCCAATAACAGCAACACATACGATGGCTGGAGTGCTACTTATTCCTCCGCCCCGCTTACTGTTGATGAATATCAGAATAATGATATTTTGGTTTATCCAAACCCTGTATCTGATATACTATACCTGGATATGAGCAGCATCTCCTCAAAGGATAAAATAATCAGGGTATTTAGCACCAATGGACAAGAAGTATATGTGGCTCATATTGGGGATGCAGAAAAATGGAGTATTCAAACCGGTGATTTGCCAAAAGGCCTTTACATGATAAAGCTTCTAGCAGAAGATGAATCTGTTTTTAGGAAGTTCATCAAGAACTAAGCATCGCTTAATTTACTTTCTCAGACGGACTTGACGCTTTCATATCCTGCAGGGTAGAGGTAAACAATGCTTGCTTTAATCACAAATCATAAATAAATCCCGCAATCAGGCAATTGACTCGGCTTCCACTTCCCGTATTTTAAATACAAAAAGGTTCCCGTACCCATGGCTATGCAGTATACAAACTCCGTGCACCAGACAAACTCTATGGTCGCTCCGGGCATGGATGTGAAAATATAAGTGCTTGTGAGGTAAACCAGGATAGCTGCGATTTCAAGCAGGAGGGAAATGATGGTTTTTCCCGTTCCAGCAACCCCGTTCAGCAAAATAAAAGAAGATGCAAAGAAAAATATGGCCCCACATACGATGTAGAAAGTGTTCACAGCATCCTTTACCAATTGTATATCATCGGTGTATATCCTCAAAATCTGATGGGGAAATAAAGCCCCGGCCAAAACAATAATGGACACACATCCCAGGGTCATCTTAATGGTCTTGGCCACGATGGCCAGCACCTCCTCCGGTTTTCCTTTACCTATAGTAAAACTCACCAGGGTATTGGCCGCAGCAGCAAAACCGAATACCGGGATCATCAGCAGAAAATACGCACTTCGAATAATATTGGAAATGGCCAGCTGACGTTCCCCCATATGCTCCACAAACAAAAAGAAGGTTAGCCATGCACTCATTGAAAAGAAATTCTGCAACATTATTGGAAGCGAAATATTCAAAATATTGCCCATTAACGGGAAGCTGAACCCACTGAATTTAAATAGTCCAAAGCGTTTACGGTCAACGTATACCAGGGTATAAAAGGTCAGAAATAACATAGCAGAAACTTCGGCGATTACAGAAGCCAGTGCTGCCCCGCGTATGCCCATTTCCGGAAATCCAAGTTTGCCAAAGATCAGGCAATAGTCGAGAAAAACATTTACAACCGTCATAACCACGGCACTGTATGTTATCACTTTCGTCCGAGCTGTCCCGACAAAGAATGCCCTGAAGGTGACATTCGTGAAGGAAAAGAACACCCCCCATATCCGCATATCCACATAAGACATTGAACTTTCAAAAATCGCCTCCGACTGAATAATCCGGTGGAAGGTGCTATCTGTAAAGTATTTAAACAGGAAAAACACCACTGCTCCCATGGCAATAAGGAAGTAATATGCATGCCCCATGGTTTTGCCGACTTCATTGTCCCTGTCCTCCCCAAGTCTCCTCGCAACAATGATCTGTGCCCCGGTTCCAAATCCCAGTGCCAGTAAAAATATGGTCAGGTATAAAATGCCACCTATGGCTGCAGCTCCCAGTTCAATTTCACCCACACGTCCGAGAAAAGCCGTATCCGTAACATTGATAACATTCTGGGCAACACTGCCCAGAATGATGGGATAGGCTATGTTCCAGATCCTTTTGTATTTGATTTCCGTTGCTGCCATAAAAAGTCCGGTAAAGGTATTAATTTTGCAAAAAGCTTTTCACTATGAGAACGGAAAAGGATTTTCTTGGAAAAGTAGAAATACCGGATGATGCACTTTATGGTATCCATGCCTGGCGGGCAAAGCATAATTTTCCTGATACTACCGCCTTTCATATTGAATGGTATAAGGCTATTGCTCAGGTAAAGGCTGCCTGCTATATGGTTTATC
This sequence comes from uncultured Lentimicrobiaceae bacterium, assembly GCA_964654725.1. Lineage (GTDB taxonomy): Bacteria > Bacteroidota > Bacteroidia > Bacteroidales > CAZZLL01 > CAZZLL01. The sequence goes on along the minus strand of CAZZLL010000004.1, from coordinate 83,665 downwards.
AGAATTTCAAAAATGCCGGCAATCAGAAATACCCGGATATTCTTGCAAAAATTAATGTATTAAAGGATGATCATATCCTGGCCTTGCAGGATGCAGCAATGGAAATGAGCAAAGGGAAGTATTTTGAACATTTCATTGTACCGGGAATCAGTGGCGGGGCAGGAACGAGCATTAACATGAATATCAATGAAATTCTTGCTAACGTCGCTTTACAAAAATCCGGTTATCTGAAAGGAGAGTATCACATCATCGACCCTGTTGAAACAGCTAATGTTTTCCAGTCAACCAATGATGTTATTCCTACTGCCCTAAAAGTAGCCCTTATGAAACTGCTAAATGAGCTGGAGAACCATGTGAATGATTTAAGAAGCTTAACAGAAGAAATCGAAAAATCACATCGTAACGACCTTCGCATTGGCTTCACCCAGATGCAACAGGCAGTGCCCTCTTCCTACGGAAAATTATTCAGCACATACTGCGATGCCCTTTCCCGTGACTGGTGGCGCGTATCAAAATGCTTTGAGCGAATAAAGGTGGTTAACATGGGTGGTGGGGCTATAGGTACCGGGCTGTCCATCCCCCGGTATTTTATCATGGAAGTGGTGCCTCAATTGCAGAAACTTACAGGCCTGCCAATAAGCCGTGGAGAAAATCTGCAGGACACTACAGCAAACCTCGATGTTTTCGTGGAAATCCATGCCATCCTGAAAGCCCATGCAGTAAACCTGGAAAAAATCGCAAACGACTTGCGCCTGCTTTCATCCGATGTTAGCGGAAGAAGGGAAATCCGGATTCCGGAGAAACAGGTCGGCAGCAGCATCATGCCGGGAAAAGTTAACCCGGTGATTCCTGAATACATCATCAGTGTGGCCCATAAAGTGTATGCCAACGACCAATTGATCACCTCCATGTGCGCCAGTGGATGCCTGGACCTGAATGCCTATATTCCGATAATTGGCCATGCTTTAATTGAAAGCCTGAAGCTATTGAAAGGAGCTGATCAAAGCATGCAGCAAAATTTACTTCAAGGTCTGATTATTAATAAAAATATCAGTTACGAAAACCTTTTGAGAAGTCCGGCTGTTACAACTGCATTGAGTCCATATATTGGGTATCATGCAGCCGGTAAGCTGGTAAAAAAGATGCAGGAAGAAAAGTGTACTATTTTTGAAGCCAACAAAGATTTGCAGGTCATGGATGATAATAAACTGACAGAAATACTGAAAGCTGAAAATCTGCTAAAACTGGGATATACCCTGAAAGATATTTCGGATTAATAGAAAGCTATGAAAGGCAAAGACGCCAAACCACATATAGGAATCTTCGGAAGAAGGAATAATGGTAAAAGTTCGCTTATCAATATGCTGGCCGGACAGGAAATCGCCATTGTATCAGATTATGCCGGAACCACAACAGACCCGGTTAAAAAATCCATCGAACTCATGGGCATAGGCCCTGTGATTATGGTCGATACAGCCGGAATAGATGATAGCGGAGAACTTGGAAGAAAACGCATTGCGAAAACACTGCATGCTTTAAAAACTATTGATTTTGCCGTATTGGTCATTGCCGGGAACACATTTGGAGAAAGTGAAAAAGACCTGATAAAACGGTTTGAAGATTTTGCTGTTCCCTATGTCATCATCCATAATAAATCGGATATCTTGTCACTCAATAACACATTGAGAGCTGACATTAAATCCTTTACGCAGGCAGAACTTTTGGAGGCGAATACAATAAGCGGGAAAGACAAAGAAACTATCTTAAGGGCGATTCAAAAAAGAATGCTGGAATCAGCATACAAATCGGATTCTCTTTTGGGTGATATCTTAAACTACGGGGATTTTGTTTTGCTTGTCACCCCCATTGATATTGAAGCCCCGGAGGGCAGGATGATCTTACCCCAGGTGCAGGCCATTCGCGATATCCTCGACAATGATGCAGTTGCCATTGTTTTGAAAGAGAGGGAGTTGGACATGGTAATGCGAAAAATGCAGCCCAGACCCGCCCTGGTGGTTACCGATAGCCAGGTATTCCTCAAAGTGGATGGAAGCGTTCCGGCTGATATTCCGCTGACCAGTTTCAGCATCATGCTGGCACGGCATAAAGGGGACTTTGAGAATTACCTGAAAGGAACACCAAAATTATCTCAATTGCAGAACGATGATCGTATATTGATACTGGAATCCTGTACTCACCAGGTTTCCTGCGATGATATCGGCAGGGTGAAGATCCCGCGATGGGTTTCTAATTTTAGCGGAAAAAAACTGGAATACGATATAGTATCCGGACTAAATGACCTGCCACGGGAAATTCATGACTATGCTTTGGTGATACAGTGCGGAGGCTGTGTGCTTACCCGAAAGCAAATCATTAATCGTTTGAAACCAGCTGTGGATGCCGGAATTTCGGTCACCAATTATGGTATGGCTATCGCATACGTACATGGTATTTACCAGCGTGCTGTAGCCCCATTTCTGAAAGTTGAAAAAGACACCCTCGACTATCTCTAAACCGAAAACATGAGTACACCTGAAGATATTATCCGTAATGAAGATTTTACCCCTGAAAACCTGATCAGTTTACTTGAATCCGATGGAGAAGACAGACAGAAGTTGTTTGAATTTGCACAGCTTGTAAAGAAGAAAGAAGTAGGTAATGTAAGCTATTTCAGGGGATTGATAGAATTTTCGAATATCTGTGCAAAAAACTGCTATTACTGCGGAATCCGTGCCGGGAACAAGAAAACCGGCCGATACTTCCTTACCAAAGAAGAAGTATTAGAAGCGGCTGAATTTGCCTGGAAAAATAAATACGCCTCCCTGGTCATGCAATCCGGAGAAAGAAGCGATAAAAAATTCACGGATGTGGTTACAGATTTGCTTCAGGAGATCACCTCCAGGACCAGGGGCGAACTGCATATCACCCTTTCTATGGGAGAGCAAACAGAAGGAATTTACCGGAAATGGCTGGAGGCCGGAGCCCATAGATATCTTTTAAGGATAGAAGCGTCGAAGCGGGAATTGTATAACAAGCTTCATCCGAACGACAGGCATCATGATTATGACAAACGCTTAAAAGCCTTGCAGCTACTCAGAAAAATCGGATACCAGGTAGGCACGGGTGTGATGATAGGCTTGCCATTTCAAAGCCTGGAAGACCTGGCAAACGACCTGCTCTTTTTTAAAGCAATGGATATTGATATGGTGGGCATGGGGCCATACATCGAGCATGAAGATACACCCCTTTATCAACATAAAGACCAGCTTCTCCCTAAAGAAAAACGTTTTGATCTGAGCCTGAAAATGGTGGCCATACTGCGTATCATGATGAAGGACATCAATATTGCCGCCACCACGGCTATGCAAACCCTGGACCCCCTGGGAAGGGAAAAAGCCATTAAGGTCGGTGCCAATGTCATCATGCCAAATTTAACTCCGGTAAAATACCGCGAGAACTACCTGTTATATGAAGACAAACCCTGCCAGGATGAGGAAGCTGAAGACTGCCTGAACTGCCTGGAAGCCCGGATACAAATTGCAGGGGATAAAATCGGGTACAATGAGTGGGGAGACTCGAAACATTTCAGGAAAAGGAATACATCATGATTACACAAAAAGAAATAAACTTGCCTGCTTTTTCAGGGGGTTTTCACCTGATCACCGATATCATCAGGGAAGCCATCGATGATTTTCCGCAGGAAGGATTGCTGCACATTTTTATAAAACACACCTCAGCAGGCATCACCCTCAATGAAAATGCCGATCCAACGGTCAGGAAAGACCTGGAAAACATTTTCGGTTCCCTGGTGCCTGAAAGCCGGGCTTATATGCATTCATCGGAAGGACCGGATGATATGCCTGCTCATGCCAAAGCTTCTGTTGTTGGGTATTCTGTTAGTATACCCATAAAGAACGGCAGGATGTTACTGGGTGCCTGGCAGGGGATTTACCTCTGTGAGTTTAGGAATAGAGGTGGTTCGCGCAAACTCAATCTCATGATGATTTCCTGATATGCTGTATGATATCCGGAAAAAATTCCATAAAGTCAGCCTTCAAATCACTATAATGCCTTTTAAGCACCTTTACCGCATCCTCCATATGTGAATCGAAAACGGCCCTTCTCGACATGCCCTGGAATACCCTGTGCAAACCATCCAATTCCCTGTATGCCAGCAGCCAGTTATATCTGACCATATAGGGGAGTATTCTGTTATAGCGGGGAGGCAATATCCTGTAATATTTGATTAGTAAATCATATTTCTCACTAACAAATTTTATTAATGGTTCATCAGTAAAGTGTTTCCACTCCCTGGCCAGGAAATGATCGTAATATAGATCTACCACAACAGCAGAATATTTTGAGAAATTCCTGATTATGCGTGACATGCTCTGCTTAAAAACTCTATGGGAATCAGTATAGCGGTCTATTTCCCTGTGTAAACGCACCCCTTTTTGAATTCCGGCAGAGTAGCGATCCAATTGTTTTCCCTTGATACCGTCGGCAATAAAATTGCCCAGCAACACCTCTTCCTGTGCTTCTGATAAATATAAATGAGCTAAAAAATTCAATGCTATTTGGCTTTCAGCAAAAATATAAAAGCTGTTCAAAATGGACTTGTAAAATTAAAATTATTGTTAGCTTTGTAACAACACATATTTCCCAAAACATACAAAATATTATATATGGCTCAAAAAATGGTTTTATTAGGGGATGAAGCTATTGCGCAGGGCGGAATAGATGCCGGTATGAGTGGAATCTATGCATACCCGGGCACTCCATCCACAGAGATAACAGAATATGTTGAACGATCAAAGGAAGCAAAAGAACTCGGAATAAAAGCCAACTGGGGCGCGAATGAAAAAACGGCCTTAGAAGGAGCTATCGGGATGTCGTATGCGGGAAAACGAGCCATGGCCTGCATGAAGCATGTAGGGTTGAATGTTGCTGCCGATGCATTTATGAATGCTGCCATCACTGGTGTTAACGGAGGTTTGGTAGTTGTTGCTGCTGATGATCCCTCCATGCACTCTTCTCAAAATGAACAGGATTCCAGATTTTATGGCAAATTTGCCATGATTCCTATCCTGGAACCCAACGACCAGCAAGAATCCTATGACATGGTTCATTATGCGTTTGAACTTTCTGAAAAATTCAAGGTGCCTGTACTTGTCCGTATAACCACACGCCTGGCCCATTCAAGAGCAGGTGTAAACAGGCTTGCTCAGAATAAGGGGCAAAATGGTCTCGGCCTTCCCGGAAACCTTATGCAATATGTGTTGCTGCCATCCAACGCCAGGAAACAGTATAAAACATTGCTCAATAATTATCCCAAATTGGTGGAAGAATCAGAAACTTCTCCCTATAACACTTATATTGATGCAGATGATAAGTCCAAAGGCATCATTGCCAGTGGCATTGCCTATAATTACCTCATGGAAAATTTCCCCGACAGAAAGGTATCGCATCCGGTGCTTAAGGTTGGTCAATATCCCATGCCACGGAATCTTATCAAGAAAATCTGTAAGGAATGTGATGAGGTTATCGTGATTGAGGAAGGATATCCCTTCATAGAAGAAATGCTCAGAGGTTACCTGGATGAAGGCAACGTTATTTGGGGCAGAATTAACGGTACTTTCCCGCGCGACGGAGAATTAAACCCCAATATCGTAGCTGCTGGCCTGGGGCTGGAGAAAACTATTGGAGAAGACACCCCTGAATTTGTTGTTGGTCGTCCTCCTAGTTTATGCGTTGGTTGCTCACATATAGATTCTTTCAATGCCCTGAACGAGGCCATGGAAGAGTTTGCCAAGGGACGTACCTTTTCCGATATCGGATGTTACACCTTAGGAGCTCTGCCCCCATTTAATTCTATCAATTCCTGTGTAGATATGGGTGCTTCTATTACTATGGCCAAAGGTGCTGCCGATGCCGGACTGGTGCCTTCTATTGCTGTTATTGGTGATTCTACTTTTACCCACTCCGGAATGACAGGATTGCTGGATGCTGTGGTGGATAATTCTCCCATCACCGTATTTATCCTGGATAATTCCACTACCGGCATGACCGGCGGACAACCTTCGCATGCACTGGGCAGGTTGGTGGATATCTGTAAAGGAATTGGGGTGGCCGAAGAACACATCAGGGTGCTGAAACCTTTGAAAAAATACCATGAAGAAAATGTGAAAGTCATGAAAGAAGAAATAGCCTACCAGGGAGTATCCGTAGTTATTCCGCAAAGGGAATGCATTCAGACGCTGAATCGCAGAATGCGTGAAAAAGCAAAAGCAAAGAAAGCCAGTATGGCCAAATAACGATAAAATTTAGCAGATGAAAAAAGACATTATTTTAGCTGGAGTTGGCGGACAAGGAATTCTAACCATTGCAGCAACCATAGGTACTGCTGCTGTTGAATCAGGATTGTATCTTAAACAGGCCGAGGTGCATGGCATGAGTCAGCGTGGCGGAGCTGTTCAATCCCACCTGAGGCTATCTTCCGAACCCATAGCCTCTGACCTTATCCCCGAAGGTAAAGCAGATATGATAATCTCAGTGGAACCTATGGAATCATTGCGCTATTTGCCCATGCTTGCTGATGACGGCTGGCTGGTTACCAATACCAACCCCTATGTCAATATCCCCAACTACCCGGAAACAGATACGATTTACAGCGAAATAAAAAAGCAGCCTCACCAGATCATGCTGGATGCAGAAAAGATCGCCAAAGAAATTGGCTTCCCAAAATCAGCCAATATGGTGGTGTTGGGAGCTGCATTGCCCTTCCTGGAAATGGATTTCTCCAGCATAGAAAAAGCCTTAAAGGTTTTATTTGGCAGTAAAGGGAAGGATGTCGTTCAGGTAAACATCGATGCCCTGAATGCCGGAAAGAAAGCAGCAGAGGAATACCGGTAGGGATTTCCTGATTTCCTGAGTGCCTGATTGAATTTGGGATTTGGAGATTTAGGGATTTGCGAATTGTTGTTCTTTGCTGAAGCTGGCGGCTGACAACATTAACACTTTTTATAAATAATCCTCTCAGAGGTTGGTCTTTAATAGCTACTTTTGGCGGAAAAACTGAATTGCCAACAATGAACCGAAAGTACACAGATCTCTTTATCATGACCACCGCAGGAATCATCATAATCCTTCTGATGATTTTTATACAACCCCAGGAAAAAGTGGTTGTATTGCCTGTTGAGGAAGAACAACACGTCCCGCCTGAAACCGCCTATGGTATTGTTATCGACTCCTTTAGCCTGATCAAGGAAAAGGTTAAACCCAATCAGTACCTTAGCGAGATTTTGCTCTCTTTCGGGATAGAATATCCGCTTATTGACAAGATAGTTAAAAAATCCGACAGTATTTTTGATGTCCGCAAGATCAAAGCTGGCAATACCTATGCCATGATTACCAGCAGAGATACCCTGCATACGCCTTTATATTTTATTTATGAGGACAGCCCGACAAGTTATATAGTCTATGATCTGGCCGATTCCATTACTATTTACAAGGAGGACAAAGAAATAAAAAAGCTGTTGCGAACAGCTTCCGGAGTCATTGAAACATCCCTTTGGAATACTTTGGTAGAAAGTAACACCAATCCTATCCTTGCCCTGGAATTATCTGAAGTTTATGCCTGGGCCATAGATTTCTTCGGCTTGCAACAGGGAGATATATTTAAGGTGATCTATGAAGTATTGGAGGTGGAAGGAGAAGTAATTGGTCTGGGGAAAATACGCACTTCTGTTTTTACCCATAACAACAGAGACTTTTATGCCTTTTATTATTTCCAGGATAGCATAGGCGATTATTTCGATGAGGAAGCACAGAGTTTGCGGCGAACATTTTTGAAAGCACCTTTACGCTTTTCCAGGATTAGCTCCCGCTTTTCATACAGCCGCATGCATCCTATCCTAAAATATAGAAGGCCTCACCTTGGAGTAGATTATGCAGCACCTTATGGCACCCCTGTTCAGGCGATCGGAGACGGCACAGTGATTTCAGTTGGCTATTCGGGCGGAGCCGGCCATATGGTTAAGATTAAACATAATGGCACATATACTACGGCATACCTGCATCTGCTTAAATATGGCCCCGGCATCAAAAAAGGTGTATATGTGAAACAGGGAGATGTAATTGGCTATGTTGGCAGCACCGGATTATCTACCGGCCCTCACCTGGACTTCAGGTTCTATAAAAATGGCGAAGCCGTTGATCCGCTGAAGGTAGAATCCCCTCCCGCCGAACCCATTGACAGTGCTTACATGAAAGATTATATGCTGACGGTTGACAGCATGAAGAAAGAGCTGGGGAAGATTGATGTAATGAAAAAAGATTTGTGAAAAATATCGCAAACCAGCCTTTTGCTGTTAGCTTTTAGTCTCTGGTAGCAGACAGCTCCTTTATTTTGATTTCTTAATTTTCACGGATAAACACAGATCTATTATTGATTAACAAGGATTTCATTCGTGATTATCTGTGTAGTCATCAGCCCCGAAGGTGCCTGCTCCCATGGAGCTCCTGCGGAGCAATGACCCCCAATGACTATAATCCTGTAGCACACCGGTGAATTACCTTGCGCTTATCTTTTCGAATTTCTGTATAGTAAATAACAGGCCCTTTTGAGGTAAAATAAACTTCCGGTTCTTTTCTTTTTATCCGTAACGAACTGCTGATCATTTGTTTAAATGGATTGTCTTTACCAATACCCAACACCCAAAGCTGATCATAGAGATTGTATGGTTGCATATCGCCCGCCCTGGCAATAAAAAAAATATAGGATTTGCCTTTCCATGTAAAAGTTTCAGGAGAAAGAATATAGTGCCTGTCTGAAGGCATGGAAATTTCCTGGTAATGTTTCCAGCCATGACTATCTTCAATAAAGAATTGCAACTGATCTCCATACTTTTTTCGTTCAACAACCCATAAAATATACTTTCCATCAGGACCGACAGGTTCCAGCCAAACTTCATCCACAGGATGCTGGATATTGGCAACATGAACGTATCCGCCCATGTCAAAATCGTAGTACCCCACTTCAAAGCTTGTATCTTTAACCATCACAAAGCATACAGCACATCGACCCGGTGCCCATCTTCCTCCCAACAATGACGGTAGACCCAACTGGTGTTTTCCAAAATCCGGGCTTACAATCATCGAGTCAAATTCATAGGTGTTTTGGTTATATAAAATCCAGCTCAGGCCACAACATTGACCGTTTGTTGATGCTTGTGCAAACACAGGTATGGCAGGGGAAAGGCTGGATATTCGTTTTATCACCCATTCCTTTCCGTTAAATCTGCTTATTGCTGTGCAGGATTGCCCATTATCGCCAGAATCCGGGTAAACCAGTGCCCGTTCACCATAAATATCTATCCACTCCGGACCGTTCCTGGCAGCCCGCATGCCACTAAAAGAAGGGGTTGGGTCAATCAGAATTGCCTTTCCATTTTTTGGTATAAAGTTTCCTGTAACGGAATCCAGGTATCCAAGCCAGATGCCTTCTTTATTTGTCCAGCAGAAGCGGTGATTTAAAAAATCAAACTCAGGATCGGCAATATCAGAGCTGGTATCCGAAACCAACTCGTCAAGGATAATAAAATTTGCATCCGGTAAATTCTGGGCAGTTGAACAATGATATAAAACAATAAGGAATAAGAGGAATGCTGAAGTTATGACCTTTTTCATAGCCGGGGAAGGATAATACCTTATGGCCTCAAATATTTATAATGTATGGCATACAATCCGATAAAGAGTCCGGTAAAAAAGAAAGCACCAATTCCAAATCCGTCGGCATTCGCAAAAAAAGCAGGAAGAATTATAAGTAATATCTTTGATACAGTATACATATGAAATCCCATCCTTTTCAGTTTCCACATATGGGCAGCTCCAATTACCGAAACAATATTAAACAAGGCACTTAGTAAAAAAAAACCTTTTCCTGTGTCAAGCATGTTCAGGATATCTTCCCTGAATTGTTCCATATAGGAAGGCAACTCCTCACTATCATATATTGTATAAAGGCCTTCATAATTGAGCAAAACCATCAGGTGGCTAAGTATGCTAAGCCCGGAAACGACAAACGTTAATACTAATAATACGCTTAGAAAATCCGGTCTTTTATCAACTTTTTGTTCTTCAAAGGGATTACGCATTTTTTGTTTTTTGATTCAAAGATAAGAAAGATTAGTGTTTTGGATGTTTGTGTGTTTGCTATATTAATGACTGGTAAAGACTAATTATCACAACAAATAATAATTCCCGCAATACATCTTACCGGGCTTAGCTATTAATGCATTCAGCCTTTTACCACTAAAAAAGGCATATCGAAGATCTCCTCTTCAATATGCCTTTCAATTATATGCTTAACAATAGTATATTAGTTAGGCAGGAAATAAATATAGGAAATCTGAATAACACCATTCGTAATAGTATCATCAGGGTCTTCATTGTCAAATTTAGGAATAAGATTTGCAAACCCAAGTCCATAAGCAGCGCTTACTTCCATGATTTCGTTGAGGGCATATCCAAAACCAATGTTAAGACCAAAGTCCAGTGGGGCAACAGCTACTTTGTCAGCATCAGCATCTATATAGTCACCTACGAACTGCACATCAGCATCACCACCATCCCATTTCACTTTGCCAAATAATCCAAAAGCTACGTATGGTCCGGCAAAAGCCCTGAAGTTATTAAATTTTGCTACCACGTTAAGAGGTACTTCAATATAAGTAAGACTTTCAGAAAATTCGTCAATCTCACTATCAGTAGCACCTTTTACAGATACCAATAAACCTGGTTGGAAGGAAAACATGTCAGTGAATTCAAAATCTGCCACACCACCAACGTGGAAACCAATTAACATGGCTGCATCTTCAGCATCTCCGCCGAATGTAGCAAGGTTTAACCCGGCTTTTCCTCCAAACTTAAGTTGGGCCATACTTTGAAATGAAAAGGTTACTGCCATAACCAAAATGAGAACTTTAACTAATTGCTTCATAATTAATAAATTAAATTTTTAATTTGGTTGATTTAAGTGAATAATACTTTACTATTCAAAATCAGTTACAAATATAAGAAATTTCTTTTTACAACAATTGAAATAGTTGAAATATGTTTCCTTTCATAAGTGGAAAACCTCTGAAATTACCAAATTCATTTCCCCAATTAAATCCTGTTGACTATTTTTGCTAAAAAAACAGAAATCAATTATAAACCAGAATATGAGAAAACTTATTGAATGCGTTCCCAATTTCAGTGAAGGACGCGATATGGCAATTATTAAGCAGATAACCAAAGAAATAGAGGCTGTTGAAGGTGTTAAACTATTGGATGTTGATCCGGGGGCAGCCACAAACAGAACTGTTGTAACCATGGTAGGAGCACCGGAAGAAGTATTGGAAGCTGCATTCAGGGCTGTAAAGAAGGCTTCTGAGATTATCGATATGAGCAAGCACAAGGGAGAACATCCCCGTATGGGTGCGACCGACGTGTGTCCCCTGGTACCTGTTGCCAATATCAGCATGGAAGAAACGGTAGAATATGCCCGCAAGCTGGCGAAACGTATGGGTGAAGAATTGCAGATACCTATCTATTGCTACGAAAATGCTGCCTTTACAGAATTCAGAAGAAATCTTGCCAATTGTCGTTCCGGTGAATACGAAGCTCTTCCGGAGAAACTGACAAATCTTGACTGGAAACCTGATTTTGGCCCGGCGGAGTTTAATGCCAGGGCTGGTGCAACTGCTGTTGGGGCGCGTGACTTCCTGGTTGCATTCAACTTCAACCTCAACACAACCTCTACCCGCCGCGCCAATGCCATAGCTTTTGATGTGCGAGAGCGTGGCAGGGCAAAGCGGGAAGGAGATCCCCTGAAAGGAAAAATCGTTAAGGATGAAAATGGAAACCCGGTGATGATTCCCGGCAGCCTGAAGGCCACAAAAGCTATTGGCTGGTTTATTGAAGAATATGGGGTGGCACAGATATCCATGAACCTTACAAATATCAATATCACCTCTGTTCATAAGGCTTTTGATGAAGTCAGTGAGAAAGCCCGGGCACGCGGAGTTCGCGTTACCGGATCCGAGCTTGTTGGACTTATTCCCCTTAAGGCTATGCTGGATGCTGGAAAGTATTTCCTGACCAAACAACAACGATCACATGGTATTTCTGAGGATGAACTTATAAAAATCGCCGTTAAATCCATGGGGCTTGATGAACTGAAAGCGTTTAATCCGAAAGAGAAGATCATAGAATATATGATTGCTGATGAAAGCAGCAACAGACTGATTAATATGAGTCTGAAGGAGTTTGCTAATGAAACAGCCTCAGAAAGTCCTGCGCCGGGCGGGGGTAGTATCAGTGCTTATATCGGAGCCCTTGGCGTTTCCCTGGGAACCATGGTAGCCAACCTTTCATCACATAAACGAGGTTGGGATGAGCGCTGGGAGGAATTCTCCGAATGGGCGGTGAGAGGCCAACACATTAAAGATGAACTGCTTCGAATGGTAGATGAAGATACCATTGCTTTCAATAAAATCATGGATGCATTCGGATTACCTAAAGGTTCTGAGGAGGAGAAAAAAAACCGTAAAAAAGCCATTGAAGATGCCTCCAAATATGCCATTGAAATTCCGTTCAATGTGATGAAACTTGCGTATGATAGTTTTGAAGTGATCCAGGCGATGGCAGAAATTGGTAATCCAAACTCTGTTTCTGATGCCGGTGTTGGTGCATTATGTGCCCGCTCTGCCGTGATGGGAGCTTACCTTAATGTTAAAATTAATGCTTCAGGTCTGGACGATAAAGCCTTTGTTGAGGAAAAGCTTGCAAAAGGAGCTGAAATTGAAAAGAAAACCCTGGAGAAAGAAAAAGAAATTTTAGAGATTGTAAACAGTAAGATTCGATGATATTGTTATAATACATAAAAAACCAATTTTTCTTATCTTTGACTATAAATATATAAATAGCAAATCCCTATGTTACGCCATATCGTTATGTTCCGGATGAAAGACTACACCCATGATGCAAAAAAAGAAAGGGTAGCTGAACTGAAATCCAAACTTGAAAGCCTTGACAAAAAAATCCCGGAAGTAAAACACCTGGAAGTTGGCAAAAATGTAAATACAAAACCCACCGCCTTTGACCTGGCTCTTGTAACTGATTTCGAAAATGAAGCAAGCCTGGATGTATACCGTAAGCATCCCGAACATGTAAAAGTGCTGGAATTTATCAAGGCATCAGTGAAAGAACTTGCTGTGGTAGATTACGAATTATAAATCGAATTCCTTAGCAAGGATTTGGTGTATTGATATCCAAGATCAAACATCTGTTGGCCTTTGGAAATCTCAAAGATCGTATAGTTTTCCAAACCGGCAGGTTCGATCAACAAGTCTATATCATCATGCTTTGCCATTCGTTGTGCAGCAACGCTGAGGTGGATAACCCGTTCAGCAATATGCAGGATGTTTCCAAATCCTTCTTTGCGGTCGATGGGGTTTACATTTACTCCGATTATCCTTTCACATTTACCAATTAAAGGTTCCACCGGTAGGTTATTCATCACACTGCCATCAACGTAATGAATATTGTTTTTGATCACTGGGTTAAAAATAACCGGAATAGAGGAAGAAGCAATAACAGCTTCCAGCAGATCCCCGCGGGCATAATAAACGGGACGGGCATTGTTCAGATCCGTAACGGTTATGTAAAGCGGTTTTTTCAGCTCCTCAAAACGCTTTGCTTTTAGAGCTGCACGGATGATTTTCTTCAGTCCTGAGATACTTCCCAGGCCTTTTGTAGGAAATGCAAAGCGGGCATAATTAAATAATTTATGCTGCATAAAAATTTCTCTGATATCATCCACAGACATGCCATCGCAATACAGAGCTCCGGCAATGGCTCCGGCACTTACACCGGAAACGATATCCGGGAAAATATCATGCTCCTCTAAAGCCTTTAAAACACCCAGATGGGCCAGGCCACGCGCTCCGCCTCCGCTTAAAACTATACCATTAGTGAATGTGTTCATATCGTCTCTCCCTTAAACACTGTTTTATATCCGATGCGGGAAAACTGTATCTTCAAGCTCCCTTTTGGAATGCCCGTAAGGGTATACTCTCCGTTTTTGTCAGTAGTAGTCCCTTTATGGAGTTCAGTTAGAAAAACACTAACCCCGGTTAATGGTTTGTTTGATTGATCGCTAACAGTGCCACTTATTTGACAAATGTGCGGTGAATCGCAATGCTTGTAATGATGGGAATGGTAGTGCTTATGAAAGAAACTATCAAACAGCTTTATTCCGAATGGTAACAATAGGATCACTACCATTGATAAAGCAATATTTTGTTTGATGTTTTTCGACATAAAATTCTACAAGCCTTAATTAGACGTGTAAAGTTAATTTTTTAAATTTAATATGTTTACAACAACATACTAAAAACAACTTAAAGCTTGAAGCAGGAAGCCAGAGGCTGTATTTGCTTATCTTTGCAAAAAACAATTCCATGAAAATCCTCATCAAAAACATTAAAGAACTCATTAATATCATTGAAGACGACAAAGCTTTTGTTGCCGGTAAAGAAATGGCTGTGCTGAACACTCAGAAGAATGCTTTTCTCCTTATTGAAGATGGCCTGATAAAAGACTATGGTGCAATGGATAGTTGTTTGCAGGCGGCGGATTACGATGAAGTGATCAATGCGGAAAAAAAAATGGTACTGCCATGCTGGTGTGATTCTCACACCCACATGGTGTACCCGGCCAGCCGGGAAATTGAATACATCAATAAAATCAGGGGACTGTCATACGAAGAGATTGCCAAAAGGGGAGGAGGGATCCTGAATTCTGCTCGTAAGATGCAGGAAGTCAGTGAAAAGGAATTGTATGAGGGTGCCATGAAACGCCTGGATGAGATTAAATCGTATGGAACGGGTGCCGTGGAAATAAAAAGCGGCTATGGCCTGACGACGGATACAGAACTTAAGATGCTGCGGGTTATCAGTCGCCTGAAGGAGGATTCAGAACTAACCATAAAATCAACTTTTTTGGGAGCACACAGCATCCCAATGGAATACCGGGGCAGGCAGGAAGAGTATGTTGATCTGGTGATTAACGAGATGATCCCTGCCATAGCTGCAGAGGATTTAGCAGATTACATTGATGTTTTTTGTGATAAGGGATTTTTTACGGTTGAAGATACCGAACGCATCCTGATGGCTGGAATGAAATATGGCATGCGTCCGAAGATACATGCCAATGAGCTGGATTATTCCGGTGGAATACAGGCAGGGGTGAAATACAATGCTTTATCCGTTGACCACCTGGAATACACCGATGATGCAGAAATAGAGGTTTTACTTGGCAGCGAGACCATGCCTACGATTTTACCCGGGGCTGCATTTTTTCTGGGGATGATTTATGCACCGGCAAGAAAGATGATCGATGCAGGCCTGCCTGTTGCCATGGCAAGCGATTTCAATCCGGGTTCATCTCCTTCCGGAAATATGCAGTTGATCTTGTCTATGGCCAGTATTTTATACCGTTTGCTCCCTGAGGAGGCGATTCATGCCATTACAACGAATTCAGCCTATGCTATGGGCGTAAACGATGAACTCGGCAGCATTACGAAGGGTAAAAAGGCCAATGTTATCATCACCAAAGAAATCCCAAATCTTGAGTTTTTGCCCTATTATTACGGCAGCAATAAGGCAGAAAGGGTGTTGTTATTCTAAGCTTCCTACTTCTTTCTCTACTTCTTCGAGGATCTCACCCGAACGCACTAAATTTTTCATGGCATTGTGATCATCGAAAAGCGGACGGTCGATATCCAGGAAGTCAACGTACTTTCTGATAATAATTTTAGCTTTATTGGTTCCTTTACCAAAATTATATTCACGGAAATCCAGTGCCTGGGCGGCAGCCATGAGTTCTATGCCGAGGATGCCATAGGCATTATCAAGGATCTGGAAGTTTTTCAGGGCGGTGTTCATGCCCATGGATACAAAGTCTTCCTGGTCGGCAGCAGCGGGTATTGACTGTATGGAAGCCGGAGCGGATAATATGCGTTGCTCTACGATTTGCATATCGGCGGTATACTGGCTTAGCATGAGTCCTGAAAACATACCGGCTCCTTTTGTCAGAAAAGCAGGTAATCCAACGCTCAGGGCCGGATTGTTCAGGCGGTTCATTCTTCTTTCGGAAAGAACACTTACCATGGTAATGGCTACACCTGCATTGTCCATGGGGAGGGATACCGGTGATCCCTGGAAGTTGGCTCCAGTGAGTTGGAGGTTTTCATCCGGAAAGAAGATGGGATTATCACCCACTCCGTTCAGCTCAATTTCAACCTGTGAACGTGCCCATCTGAGGGCATCATGGGCTGCGCCAATCACCTGGGGAGTGGAGCGCATAGAATATGCATCCTGTACTTTACACTTGATGCGTAATTCTGCCAGGTCGCCTCCTGCAACCATTTTCTGTATGGCCTTGGCTGTTCTTACGGCACCGGCAAATCCACGAACTTCATGGATTTTGGAGTTGTAGGGTTTCATGTTGGCCTTCAGGGCCTCCAGCGACATAGCTGCTCCTATCTCGGCCTGCTTCAACCAACGGTTGGCATCATAAAGGAATATGGCACTCATGGCTGTAAGTACATTGGAGCCATTGATGGTGGCCAGTCCATCGCGGGCTTGCAATCCCGGAACAGGAATCCCGGCTAAATCCAGGGCTTCTTTGCCTTCGTATAATTTGCCTTCAAAATAAGCACGTCCTTCACCCATCATCAGCAGCGCAATTTGCGACATGGGAGCCAGGTCGCCACAGGCACCTACTGAGCCTTTTTCACATACCCAGGGAGTAACACCTTTATTGAGCATGTCTACCAGGGTTTGAGTTATCTCAAGCCGGCAACCGGAATTGCCATGGGCGTGCACATTTATACGTCCCAGCATGGCAGCCCTCACGATTTCTTCCTTAAAAGGCTCTCCAATACCCGCAGCATGATTATATATCAAGTATTTCTGGAAGTCTTTCACCTGGTCGTCGTTCAGAACAACTTCTGAGAATTCTCCAATTCCAGTGTTTACACCATACATGATCTCTTTTGCTTCGATCTTTTTCTCGAGCATAGCCCTGCATTTAAGAATGCGTTCCTTGGCTTGCGGATGAAGTTCTACTTTTTCACCATGACGGGCAACCTTTACCACGTCTGCGATATGAAGATTGTTGCCGGTAATTACTAATGCCATTATATTTTCTCCTTATTATTTTGAATATGTTATTTGATATGACTTAAGCGAATTTACAAAGAAACGAATTTTCAGCGAAAGGAGTGTTAATTTTTTCACAAAAGGTGTTTGCGCTTGCCAGCCGGAAGCCGAAAGAAAGTTTTTGATAATCACTGAAAAATGGGGCATGATTTTGGTAAGACCTGTTAGGTTTTCCCAAAACTGTGCCAAAATTCGTTCAATCGCTCAATCTTTCCATGATCTCTTCTAATCCCATCTCCTCCTGCTCTCCGCTTTCCATATTCTTCAGGGTGTATTTCTCTTTTTTTATTTCTTCGCTTCCAACCATGACTACAAAGGGGATATTATGGTTATTGGCATAAGTGAGTTGTTTCTTCATCTTGACTTCATCAGGATAAAGCTCTGCTGAAATGCCAGCTTGCCGTATCTGCAACAATAGTTTCAGGCAGTGTTTAGCCTCTTCCTCCCCAAAATTTACAAACATCAGCTGCGTATGTTTTTGCATGTCTGGTGGGAAAAGATCCTTCTCCATCATCACATCGTATATCCTGTCGGCACCAAAGGAAATACCTACTCCCGAAACGTTTGGTAATCCAAAGATGCCTGTCAGGTCATCATACCTTCCACCCCCGCATATGCTTCCAATGCTGCTTTCTTTGGCTTTTACTTCAATGATCGCACCGGTATAATAATTCAATCCGCGGGCCAGCGTCACGTCAAAGTTGAATTTTGCTTTAATCTTCAATTCTTTCAAATGTCTTAAAATATGCATGGTTTCCTGTATGCCCTGCAAACCTGTTTCAGAATCTTTTAAAATTTCCATAAGCTTTGGAAAGCGGTCTTTCAGCCATCCTTCCAGTTGTATGATAGGTTGAAGCTTTTCAATGGCATCTTTCGACAAACCTTTCTCCCGCAATTCCTCATTTACTTTATCCAGGCCTGTTTTTTCCAGTTTGTCCATAGCTACGGTGAAATCAACGATTTTGTCAGCTTCTCCAATAATTTCTGCAATGCCGGTAAGGATTTTTCTATGGTTTATTTTCACAATCACATCAATGCCTAATGCTTTAAACACATCATCAATCATGAGAATAAGCTCTACTTCATTTAACAGGGACTTGCTGCCAACTACATCGGCATCGCATTGATAAAATTCGCGGTACCTGCCTTTTTGTGGCCTGTCGGCCCGCCATACCGGTTGAATCTGGTAGCGCTTAAAAGGAAAGTTAAGATCGTTTCTGTGCTGCACTACAAAGCGGGCAAAGGGTACGGTAAGGTCGTAGCGCAGTCCTTTTTCACAAAAAGTTGTAGAAAGCCTTGAAGCGTCTGCTTCCTGTAATTCATTAGGAGAAACTTTCTTAAGGAAATCTCCTGAATTCAATATTTTAAACAAAAGCTTATCGCCTTCTTCCCCGTATTTTCCCATAAGGGTGCTGAGATTTTCCAGGGCAGGAGTTTCAATAGGTTGATAGCCGTATTGCTTATAAACTTTTTCAATGGTGTAAAAAATGAATTGCCTTTTTTTCATCTCAACAGGCAGAAAATCTCTTGTTCCTTTAGGAAGTCCGGGTTTATTTGTATTCATGATAAATTGGCTTGGTAGTGCAAAGATAATTTCTTTAGAGAAACAGGACGGAAGGTTAAAGTTTATTTAATTCTGGTTACAAAGATTGATAATAAGGAACATATTTATGTGGATATTTGTAACTTGTATGCACTAATAATTTATGAATAGGGAAACCCGTGCCGCTCATGCTACTGAAGAAAAAGTTTGCTACATACCTGTTTCTCATTCTCCTGGGCATGCTTGCGAGTTCTGTATCATTGTATTCGCAGTGTTCAGTAAGCTATACCACCAGTGATACTATATGCACAGGAGATACCCTGGATATTACCATCTCGGTAACGGGAAGTTCCGGTCCATATAGCTGGAAGCTGGATCAGGCATTGCCTGCAGTCGGTCCTGTTGATTCAACCTCGGTAGCAAACAGCATAAGTATCTTTCCCACCAATAATAATCCTTATGCCCTTTTGTATATCTATGCTTTTAATGTATTTGATTCTGCCGGAACGGGTTGCAACAGCGGATACATTCAGATACTCGTAAATCCTAAACCGACGATATCTGTAACCTCTTCTAAATCAAATGTATGTCTTGGAGATACCCTTGCTCTTACTGCTCATCCTTCAGCATATTCTTATCAATGGGCAACTGACGCTACCTTAAGTAACCTCAATATTCAAAGTCCGATCGCCCAGCCCACGAATACCAATCACACCTATTATGTAATGATTACCAATCCTTCTACCGGATGTAGTCAGTCAGATTCAATAACAGTTAGTGTCTGGCCTGTAATTAATAATGTTAGCGTGGGTTTTTCGGCATCTCAGGATAGCTTATGTTCCGGATCAGAGATAAATTTTACCAGCAGTGTAGTTGGCGGAACAAATCCGTTTTCTTATTTCTGGGATTTTGGGGACGGGGATTCGGCCAATACGGTTTATGTGGATCATACATTTGATACAACCGGTTGTGGTTACACCAGTTTTGATGTGGAATTAACCGTAGTTGACGATAATGGGTGCAGTGCCACTTCAGGTCCAAATCAAATAATCGTAAAACGCCGACCGGATCCGATATTTACGGATTCAAACAGCTTTACACGTTGCAATAGTTCCTTGCCTTTTCCGGTAAAAGCTTCTAATGATATCATTGATACAAGCTGTATACAATCTTACACTGTCGATTGGGGGGATAGCAGCGGAATATTAAATCTGACAAACGCAAATTTCCATCAATACGATACACACACCTATGATAAAGGAACTTATCAGCTTGAAATAACCGTTACCAATGATAATGGGTGTCAGTCAGTGTTCCAGCAAAATGTTGCTCATGAAGATGTTCCTACATTTTCGTTAAATGCCAGTGTAAATTACGCCTGTTATCCGGATACTTTCACCATTCAACTGGATTCCTTTGTTCAGAATACTCCGGGTACGACTTATGAAATTGACTTCGATGACGGCACCGTCGTGATTTATGATCAGGACAGTATGTTACAGGATAGTGGTTTCATTCAGCATGTTTATTACTCCAATTCCTGTAACGGCACTCAATCTGGCAACACCTATTTTGAGGTAGAAGTTCAGGCTACCAATTCCTGCGGATACAGCCTTATCAAACCCACGTTTTTCGTCTGGGGCCCTCCTGAGCCCGAGTTTGAAGTAATACCCCAGCCTCCTTGTTCCGGAATGGGTCCCTTTTGTTCCAACTGCGATGTATGCTTTGCGAATATTACCGACAACAGTTATTATGGTCAGAATTGTGGATTGGAACTTTCAACTTATTACTGGGATTTTGGTGATGGTACAGATACCGTGATGTACACCCGGGATACCATTTGTAAATCCTATCCTCCCGGATCCTATACCATCACTTTGGCCGTTACCAATTCTTGTGGGAGTGATACAACCAAACAGGATATCCTGGTAGTATCTGCAGATAATGCATTCGCCGATGCGGACTATGATTCTGCAGATTGTGCTCCTCATACGGTTACTTTTACCAATTTGTCAGTAGGTGACAGCCTTGAATATCAATGGATAGTGGATCCAGCCTATGGTTGGAACTACGTGTATCCTTCAACAGATTCCAGTGAAAACCCCACTATACAATTTGTGGATACCGGTGTTTACCAGGTGACACTGCAATCATTCAATGAGTGTTCCTTTGATGATACAAGCTTTTATGTGTATGTAGAAGATAAACCCATCGTAAATCTCTCCCCTATAAGTGATACCTGTGGCGGGATTACCCTGTCTCCTCCACCGGTGAGTTTTCAGGATAACGGAAATGCACTTACATCTTATCTCTGGATGATAAATCCTGGTAGCGGTTATCAGTATATTGGAGGTACCGATTCTTCCGATGCCTTTCCGAATATTCAGTTTACCGCAGCCAATAATTATATTTTAACAGCTATTTCTGCAAATGGGTGTGGATTGGATTCTGCAACGACCAGTTTTTCTATTTATCCTTCTCCACAATTGCAGATTATGGCTGATACAGGAATTTGCATGGGAGATACTGTTGGTATCACAGCAAGTGTTATCGGTGGAATTCCTCCTTACACCTATCAATGGAATACACAAAGTAGTTTAAGCGATTCCACTATCATGGAACCTACTGTTTTTCCAACAAATACAACTACTTATCAATTAATCGTAACAGATGCCAATAACTGCATAGCTACTGATAATGTGACCATAATCGTGTATAATTTACCTGTTGCTGATGCCGGTGCTGATACTACCATTTGCGAAGGAACCAATGCATATATCAGCGGAAGTCAGAGCAGTGGCCCGGGAATATCATTTTCATGGGGCCCGGGAATTGGAAGTGGGTCGAATCAGGTAGTTGCCCTAAGCTCACCCTCATATTACTACCTGACCGTAACAGATATGCATGGGTGCATGGATATAGATACGGTTTTTATCGATATGTGGTCGAAACCTACCGCCCTTGCCTCAGACGATACTGCCATGTGCTATGGCGATTCCGTTTTAATATATGCCGACTCCAGTTATGGAAGTGCAACGCCCTTGTCATTTAACTGGAATCATGGCTTGGGCAGTGGATCCCAGAAGTATGTTTCACCCAATAATTCCTTGTATTATGTGATAGAAGTTACTGATACGAATACCTGTTTTGACAGGGATTCTGTATATATTCAGGTGAATGATCTGCCTGTTGCCTATGCAGGTCTTAATGATTCACTTTGTTTTGGCGATACCATAACGATAGATGCATCCGGTAGTAGCGGAACAGCACCACTTACATATCTATGGAACCAGGGTCTTGGTTTTGGGCCGGTAAAGGAAATAACACCTGTTGTTTCAACAAAATATGCGGTATTGGTTACAGATAGCAATCAGTGTTCAGCCATAGATACGGTTTTGGTTATGGTAAATCCTTTGCCCAATGCACATGCCGGGTCTAATGTGCAGTTATGCCTGGGAGATTCTTTTTTGCTGGATGCTTCCCTTTCAACCGGAAATACACCACTATCCTATAATTGGGATAATGGTTTAGGACCGGGTATAAGTCACCTGGTAAATCCATCAACAGCTATATTACATACCTATATCGTAGAAGTAACAGATGCGAACGGATGTACCAATACTGATACTGCATTGGTGAAAGTAAATGGGCTCCCCACTGCAGAAGCGGGTGTGGGTGATACGATATGTTCCGGTACGCTAACTACGGTAAATGCCGGAAATAGTTTAGGTATAGCGCCCTTAAGCTATACATGGGACAACGGTTTAGGAAATGGTGTTTCACATGTTGTGCAACCAGGAGTGAGTACAACATATGTGGTTACAGTTACGGATGACAACGGATGTACTGATTCTGATAGTTTGATAATTTATACGAATTCTGTTCCCTATGCGAATGCAGGCCCTGATACGGCTATATGCATCCATGATTCTGCCGTTATTGATGCATCCCTGAGCAGTGGATTGTCGCCCCTGATATATACCTGGAATAACAGCATTGGGTCAGGTATAAGCCACACGGTTTCTCCCAATGTGAGCACAGTGTATACTGTGTCGGTGACCGATATTAACGGTTGCCTATCAACCGATTACATGACCTTAACCGTGTATCCGTATGCTCCTGCCAATGCCGGTGCCAACCAGGAAATATGTGATGGGAAAACCATACAACTTAACGGAACAGGGGGTATAAACTATCAATGGAGCAATGGGGCAGTGACAGATACAAGCACGGTAAGTCCAGCAGCTACCACCTTGTATTTCCTGACTGTAACCGATGGTTTTGGATGTGTTGGGTTCGACAGTGTGGAAGTGGGTGTTAACAGCAATCCAATAGCTGATGCAGGCCCTCCGCAAACCATATGCAAGGGTGACTCAGCAGTTTTAACAGGAAGCGGAGGCTTGAACTATAACTGGTCTAACGGGGCAACAACTACTGCCACTGTTGTGCAACCAATATCCTTTACAACTTATACCCTTACGGTAACAGACGCCAATTCATGTACTGCCACCGACCAGGTAAGTGTGAGTGTGAATTCTCTGCCAACAGCCAGTGCCGGTCAGGATACAGCCTTGTGTGCAGGGCAGCCATTGGTGCTGGATGCATCCCTAAGCAGTGGTTTTCCAACACTCTCGTACACCTGGAACCAAGGAGTGGGAAGCGGGGTAAGCCATACGATAAACCCACAAACAACGGCGAATTATATCGTTACGGTTACCGACGGTAACGGCTGTGAAAATTCAGATCAGATCCTGGTTATTGTTCACCCGCGTCCGACAGCTTCTGCCGGGCCTGATCAGGAGATTTGTATCGGCGATTCTATACTGCTGGATGCTTCATACAGCTACGGGGCAAATCCTTTGCAATATTTGTGGGATCAGGGTTTGGGAAGCGGGGTTTCCCATAACGTTCAGCCTGCCTTAACCACAACCTATCAATTGATAGTAACCGATGCCAACAATTGCCTGGATACCGGAGATATCACTATTGCTGTGAACAGCCTGCCTGTTTCCAATGCAGGTTCTGATACTTCCGTATGCTATGGCGATACAATTACCCTGGATGCCTCTGCGAGTGCAGGTGCGCCTAATCTATCCTATTCCTGGAGCCAGGGTGCCGGATATGCGGTTGTGGTTAATGTTATACCCCTTACTACAACAAATTATTCGTTAACGGTTACAGATGGCAATGGGTGTTCATCAACTGATGATGTTGTTGTTAACGTGATTTCCCTTCCTCATGCAAATGCAGGAATGGATGAGGCCATTTGTAACCAGGATATGGCTGTGCTTGACGGAACCGCCAGTACGGGTGCTGGCACCCTGACTTATGGTTGGAACCAGGGGGTTGGCAGCGGTGCCGTGCATCAGGTATTTCCTTCCTCAGATATTGTTTATACTTTGCTTGTAACAGATACGAATAATTGTGAAGATAGCGATCAAAAAAATGTTTATGTTAAACAGCTACCCGTTGCCGATTTTCAGTATAGCAATACCTGCTTTGGCGACCTAACCCAGTTTTCTAATTTGTCGGCAGGAACGGATACAGGTATTTACAGTTGGATGTGGGATTTTGATAACGGGAATAATTCCTTTAACCAGCTTCCTCCCTCACAAACCTATTTGTCTGCCGGATTTTATCAGGTTAGTTTGATTGTAGAAGATTTGAACACCTGTAAGGATACCATCACAAAACAGGTTGAAATCTTTGCGTTGCCTGAAGCCGTTAGCCAGGCAGATACCATTTGCTATGGACAACAAACCTCATTTAATGATTATTCAATGCCTTCAACCATGATAGCATCATGGCAGTGGGTTTTTGGGGATGCTGCTATTGCTCCCTATGATACTTCCACCCAGCAAAATCCCTTCTTTACCTATTCATCTGCCGGCATATATACTGTAGAATTACAGGTAACAGATACCAATGGATGCATTGATCATGACACCATTCAGATGAAGGTGGATTCCCTGCCGAATGCCGATTTTTCAGCCCCAAATGTTCCGCTTTATACAGCTACAAATTTTACTGACCTTTCCATTCCCAACAGCAGTGCTATGCTTGGCTGGTATTGGGACTTCGGTGACGGGAATACATCCGCACTTCAAAACCCTATTCATCAGTATGGATATGCAGATACCTTCGATGTTATCTTGGTGGTGACCAATATTCATGGCTGCCAGGATACCATTATAAAACCAGTTATTGTCTATCCTTTACCCGGTGCTAATTTTCTTGCGGATAGTGTATGCCTGGGGGATACTACTCATTTTACTGATTTAAGTAATCCAGGGGGAGGGGGCACGCTGCAAAGCTGGTGGTGGGCATTTGGTGATGGCGATAGTGCATTGGTGCAGCATCCCACCCATGTGTATGCTAATTATGGCACTTATGCTGTCAGCCTGATCATTACTGACAGTCACGGAGGTACAGATACCATCGTTGATTCAGTTGTTGTTTATGCCAATCCCATTGCATATTTTGTTACAGACACGGTATGTAATCTGGACACTACAAACTTTGTGGATTTAAGTGTACCCCTGGGAGGCACTATCATTACCTGGGGCTGGGCTTTCGGGGATGGATCGGGAAGTTCCGGTCAACAAAATCCTGTTTATCTTTATGGGAATATCAGTACGATTACCCATTATCTGGCAACCCTTGAGGTACTTGATATCCATGGATGTCGGGATGTTTTTGAAGACAGTGTATTGGTTTATCCTCTTCCAGTGGCAGCTTATACTTTTGATACTGTATGTACTACCGATAGTACTCATTTTTATGATTTATCTTATAGCAATGGTGGAAACTTAAGTTTATGGTCGTGGGATTTCGGAGATGGTTCAGGTGCTTCTGCATTAAGTTCACCTAAATATGCATATACCCAGGTTTTTGTTAAAACGAAGTTTGGTGTGGAGCTTGAGGTAGAGGATGAGAATGGTTGTAAACAATCCGTTTCAGATTCTGTGTTAATATATCCTTTGCCGGTGCCACAGTTTACATTTGATTCAGTATGCAGTGGGGATATGACCCATTTTGTTGATCAGTCATACTCCGATGGCGGAATTATTGCACATTGGGACTGGGATTTTGGAGATGGAATAGGTTCATCCGCTGCAGCTTCACCTAACTATACATATCAAAGTGTTTTGGCTCCTGTCCAATTTGTTGTTAATCTGGAGGTGGAGGATGTAAATGGCTGTATGCAATCGGGTGTAGATTCTGTTTTAGTGTATCCATTACCTGTGGCAGCTTTTACATTTGATACGGTTTGCCTGTTTGACCTTACCCAATTTACGGATTTATCCTATTCCATCGGATCAGCAATATCTTCCTGGAACTGGGATTTTGGTGACCCGGTGAATAATCCAAATGATACATCAGATCTGCAAAATCCGGGATATATATATAGCTATTATGGAAATTATGTGGTAACCCTGGATATTACCGATCAAAGGTCTTGTGCGAATACAATAAGCAGAACCATTATCGTTGATTCCTTGCCAGAGGCAAGTTTTACGGCAACGGATGTACCTCTTTATACACCAACTGATTTTACGGATTATTCTGTTCCCAATAGCGATTCCCTGATTTCCTGGTTTTGGGATTTTGGCGATGGAAGCATTTCTCCTCAGCAAAATCCGGCACACCTATACTTATATGCCGACACTTTTCAGGTAATGCTGGTAGTTACCAATGATCATGGATGTTTGGATACCATATACAATACAGCCATAGTATATCCCTTGCCGGGAGCTGATTTTGTTGCTGATTCTGTTTGTCACGGCGACTCCACTCATTTTACTGATTTAAGTCAGCCTCCGGGAAGCAGTTTTATTACATCCTGGGAATGGGATTTCGACGATGGGAATGCATCCATTGACCAGCATCCTGTGCATCTTTATATAAATCCGGGCACGTATAATGTGACACTGATCGTAACAGATGCTTTTGGCGGTAAGGATACCACTGAGAACGATGTGATAGTACATGCGAATCCTGTAGCATACTTCCGTGGGGATTCAGTATGTAACGGATGGCCAAATTCATTTGTTGACCTTTCTATTCCGGCAGCGGCGTCTTTGAATAACTGGAAATGGGATTTCGGCGATGGAAGCACTGTAGATTCTTTAGCGAATCCACAGCATATCTATGCATTCTCAACCCAGACAGAGAAATATGGAGTGAATATTCAGATAACTGATACTAATGGCTGCCTGGATAGCTATAATGATACAGTTTTAGTGTATCCATCTCCCTTTGCAGGTTTTGTTTTTGACACAGCTTGTAGCGGGGAATTTACAAATCTTACTGATACTTCATATAGCAATGGAGGATTGATTACTGCGTGGAATTGGAATTTTGGATATGCCGCTGCCGGAGATACATTGGCTGCTACCACGTATCAATATCCTCCGACCCTTTCTGTTGACCAATATTCTGTGAAGCTTGAAGTTACGGATGATAAAGGGTGTATTGATTCTGTGAACCAAAACATTACCGTACTTCCTCTTCCGGTTCCGGAGTTTGAATTTGATACAGCTTGTTTTGGCACTCCTACTCATTTTCATGATACATCCGCCAGTGTAAGTGGAAGCATTGCGTCATACGAATGGAATTTTGGAAACTATGGAATGGCAACAAACAAGAATCCTGCATTTATTTTCCCACTGAGTGGTTCTTCGTTTTCCAGCTTAGTTGTAGCCGATGAATTTGGATGTAAAGACTCTGTTAGTAAAATCATACTGGTTGATTCTTTGCCTATACCTGATTTTTATCATAGCAATCCCTGTGTGCCTGGTTTAATGAATTTCTTTGATAATTCCGATCCGAACGGGGATAGCATCGTTTCCTGGTACTGGGATTTTGATGACGGCTATTATGCAGGCATGCAAAACCCGTATCATTATTTCACATCCCTGGATACTTTTATGGTTACTCTTTATGTGTTTAATACTAAAGGCTGTGCAGATTCTGTGACCTTTCCGGTTATTGTTCATCCTCCCTTACTTATCGATTTTACTTATGATACTGTTTGTAAGGGTATGCCAACTACTTTCCATGACAGCATCATAACCCAGGGAATTCAAATCAGTGCCTGGTTATGGGATTTTGGTGACGGCAACAGTTCTTCCCTCCCTGACCCGGTGCATTCTTATTCCATGCCCGGATTGTATAATGTTGTTTTAACCGTTTATGATACGAATGGATGTTCAGAATCCGTAAATCATGTTGTTCGGGTATATCCAAACCCGGAATCTGATTATTCCGTATCTGCTGCCTGTTTGGGTGATACTACTTGGTTTTATGATTTATCGGATACTACAGGGGCACCTATTATCAGCTGGCAATGGGATTTTGGGGATGGCTTTGTTTCTTTTCAGCAGAATCCTGGACATGTTTACACCCAGGATAGTGCATACCAGGTGTCGCTGATGGTGACTGACACCAACGGATGTTCAATGCTTGAGATAAAATCCCTGATTGTGGAGCCTCTTCCTGTTGCTGCCTTTACTTATGATACAGTTTGCTATGGTTCCAATGTTACTTTCGTGGATTCTTCCTATTCGCCCACTGGAAGTATTACTAACTGGCAATGGGATTTTGACGACGGAACGAGTTCCGGATTGGCTGTGCCGCCTCCACATATATACGCTGCCAGCGGAACATACAATGTGGAATTAAGTGTTATTGACCATAAGGGCTGCACCCAAAGTGTTGTTCATCCAATTACAGTGTTTCAGGAGCCTTTTGCCGAATTCAATTATAATACACCCTTATGTTTGGGCGATACCAATTTCTTTACGGATTTATCAAACGGATTTGGCATGCCTGTTACAAAATGGGAGTGGAGCTTTGGTGATGGCAATATAGACACCCTTCAGAATCCCGTGCATATATATAGTCAACCGGGAAATTACAATGTTAATCTCCTTATTACTACGTTTAACGGATGTGTGGGGAATATCAGCAAAAGCATTTATGTAAGTGCATACCCGGATGTGGATTTTATCAGCAATTCATCCTTATGTCATCAGGATAGTATTCTTTTTATTGATAATACCAATGCTAATGGAACCCAGCTTAATACCTGGTATTGGGATTTTGGGGATGGCACGAATTCCAGTCAGAGCAATCCGGTGCATATTTATTATCTGGCAGATACACTTGATATAAAATTGGTAGTCGATAATATTTATGGGTGTGCCGATTCCAATATTCAAAGTGTTATTATCCATCCCAATCCACAAGCAGGCTTTTTAAGCGATACGGCTTGTTTGGGCGATTTGATGAGCTTTACGGATATATCTACAGATAGTATTGGAAATATTGTAAGCTGGGACTGGGATTATGGTGATCAGAGCAATTCTTCCCTCCAACACCCAACCCATTATTATGCAAGCAATGATACCTTTATTGTAGATTTGGTGGTTCATTCTGATCTGGGGTGTGATGACCTTTTTACTGATACGGTTTATGTGTATCCGGAGGTTCAATTGGCATTTTTTAGCGATACGGTTTGCTTTGGAGATTCCACCAGCTTCATGGATACTTTGTATAATCAGGGTTCCCAGATACTAAACTGGGATTGGGATTTTGGTGACGGAGCTATTGCTGCCAATCATAATCCGCAACATGCTTATTATAGTCCGGGGCAATATAATGTTTACCTCACGGTAAAGAATAACTTAGGATGTCTGAAAACCATAAACAACACCATACAAGTGGATACTTTGCCCATTGCAAACTTTAGCAGCGATACGGTTTGTTTTGGGGATTCAACCCTCTTTACGGATCTTTCTTTTGCGTATAGCACGAATCTGGTCAACTGGAGTTGGGATTTCAATGATATTTCAAATGCTCCCAATGATACATCCAATAATCAACATCCGGTTTACGAATTTGCTCAGTACGGTCTGCAAACCGTTGACCTGGAGGTTATAGATGGTCGGGGTTGCCGAAATGTGGTGAGCAAGTTTGTAAGGGTATGGTCAACCCCAATGGCCAATTTTTATTATGATACTGCATGTATTGGTAATCCAACAATTTTTTATGACAGTTCATACAATGTAAACTATTCCAATATCATTGCATGGGACTGGGATTTTGGGGACTTTAGTACACTGGCAGATACAAGCGACATTTCCACACCACAGTATACGTATCCGGCTTTTGGTTTTTATGATGCCAGTCTGAGTGTTAAAGACATCAATGGCTGTGTTGACTCCACTGTAAAAAGTGTTTTTGTGGATTCTCTGCCACTGGCAGGATTCACATATTACAGCCATTCTTGTCCACCGGGCAAAGTCAGTTTTACTGATCTTTCAACCGGTAACGGAAGCAATATAGTAGCATGGTATTGGGATTTTGGAGGTGTTTTTTCCAATTTACAAAATCCGGTTTATAATTTTGGAGCAACAGATACCACCTATCTCGTAACACTTACCATAACCAATAATAGGGGGTGTAGTTCTACGATAACAGATTCAGTGCATATCAGTAAACCTTTTGTTGTTGATTATATGTATGATACAGTATGTTTTGGAGATACAACCCAATTCCATGACAGCTTGATCTCTCCTGCAAATACTTCCATTATTGCTTATTTATGGGATTTTGGAGATGGTAGTCCCAATGTTACATTCAGTGATCCGCAACATGTTTACCCTACCCCCGGGGTATACACGGCAAGTATGACCTGCATCAGCAGCGACAGTTGCATAGAAACCGTTTATCATTATATTCGGGTGTATCCCCTTCCGGTAGCTGATTTTACGGCTGATACCGCTTTTTGTAATGACTCTACATATTTTACAGATCTTTCATTAGCCAATGGATCGCCTTTAAGTAGCTGGCTCTGGACGTTTGGACAAGCAGCATCAGGCAGTGCTGATACTTCATTTCTGCAACATCCAGCACATTTTTATGGCAATCAGTATGGAGTGTATCAGGTTACGCTGGAAGTTACAGATTCTAATGCCTGCAGCAGCAGTATTACAAAAGAGGTGCTCAAACAACCCTGTCTTGAAGCCGGATTCAGTGTTACGGACATCCCGAATTGCATGGGTTATCCGGTGTATTTTGTGGATCAAAGTTGGTATGACAGCCTATCACCGGGAGGAATTATTGCATGGTATTGGGACTTTGGAGATGGTTTTATGGATAGCTACAGCAACTTTCAGGATACTGTTACACATATTTACCAGAATCCCGGTACCTATCAGGTAACATTAACCATCACCGGATCAGCAGGTGTAAGTGATAGTATTGAATATACGATACAGGTATATCCCAATCCAACAGCTATTTTTTCTCCGCAACCACAAAAAACAAGTATAGTAGACCCCAAGATCT
This sequence comes from uncultured Lentimicrobiaceae bacterium, assembly GCA_964654725.1. Classification (GTDB taxonomy): domain Bacteria; phylum Bacteroidota; class Bacteroidia; order Bacteroidales; family CAZZLL01; genus CAZZLL01. Next base: position 52,501 of record CAZZLL010000004.1, on the reverse strand, counting down.
GGTTTATAGATCAGTCAGTGGGAAATATTTTTTCCTGGACATGGGCTTTTGGTGATGGAGATTCTGCATTTATGCTTAGCCCGAATCAGTATAATCCTATCCATGAGTATCTTGATTATGGTTATTACCTGGCAAGCCTCCTGGTTATTGATTCCAACGGTTGTTTTGATACAACTTCCAGAAGGGTTATTATTGATCCGGATTTTATTTTTTATATTCCCAATGCATTTACACCTAATGATGATGGTGTTAATGATACTTACGGCCCTGAAGGGGTTTATTTTGATGAATCCAATTATGTGATGATTATCTATGACAGATGGGGTGAACAACTTTACGAAACACACAATTACTATAATCAATGGAATGGTCGTTTTAACAGAGATATTTGCCAGCAGGGCACCTATATCTATCTGATTAAGGTCAGGGATGTTACCGGAGTCTGGCATCAGTATTACGGGTATTTCTTCCTTATCAGGTAAGTAATATTCCGTTTTCAGGAAGTATTCAGGTAGAGCTAACTCCTGCATTTTTCCTATTTTTATCATCTTAATTTTCAACTGTGCTGCGGATATTTAAAAGAAGACATAGTGTATCTGTTTCCTTAGGTCAGCTAATCTGGAGGAAATTCATCAAGAATCCTTTGTCCCTGTCAGCGCTGGTCTTTTTGCTGTTTGTAATCCTGATAGCTATTTTGGGTTATTTGATAACACCTGATAGCAGCCCTTTTGCAAATGAGCAGCATCTTGAGTTAAGCATATTGCCACCCGGTTCCTCAGTAGAGATGCTTAAAGTCAGAAAAAACAGCAAGGATAAAAAACAACATATTTTCAGCAGGATGATCCGGGGTGTAAAAAGCAATTATGAAATCATTCCGTTTTACAGCTACCGCTTTTCTGGTGAATATTTGTTCCTGGAAGAATACACTGGTGACAGTCTGAATGATGGCGCAATCCGTGCGATACATCTGGCAGATATTATTGCTCCGCTACTATCCATGGAATCATATAAGTTAATGGGTGATTCGCTTATCCAATTTACTGATATTCACAGGCATGTTCATAGCATACCCCTTCATGAAATAAAAATGATGGTGGAGAAAGAGCATATAATACGCAGGAGATTCATCCTGGGCACCGATCGCTTTGGCAGGGATGTACTTAGCCAGTTGATGATCGGAACCCGGGTCAGTTTATCGGTTGGATTTATTTCTGTTTTTATCTCTGTTTTTTTAGGAATAAGCCTGGGAGGTATTGCAGGATATTTTCGAGGTTGGATTGATGATGTAATTGTTTGGTTTATCAATGTGATCTGGTCTTTTCCTACCTTATTGCTTGTTATTGCCATTACATTTGCTTTGGGCAAAGGCTTCTGGCAGGTATTTGTGGCTGTTGGGTTAAGCATGTGGGTAGAAGTGGCAAGGGTTGTTCGGGGGCAGGTTATTGGCCTCAGGGAAAAAGAATATGTGGAAGCAGCTCGCGCGCTTGGGTTTGGCCACTTAAGAATTTTATTTAAACATATTCTTCCCAATGTTATGGGTGTTGTTATCGTGATTTCTGCTGCCAATTTTGCCACGGCCATTTTATTGGAAGCCGGATTAAGCTTTCTGGGGATAGGTGTACAACCTCCTATGCCATCCTGGGGTACCATGATTAATGAAAACAAAGGCTACCTGATTCTTGATCAGGCTTACCTGGCTATTTTACCCGGAATTTGTATATGCTTAATGGTGCTTTCCTTTATGTTAATCGGAAATGGTTTGAGGGATGCCATGGATGTGAGGGAGGAAGTTCGGTAGTCCATCAAAAAAATAATATTAATGTAAGAAACCTTTCTTTGAATTTAAAAATTATCTTCATATATTTGAACTCTTACTGTTTAACCGCCAATTAATGATTTTCGCAATCTGTTTGTAGATTGTTAAACTTTATTGATATGAAATTTATTGGTTTGCGTTTCTATGCTTTTATTTCGCTGTTGTTTTTTTCGTGTATTGTGTTTTCTCAGGGCACTGTAACCTATGATCAAACAGATTCAGTATGTAGTGGTAATTCCCTGTACTTAACTATTAATGTAAGTGGGAGTAATGGGCCTTACACCTGGATATTAGATCAGCTTGTGGGAGGATCATTTACAGATACAGCTATGGATTATCAACCCATTCAGATTACACCTGTTTCTTCTTCTCAGCAAACCTATGTATATAACTTTGATGTATATGATAATTCTGGAAATTTTCTGGATGATGGTACTTTTGCCATTACTGTTTTTCCTTTACCCAATACCAGTATTGTTGCCCAGGGAGGTATAACAGATCTTTGTTTTGGAGATTCAACTGTGTTAACGGCATACCCGGGTTCTTCCAGCTATCAATGGGCATATCATGCTTCTTTAACTTCTATGACCGTCCAAAATCCAACAGCTTGGCCTACAACAACTACTACTTATACTGTGACCGTAACTGATGGAAACGGGTGTGTGAACATTGCATCAAAGATAATTAATGTGTGGCCGGTAATGACCGGAGTGGGATTGAATTACTCCCCCTTGCAGGATAGCTTATGTTCTGGCAGTACCATCAACTTTTCAAGTACAGCTTCTGGTGGTACCCAGCCGTATTCCTACCTGTGGCAATTTGGTGACGGATATACATCTACCACCAAAAATCCAGGTCACGAATTTAATACCTTTGGATGTGGTAGTCAGGATTATACTATAAATCTTACGGTAACAGATAGCAAGGGTTGTTCCATGGCGGCATCTTCACAATCAATAAATGTGAAGAAACGGCCCAACCCCAACTACTCAGAGATAAACAACTTTAAAAGATGTGACAATCCATTACCATTTCAGATTGACTTGACGAATATTACCGGGAACTCTTCATGCATCATCAATTATGATATTGATTGGGGAGATACAACTTATACGACTAACCTGACAAATTCCACCATTGCAAGTTACGATACCCACACTTATCAGCAAGGGACATATGATTTGGTAATTACAGCAACAAATGATAACGGTTGTCAGGAATCTTTTGAGCAAAAAGTAGCCCATGAAAATGTTCCTACCTTTGTTCTTAGCTCAAGTGATAACTACCATTGCTATCCGGATACGGTTTTTATAGAACTGGATACAATAGATGTGAATACACCCGGAACGGAGTATTTTTTTAATTTTGGTGATGGTTTTGATATAACCTATGGACATGATTCCATGATGGCATTAAACGGGGAGGTGGATTATATTTATACGAAGAGTTCCTGTAATTATTCTGAATCGGGGAATGAATTTTTTGAAATTGAAGTAAAAGCCTCCAATTTGTGTGGCTTTAAACTTACGAAACCCACTTTCTTTGTTTGGGGTCCACCTGTTCCTGAGTTTACCGTTTCACAGAATTCACCCTGTTCTGCTACCGGGCCCTATTGTGATAATTGTCCGGTTGAATTCACGAATATCACTGAAGATAGCTATTACGGTCAGATCTGCGATCCGGTTAATGCAACCTATTATTGGGATTTTGGTGACGGAACAGATTCATTAACAGCTTCAAAGTCTGCAATCGAACATAATTATTCAAATCCTGGAAGCTATATTGTGAAACTGGCTGTTAACCATCCCAATTGTGGTTCAGACACGACGAGCATGGAGGTTTTAATCATTGATTCGGACAATGCTATGGCTATTGCTGGTCCTGATACAACTGGTTGCTTACCTATGGATGTTACATTGCATAATACCTCAGTAGGGGATAGCCTGGATTATTCCTGGAGTATTTCCCCATCAACAGGTTGGTCATATAAATATCCATCCAATGCATCATCAATCAATCCTACCATTACATTTACCACCAAAGGAACCTATCAGGTAACTTTAACCTCTTATAATGCTTGTTCCAGTGATGATACCAGTTTTAGTATACAGGTAAATGATATGCCTGATATATCATTCAGTCCCTTGACTGATTCTTGTGGTTCCTTTACCTTTGATCCCGTTAATATATCATATGATGACAATGGGTATGTGATTTTGGCCTATTCATGGACCATTGTCCCTGCAAGCGGTTATCAGTTTTTATCAGGAACAAATTCAGGAGATGCAAATCCTTCCCTTGGATTTACAAATCCGGATACCTATGAGATTAGCATAGAGGCAACAAATAGTTGTGGTACAGATTCCAGTGGTCATTCCTTTAATGTGTATCCTGTTACTTCTGTTGTTCTAAACAATGATACTGCTATTTGTGCAGGCGATACTATTGCCATTCTTTCTAATGTTACAGGAGGAGTTTCCCCATATTCATATCAGTGGAATGGCTTGGCTGGTTTATCCTCATATATAGCTTCATCTCCCAATGCTTATCCAATTAATACAACCACTTATGTGGTTACAGTAACGGATGCAAATGGTTGCACAGCTTCTGATAATATTACCATTACTGTTCATGCCTTACCTATGGCCAACGCAGGATCTGATACCACTGTTTGTGCAGGTGATACCGCCATGCTCAGTGCATTACAAAGTACGGGAAGCATCACCTCCTATGATTGGAGTTCTGGTGCAAATTCAGCTTTAGATACCGTGTTTCCAAACACTTTTACAACTTATTATTTGACAGTAACGGATAGTAATCAATGTGTGGATTATGATTCGGTGGAGGTAGATGTGTTTCAATTGCCCCACGCAGATGCTGGCATTGATACAGCCATATGTTATGGCGACCAAATTCAGATCAGTGGTGCTGGTAGTTCAGGCAGCACTGCCTTAACCTATATTTGGGATAATGGTTTGGGTCAAGGAGAAAACCAGCTTGTTAGTCCGGGTGACACCACAGATTATGTTTTATTTGTTTATGACTCCATTGGATGTTCATCCAATGATACCATGACTATAGATGTGAGACCGCTTCCGATAGCGCATGCAGGATCTGATGATACGATATGCTTAAATCAATCAACATTGCTGGATGCTACCTTTAGTTCTGGGAATACCCCATTGACATATTCCTGGAATAATAGCCTGCCAGCTTTAGCAAGCCAAATTGTTAGTCCGACATCTAGCACAACATATATACTTACTGTGTCAGATGTATATCAATGTGAAAGTACAGATACTGTAGAGATAATTGTGAATACATTGCCTATGGCTGTTGTTTCCAGCGATACGGCGGTTTGCTCAGGCTTTAGTGCCTATATTGATGCATCATCCAGCTCAGGAAATGTACCTTTGGACTTTTCCTGGAGTAATGGTATAAATACTTCAGCCCAAACGGTCAGTCCTTCAAATACAACAATTTATCAGGTTACAATTTCCGATGTGAATGGATGTACAGAAACTGAAGATGTAAGCGTTACGGTAAATCCTAATCCTATTGCCGATGCCGGATTGAATGATACCATTTGTGAAAATGCTGTTACTTTAATAAATGCAGCTTCCTCCACAGGTTCTTCTTCACTAACCTATTTTTGGGACCAGGGAGTTGGGAGCGGGATCAGTCATAGCGTGAGTCCGTCAAATACAATCACCTACCATCTTACAGTGAGTGATATACATTCTTGCATTGACGTTGATAGTGTTAGCATTATTGTTAATCCTAACCCGATAGCCGATGCAGGCCCTGATCAGGGCATTTGTGTTGGTTTTTATGATACCATTTCCGCTGCAGGAAGTAGTGGCAATGCACCCTTGACTTATACATGGAACCAGGGGTTTGCCTTCAAGCATTGAGCATATCTTGAGTCCGGCAAATCCAACAACCTATTCTTTAACAGTAACAGATGTAAATGGTTGTTCCTCAACTGATGATGTAACAATCAATGTGTATCAAAGTGCTCCAGCCAATGCTGGTCCGGATGATTCTGTTTGCATGGGTTCTTATATAACTTTAAATGCCACTGGTGGTACATCATTTTTGTGGAGTGATGGGTCTTCAACAGCAGCGATTAGTGTTAATCCGGTATCCAATGCAACTTATCAGGTTACCGTAACAGATATTAATGGATGTTCGGGAACAGATGAAGTTGCTGTAAAGGTAAATCCTTTACCTGTTGCCGACGCCGGTACAGCAATGCCCATTTG
>CAZZLL010000004.1:0-46410 GCA_964654725.1 uncultured Lentimicrobiaceae bacterium | reverse complement strand
GTAGTGGTGATACCACAGCACTAAACGCCAGTGGGGGCTTACAATATATCTGGAGTAATGGCGATAATAATGCCTCTACAAATGTCTTCCCAATTGATACATTTACTTATTATGTTACTGTTTCAAATACTTTTGGGTGCGAAGCAAGCGATAGTGTTGTAGTAAATGTTTTTTCATTGCCCAATGCAAATGCAGGCAGTGATACAGCTATTTGTTCAGGAGATAGTGCATGCCTCACCGCTGCTGGCAGCAGTGGTAATGGGCCTTTCAATTATTCCTGGAATACTGCTGCTACGAATGTATCGCTTTATGTAAATCCTTCATCGCCCTCAACCTATTCAGTAACGGTAAGTGATGTGAATGGCTGTGAGGCCAGCAGTGATGTGAATGTGTCAATACATGCCCTTCCTATTGTGAATGCCGGAGTTGACAATGCAGTTTGTTACGGTGACAGTATATTAATTGATGCCTCTTTAAGTGTCGGAACCCCTGCTTTGACTTATAACTGGAATCAGGGAGTAGGTTCAGGAATATCTCACTATGTATCACCCTCAAATACCACTGTTTACACGGTTACAGTCACCGATGGCAATAGCTGCTATGCATCCGATGATATTCAGATCACGGTTAACCCACTACCAATTCCTGTTGTTTCCAGTGACACAAGTGTATGTAATGGTACGGAAGCATTTCTGGATGCAGGGTCCAGCACAGGCAATTCACCCTTTACTTATGCATGGTCACCGGGAATAAGCAATACAAATTCAAGTCAAACCGTAATCCCAGTCTCCAACACAACATATGTTGTAACTGTTACGGATATAAATGCATGTTCATCCAGCGAAGATATTGTGGTTAACCTGTTTTCCTTACCCCTGGCAAATGCCGGTCAAGACATTGATTTGTGTCTGGGCGACAGTGTTGCCATTGATGCATCAGTTGCCAGCTCAGGAACTCCTTCTCTTTCGTATTATTGGGATCAGGGATTAGGAGTCAATGCCAGTCATGTTGTAAGTCCTTCAACAACCACTTTATATACCGTTACTGTAATAGATGGAAATACCTGCAAAAATTCGGATAGCTTGTACGTATTTGTAAAACAATTGCCTGTGGCTGATTTTGATATGGGTGGAGTTTGTGTTGGATACCCGAGTGATTTTTTAGATATGTCTACTGGTATTGATGCCGGCATTCAGGATTGGTACTGGGATTTTGATAACGGAGGGCTTTCAACCATACAAAACCCACAAACGCAATATTATTATTCCACCGGAATATTCGATATCATTTTAGCAGTTACAGATTCTAATGGATGTAAAGATACATTGCAGAAGTCGGTAGAAATTTTTCCACTGCCTACAGCATCCTTTAATGCATTGCAGGCCTGCTATGGTGATAGTAGTAATTTCCTAGATCTAACAATACCAGTTGGAGGCATAGACAATTGGCATTGGGATTTTGGAGATATTGGTAATGCGGATACTTCTGATCAACAAAACCCCGCATATGTTTTCTCATGCGAAGGATACTTTGATGTTACCCTGGATGTAACAGACTCTAATGGATGTATTCATTCATACACCACACAAGTTGGTGTAGATACCCTTCCGGTGGCAAGTTTTAATGCTACCAATGTTCCCTTGGGTTCCCCTACTACATTTACTGATTTATCGGTGCCTAATGCCAATACAATCAGCAATTGGTTGTGGAATTTTGGAGATGGAACAAGCTCTATAATGCAAAATCCAGTTCATAACTATTCCCAAGACAGTACTTATCAGGTGTTGTTGGAAGTTACTAATAGCAGTGGTTGTGCAGATACCGTGAGCAACTCGGTAACTGTTTATCCTTTACCGGGGGCAAACTTCATTGCCGACAATGTTTGCTTTGGGGATGCCACCCAATTTACAGATATGTCTACAGCACCGGTTTCTCTCGCAAGCTGGGTTTGGTCTTTTGGTGACGGAGATTCTTCCTTTTTGCAAAATCCAGTTCATCAATATAGTTCTTCGGGGACATATATTGTGAACCTTACTGTTACTGATAGTGCCAATGGGGTTTCTGATAAAACCGATACAGTTCATGTTTATCAGCTGCCGCAGGCCGGATTTTCATCCGATTCTGTTTGCCTGTATCATAGTACAAGTTTCACTGATCTTTCTGTTTCTCCATTTTCCATACAGTATTGGTCCTGGGATTTTGGCGATAATAGTCAAAGTCCTTTGGATACTTCTGATCAACAAAATCCCTTGTTTTTATACGATGGTACTGGAAATTATCAGGTAAAGCTCTGGGTGAGGGATAGTCATGGTTGTGAGGATACAGTGAGCAATCAGGTATATGTAAAAACAAACCCAGTTGCCTTGTTCTCTGCAGGTGATACTGCTTTAGGTAGTCCGGTTGTTTACTCTGATTTAAGCACTACAAGTATTGGCAGTTTATACACCTGGAGTTGGGATTTTGGTGATAACTCTTCCTTTAGTTTTGTGCAAAATCCAACTTATTATTATACCTGGGCAGATACTTTTAATGTAAAATTAGTGGTTTCAAACACTTCTGGATGTATTGACTCTGTTGAGCAGCCCGTAATTGTATATCCACTCCCCGGTGCAAACTTTATATTTGAGAATAAGTGTTTTGGCGATTCAGTAAATTTTACTGATGTGTCATCGTCTTCTGTAGGTATTGCGAGCTGGCAATGGGACTTTGGTTATGGAAGTTTAACTTCTTCAATGCAACATCCATCCCACCTCTATCAATATCCAGGTGACTATTATGTCGAGCTAACAATAACAGACAGTATTGGAGGTGTTATCTCAAAAATTGATACGATTACAATTTATGAATTACCTGTTGCAGGCTTTTATACTGATTCTGTTTGTTATGGTTCGTATAATCAATTTACAGATACTTCCCAACTTAGCGGATCCATAACAAACTGGCATTGGGATTTTGGGGACATTCTGGCTACTGATACATCTTCCCTGCAGCATCCTCAATATATTTATACTGATTCAGGCACCTACCAGGTTGTTTTGTTTGTTGAAGATATTCACAGTTGTTCGGATTATGATACCTCTGCCATTTTTGTCAGGCCTAAACCCATTGCTGATTTCACAACGAACAATGTGTCTTTCGGGTTTCAGACTCCCTTTACTTATACCGGAACCACACCTGTTTTGACATATCAATGGGATTTCGGGGATGGAACGCCATTTTCTAATCTACAGAACCCAACCCATTTATACCCATATCCGAATACCTTTTATGCTGAGTTAGTGGTAGAGAACGATTATGCTTGTTTTGATACAGTTATACATCCAACAACAGTTTATCCATTACCAGGAACAAGTTTTGTTGCGGATAGCGTTTGTTTAAATGACTCAACACATTTCACTGATTTGACTACTCCAGCAGGAACGGCTACTTTGCAATACTGGAACTGGAGTTTTGGGGATGGAGGGATTTCTTCCTTACAACATCCCTCTCATTTATATGCTAATCCGGGTGTGTATTACGTAACATTGATCGTAACGGATTCATACGGGAGTTCATCTTCTCATAGCGACTCTGTAATAGTATACCCCAACCCCACAGTAAATTTTAAAGCAGATTCTGCCTGTGATGGAGATCATACTTACTTTACCGATTTGTCTTCAGTGCCTGGAGGGAACATTATTGATTGGGATTGGGATTTTGGGGATGGAATAGGTATTGATAGTGTTCAATATCCGAATTATATTTATGCATCCAATTCAAGTATATCGAAGTATCAGGTTAGCCTGAGTGTAACTGACAATCATGGTTGCACAACACAGGGAATGGATAGTGTGATTACTTACCCACTACCACTGCCCTTATTTACACAACAGGATGTCTGTTCAGAAGAATTCATGTCGTTTGTGGATGCTTCCTATAGCAATGGGGGGCAAATAAGTCAATGGAGCTGGGATTTTGGCGATGGGAGTGGTATTTCTACAAATCAAAACCCTGACTATTTATATAATGCAGTTTTGAACACAACAAATTATGCTGTAGAGCTGGAGGTGACAGATGTTAACGGCTGTGAGAATACGTTCACAGATACAGTTACTCTATATCCATTACCGTTGCCTGCATTTACTGCAGCTACAATTTGTTCGGGAGATACTACCTTTTTTACTGACAATTCAGGAAGTACCGGGAATACACTTATCAATTGGTTTTGGGATTTTGGAGACGGAAGCGGAACATCTGTTATGCAAGATCCACAATATATATATTCCCCTGTTTCTTCCATAACTCAATTTCCGGTTCAGTTAATAGTGGTCGATGGCAATCAATGTCGCGATACCCTTGAGCAGCAGTTCACTGTAAATCCTAAACCTGTGGTGGATTTTTTATTTGATACTGCATGTACAGGTGATATTACCCACTTTACTGATTCTTCGTATAGCAATGGGGGATATTTGATAAGCTGGAATTGGAATTTTGGTAATAATAATAATAGTAGCGCGAATCAACATCCGGATTTTCAGTATCCAAATGTATTAAATGTTACACAATACGAGGTTAGTCTTTTGGTAGAGGATGTGAATCAATGTTATGATTCTGTAAAAAAGTGGATTACCGTTAATCCTTTACCGGTTCCTCAATTTGTTTTTGACACCGTTTGCAATGGATTTCAGACGAATTTCACAGATTTATCCTATAGCAATGGAGGAAATATTGTGGAATGGGATTGGGATTTCGGTAACAATAATGATTCAAGCGACCTGTCAAACCCTGCTTATGTATATCCTCATATTACAAACCCGACAAATTATCAGGTTAATCTTGAGGTCAGGGATGCAAACTTTTGTGTGAATGATGTTTCAGCAAATGTTTTTGTTTATCCGCAACCTGTGGCTGATTATAATTATTCTAAGGCTTGTTATGGAAAAATCACAAATTTCTATGATCTGTCATACTCCAATGGTGGAAACCTGATTGGATGGAACTGGGATTTTAACGCATATGGGAATTCTTTCCAGGAAGATCCAGGTTTTGTATTTCCATCATGGGGACCAAACCTCACCACCCTTATTGTAACCGATACAAACGGGTGTATGGATACCGTTTCATATTATGTTAATGTGGATTCTCTGCCAATACCCGGATTCTCTTATTCAAATCCCTGTGTGCCTGGTATCATTGATTTCACTGATTTATCGGATCCGAATGGAGACATCATTATAAGTTGGCAATGGGATTTTGGTGATTTTAGTTCTTCAACGCAGCAAAGTCCGGCGCATTTCTACCCGGCTGTGGATACATCGTATTTAGTTAGCCTGGTGATAGAAAATACCAAAGGATGTAGTGATACTATTTCAGATACGATAGACGTATTTCCGATTTTAACTATTGATTTTACAGCTACTACAGAATGTCTTGGAGACAGCACCCATTTTTTTGATACAATTTTAAGTGCAGGTATGAGCATGCAATCCATTTTATGGGATTTCGGGGATGGAACAACTTCAACAATGGCAAATCCATTGCATATGTATAGCTTTCCAGGGTCATATAATGTTACTCTGAGTATTACGAATCAGTACAATTGTACTGCCAGTGTTTCTAAAACGGTTACGGTAAGGCCTTTGCCGAATACTGATTTTACATACATCACGGATTGTGTTTTTGATCCAACACAATTTTTTGATAATACTGATAGTGCCTATGCTCCTGCTATTGCTTGGGAATGGGATTTCGGAGATGGCTCTGCTTTATCTTTTCAACAGAATCCCATACATGCTTACAATGTACCCGGAATCTACCCGGTTTCATTACAAATAACGGATTTAAACTTATGTACCCATACTTTTACCCAGCAAGTCCTTATTGATTCACTGCCAGTAGCGGATTTTGTTCATGATTCTGCATGCCTTGGTAACAATGTACATTTTACAGATGTATCTTATTCCTCAAATGATTTTATCATTACTTGGAACTGGGATTTCGGAGATTCAACAACTTCTACCCAGCAAAACCCTATGAAGTTTTACCTTTCACCCGGAACCTTCAATGTAACCCTCATAGTTGAAAATTCCAGGGGGTGTTTTGATACAGTTGCAAAAAGTATTTATGTGCATCTAATACCTGATGCTGATTTTACTTTCTCACTTGCCTGTTATGGAGATACCACATTTTTTACTGATCTAACCAATCCTACCTCAACCACGATTTCCACGTGGTATTGGGATTTTGGTGATGGCAATAGCAGCAACCTTCCTAATCCATATCATATTTATGCACTGAGTGGAAGTTATACGGTGAAGCTGGTTGTTGGATTCAGCAATGGATGTTTAGATTCGGTGTCAAAATCTATAAATGTATTTCCAAGTCCTAATGCAAGTTTCCAATACACTGCTTCCTGCAATGGATCCCCAACCTTATTTTTTGATAATTCTAACGGAGTAGGATCGGCCATTAACTCCTGGCAATGGAATTTTGATGATCCCCTTTCCCCACTAAATACTTCTACTTCACAATTCCCCTCTCATACTTATGCAAATTCAGGTAATTATATTGTTAGCCTTACCGTCACGAATTCACTGGGTTGTGATGATTCTGTGCAGCAGGGTGTGGTGGTTTATGCAGAACCAATTGCTGATTTTATCACACAATCTAATTGTGATGGTCAATTAATCTATTTTACAGATATTTCTACCTTACCAGGCACAGGTTCAATAAGCTGGCTGTGGAATTTTGGAGATGGCACTTCATCTACTATGCCAAGTCCTGCCCATAATTATCAGGCCCCGGGTATCTATTATGTTACTCTAATTGTAACTGATAATTTTACTGGTTGCATGGATTTTATAACCAAAACCGTTCAGGTTTATCCAAACCCGGTAGCTGATTTTTCTTATTCTGCCAGCACATGTTTACATGATAGTATTTGTTTTACTGACCTTTCTGTTGGCTATGGAGGGGCGATTGTCAATTACATTTGGGATTTTGGTGGTGGTAATATAATAAATTCTACAAATCCAACGCTTTGTCATCATTATGCCAACGCAGGGAATTATATAGTTAGCCTAACAGTGCTGGATGTGAATAATTGTACATCATCAGTAAGCAAATCCCTAACTGTTTTTTCTCCACCAAATGCTAGTTTTATATACAATCCTACACCCTGTAGCGCAGTAGATAGCATTTATTTCTCAGATCTGTCAAGTCCGGCAGGAAGTATTAATGCATGGTTTTGGGATTTTGATGATTATGGCAACACATCAAGCTTTCAAAATCCTGCTCATTATTATGGAAATACAGGCGTATATGATGTCCAATTGATAGTTTCTGATACCAATAATTGTATAGATACTGTTGTTAATACACTTTCTTGCAATCCATCTCCTGTAGCTGGTTTTTATGCTGATACTGTTTGTCTTGGTGATTCCACATTTTTTCAGGATACTTCTATGGCAATTGGATTGCAGATTGTACAATGGGAGTGGGATTTCGGAGATACTTTTACCCATGTGAACAATACGGGTTCGGTTGCACACAAATATCTTTTACCTGGTGATTATATCGTTGAATTGATCATAAGCAATTCTATTAATAATAAAGATACGGTGCTTAAAATGGTTCATGTAAGAGAATTGCCTGTGCTTGCATATACTCCGACAAGCAGTTGTAAAAATGAACCCATTCAATTTCAGAATTTATCAACGGATATTTACGGACAATTTGCCAGCTGGAGTTGGGATTTTGACAACATTACCAGTTCCTCATTAGCATCTCCTCAGCATGCGTATAGTCAGGCCGGAACATATGATGTGATATTTTCTGCCATTACGGAATTTGGTTGTACCGACACCATCTTTCAAACCTTCACTGTATATGAAAATCCCATAGCTGATTTTGTATTTGATTCGGTATGTGCCGGAATGAATAATCATTTCACCAATCTTTCTCAGAGTTCTTCGGGAAGCCTTCAGAGTTGGTCCTGGGATTTTGGTGATCAATCCGGATCCGCTCAGTGGGATGCTGTTCATCAATATAATATCAATACTTCTCAGACATTTGATGTAAGCTTGATGGTAGAGAGTTCATATGGCTGCCGGGATACATTGGTTCAAACACTGACGGTATTAAATCCCATGCAGCTGGATTTTACATTTAATAATCCTTGTTCAAATGAATTTGCATTGTTCAACGAATCAGTGATAAACTCAGGATATAACCTGCAAACTTATTATTGGCAATTTGGAAATGGAAGCACTGCCGATTCCTCCAATCCACAGCATTTTTATGGACAGTCAGGGAATAATACAGTTTCCTTTTCAGCCGAAAATCAATACGGATGTAAGGATACCATTGCCAAACTTGTTACCATTGCTCCGATACCAGTGGTAGATTTTTATGCATCTTCTGTATGCTTGAATGATACAACTTATTTCAGTGATTTATCTGTTCCTCCAGCCGGACAGCTTATGAACTCCTGGATATGGGATTTTAAGGATTATTCTCCCACAGTAAATGGAAACCAGGTCGATCACCTGTACAATCAATATGGATCATATAATGTGAGCTTAATTGCCACTGATGACAACGGCTGTAAGGATACCATTGAAAAAGTGGTAGAAGTGCATCCATTACCCCTTGCCTCATTCTCCTATGCTACAGAATGTTTATTTGATACGACTCAATTTACTGATAATTCTCTTAGCTCAGGTGGAGCCCTTTTGACAAATTGGTCATGGGATTTTGGTGTAAGTAATGCATCCGATGACACATCTGACATAAATTCCCCATCATTTGTCTATCCTTTAAGTGATACCTTTGATGTTCAGTTGATTGTGATTGACGGGAATCAATGTAAAGATACCGCTGATAGTTTGGTTTTCGTAAGGCCACTGCCACAGGCAGGCTTTAGCTCTTCTTATTCCTGTATTGATGGCTATGTATCTTTCCAGGATACCTCACAAACCCTTATCAGTGATCCTGTTTCAATCTGGTCCTGGAATTTTGGAGATACTCCTGTGTGGTCTGCGGCTATTAATCCCTCACATGTTTATAATGTGGTTGATACGAGCTTTGTTGTTACCCATTCAGTTCAAACTCAATACGGATGTAAAGATACGACTACTCAGCATGTCTATGTCAGAAAACCATTAACAGCTGATTTCAGCCATCAACAGCACTGTGTAAAAGATTCCGTTTTCTTCACTCCCTCCTTATATATCCCATTGGGCAATATTATTGACTCAGTCAATTGGAGATTTGGTGATGGATCATCAGACTCAAGTACAATTTCATACCCTGATGTTTTCCATGTTTATCAGAATCCAGATTTGTATAATGTTCGTTTAATTGTTTGGGATGACTCTTTATGTTCGGATACCATCGAAAAAGCAATACAAATCTTTTCATTGCCCGTAGCGGAGTTTCAGGATACCTCAGCTTGTTTCGGAGATGTCATGTATTTTGAGGACTTAAGTGTAAGTACTAACGGGGCACAAATTACCAGCTGGTTTTGGGATTTTGGCCTTTCAGGATCTAATATGGATGTTTCTCATGCACAGGATACTGTTTTTTCCTACCCAAGTGAAGGGTATTATACCGTGAGCCTTTCAGTTCAGGATGCATTGGGTTGCAAAGACACTATAATTGATGATGTGGTAGTTGACACACTACCTCTAGCAGGTTTTAAATGGATAGATAGTTGCAAAGCCGGGGAAATAGTGCTTATTGATACATCGAATTACTTTGGGTATGCAGCGAATGATAAAAAATGGATTTTTGGTGATGGGCAGTCATTGGTAACATCATTTGATTCGACACTCCATCAATACCCCCCATATAACGGAATTAACAACAATTACAATGCTGTTTTCATAGTTGAAACGAATAAAGGGTGCAGAGATACTGCCTATAATGTGATTGAAGTAAAAGACACCTTGCGGGCAGATTTTATATTTTCTTCATCCTTCTGTGACTACGATGATGTGGATTTTATTGACCAGTCTATGGTTCCAAATCCTTATTTTATTAACAGCTACACCTGGGATTTTGATGACGGAAGCCCAAATAGTACTCAGCAAAACCCCATGCATTATTATGCCAATAGTGGAAATTATGATGTTACCTTAAGCATTATTGATGATCGATATTGTACCACCTCAATTACTAAGACTTTAAGCATACATGAATCTCCTGTGGCAGATTTTACAACTGATTCTTTATGTTATGGTGATAGCACAATTTTTACGGATATTGCATATACGGGTGCCGGGTCTAATTTGATTTCGTGGGACTGGGATTTTGATATGAGTACCTCAGGTACATATACTTCATCCCAGGAAATAGGAAAGCATGCATACTCCAACTGGGGACCTTTCCAGGTGGAACTAATTGTTGAAAATGATAAACATTGTTTTGATACAACACAGCAATTGATTGTGATTGATTCTTTGCCTATTCCATATTTTAGCTGGAATGATTCCTGCGCAGAAGGCTACATAAATTTCAATGATGCTACGTCAAATCCAAATGGATATACCTTAATAGGATGGAATTATAACTTTGGAGATAATTCCATAACAAGCCTTTCAAATCCTGTACATCATTATCAAAATACTGGTATATCATATGCTGTTACTTTAAGCTTAATGTCTGATGCAGGTTGTATGAACGATTTTAGCGATACGGTTTATGTTAAAGATCCACTTATCGTTGAATTTCAATATGATACTGTATGTCTGAGCAATCCTACTCAATTTATTGATAATTCAAGCATTTCTGCCGGAGTCCCTCTGGTAAATACACGATGGGAATATGGCGATGGCAACAGCAATAACACTTTTAACTTATCTCCGGATCATGTATATTCAAATTCAGGCGTTTATGTAGCCAAATATGTGGTGGAAGACAATGATGGGTGTACAGATAGTACTTACCATAATATTATGGTTCATTCTCTCCCTGTAGCTGATTTTAGCGCAAATATCGCTATTTGTACAGATTCGAACTTTATATCAAACCTGAGTATGCCTGCTTGGAGCATTGATTCATCCTATTGGGATTTTGGCGACACTAGTGTTGCAGCTTTGTCAGGAGTAAATTCATTCTATCATGATTATTTAAACCCCGGTACTTATAATGTAGAATTAATAGTGGTAGACTCTAATTCATGCTGGGATACTGTTTCTCAAGCGGTAACAAAACTTCCATGTGTTGTGGTATATTTTGATTATGTAGACAGTGCCCTTTGTGTTAGTGAATATGTTTATTTTATTGATTCCTCATTTGTGGTGCAGGGGTATGGGAATATTACCAGTTGGCTTTGGGATTGGGGTGATGGAAGCACAGACTTATATTCTGTTCAAAAAGATACAATATCTCATGTTTACAATAACGCGGGAACTTATCATGTGGTGTTAACCGTTGTTGGTCCTGGTGGTATAAGTTATTCATTTGGGAAGGATGTTAAAATCAATCAGAATCCTGTATCTTCTTTTTCTGCATTTCCAACGACCACTACTGTTCTGGATCCGGTCATTACTTTTAATGATCAATCCTTAGGTGGTATGATCCAATGGCATTGGGATTTCGGAGACGGATATAGCAGCCTGGTAATTTCGCCATATAATTATATAACCCAGCACAAGTATGATACAGCGGGTAGTTTTGTTGTTAGTTTGGTGGTAGTTGATACTAACTATTGTGTGGATTCTACCGTTCGACATGTATTTGTAGATCCGGAGTTTTTTTTCTATATACCCAATGCATTTACACCAAACGGAGATGGAAAGAATGATTTTTTCGGTCCCGTTGGAACCTACTTTAATGAAGAAACCTTTTCCATGAATATTTATAATCGTTGGGGGGAATTAGTATATACAACGACTGACTATTTTCAGCCATGGAATGGCCGCTACAATGGAGATATCTGCCAGGAAGGATCCTATGCATACATAATAATTGTTCGAGATCTGCTGAATATTAAGCATGAATATAAGGGGTACGTGATACTTTATGAATAGTATTGAATAAGGATAGTAGAATCTTTTAGCATCTATTCAAGTCCCTTCGCTTATTATTGTTTTTTCATAATTATTCCCTCCGTAGTTTAAATACAAATACCCGCATTTGATCACATTTTTTTGGCGCAACATCCTGTAGTAAATAGTATTGTGTTGATTTCGTGCTCAAAACGAATACAACCAAACTAAAAAAACTACAGGAATGAAAAAAATTTTACGCTTTAATCCTCTAAAAACTTTCCTTCTGTTTTTCCTCATTTACGCAGTAAATGTTTTTAATAGTCTGCATGCACAATCGGCATCTTTTAGTGTTTCTCCCTCATCAACGATTTGTGCTGAAACAATCGTTGTTTTTACCAATACATCTCAGGGTTCAGGACTTACTTGCTTGTGGGATTTTGGAGATGGAACAACGTCCACCTTATTCAACCCCACACATCAGTTTTTAAGTGTTACCGGTAATGTGCCTGTTACAGATACGGTTACCCTTACAGTCACCGATATAAATGGAAACACATCAAGCGCACAACAAGTGTTGACCATAAATCCTAAACCAGACATAATTCTTTATGACGCAAACAATTATAAGTATTGTGTATTTTCACTGGATTCTCTTCCTGTGTTGGTTTCTATCTATAATTATTCTCCAAATGCATCAAACATTTCTTCCTATACGGTGAACTGGGGAGACGGATCAGGAACACAAACCATAACTGCTCCATTTAATACTCAGACACCGATAACACATTATTATAGTTCTATGGGATATTTCCCTTTTACTTTAACAGCAACAGGTATCAATGGCTGTTCAGCAACTGTGAATGAAACCATTACTGTTCAGGGAAATCCTGTAGCCGACTTTACTCCTCCATCCTCTGGAACAAATTCCGGATGTGCCCCATTTAATATTGTTATCTATAATACCAGCCAGAACATTACTTCATCAACATTGACAACTATCAACTGGGGCGACGGCAATGTGGACACACTGCCAATTGGTGCACCTTCAGGAGATTCAATATTTCATACCTATACTTCGTCTTCTTGTATAAATGGTTTTCTGTTTCCATTTGAAATTGAAATGAAGGTGGAAAATGAATGTGGGTCTTCCGTAAATATGTTTAATCCGGTAAATGTTTTTATGCCTCCCCAGGCTGAATTTTCAATTGTCGGAGATACGTTTTGTGTTGACAATCCAGTCATGTTCACCAACACTTCTACCGGAAATTTATGTGCATCAAATCCGGCTACCTTTTACACCTGGGATTTTGGCGATAGTACTACCATGGGTCCCTCCCTCGGAAATGGAAATAATACTGTGCAACAGCAGGTAACACACACATTTACCCAGCCAGGCACTTACAATGTAACATTAACAGCTTCCAATAATTCTACTTACGGATGTGGAGCAACAGATACAAGCTTGTCAGTGGTTATTGTTGAAACCTATGCTGATTTTGTATACGATACAGTATGTTACGGAATGCCCACCAATTTTACTGATTCTACTGTTGTTCCTGGTGGTAGTGTGATCAGCTGGCAATGGGATTTTGGTGATGGTGTTGGTACTTCATCCCTTCAGAATCCTTCATATACCTATTCTTCATCAGGAATATATGCAGTGAAACTAACAGTGGTGTCATCAAATGGTTGCGTGGATACAGTAACACATGATGTGTATGTAGATTCTGCAATACCTGATTTTATGGCTTCTGCTACCTGCATCACAGATACTATGCATTTTACTGATATGTCAACTTATCCGATATCGCCCATAGTTAGTTGGCAATGGAATTTCGGAGATGGTACTCCCGACGTATATCTGCAAAATCCATCTCATTTTTACCAGAATCCGGGTTCATACAATGTTACATTAACTGTTACCAACGCTCGCGGATGTATTTCTTTTGTCACTAAAACAATACATGTGATCAAACCGGAAGCCGGATTTGTCTTAAGTCCGGGTTGTATTGGAACTCCGGTTCAATTCAATGATACTTCTTTTAGTCTGGGTGGGCCAATCTCAAGCTGGATATGGGATTTCGGTGATTCTTCAAATTTAGCTACTGCACAAAATCCATTGCATACCTATTATGTTGGGGGTGCCTATGATATAATCCTAATAGTAACAGACTCACTGGGATGTATCGATACCCTGGAACAGCCATTATATGTTACACCAAATCCGGTAGCTGATTTTACAACTGATACTGCCTGCCTTGGAACGTCAACGCATTTTACCGATGCAAGCAACGGATTTGGAATTCCTATGGATTATTGGTTCTGGATTTGGGGCGATGGTCAAACAGCAAGCTCTTATTGTGTTCAGAATCCTACCCATATATACCCGCAATCCGGTTCCTACCAGGCAACATTGATTGCAGGAAACAGCAACGGCTGTATGGATACCATTACGAAAACTGTTTGGGTACATGTCAAGCCCACAGCAGATTTTTCTTTTAATACTGTTTGTTATGGTGATCCGGTATATTTTAACGAAAATGCAACAACACCTTTTAATACACCCATCATTTCCTATTATTGGACATTTGGTGATGGCACCGCTTCTAACCAGCAGAACCCTGCGCATGTTTATGCCCAACCAGGGTATTATACCGTTATGTTAACTGTTACAGATCAGAACGGATGTATTGATACAATTAGTAAAATGGTATCTGTACCGGAAGCAGTGGCTGATTTTACACATTCACTGGCATGTTCTAATCTGCCTGTTCAGTTTACAGATCAGTCAACGCTGGTTGGAGGTTCCGTCATTGATTGGTATTGGGATTTTGGTGATGGTACTACAATAAATGGAGTGCAGCATCCTGCTCATATGTTTAGCTCTTCAGGTAATTATACCGTTAAATTATTTCTTTACGGTTCACAGGGATGCAACGACTCAATTTTTAAACAGTTAGTGATACATCAGGCTCCTACAGCACAGTTTGTTGCTGATACGGTTTGTTTTGGTAATCCGACCCAATTTTCAGATGTGTCACTTAGTCCGGGAGGTCAACTTACCTCCTGGGACTGGGAAATGGGTGGGGGCATTACTGCCACGACTCAAAATCTACTACACACATTTACTTCCCCGGGAAATCATGTTGTACAGTTGGTAGTTACTGATACAAATGCTTGCCAGGATACTACAGATCAAACAGTAAATGTCCTTACCCTGCCCACTGTTTCCTTTATTTCTGATACAGTTTGTCCGGGAGTACCTGTAAATATGCAGGACCTCTCAACAAGTCAGAACGGAGTTATTGCTGATTGGAAGTGGGATATGGGAAATGGTACGCTTATTACCGGATCACAAAGTCCCTCATATGCTTACCCAACAGTTTATAATCAAACAACATTTACTGTTAACCTGAAAGTTACAGACATAAAAGGGTGCAGCGATTCACTCAGTCTTCCGTTATTGGTTCATGCTTCACCACTGGCAGGTTTTGATTTTGGTACAGCCTGCCTCAATACGCCTACTCCCTTTACTGATTCTTCAACGATTAACGGAGGTTACCTGACTTCCTGGGAATGGAATTTTGATGGGACAGGAACTTCTGTTATCCAGCATCCCTCATATACTTTCCTGCAAGCCGGAACTTTTAATTCTACCCTGGTTGTTGAAAGTAATTATGGATGCAGAGATACTGTCGTTAAACAGGTACATGTTGATTCATTGCCTGAACCGGATTTCTCCTTTTCAACTTCATGTACTTCAAGTGCTACTCAATTTAACGATCTTTCTTCCTCTAACAATGGAGGTATTGCAAGTTGGTATTGGGATTTCGGAAATCAGAATTATTCTTCCATGCAACATCCTGTACATCATTACATTCAGCTTGGTACATACAACGTAACACTGGATGTAACAGATGTAAATGGTTGTTCAAATTCCGTTACCAAAGCGGTATATGTAAATCCCTCTATAGGCCTTGATTTTAGCGCTGATACTGTTTGCCACGGAGATGTGACTGTTTTCAATCATAGCATACAGAATCCAACAGCAGTGCCTATTGCATATCTTTGGTATTTTGGCGATGGCAATACCTCAATAACAGCCAACCCCGTTCACCAATATGCCCTTGCCGGTATGTATTCCGTGACCCTTAATGTATTAACAGCAGATAGCTGTAGTGAGTCTGTTACCAAAACCATAATAGTTAGTCCGAACCCTTATGCGGATTTTGAAACAGATACGGTTTTGATAGGGGATTATACCACTTTTACAAGTCAATGTATACAGGGAGGAGCACCCATACAGTTTTATAGATATTACCCGAATGATCCGGCACTTCCTGTTTCATATTCTATTACTTCATATACAGGTAATGCATCGCATCTGTATTCACAAGCGGGTTATTTCAATGCCAGGTTAGAAGTCTATGATAATCTGGGATGTGTGGATACGATTTTAAAAGAAGTTTTTGTTGAGTCTAATTTTATACAGGCTGATTATACAGCTACAAATGTTTGTCATGGTAATTATACCCAGTTTGCAGATAATAGTGTAGTAGGACTTGGTACTGTGGATAGCTGGTTCTGGGATTTCGATGATGGTTCCACCTCCACCTTGCAAAATCCGGTGCACCTGTATAATTTCCCCGGAACCTATGATGTTCGTCTCGTTGTAAGTGGCAACAATACATTTTTGGATACCATTGTCAACACAGTGCATGTGTACCCTGTTCCTCAGGCTGATTTTTCCAATACGCATGCCTGTGTGAATACGACTGAAGTATTTCAGGATATTTCGGGTATCGCATACGGAAATATTGTGGGATGGAAATGGGTATTTGGAAATGGTACAACCTCTTTAGCAGCAAATCCTACTATCACTTTTGCTAATGATACCAGTTATAATGTTAAACTGATTGTGACTTCCGATATGGGATGCATGGATACTATTATTCGCAGCCTTGATGTGTATCCCCTGCCTCAGGTAGATGTTTCATCAGATATTAATGAAGAATGTACACCTGCTTTTATTAGTTTTTGCGCCGATATTACCAATACATATCAGGCTATATCTGACTGGAACTGGTCTTTTGGTGATGGGAACTCATCCGATGCACCGGTTTGTGCTGGCCATTCATACCTGAACAGTGGCTCATACGATGTGGAACTTGAAGTTACAGACGATAAGGGGTGTGTAGGTAAAGCAGGTTATGAGAACTTTGTAAAAGTTCATCCAAATCCGATCGCTGAATTTGTTATTGACAATCATCAACTGACAAGCCTTGAGTCAAAAGTTCAATTTACCGATATGTCTATTGGTGCTTCCCAATGGGAATGGCATTTTGGCGATGGAACAATGTCGAACCTGCAATCTCCTGAACATCAATATACTAATATTGGTGAGTATGAAGTTGTTTTGTTTGCAAAGAACCAGTATGGATGCACCGATTCTTCCTTCACCAGAATTTTTGTGAATAGTGAACTAACCTTATATGTTCCCAATGCATTTTCTCCAAATGGCGACGGACATAACGATGTGTTTAAACCGGTAGGAGATGCCTACCTGGCAGATTCCTATGAATTTTATATTTACAACCGCTTTGGAAATGAAGTGTTCTCAACTACGGATGTGAATCAGGGTTGGGATGGTAAAGTGAAGGGAAATTCTGTTCAAACAGGTGTGTATCTATGGAAAGTTATATTAAAGGATTCTAACGGATTAAGAAAACCATTCACAGGACATGTTACGCTCATAAAATAGTTTCTTTTTATTTCCGTACTTTGTGCTTTGTTTTAAAGCCCGGGTGGTGCCGGGCTTTTCTTTTTTGTATATTTATTACAAATTATAAATTTATGAAACATATTCTCCTGTTATCTCTGATATTTACTTTCTTCATACTTTTTGAAGCGAATGTAAAAGCGCAATATCCTCAGGTTAAATGGTATTATGATGTCAACGATATGTCATTTGGCAATGCTGCTTCTGGTGATATTGATAATGACGGCAAGCCGGAGATTGTTTTTAGTTGCTACCGTAATGATAGCACTGTGTATGCTTTGAATGCAGAGGACGGGAGTTTATTATGGAAATTGAACACCGGCGGCTGTAATGATGTGGCCCCGCTGATCTATGATGTGGATGCAGACGGGGAAATGGAAGTTATAGTTCCCTCTTCATGTGTAGCCAAAACATTTTGCATTGACGGTGATAGCGGCATCATTGAATGGGAAACCATTACCCATGGAAGCGATTCACCTCCAACCATTGCAGACGTTGACAATGATGGTAAACTGGAGATTTTACACGGAGAGTTTTCCGGATATGTTATTTGTATAAATGCTGAAGACGGTTCCATTGCATGGGAAATCAGTGTGGATGCCAACTCCTGGATTCAGACTGCACCGGTTATTCTGGATATAGATCAGGACAATCAACTGGATTTTGTTGTGGGAAACTGGAATTTTGATACAGCCCATAGAATTTTTGCCTACCAGGGAAATAATCATGTATTGCATTGGTCAACGACTCTTCCGGATGATTATATGTATCATGGTGCAGCTGTAGCGGATATTGATTATGATGGCAAACCCGAACTGGCCATTGGCTCTTACGATGGGTTTTTATATGTCCTGAATGGGGAAGATGGCAGCTTGCTCTGGTCATATTCCCTGCCGGGTTCATCATATATCGGGGGACCTGTATCCATTGCAGATATTGATAATGATGCTCGGTATGAAATCGTATTTTGTGATAATGCAAGCATTGCGGCTGTTTCTGATTCGGGCACACTGAAATGGGAATACGCTATCCCGGGCTATGGAACGGCATTTAGGGGAGTAGCGCTTTCTGATATTAATGGGGATTCCTACATTGATGTGATTTTCGGTACATCTAAGGGAGAAGCAATTGCCTTAAACGGAAACGATGGCTCGGAAATATGGAGATACAGCCTGAAACAACATTTTGGCGGGAGCTTTGATATTGATCATGGCCCGATAGTCGCTGATTTCGACAATAATAGTGAAATGGATGTATTCATGGTTGGAGGGTATGCAAATTATCCGAATATTTATAACAACTATGGCAGGGCCTATGCGTTGTCAGCAGGAATGGGCAATGGCCCTGACTGGCCAATGTTCAGAAGGGATGAACGAAGGACTGCCTGCATCCCGCTTGCAAATACTGCAATACCGAAATATTTCGTGCATAAGAATAAAAAAGTAAGCATACACCCTAATCCGGCAACCCGGCTTTGTTATATTGTGTTTGATGCAGAACGGGCACAGCAAATCCAATTATCTATTATGAATATACACGGAAAGTCAGTGCAAGAAAAACGTATCGGGCTCTATAAGGGGGTTAATAAAATAAAACTGGATCTACTGAATGATCAGGGAAATAGATTCCCGCCGGGTATTTACCAGATAATTTTTTCTAACGGATCAACCCGGATCGCTAAAAAGTTGGTGATATTGTAGTTGCTTATTCATTTCTTTCGATAAGATTTTGGGAAAGCTTTTTTTTTATTTAACTTGCTATCAAAATTTGCCTAATTCATTTTTAAAATTACCTTTTATGAAATTCAATGAGATTCTTTATGTTAAGGGAAAGTTTCTGAATACAGGTTTATTATTGCTTCGCCTGGGTATTGGTATTAGCTTTATTTTTCATGGTTATCCAAAGTTATCAGCAACACCTGAAATATTAGGAAAGCTGGGAGAGGTTGTTAGTACATTTGGGATTGATATTGGATGGACATATTTTGGACTGGCTGCGGGCATTATTGAATTTGTTGGTGGGATATTCCTGATACTCGGTTTGTTTTTCAGGCTTACTAATCTGGCTATGTTTGTCACAATGGCTATGGCTGTCTTATTTCACATCAATAATGGAGATGATTTTGCCGGTTATTCTCATGCACTTGAAGCGGGGATATTGTTCTTCTCTTTTATGATTATTGGGCCGGGGAAATACTGTATTGATAGAAAGGTGTGGAAAGGGAAAAGAGCCCGGTAGCCAATCTATGTTGTATTAATCTTCTGCTAAATCAGAAAGGAGCGGTACAAAACGGAAATAGCCGTGTTCTTCTTCTTCGAAATCTTTCTCATTAACACGGGTAATGCATTTCATTGTTTGCACATCAGATGATCCAAGCGGAATGACCAGTTTTCCTCCGATTTTAAGCTGCTTTAACAACTGATCAGGAAGGCTTGGGGCTGCTGCTGTGACGATCATTTTGTCATAAGGGGCAAAAGCAGGCAGCCCTTTATATCCGTCACCATAGAAAAAGCGGGGGTGATACCCCAGGGTGGGAAGAAATTTCTTTGTTTTAAGGAACAGGGATCGTTGACGCTCAATGGTGAAAACTTTTGCACCAAGTTCTAAAAGCACACATGCCTGGTATCCGGAACCTGTTCCTATCTCTAATACTTTGTCTCCTTTCCTGATTTCCAGCAGCTGGGTTTGAAAAGCTACTGTATAGGGTTGTGAAATGGTTTGTCCGGCTCCGATGGGAAATGGTTTGTCCTGGTAAGCGAATTCCAGGAAGGAGGAATCCAGAAAATAATGTCGGGGGATGCTGTTTAAAGCATCAAGAATATCTTCATTATGAATACCTTTCGAACGAACGGTCTCAACAAGCTTTAACCTCAGGCCTTTATGTTTATATGTATCTGCCAACTTCCCCATATACAATATGTATTAAATCACTGCGAAATTAAAATTTTAGTCAGAACTAAATGAAAAAAATTACATTTGCAAAAAAAAAACACAGCCATGTTAAAGATTGGAGTCTTAGGTGCAGGCCATCTTGGGAAAATTCATATTAAGTGTATTAAAAATGTCAAAGAACTAAAGCTGCAGGGATTCTATGATCCTGATGATAAGGTGGCCGTTGAAGTTGAGAAGGAGCTAAAAATAAAGTGCTTTAAAAGCATAGAAGACTTAATTGAGGCAGTGGATGTGGTCGACATTGTAACACCGACGGTTTCTCACTTTGAATGTGCTTCAATGGCTTTGAAGGCATTTAAACATGTTTTTATTGAAAAACCTGTTGTTACTACCCCGGGTGAAGCCAGGCAGCTTATAGAGATTGCAAACGAGGCCAGCGTTAAGGTTCAGGTCGGGCATGTGGAACGGTTTAATCCGGCTTTTGCAGCTGCTGAAGATTATATCTCAAAACCAATGTTTATTGAGACTCATCGCCTGGCAATGTTTAATCCCAGAGGTACTGATGTTCCGGTGGTCCTGGATCTGATGATACATGATATTGATATTGTACTGAGTGTTGTAAAAGCCAATATTAGGAAAATAAGTGCCAGTGGAGTTTGTGTTGTTAGCGATACACCTGATATTGCCAATGCCCGGATTGAATTTGATAATGGCTGTGTTGCAAACCTGACATCCAGCAGGATATCCTTGAAAAATATGCGTAAGACAAGGTTCTTTCAAAAAGATGCTTATATTTCGGTTGATTTTCTTGAAAAAAAATCAGAAGTGATCCGGATGAAAGATCTTGACAAAAAAACTGCTGCGGATCCCCTTGCCCTTATCATTGATCTTGGTGATAAAAAAGGAAAGAAACAAATAATTATTGATAAGCCTGAAAGTAAAAGCACCAATGCCATCCAAAAAGAACTGGAAACATTCAGTCAGGCTATCCTGGAAGATAAAACTCCTGTTGTAACTATCTTTGACGGCTATAATGCCCTGGATGTTGCGTATAAGATTTTGGATAAGATCAATGTGTAATGCAATAATCATTTGTGATTTTCGTTACCATTTTTTGTCATACCCTGTGCGGAGAAATCTATGAAGAAACATTACACGGCAATAATAACACTTTTAGGGATACTGTTTTTTTTCGCCTCCTGTGATTATTTTAATCCGGATGAAGATGTGCCAGCCTACATCAGTATTGAAAAAATAAAGGTAAACACTACAAGCGGAGAGGGAAGCAACTCACATAAAATTTCTGACGCCTGGATATATATTGATGACAATATCCTGGGAGCTTATGAGCTGCCGGCCTTATTTCCGGTGCTTGAATCGGGCCAGCATAAAATTACCATCAGGGCAGGTATTAAGTTAAATGGCATCAGTTCTACACGCTCTCCCTATCCTTTTTATGAGGATATCATTCTTCAGCAACAAATGCTGGAAGCAGATAACATTCTTGCCTTGGATACCCTCACCACTGCCTATAGCGATCTTGCTCAATTTGCCTGGATAGAGGATTTTGAAGATGGGGGTATTGCAATGGAGAAAACAAGCCGAAGCGATACCGGCATGCAAAAATCTTCTGAAGCCGGAGAGCTATTTGAGGGAAGCTATTCCGGAGTGGTTTGTCTTGATGAAGAGCGGGATTTTTTTGAAGTTAAATCAACAAATGCATATGTATTGCCAAAGAGCAATACCCCCGTTTTTCTTGAACTAAATTATAAAACGAATAATAAATTTACCATAGGGCTTTTCATTAATGAATATAGCCAGAGTTCACAGCAATCTATTTTTGTTGTTAATAAATCTGATGAATGGAATAAAATATATATTAGCCTAACCAGTATTGTGAGCAGGGAAGTTAATGCGATAGATTTCCAGGTTTTTTTCGGAGGGTTTAAGGATGATGGCGTGGAGGAAGCCAGGATTTCTTTTGACAACATTAAGCTAATACATTTGTAGGCATCATGAATAAGAACCTTCAGGTATTGAAGTATTTAATCGCAGATGTATTAAGTGCCATGATCGCATGGGGCGTATTCTTTATTTATCGAAAAAGAACAGCCGATCCTTATTTTTTTCAAAACTATAAACAGGCTTTTGAAGACCCGAATTTATACCTTGGAATAATTGCTGTCCCATTTTTCTGGATCATACTGTATGTGATGATGGGAACCTACCGTAAAATTTATCGAAAATCACGCCTGAAAGAACTGGAGCAAACATTCCTGATATCGGTAATTGGTGTTGTAATCATTTTTTTTGTGTTGATGCTGGATGATATCCGCTATCTGGCATCCTATAAAAGCTATTATCAGTCATTTCTGGTTTATTTCAGTTTGCATTTCATCCTGACCTTCGTGTTGCGCTTCACTTTATCATCAGTTACAGCTTACAAGATCCACAATAAAATAATGGGATTTAATACCCTTATTGTTGGAAGCAATGGTAAGGCACTGAATATCTACAATGAAATTGAAGGGCAGAAGGTGTCTTCTGGAAACAGATTTATTGGTTTTGTATATGTTCACGAGGGTGATCATTATGAATTATTGGATCATTTGCCCCTGTTGGGCCATTATAAAGAACTGAGGCGTTTTATCC
This sequence comes from uncultured Lentimicrobiaceae bacterium, assembly GCA_964654725.1. Lineage (GTDB taxonomy): Bacteria > Bacteroidota > Bacteroidia > Bacteroidales > CAZZLL01 > CAZZLL01. The sequence goes on along the minus strand of CAZZLL010000004.1, from coordinate 23,115 downwards.
ATGAATATGATGTGGAGGAGGTAATTATTGCAATTGATCCAAGCGAGCACGATTCGATTGGCAATATCATTACCCAGTTGGAAGATTGCAATGTGGTGATAAAGATCATCCCGGATATGCATGATATTTTGTTGGGTTCTGTGAGGATGAATTCTATTTTCCATGCACCTTTAATTCAAATCTCACCAGATTTGATGCCAGACTGGCAGCAAACCGTTAAGCGCCTGATGGATATTTCTATATCCATCCTGGCCATCATCCTATTGAGCCCGGTTTTTCTGATTACAGCTTTGGGGGTAAAATTATCGTCAAAAGGGCCGGTTTTTTATTCTCATGAGCGCATAGGAAAAAATGCCAAACCCTTTGTTATTCATAAGTTCAGGTCGATGTATAAGGGGTCTGAAAAAGATGGCCCGCAATTATCCTGCAAGGGTGATTCCAGAATAACTCCCTTTGGCAAGTTCCTGAGAAGGACACGTCTGGATGAATTGCCCCAGTTTTATAATGTGCTGAAGGGAACAATGAGCCTTGTCGGGCCCAGGCCTGAAAGGCAGTATTATATTGATAAGATTGTTCTGAAGGCCCCGCATTATAAACTATTGCATAAGGTGAAACCGGGAATGACTTCATGGGGGCAGGTGAAATATGGGTATGCGGAGAATGTAGATGAAATGGTGGAGCGACTTAAATATGATCTTCTTTATATTGAGAATATGTCTCTTGCAATGGATTTTAAAATCTTGATTTATACTGTACTTATTGTTATTCAGGGAAGAGGGAAATAAATCAGGGTTGTCTACAGGTAGCCTGCTTCAATTCTTCTTACAATGCTTTCTATCCGGGCATCGTCTCCTTCAGGGTCGTATTTTATTTTCAGGTTATATCCAAAAAGGCGGGCAAGGGATTGCCAGAAAAAGGCAACGAATGCGCCACGGAGATCTTTGACAATGTGGTAGGAAGAGTTTCCCGTTTCTCTGTCAACAAGTTTAATCAGAATTTTTCCCTGTGAGAAGGTCAGGTTTTTAAGGTCTTCTTCAAATTCATCCTTCAGCTCCTGTTCAAGCTGTTTCATAATCTTTTTCTTTTCTTTTTCCGTTTCAATGCCTGCCAGAATTTCATTGTATTCTTCAAATTTAATTCCGGCGAGTTTTGCATATGGATAAACCTTTTTCACGTTTCTAACGAGTTTGGTGTACTTTCTTTGCTGCCGTTTGTTCCTGAATTCCATCGGGGCAAATATGGTAACCGGACTGAGTTCAATAAACGGAATAGTATCACCTTCAAACACGCATGCACGGGTAATGATCACATCATCCTGAGAAAATGAGGGTAGAAAAAAATAAAGAAAAAATATAGTAATGATTCCCCTTTTCATACACTATTTTTGAGAATCATATCCAATTTTTGTGCCATGCAGCATGGAGCTATGCAACCTTAAGTTTTGCCAGATTTGTTTTTGATAATTGCTGTGTGGCATAGGCTACATTAACATGCAATTCTTTCGCGCCTTTTTCAGATGGCAGGGTGAACATAGCTTCCGTCATAATAGCTTCCAGAATCGATCGAAGCCCTCGTGCTCCCAATTTGAACTCAACTGCTTTTTCAACGATATAATCGAAAACTTTTTTGTCAAAGCTCAGTTTGATGTTGTCCATTTCAAACAATTTAATAAATTGTTTAACAATGGCATTTTTGGGTTCTGTTAAAATCCTGACCAGAACTTTTGTATCGAGAGGTTCCATAAAGGACACAACAGGCAATCTTCCAACAATTTCAGGGATGAGGCCGAAACTTTTTAAGTCTTGGGGGGCAACATAACTAAGGAGGTTCTCTCTGTCAATGCTCTCCTTTTCTTTGGCGGCTTTATAGCCTATCATATTCGTTTTTAGCCTGTGGCCGATTTTTTTCTCAATACCGTCGAAGGCACCACCAGCAATAAATAGTATATTCTGGGTATTGATCTGTATCATTTTCTGTTCAGGGTGTTTTCTTCCACCCTGCGGAGGCACATTAATTACGGCACCTTCCAGCAGTTTCAGCAGGGCCTGCTGCACACCTTCGCCTGATACATCACGAGTAATAGAAGGATTATCGCTTTTTCGGCTGATTTTATCAATTTCATCAATAAAAACAATGCCCCGTTCAGCGGCAGCGACATTATAATCAGCCGCCTGCAATAAACGCGACAGGATGCTTTCCACATCTTCACCAACATAACCTGCTTCTGTTAATACAGTAGCATCAGCAATGCAAAAGGGAACATGCAACATTTTCGCTATCGATCTTGCAAGGAGGGTCTTACCTGTTCCTGTTTCGCCTACAATGATGATATTCGATTTTTCAATTTCCACATCATTGCCCTGCCGGGAAACAGGCTGAGCAATGCGTTTGTAGTGATTATAGACGGCTACAGAAACAATTTTCTTAGCGTCTTCCTGTCCGATAACGTACTGATCAAGCCAGGCTTTAATTTCCTTTGGCCGCATAAGTCCTTCCTGCTTATAATCAGCCTTAGCAGTGCCGGGTTGTTCTTCCCGAATGATTGTTTGTGCTTGCTCGACACAATAATCACATATATGGGCATCCAGGCCGGCAATGAGCATGTTGGTCTCATCTTTTTCCCGTCCGCAGAAGGAGCAATGTTCTGTTTCCTTTTTTGCCATAGGCAAATAAATTAGGTATAATAAATGGATTAATCCTTTGCAAGAACTTCGTCTATCATGCCATACTCTTTGGCTTCTTCGGCTGTCATCCAGAAATCCCTGTCAGCATCTTTCCATATTTGTTTGAATGCACGGTTGGAGTGTTTGGCAATAACTTCGTATAATTCATTTTTCATTTTCTGGATTTCCCTGGCAGTAATTTCTATGTCAGATGCTTGTCCCTGGGCGCCTCCCATAGGCTGATGAATCAATACCCTGGAGTGTTTCAATGCGCTTCGTTTGCCTTTCACGCCGGCACAAAGTAAAACAGCACCCATAGAGGCTGCTATGCCTGTACAAATCGTTGCTACATCTGAATTCACATATTGTATGGTGTCGTATATTCCCAGTCCCGCATAAACCATTCCTCCGGGAGTATTCATATAAATGGTGATGTCTTTGCTTGAGTCAACAGAATCAAGGAAAAGCAGTTGCGCCTGAATAATATTGGCAACATAATCATCAATAGGGACTCCCAGAAAGATAATCCTGTCCATCATCAACCTGGAAAATACATCCATGGTTGCTACGTTTAACTGGCGTTCTTCAATAATAGTAGGTGATATATAATTGCCGTGAATGGATGTGTAACGATCCAGGGTGAGGCTACTGATGCCTCTGTGCTTAGTGGCATATTTTCTGAATTCTTCTGAGTTCATGTTTTATTATTTGAATTTATTTTGAGTAGCTAAATTAATAAAATCATCATAAGAAACTTCTTTCTGTTTTATTGTGAGGTTGTTTTTCAGGACTTCCATTAACTTTTTATCCATCAGTTCGTCTGTGATTTTGTTTTTTTCATCCTTGTTCTGCAATACCATATCCACTATTTGATTCATTTGCTGGTCTTGTTCCGGGCCTTCCTTTCCTTTGAACATATTGGCTCCAAGATAGGTTTTTACATGATCCCTTACATCTTTTTCATCTACTTTTAAATCATTGTCTTTGATGATTTTATTCTCAATCAATTGCCACTTCAGAGATTTTGCATATTCATCGTATTCTTTTTCGATTTGTTCTTTTGTGACTTTTCCGTCATTGTTTTCCATAAGCCAACGTTTCAGAAAATCATCCGGGAGTGAGAGCCCTGCTTCTTCCATCAGTTTATCGGAAGCATCCCGGAGAAAGAGTCGATCACTTTCTATGGAAAGGGAAACGGCAGCATCTTTTTCAATCCTTTCTTTGAAAGCTTCTGTATCTTTTATGTCTTCTGCCGGATACACTTTTTTATAAAGATCTTCATTTAATTCAGCGGGCTGATGACGTGTAATTTCATTTAATGTAAATTCAAAGTCAGTTTCCAGATTTTCTGCTTTTTCTTTTTCAATACCAAGCATAGTAGCAGTTTCGGTAGCATTATCAGTGGCTTTTAGGGGATTAAACTGAATGTCATCGCCTGTTTTCATCTCCAGCATTTTCTTTTTCAATCTTTTGTCTTTGATGAAATCAACAGAAATGCTTGTTTCATTTTGTACGCCTTCTGCTTTCGCTTTACCATCTTCATCCAGTTCAACGATATTTCCTTTTAAAATATCACCATCTTCAACGGTATCGGGGTGTATATGTTCTCCGTTTCTTTTTTGGATATCGTCCAGGTATTTTTGAATTAGTTTTTCATCTGTTTTTATTGTATAGTAGTTTACCTTGATTTTGTCTGAAATTTCAAGGTCAACTTCCGGAGCCATACCAATATCAAAGTAGAATTCAAAGTCGGTATCATTTTCAATATCAAACCTGGGGGATTTTTCCTCGTTGGGCAATGGATTTCCGAGAATCTTCACATTATTTTCTGTAATGTAATTTGTAATACTCTCTGAAAGCAGTTTGTTTACTTCTTCCATTGTCACACTATTGCCATACATCCGTTTTATCATGCCAAATGGTACTTTGCCGGGCCTGAAGCCAGGTAAATTTGCTTTTTTTTGGTGATCTTTGAGGACGTTCTTAACTTTCGTTTCATAATCATCAGCATTGATCTCAATCTTCAGAACTGCGTTGAGTTCATCAACATTTTCTCTGGTAATATTCATCGTTACAAATTGATTTTATTCACTATCTCTTTTTATGTAAAAGCCCCCGACATGGAATCCATGGTAGGAATGTTGGAAAATGTGCGGATGAAGGGACTCGAACCCCCACGCCCGAAGGCACTAGATCCTAAGTCTAGCGCGGCTACCAATTACGCCACATCCGCATGGATCAGGTCCCGTTTTAAACGGGACTGCAAAGATACAAAAAAATGTGTATAATCAAGTGGGTTGTCTTTTGTTGCCGTTGATTTACATAGCTGATTAATCCGAAAGAATTTCAACGCTAATCCGCCTGGCAATCTGTTTAGCAGTTGTAATAGTTTCAAGGTCATCATAAATTTCACCATTGCTCCCACTATGATGGCTGCGACCTATTAAAGTCATTTCAATTTCTTCGGAATGTACCTTTGGATTTAAGGTGGCAGAGTATACCAGCGCCGGCTGGCTGGAGGTCTTGTAGTGGTCGTCATCAGGAAATTTGTTGTTAGTCCAGAATTCATTCCAGTCCCATGACTGATTGATCTCAAAAAAAACCATAAATGGTTGCCGGACTTTTTTATTGGCTTTGGCTTTGAGAATAAAGTTATTCTTGGGGGTGGGGCCGGTATAGGCATCCGGCACCGGATTGTTCTGGTCGGGGAGGTAATAGCCATCGGGTGCCTGGTATCCATACTGATGCCCCCAAACAGGGAGTGCAGCAGGTCTTCTTTTTGGGCCTTCCTCCCATTTCCCGTCTTTGGTATTTCCATAATTAAAGACTCCTTTGCCAATCGATTCTGCAATAAATAAGGTTTGCAGGTAGCGGCCATTTGTATCTGCCATCCAGATTGCCATTAATGGATAGTTGTGAAGTTTTCCTTTTATGAAACGGATCTGTATCACAGGGCCCGATCCTTCAGGATTGCTTTCTATAACCTCAACGGTTGATTGATTGCCGGCTGGAGGACTGTTTAGTTTACAGCTGTTCATCATTGCCGGGAAAACAATGAGCAAGCTTAGGTACAGTATAAAAGGAATTTTACTGCTGTTTTTCATGATGTATAATTTTTCTGTTTCTATATTTCGATAATGACACCCAGAGTTGGTAAAACAGTTCCTGACTCACTTTCAATTTTCCGGAGTTGATATTTTTGATCTTCTATCGGGTCCAGCGGATTTATGATCACAGGAGCTCCGTTTTCATCAAAATTCGTCAGTATGTCTTGTCCTTTAGCCTTAAAATTGTAAATATTTTGTATGTCGAGGTAAAACAATAAGGACCATTTACTAAAATAAAACTGTTTGTCAACCCGTATATCTAACTGATGGAAATTGCTTAAACGAAGGCTGTTAAATCTGGAATAATCCAGGTAGGCCATTGCTTGAACATTCCATGCCAATACATTGCTGGACTTTTCCACATCATAAGGCGTATAGGGGGCTCCTCCAACAAATCTCCATTTGGCTCCAACATCCCAATTGTTTTTAAAGCTTTTGGTGATAGTAGCATTCAGCAAATGGCGGTTGTCCCATTTTGAAGGATAAAATTCATCTTTGTAATTCAGAAATTCACTACGTACGTAAGTGTATGAGACAATAATGTTGAACCCTCTGAACATTTTGTCACGCGCAAGAACTTCAAAGCCGAAAGCCCTGCCTTCAGATATTGAGCGGACTTCTTCATTTCCAATTACTCCAAAATCTGCCCCTTTGTTGGCCAGTGAAATAGAGTCATTTACTGAAAAGGGATAATTACTGTACCATTTATAAAACCCTTCTAATGTAATTTTGGAATACTCATTCGGGTTCCACTCCAAACCGGTAACTACATGATCAGAAACAATGTATTTAAGATTATTCTCTTTGTTAAGCAATACACCTGCATTGTTTCTAAACCCCAGAGTTGTGTATGCCGGGTGCTGAAAGTATCTTCCGATGTTGAAACTCAGTGATAGTTTTTCAGTTAATACATAGGATGCGGACAATCGGGGTGAAAATTGATCCAGCATATTTGACATGCTATTGGAATAATTATTAGCATCCATTCTGAGGCCAAAGGAGAGAATAAGCCTCTTATTCAGCATATTGCGGCTGAGTTGTCCGAAAATATTCCATTTAGCGACATTCAGTTCCGAATCGTAATCCACAATTGATAGGGAATCTGCTATGAAAACTTTTTGATATGTATTATTTGTGTATTGTGCAAAGGCCCCACCTGCACCGAAAGCAATCTTATATGGACCGGTTCGGATAAGGTTTTCATACCTGAATTTATTTTCTGACTCTTCAGAAGTATAATCCAGGGTTTTGTTATCTTCTGAGCTTTCATCATTATCCAGGTATTTAAACGAGCGGTTATATAGATAATTACGGCTAAGCACCCAGGTGGAATAGCCTTTGTCTCTGTAATGTTTATAAACAGCACCCACAGTATAGCTATATTGCTCATTAACCGGAAGAAATGAAAGGATGTACTGTTGGTCTTCTGTGGGGTTTTCCAGGCCTGTGTTTAATTCAAACTGATCCAGCGCACCCAAACCAATGATGCTGAGTTCGTTTTTGAGGTCGAAGCGTTTTTTGAATTTAAATTGTATGTCGTTATAGGTTGGTAAAAAGGGTAGACCTATAATATCAAATAAAAATTGCAGGTAGGATCTTCTGAGTGAGAACACAAAGCTTGTTTTTTCTCCGGCAGGTCCTTCTGCAGCAAATGCCAGATCAGAAGCTCCCAATGTCCATTTGGTATTAATCTTATCTTTATTCCCGTCGATTTGTTTCATTTCAATCACTGAACTTAGTGTATTGCCTCTGCTTGAAGGAAATGCGGAAGAATAGAAATCGACTTCACGAATAAAATCTACATTAATAATTCCGACAGGACCTCCGGATGCACCCTGGGTGGAGAAGTGGTTCAGTGTTGGAATTTCTATTCCGTCGAGGTAGAAAGAGTTCTCAGAAGGGCCTCCGCCCCTGACTATAACATCGTTTCTGAAAGAGACAGAAGAAGCTACTCCGGGAAGTGACTGAATAACCTTTGAAATATCCCTGTTGGCACCCGGGTTTTTTTCAATATCAGATATACCAAGGGTTCTGAGTGAAACCGGGCTTTCTTCAACTTTTTTAAATGGGGAGGCTTTTATAACAACATCTTCCAGTTCTATGGATGTTTCTTTCAGACCTATGTCAATATAAAAGGTTTTGGCATTGGTTACCTGGAATTCTTCAGAAATGAAGTTTTCAAAACCTACAGAACTGGCTGCCAAACTAACAAAGCCAGGTTCAATACCGGTAAAAACAAAATTTCCATCCAAATCACTTACCGAACCTATATTGGTTCCCCAGATAACAATATTGGCAAATGCTACCGGCTCATTGTTACTTTCATTATAAATACGCCCTTTAATAACTCCCTGTTGCCCGTATATATTACCAGACATAAAAACGTAACTGCATAGAATAAATACAAATGTTGTCAGGATTCTCATGGTGTTTAATAATTTCTAATGAAAAATAAACATATTTAAGAGAATAAAGTTTAAAATTGCTTTTTTTTAGAGAAATATTTTATATTTGTCTATTAAACTAAAATTAAACCAGTATTAACCAAAATTTTACATTATGAAGAAAGTTCTTATTACTGTCTTTGTATTAGGCTTTGTTTTTATGACAAATGCACAGGATTTGAAATCCAAAAAGGGATTTCCAATTTTACCCCAGGCAGGTGACTGGGTTATCGGTATTAATGCAATACCTGTTCTCAATTATTTCGGAAACCTGAATAACGGAACATTTAATAATGCCACGCAATGGCAATTTAGTAATGATCAGAATGCCCTTTATGGGAAGTACTATGTAACTGATAAAATGGCTTATCGCGGGAGGTTACGCATTGGCATGAATTCAAATACAAATAAAGCCTTTGTGCAGGATGATGAAACAGCGGATGAACAGGTTGAGGACAGCTGGAAAAACGCTCAGACAATGATAGTTTTAAGCGCCGGGTTGGAGAAGCGTAAAGGCAATGGCCGTCTTCAGGGATTCTATGGAGCTGAGGCAGGGATTTTGTTAGGTTCAGAAAAAGATACATATGAGTATGGCAATGAATTTTCCTCCACGAACACCTTTCCTACAACCAATGATTTCGGTACAAATATTACAGGACCAGGAATGCGAATTACAGAAGACAAAGCTGGATCTGTTTTTGGATTTTCAGCACGTGCTTTTATTGGTGTTGAATATTTCTTTGCTCCTAAAGTGTCAATCGCCGGAGAATTTGGCTGGCACCTGAATATTATTAGTCAGGGTGAAGGAGAGCAAACCGAAGAATCATGGGATGCTGCTAACAATGCTGTTGACGAAGCAGCAACAAAGACTGCTGGTCTCGGACAGTTTGGCTTGGATACAGACAACATTGACGGAGCAATTTTATTGCTTTTCCATTTTTAACAAGAAGATACATTTTCTTAAAAAGGGGCTGTCCATTGGGGAGCCCCTTTTTTATTGTGTTGATTTTGAACTGTATGTTAAGAACAAGTTAAAAATATGTAAAAAAATCTTGCATAGGTCTCATAATCTTTATAAATTGCGTCTTTAAGAGGGTAAACTATTTTTTTAAAATTGATTATTAAATACTTAGGTATTCTTAGGGATATTTATAAGACGTTTAGAATTATGTAAACCATAAATTAACCTTTAATTAACTAAAATTTTTAATTATGAGAAAGTTAACAATTTTCCTTGCCTGCTTGCTGTTTTTGGGAATGCAGGTTGTTCAGGCACAAAGGACGATCTCAGGTACTGTCACAAGTTCAGAGGATGGCTCAACGATACCTGGGGCTTCTGTGATCATCCAAGGGACCAGTCTGGGTACAGCCACTGATGAGGAGGGCTACTACCAGATTGTGGTTTCTGAAGATACCAAGGTGCTGGTATTTTCAATGATTGGTATGAAGACCAATGAGGTAACACTGGGCGCATCCAATGATGTAAATGTTGTTCTTGAGCCGGATGTGTTTAACCTGGATGAGGTTATCGTTGCTGGTGTAGCATCAGGAACACAAAAGAAGAAGCTTACCGTATCTGTGACCAAGATCAGTGAGGACGCCCTAAAGGAAGTGCCTGCTATCAATGCAGCTACTGCAATGCAGGGAAAAATGGCCGGTGTGCGTGTAACGAACAATACCGGTGCTCCCGGGGGTTCAGCTTCCATTCTGATCAGAGGATCGACATCACTTATGGGTAGCCAGGAACCACTCTACATTGTGGATGGTGCCATTATTGAAGGAACCCTCGCTGATATCAATGCAGAAGATATTGAGTCAGTTGAGGTTGTAAAAGGTGCTTCTGCAGCAGCCCTCTATGGTTCACGTGCCGGTAACGGTGTTGTGGTGATCATGACCAAAAGAGGAAGCAGCCTCAGCAAAGGAGAAACAAAAGTTACCCTCAGGAATGAATTCGGTATGAACCAAATGCCAAAATCCATGGAACTGGCTGAACACCACCCCTACGAACTGAAAGACCCCAATAACCCAGGTACTGCTTATACCGATTTCGCAGGCGTTACTTTCCCGGCCGGTTATACTGGTGGTACTGACCCAAATATTGCAGGAAACCTTATTATCTCTGAGGATCATTATGCAGACAATCCCTATGCTTTTATTAATGATCACCAGGACAGGATGTTCGACAATGGAACATTCTATAAGAATTATATTTCTGTGGCAAATAACAGTAAAAAAACCAACTTCCTTATTTCTTTTGAAAATTCTAATGAAGAAGGTGTGCTGGATTTGGTTGACGGATATTCACGTCAAAACTTCAGGGTGAATGCAGACCATTATATTTCTGACAATATCAAATTGTCTGCCTCCAATATGATAGGTAAGTCAAAAACGAATTCTCCCGGAGGTCAATTCCTCCGTACAGGTGGTATTTTCTTTGACGTATTGTTCCTCTGGCCCGATTGTGACCTTGACAGGCCGAATGAGCAGGATGGTTCCGATTTTGATGTAGATGCCAGTAACTGGAACAGCAATGAGGAAAACCCCCTGTATGCACTTAGCCAGGTTGAAAGAGAAGAGGTTCGGAATTATGCCATTGGTACATATGCTGCTGAATGGTATGCACTTGATTGGTTAACCTTTGATGCAAAATATGCATTCGACAGGAGAACAACAAACTATACCCAATGGCAACCAAAAGGATTCCTTGAAAGAGGTGGTTCCGGATTGGTAACAGATTTAGGTTACCTCTATGAGTACAATGATTTATTGAATTCTCAGACTGCCCAGACTACAGCACATATTAATCGTGAATATGGAAAATTAACATATAAGGCCAAGTTTAGCTATTTATATGAGTCTTTAAAATATAATGAATTTGAAGCTACTGGCTATGACTTCAGTGTGAATGATGTTCCTTCTATGGATGCTATAGTTGGTACGAAAAGTATAGCCTCTGAAGAGCAGGAAATTATTTCACATAACTATTTTGGTATTTTCCAATTTGATTTCGATGATAAGTACCTTGCTGATGTTATGTTACGTTACGATGGATCATCCCTCTTTGGTGAAAACGAAAGATGGAATCCGTATTTCAGGGTTTCAGGTGCATATCGTATTTCCGAAGATTTTGAAATCCCCGGTATTCAGGAATTAAAAATCCGCTCTGCATACGGTACTTCAGGTCAGCGCCCCGGATTTTATGCACAGTATGAAACATATGCATTCGTTGATGGAAATCCTCAACCCAATACGCTTGGTAACAAAGACCTTAAACCATCTCTGTCAAAAGAGTTTGAAGTTGGTTTAAATGTTGAATTCCTTGAGATGTTCAGCTTTGAGTTTGTTTATGCAAATACACTTACTGACGATCAGATCATGGCAGTTCCATTGCCTGCTTTCTATGGATATAAGTATCAGTGGCAAAATGCCGGTGCTCTCAGAAGTAAAGTACTGGAAGGAACTCTTGGTGCCCGGATCATGGATAAGGAAAACTTCAAGTGGTCAGCTACTCTTACATACGATCGTATTCGTCAAACAGTTGAGCGTTTGGATATTCCTCCATTCCAGACTGGCCCTATCGGGCAGGATGCTGACCAGGCATTTTATATTGCTGAAGGGGAGGAGTTTGGTGTAATTTACGGTTCTCAGTGGTTAACCAGTCTTGATGACCTGGCTGCACAACTGGAAGCAGGAGACGATATTTCTAACTATGAAATTAATAGCGACGGTTATGTTATCCCTAAAGGAACACAGGGTACAACAGGCGAAATTCCTATCAAATTACTGGATGCCGACGGAAATCCTATTAAAACTGTTATTGGTAATACAAATCCTGATTTCCACCTCGGTATCGGAAATAACTTCCAGTATAAGAATTTTTCTCTGTATTTGCTGTTAGACTGGAAATATGGCGGAGATATATACAACAGGACTGCCCAGTGGTTGTATCGCGACCTCAGGCACGTAGATGTTGACCAGTATGATGTTGATGCGAATCAAAAGAAGACCATTGATTATTATCAGGCATTATACGATGTGAATGATATCAACTCACATTTCGTTGAAGATGGAAGTTACGTGAAGCTCAGGGAACTTTCTATATATTATACACTGGAGAGAAAACAACTGAAGAATTTTGCCAAAGGATATTTCAAAACTATCAAGTTTGGTGTGATTGGACGTAACCTGCTTACATTCACTGATTATACAGGATATGATCCTGAAGTCGGACAGGTTAATGATAACCTGTCAGATACTTACTTTGGATCATCACAGTACTTTCTTTTTGATGCTTATGGTTATCCAAATTATCGTACTATCAGTGCTTCTTTAACGTTGGAATTCTAAATAGTATTAATGTTAATATTAAAAACAAAAGATATGAAAAGTAGAAAATTAATTTTAGGAGTATTAATCGGCATGTTGCTGTTCGGCTTCGGGTGTAAGAAGCTCGAGGATGTTGAGAACCTCAACAATCCGGATAAGGCAACTGCCCTGGCAAACCCTGATGATCTGCTTGGATTGGCAGGAGGTATTGTCAATAACTGGTTTCAAACTACTCAGGAATATGATGGTTTAGCACTTGCATTGTGGGTGGCATCCGACCATGGAACATGCTCTTGGGGTAATGCTGCCATGATGGATATTTCCAGTGAGCCACGTACGGCTTGGAATAACAATCCTTCGTATGCTTATGCGAATACATCCCGGGAGTTTTATCTGGGCTTGAACAATGTATTGTCGCTGTCAAACGATATTCTGATCCAGATTGTTAATTATGGCAGTGAGATAGGCGATGATGGTGAAGATACTAAAATGGTTGAAGCCATAGCCCGTTGGGGTCAAGGCGCTGCATTAGGTTATCTGGGACTGGTCTTTGATCAGGGATATATTGTGGATGAATCAACGGATCTGGAAGGGGAAATTCCTATTTCCACTTATGACCAATTATTAGATGCTGCAATAGACTATCTGGATATGTGTATTGATATTTGTAACAACAATACTTTTACACTTCCTGCTGACTGGATCCCCGGAAATACCTGGACAAACGTTGAGCTCGGCAAACTGGCAAATTCATTTGCGGCCCGCTTAATGGTTTATGGTTCCAGAAATAAAACACAGGATGATGCATTGGATTGGGCCCAGGTGAAAACCTATGCGCAGAATGGTATCGATTTCACTTTTGAACCCCTTGCAGATGATGTGCTTTGGTATTCACTTTACCAAACATATTCAGTGTATGGTGGTTGGGGACAGGTCGACATGAGGGTCATTAATATGTTAGATCCCAATATGCCTGATTATTTCCCATCTACAGGATCTTATGATGATCTTCCAAACCAGGGCGTAGCCACTTCAGATGATGCCCGCCTTGCTACTGACTTTGAATATGTAGCTTCCTGCCCGTTCAAACCTGAGCGGGGATATTATCATTTTAGTTCATACAGGTATGCACGTCATGACCAGTACCTGACAACCTGGATAGAACCTATGCCTGAAATGAGAAAAGCTGAAAATGACCTTTTTATCGCCGAAGCTGAACTGATGCTTGGTAATTCAGCAGCAGCAATTGCTATCTTAAATGCAGGAGAACGCATTACAAGAGGCGGACTTGCCCCTGTTGATGCTGCAGCTACAGATGTTGAGGTGTTGGATGCTATCATTTATGAGCGTACTATTGAACTTTACCTTACTGGTGTTGGTATTCCTTTCTTTGATATGCGTCGTAAGGATCAGCTTCAGGCCGGTACATTGCTGCACTTCCCCATTCCTGGCCAGCAACTTGATGTTATGCTTATGCCTATTTATACCTTTGGTGGAGGTTCAGGTGACGGAGTGAATTCTTCAAATGGCGGATGGAATGCAAAAAAAGAAATTAAGCATACCGGATTTAGGGTTGAAACTTTTGGGCCGGATAAACCGCTCATCAAATAGTATGAATGTATTAACTAATTAAAATGAACATTATGAAAAAAATATTTGGAATAATTAGCATATTTTTGGTGTTCTTGCTCGTTTTTACAGCCTGTAAGAAAACAGACCTGGAAAAAGCAAGAGAGGATTATGATTTTAGCTCATTTGTTCCCGTAATATCTGAAATCGATGGGCCAACTTTTGTTGTAAGGACACAACAAATGGAGTATTCAGTTTTCCCTCGTGGAGGTTCTACTTTCCAATGGACTGCTGAAAACGCAATTTTACATGCAATTGATGGAACTACCGCAAAAGTGGAGATTGAATTTGACCAGGCAGTGGATTCTGTTGTGGTGACCTGCGTGGAAACTACTTCTGAAGGCGTGAAGTCACAAACGGCTACCTTAACAGTTGAAGTTGGCCCTTACTGCGAACTGGATATAAACGTTTTTGTGGGTGCATTTGATTGCGATGAGGAAGGTTATGGAGTCTATCCATGCAACTTTACCCTCGACGGTACAGTATCAAACAGAATTTTGAATGATAACTTCTGGGATTGGGCTGCTGCCGGTGAAGTGATCTATTATGATTTCGATGGTACCATTAACCAACAGATCGACATTCCGCAGCAAGCATTTGAATTTGGTGACGGAACAGTTGGTTCAGTTGAGGGTAGCGGAACATACAGCACCTGTGATTCAACATTCGTATGCGATTACGATGTAGAATACGGTGGCACTATATATCCCACTCATCATGAGTTTTCTCCCAGTGGCTCTAAAAACTTATTACTAATTGGGGAACCCAGGAAGAAAGCGTTTTTAAACAAATAACCTTTAGAAAAGGGTGGCTGATCAGCCACCCTTTTTTTCTAGTATTGTGTTTGTTTTTTCTTCGAGCTTTCTATTTCCGTCTATCCAAAAAATATTAATCCCTTTCCTTTCCATTCTTCTGAACCAGGTCATCTGACGCTTGGCAAACTGATGAATGGCTGTATTTAGCAGTTGAAACATCTCATCATATGAAATATTACCTATGATATGCTGTGTGAGGAATTTATATTCCAGACCATAATAATACATGCGTTCAGGGGATATGCCTTTGTTGAGCAATTGCCGGACTTCTTCCACCATACCATTCTCAAGACGTTCTTTTAAGCGATGGGTAATTCGTTTCCGAATAATTTGCCGGTCGAAAAAAATGCCAAAAATATGATGATCAATCTCCGGCAGGGAAGCTTTTATGTTCGGCTTGTGTAAATAATAATCCTGAATCTCAATAGCACGGATTAGCCGGTTTACATCCTCTGTATCTGTAGTATTATGAATGGGGCCATATGATTTAAGCTTTTTGGTTAATGCATCTTTTGTTATTTTCTTTAGCTCAGAACGCAAAGTACTGTTTTCCGGGACGGGTATAAGCTTGTATTTGTTGAATACTGATTCGAGGTACAATCCTGTGCCGCCACAGAGTATAGGTTGTTTCCCTCTTTTAACAATTTTATTATATGATTTGATGAAATCCTGCTGAAAATCGTAAACACTATATTCAGAAGGAGGATCAATAATATCAATAAGATGATAGGGAATTTGCCGGCCTTCGATCGTATATTCATTCAGGTCTTTCCCTGTGCCTATGTCCATCCCCCTGAATACCTGCCTCGAATCAGCACTGATTATTTCTCCGTTCAGTTCATAGGCAAGCCTGGTGGCAATATTTGTTTTTCCGGTGGCCGTAGGGCCAATAATACTTATAAGGGTGTTCTTATTCATCATTTCTTAAACAATTATTTTGAGCAGCTGTTGCTGACTTTCTATATTTACCAGAAGGTTCCTGAGTTTATCCATCAAAGGCAAGGGCATGTTTATAAAAGAATAGCTTTGGGTTTTTTCCAGGACTTCCTCTAAAGCTGGCTCCGCATGATAGCGTTGCAAATAGTCATAAAGTATATTTTCTCCAATAGGCGGTTCGCTTTCTTGTCTGTATTTCAGGTATTGTAAAATACGTAATCCGTCAATTTTTTCATGACAGGCTTTCATAAAGGTTACTTTATGCGGGTGATTTTTTCTGAGCTTTTCCCAGAAAGGATAATCAGGAAACTTATGTTTCAGAAATACATCCATCGGACAGGATTCATCTGAGATGTAAAGCTTTTCAAAGATTGAATACGTGTCAGCTATCTCATCGAAATGCAGGTGATGATAAATTGGATAACTGCTCCAGTCACCACGGGCACCTTTTATCATGGCAGGACCTGTGCCGAATAACACGCGATCGGAAAAACGGGCAGCAGGAAAAACCTTTTCTTTGTTCCAAATAATAACCGGACCTGATTTTCTAATTTTCTGCATAAAATAGAAATCCTCCCCGCTTTTATAGGGCGTAATTCCATTTATTTTGCGGTATGTCCTTACTGGCAAAGCAATTCCTGATCCTATTGCGGTGTATGCATAAGGAGAATGAATACGCATCATGTTGAGGTTATAATAGCGCATATAGATCTCATAGCGCAGGATAGCGCGGTCTTTTACTTCTTCCCCGCTTAGAAAATGATAATACGGAACTGCAAGGGCTTTTGCTCCTTTGTTTTTCCGAAGGGTATCTATAACACTTGAAATGTAATACTCTCCAAATCCTGTATCCGCATCTAAACTGATCATTATGTCATCATCTGAAGCCAATTCATTAATCTTTTCCATGCAGACCTTCCTGGCCCAACCAACACCATAGTTGTGTTGATCCCAACCCCGTCCTTCAGAGCTTTTATCAATGATTATAATGGGATAGCTTGTTCTTGAGGCAGCAGCTGAAAGGAAATCGAGACTTTTCCTGTTGCTTTCGCAGATATGTTTTTTCTCTTCCTTATTATTAAAAGCCTCGGGCTGATTGACACAACAAACAAGCGTTATGTTGTTTTGAGTTTCCTGCTTTTCAATATCTTCAAGAATGTTTGGAAGATTGATGTGCTCATCCATAAGCGGAAGGGCAATATAAACATGTTCTGGTTTAGATTCATTCTGCATGCAACTATGACACTTTTTAATTTTTATTTTATTGAACCGGAATCATTCTTTCCTGGATGGCCTTGTCAATGGCTTCAAATCCACTTTCCATAAAAATTTCTGATAATGTTGGATGTGCGTGAATGGTTTCGGCAACGTCATATACCGTTGATTCTATTTTCATATATGCCGATGCTTCTGCAATCATGTCGGTAGCGTGTTCAGCAACAATTTGCACTCCCAGCACTTCTCCGTATTTTGTTTCTGAGATCATACGGATAAATCCTTCGGAATGTCCTTCAGAGAGTGCTTTCCCATTGGCTGAAAGCGGGAATTCACTGATTTTGTAGTCAATGCCGGCTTCTTTTGCTTTTTCTTCCGTAATGCCGATTTGTGCGGCTTCCGGACTGGAATACATGTTCAGGGGATATTTTGAGGGATCAATTTCTTTCTGTATCCCCTTGATAAAGTTAATGACATGCAGTCCTTGAGAACTGGCTGCATGGGCATATTTACTAATGCCATTTACATCCCCAATGGCAAAGATCGTTGGGTAGTTTGTTTGACAGAATTTATTGACGCTTATGTAATCTCCTTCTTTAGCAATGGAAATGTCAGCTTTCGGAATGACGGCTGTTTTCTGGTTCCCATTGATCATAACATCGCAGGGTATCTCTTTATCTCCTAATGAAAGCTTGGCATTGCTCCAACTGGCATTTTTGAGGTGCTCTTTGCAATCCATGATTACCCGTACTTTTTCCTTTCTCAACTTTTTGAGCATAAAGTCAGCGATTCTCTCATCAAACATAGGAAGGATTTTTTTCCCTGGAATAAGCAGGCTAACTTCCCTGCCAATCAGCGCAAAAAACTGAGCCATCTCAAAAGCAAAGGATCCTTCTCCATTAATAACAACATGTGTTGGGATTTTATCCAGGGAAAAAAGCTCCTTAAAGTCAAGGATGAACTGCTCTCCATCTTTAATATCCGGCTTATTGGGTTTGGCCCCCGTTGCAATGATAATAGTTTCGGTTTGCAGCAACCGATTGTCAACGCTGATTTTATTTTCAGAGATAATCTTTGCTTCACCGTTGATGGTTTCAACACCATTTTTCTTCAACAGGTAGTCCACCCCGGATGTTAATATTCCAACCACCTTTTGCGCTCTTTCCAGTGCCTTTACCCAGTCAAAACCAAGTTTAAGCTCACTGATTCCGGTAATCCCAAATTCATCGGCGCGGGTCTTTATTTTGTGATAGAATCGGGCACTTTCCAGGAGGGCTTTGGTTGGGATACACCCCCAATTGAGGCAGAGACCGCCTATTTTATCTTTTTCAATGATGGCTGTTTTGAGTCCAAGCTGTCCGGCCCTTATGGCTGCTACATAACCTGCCGGGCCACTACCTATTATAATTACATTGTATTTCGTTTCCATAGTATTATCTTATTCCATGATCAGGGATGCAGGATCTGTTATATAATCCATTAATTGGTTGATAAAGCGACTGGCTTCACCGCCATCGATTATGCGGTGATCAACAGTAAGTGAAATTGGGAGCACTGTCCCTTTAACGATTTCATCATTTTTTATTACAGGTTTTTTAAGCATGCGTCCTATTCCAAGAATAGCCGCCTGGGGATAATTGATAAGTGGGGATGCCCACATTCCTCCAATGCTTCCGAAATTGGTTACCGTAAAGGTACCATCTTTCAGGTCATCCATGGTGATCTTTTTCTCCCTGGCCTTTGCGGTTATTTCATTCAGGTCTTTGGCGATCTGGAAGATGCTTTTTTTGTCCACATCATTAATAACCGGTACGATTAATCCGTCGGGGGTATCCACTGCAATTCCGATATTATAATATTTTTTATAGATCATGCGGTTGTTTTCCATATCCATCTCAGCATTCAGCACCCGGTGCTTTTTGAGGGCCAGGGAGGTAGCTTTCAAAAGGAATGGCAAGTAGCTCAGATGCACGCCTTCTTTCATGAATTTTTCTTTAAATTTTCCCCTTAACCTGATCAGCTCTTCAGCATCGGCTTCTTCGAAGGCAGTCATATGTGCTGCGGTATGCTTTGAACGAATCATGTTTTTTGCAATGGTCTTCCTGATCTGGCTTAAGGGTTCAATTTCCAGCAGCTTATGTTTAACAGCAGCAGGTTTCGGATGATCAGGCAGCTCATTTCCGGATTGATTATCTCTATGATTCAGAATATCTTCTTTCATGACCCGGCCCCCCGGGCCACTGCCGGAAATAGCATTGATATCAATTTCTAATTCACGGGCCAATGCCCTTGCAACTGGTGTGGCAATTGCTTTAAATTTTTTCTTTTCAGGAGCTGGTTCGGTATGAACTTCCTTGCTCGGAGGAAGATAAGCGTTATTTCCGGCGATGTCGAAGGTTCCAATGATCACATCTTCTTTTTGTAGCTGGGGGGCATTTTTTTCATGTGCTTCCTTAACTGCATCCTCTCCTTCAATGCCGGGTATCTCAATTTCCACAAGAGGATCGCCCACTTTAACCACATCTCCTGTTTTACCAAAAAGCTTTATTAATACCCCTGTTTTTGGAGAGGGAATATCTGTGACTACCTTATCGGTTTCCATGTTTACCAGAGGATCTCCGGATTTTATCTCCTGGCCCTTTTCAACATACCATTCCATGATGGTTCCCTCGTCAAGTCCTTCACCAATATCCGGAAATTTAAAGATATATCGCATCGTTTAAAAGTTTATTGTTTTTTTGATTTCGTAAAATATTTTCTCCGGGCTCTGCATGTAATAATGTTCCCCTCTGGCCATAGGAACAATGGTGTCGAAACCTGCAATTCTTTTTGGCGGCGCTTCCAGGTGCAGAAAAGCTCCTTCATTTACAACAGCAGTTATTTCGGCACCCACACCAAAACTTATTGGAGCTTCTGCAACGGAAATGATCCTTCCGGTTTTTTTTACTGAATTTACCAGGGTTTCTTTATCCATGGGATAGATTGTTCTCAGATCAATGAGTTCAACGGATATTCCGGTTCTTTTTGCCAGCACCATGGCTTTCTGAGCTTCCCGAACCATTGCTCCGTAAGCAACGAGTGTAATATCTGTTCCTTCATTAAGGCAAAGTGCTTTCCCAATGGGGATGGTATATTTTTCTTCGGTTACCTGCTGCTTGATTGCACGATACACACGTTTCGGCTCCATAAAAATAATCGTATCATTGCTTTCTATTGCTGACAGCAATAATCCTTTTGCATCATGCGGGGTTGAGGGGATAACAACTTTTATTCCCGGAATATGTGCAAAAATGGCTTCCAGGCTTTCAGAATGATGTTCGGGCGCATTTACACCCCCACCATATGGCATTCGAATCACCAGAGGGGTGTTATACAAGCTTCTGCTTCGGTTTTTCATGCGGGCAGCATGTGAAATGATCTGGTTAAGTGCCGGATAGGAGAATCCGGAGAACTGCATTTCTATCACCGGACGCAATCCGGCAACTGCCATGCCAATGGCAGCTCCTGCCAAGCCGGATTCAGCCAAAGGAGTATCAAATATACGTTCCTGTCCGAACTTTTTTTGCAATCCTTCTGTTACCCGGAATACACCTCCGTTTTTGCCTACATCCTCTCCAAAAACAACTAAATCTTTATCCTGATGGAGTGCAATTTCAAGGGCATTGTTTAGTGCCTGCACCATATTCATTACTCTCATTTTCCAGCCTCCTTTTGTTTTAAGAAATCCGCATAGCTTGCTTTTTGCTGCAGGAGGTCTTTCGGGGGGTCGTTGTAAAGATGATCAAAAACGTCATCGTATTGATAAGACCGGTGTTTCTCAACTTCTTCAAACAAACGATCCAGCTCATACAGGTATTGGTCATTGAGGTCTTTATCTTCTTTCTCACTCCAGGATTTTTTCCCAATTAGAAAGGTTTTCATTCTTTTCAATGGGTCTTTCATCTCCCAATCCTTTTCTTCTTCATTCGTGCGGTATTTGGAAGGGTCATCTGATGTTGTATGGGGCCCTTTTCTGTAGGTAAATGCTTCTACCAATACAGGGCCATTCCCCTGCCGGGCATAATCTGCAGCATATTTCAATACATTGTACATTGCCGGAAAATCATTTCCGTCGGCTTTGATCCCTTTAATGCCATATGCCAGGGATTTTATTGCAAAATTCACAGATGCTGTTTGTTTCCTGTAATGCGTAGAAATAGCATATTGATTGTTCTGGACTATAAAAACGACAGGTACTTTCCATACTCCCGCATAATTAAGGGCTTCATGAAAATCCCCCTGTGACGTGCCACCGTCACCAACATAGGCAAAGACTACTTCATCTTTTTTGTGGTATTTGATTTCATACCCAATACCAACTGCATGAGGAAGCTGAGAACCTATGGGAATGGACATGGGAATGATATGTTCCGTTCCTTTGTAGAGATACCCTGCTTCATCGCCCATAAAGTTCAGGTAGAGGTCTTTTATGCTGGCTCCTTTTGCAAGTATCGACGGGAGTTCACGGTAGGTAGGAACCAGCCAGTCTTTCTTTTTGGATACCATACCAAAAGCTGTTCCAACTGCTTCCTGACCCGTAGCAGGGGGGAAGTTGTATAAACGGCCTTGCCGCTGATATTGCACCATGCTTTGATCGGCCAGGCGGGCATAAAGCATTTTTTTGTAGGCACTGAGAAGCAAATCCATATCCAATTCAGGAGCTTCCTTCTCATTCACCAGTTTTCCTTCCTTGCCCAAAATTTGATAGATTTTATCTTCCAGGGGGTTGTATTCGTTGAACATGAATATTATTTCTTTAATAAATGGTAATTATAGGAATAAACAGGTAGTCAGGAAAAATGTTTAACAAACCATATAGCAAATAAGCATACGTATAATAGTACAATTTGTTAAATAGTTCCTTTATGAATATTTAGTATATTTTCCCTGAATAAAGACCTCGTATTATATTCCCAAATGTAATGCAGGGGCAAAAGTATGCTTAAGATAGCTGCTGGTATGGCTACGATGTAATTATCAAATAAGCTCAGGCTGACCACACTGGCAAAACCGGCATTTTTGACGGTTAGCATCAGGTTTTTGGTGATTACCAAAGAGTGTGGCTTATTAAGACGAAGCAAAAGAAGCTTGTTGATACCTCCAAGTATGAACATCATCATAAACAATATAGAAAACGGAATTATTAAGAGTTCCGGATTGTGAAACAGCAAATCCCTGCTGACACCTATTACAGTTAGAGAAACCAGAAAAAAACCGTAGTCAACGATGTTCCCTCTGTATTTGTCTATGAAGGGATATATGCTCTTCCACCTGAAAACCCGCGATAACAAAATAGGTACAAACAGTATCTTAACAAGGATCTTCATTATTTCAGCGGAGCTGATGGGTTCTGTTTTTAAAAATACGAGCAAAACAAGCGGAGTAATAAATACAGCAGCCAGGTTGGCTCCAAACACTCCCATAATTGCATACTGACTCTCTCCCCGCAAATTAATACTAAAGGGTATGATAGCGATAGCCGGGGGGGTGGCTGCAATTACAATGAAGCCCAGCCATAAATAATATTCCTGAATAAGGTAATAGGCTGCACCCAATACAATAATGCCATAGATAACGTAATTCAGGAGAATGCATACCAAGGTTGGTTTTAGAAAGTTTTTTAGCTGAAGGAAAGAATTATTGGAGGCACTGCTGGTGGAGATGGCCAATATAAAACCAATAATGTAAATGGTAAGATCTTTCAGGATGGCGGTTTTGTCACCCAATATTAAACCGCAAAACACGCCCATAGGCATGATGAAGTTTCGGTTAGTGAACAATGTAAGGATTTGTTGCCGCATTTGGTATTTATAATACAGCGAAATTAAACTTTTTATTGAGAAAAGCAGATGCTGGCTACATCTGCTTTATTTCCTGTTTTTCTTATTAGCCCGGATAATTCATAAACCTAAATCGTGAAAACCTGAATTATCCTGACGAC
>CAZZLL010000003.1:132530-147396 GCA_964654725.1 uncultured Lentimicrobiaceae bacterium | reverse complement strand
GTTAAACTCTTCTATCAAAATCTAATAGTATCTCTACTACCAGGCTTCATTCAATATTTTCAAAGAACTATTTTTTATTCCTTTATCTTTTTTAGTATCGTAAAGTTCCGTTTTGTGCTTTCCGTACCCTTCTTCCTTCCTTTTCTCGAAAACGAGCTTGCAAAATTAATACTTTATTTTAATACTGCAAACTTTTCTTGTACTTTTTTCTTATTTCCAGAACGTTTTCTTTTTTTGTTCAAAAGCGAGGTGCAAAAGTAAATGAATATGTAATACCAAACAAGCTTTTTTGTGATTTTTTTCGCTTTTTTTTATAAGAACTTGATAGCCTTAAGAATAACTATTATCAAATTATTTCAGCCACTGTCCTGAACGTCTTTTAATCCTAAAAGCTTGCACTTGCAAATGTGTTTTTTCCTTCATCTTTTGTATACATTAATATTATACTATGTATTTTTGCTTGTCGTTATTTACAAAAAAAACATGAGAAACATTCAATATGTCGCTTTCATTTTGTTGATATGCATTTCGGTTAACCTTGACGCACAGGAAAACAAACAGAACATGAAACCTGAAAAGCGATTCTTCGCAGGCGGAAGCTTTGGCTTACAACTCGGCACTATTACACTGATAGATGTTTCTCCCCTGCTGGGCTATCGATTCAATAATAATCTGGCTGCTGGAATTGGTGCCTCTTACCAATATTTCCGGGATAAAACATACAACCCGGTATTCAAAACAGATATATACAGCGGAAGGGTATTCCTACGCTATTATATCACTGCGGAATGGCTGCCGGAAAATATATTTCTTCATACAGAATTTGAATACCTGAACCGTGAAGCGTATGTTATTAAAGGCTTCAACTATTATGAATATGAAAGAATTTTCGTTCCAATATACTATATAGGTGCAGGCTATCAACAGCCTATCAGTAGAAATTCGTTTATTACATTAGTCGGTTTATGGGATATCATTGAAGATCAATACTCCCCTTACAGCAACCCGGTACTCAGAGTAGGCATTAATCTTGGATTCTGATAAACTAAGCCTCTGGGATGTTTTTAAGGATATTCAATGTAAAATCCCAAAACATCTTTACGGTATCAATCTTCAAGCGTTCATCCGGTGAATGCGCCCCTTTGATGGTAGGTCCATAGGAAATCATATCCATACCCGGGTATTTTTTCCCTATTAAACCACATTCTAATCCGGCATGTACTGCTAATACTTTGGGTTTTTGATTGAATAGTTTTTCATATTCAATCTCTGAAATCTTCAAAATCTCTGATTTCGGATCGGGTGACCAGCCTGGATATCCATCAGAATGCTCAACAGCTGCTCCTGACAGATAAAAAACGGATGCTACCATATCACAAACATCCTTCTTGGCAGATTCAACAGAGCTTCTCTGACTTGTTGTAATAAAAATCTCATCTTCCTGCATTTTTACAGAAGCAAGATTTGTAGATGTCTCAACAAAATTTGGTATGCTGGCCGACCACGAAATAACACCGTGCGGGCATGCATATAAAGCACAAAGAAGTTTCTGATGTGTCTCAAAGTCTATCAGAAATTCCGGTTTTTCTGCCTCAACGATTTCGACGAATAAGTCAGGCTCTGTAATCTTTAACTCCTCCTTTACTGTTTGATTAAATGCGTTTACATAATCAAGCAGTTTTTGAGAAATGCTTTCCTGAACAGTTACAACAGCAAATGCTTCGCGTGCAATGGCGTTTCTGAGATTTCCTCCGTCAATAAAGGCAAGCCTGATTTGATGCATTTTCGAGCTATTCCAAAGAATGCGGTTCAAAATCTTATTTGCATTGCCTAAGCCCTTTTCAATGTCATCTCCGGAATGGCCCCCTTTTAATCCTCCTACCCGAATTTTATAGTAAGAGGTTCCTGTGAGCAGATCTTCCTTCTTAAATGCGATACGTGCTAAGGTGTCTTTTCCTCCTGCACAACCAATGAATATTTCTCCCTCATCTTCAGAATCCAGATTCAACAGAATTTTTCCTTTAAGAAAGTCCTTTCCCAGGCCGAATGCACCGCTCAGGCCGGTTTCTTCATCTACGGTAAATAAACACTCTATGGGACCATGGGCAATATCATTCGATTCAAGAATAGCTAACTGGGTGGCAATACCTATGCCATCATCTGCACCCAGTGTGGTGCCTTTGGCACGAATCCATTCCCCATCCGACCATGCCCGGATGGTATCTTTCATAAAGTCAAAATCCACATCGCTGTTTTTCTCGCAAACCATATCAATATGACTCTGCAGAATAACCGTTTTGCAGTTTTCCATCCCTTTTGATGCCCGTTTCCGGATTAATATATTACCTGCATTATCCTTAAAGGTTTCCAGCTTTTGAAGCTTACCAAATTCCTCAAGATATGCAGCAATCTTTTCCTCTTTCTTTGAGGGCCTGGGTATTTTTAAAATTTCGTTAAAATAAAACCATAATCTTTCCGGCTTCATACCTTCAAATACATATTCCATGCTTTGTAATTTTTGATTTACACAAATTTATGTTTAATTTCATATCTACCATCTACAATCCATTATTTTATTTCCGGAAGATAAACCAACTACCTATTAATTGGTATCTTTGTGCATAATAAAGAAGTTAATGCTGTAAAAGCAAGCAATAGAAGAACGAACTAGTATGCGCAAATTTACAGAGGCAGAAGTAAAAAAGAAAAGCAGCATGAACATGAGGTGATCAATGCATTAAGGAATTACCCGAATATTCACAGTGCCGGGTGATGATATCATTGAATTTATAGATTAAAGCTTACATGTACCAAGAAGCTATGCGATATCAGAGTGATCAATTAAAAAATTTCTGTTTCGAAGTATTCCTGACCATGAATTTTAATTCCATGGATGCTGAGCAAGCTTCAGATGTGCTCATAAAAAGCGATCAAAGAGGAATTTCATCACATGGCTTATTGCGTTTACCGGAGTATTACACCTTGTGGAAAGAAAAACGGTTAAATGCAGATCCCCGGGTCCAAATTCTAAGGGAAAAACCTTCAACTGCCCTGTTAGATGGAGACGGGGGATCAGGACTGGTAATTGCTCCTTATGCAATGGACTTGGCAATAAAAAAAGCAAAAACAACAGGAGCAGCCTGGGTTAGCGTCAAAAACTCCAACCATTTTGGCATTGCCGGATATCATGCTATGAAAGCCCTGGACCATAATATGATCGGAATAGCAATGACCAATGCCAATCCCTTGGTAGCCCCTACCTTTAGCAAAAATCCTTTATTGGGCACCAATCCTCTGGCAGTTGCCATTCCTGCCGGGAATGAACCTCCCTTTATTGCAGATTTTGCATCAGCCCCTATTGCACGTGGCAAACTTGACATACTTGCAATCCAGGGAAAACAAGCTCCTGAATTGCTTCTTCAGGACAATGACGGACATGCTACCTGTGATCCTTCTATTTTAGGTAAAGGGGGGTCAATAAAAACATTGGGGGGTGACTATCAAAGAGGAAATCATAAGGGGTATTGCCTGTCAGCCATTATTGATATATTATCAGCAGTACTCCCCGGTGCTAACTTTAGTGCAGTTGTCATCCCCACTTTATCTTATGTGAAAGGCACGGATAAAGGAAAGAAAGAGAACGGCATCGGTCATTTTTTTGGAGCTATTGATATTGAAGCGTTCAGGGATATAAATGAATTTTTTGAATACATGGATGAATGGATTACAACATTCAGGAATGCTTCTGTTATAAATGAAGAAGAAAGCGTTCTTATTCCGGGCGACCCTGAAAGAATGGCTGAAAAAAGAAACAATGATCACGGAATCCCCTTATTGGATGACACAGTAAAAAAACTCAGGCAACTGGCCAAGGAGTGCATGCTAAGTTTCCCGGATGCCATCGCTTAAAGCAAGTCGAACGCATCATTATCGTGGCCAAGGATAGCTATTATTTCAGAAGCAATCTCTTCAATCGGTTTTGATGTAACATTAATAATATTCCATTTCGGGTGCCTGGAGAATATCTGTCGGGCATAAAGCAATTCTCTTTTTACGTAATCAAAATGAGCGTAATCCCCTGTTTGTCCACCCAGATAATCTTCCCTGGCTTTTCTCAGTTTCGCCAGGACATGGGCATTAGTTGTAAGGCAAAAGATTCTTTCCGGGGGCAGTTCATAAATCACCGGAGGTAAATTTATATCCAGCACAATTGGAACATTTGCTACAAACCAGCCCCTAAATGCCAGGTAAATGCTTAAAGGGGTTTTAAAGGTACGTGATACTCCCAGAAGAATTATTTCGGCTTTTTCCAGGTCTCCGGTTCGCTTTCCATCATCATGATTAAAGGCAAATTGCATACTGTCAATACGCAGAAAATATTCTTTGTTTAGTTTGTATAAAAGTCCGGGGCGACCCGAAGGAGAGTTTGAAAGCTGAACCGAGAGTCGCGACAAAAGTGGACCCATAATGTCTATTGTCTCAACATTCATCATGCGGCCTGCCCTTATCATAGCTTCTCTCAATTCCGTAGATACCAGGGTAAAAACAATAAATGCCTTCAAATCGAAAGCATCCTTTGCTGCTTCATTTACCTGCTGAATATTTCGAATCCCAATTCGTTTAGTAATTTCAACTTTTATGTTCTGAAATTGTGTTAGTGCTGCTTTTAGTGCTTGCTCAGCTGTTCTGCCAGTTCCGTCGGATACAATGAATATATGGCTCATAAACTAAGCTAAATGTTTTAAGTCTGATATGGTTTTTTCGGGATTTGCAGAAGAAAAGACTGTATTCCCTGCTACAAGGATATCCGCACCAGCTTCAACGAGCCCGGAAGCATTTTCTCTATTGACACCCCCGTCTACTTCAATAAAACAATCTGTATTATGTTTTTGTATAAGATATTTCAATTCTCTGATCTTTTTATATGTGTTTTCTATAAAACACTGGCCACCAAAGCCGGGATTAACTGACATGATTAATACTAAATCAATTTCATTTATTATATCCTCCAGCACATGCACAGGAGTATGCGGGTTCAGGACAATCCCAGCTTTTACATTCCTATTCTTAATTGACTGGATACTTCTGTGCAGGTGAACACTACCCTCATAGTGAATACTAATGATTGCTGCTCCAAGATCTGCAAACCGATCAATATAATCATCTGGATTACTGATCATAAGATGCATATCCAAAGGCTTAGAAGCAGTTTCCTGGATTGATTTGATCACGGGGAACCCAAAGGAAATATTTGGAACAAAATGACCATCCATAACATCGATATGCAAAAAATCGGCTTCACTGCTGTTAAGCATTTTTACATCACGCTGTAAATTTCCAAAATCAGCTGACAATAATGAAGGAGCAACTAAAGGTGGCATATAGAACAAGCTTAATAAAGCGTAAAAATAAAGAATAAAAACAAATGAGCGGCGAATGCCGCTCATTTGTTTTTATGGTGCTTTGTTTTATCCCAGATAACTTTTTAAAATTTTGCTTCTGGATGTATGCTTTAGCCTTCGAATTGCTTTTTCTTTTATCTGCCGCACTCTTTCTCTTGTGAGGTCAAATTTCTCACCAATTTCTTCAAGAGTCATAGGGTGTTTTCCCCCAAGGCCAAAGTAAAGTTTAATAACATCAGCTTCTCTGAGAGTAAGTGTTGAGATTGCCCTTTGTATCTCTTTACGCAAAGATTCATACATCAGGCCATTCTCAGGGGTGAGGCTCTCATCATTTTTGAGAACATCATACATATTATTTTCTTCATCCGTAACAAGCGGGGCATCCATAGAAACATGCCTGCCTGAATTCCTGATAGATTCTTTTACTTCATTTTCTGTAATTTCCAGAAGATCTGCAATTTCATCAGCATTTGGTTCCCTTTCGTATTCCTGCTCCAGCTTAGCATATGCTTTATTGATCTTATTAATAGCTCCTATTTTATTCAAAGGAAGCCTTACAATCCTTGATTGCTCTGCAAGAGCCTGAAGTATGGATTGCCTGATCCACCAAACAGCATAAGAAATAAATTTGAAGCCACGGGTTTCATCAAATCGCTGGGCTGCTTTTATCAAGCCAAGATTACCTTCATTTATAAGGTCAGGCAAGCTTAATCCCTGGTTTTGATATTGCTTTGAAACTGAAACAACGAACCGAAGGTTAGACTTTGTGAGTTTTTCAAGGGCGTTTTTATCTCCCTGTTTGATACGTTGTGCAAGGGTGACTTCTTCCTCTGCAGTGATTAGTTCAACCTTACCAATCTCCTGCAGGTATTTGTCAAGTGAAGCAGTTTCTCTGTTTGTAACCTGCTTGGTAATTTTTAATTGCCGCATATCCAGACTTTAGTTAGTGAAAGCCCTCATTTTACGTTGTCGAAAAAATTTTGGTTACGTTAAATCCTAATTATTATTGGGTTTAGGTAATAATGCTTTTCTGGATAATTTAACTTTACCGGTTTTCTGATCAATTCCAATAAGTTTCACTTCAATTTCCTCTCCTTCTTTGAGTTCATCCTCAACAGAATTAAGTCGCTTCCAGGCAATTTCAGAAATATGCAACAAACCTTCTTTACCCGGTAAATATTCAACAAACGCACCAAAGCTGACAATGCTTTTGATTTTTCCTGAATATACCTCTCCTACTTCGGGAACAGCGACAATTTTCTTAATCCATTCTTTCGCTTCATCAATGCTATCTTTATCTGCAGATACTATATCAATGATACCAAATTCACCTACTTCTTCAATTACAATGGTACAACCTGTTTCATTTTGTATCTCCTGGATGATTTTTCCACCGGGGCCAATAATGGCTCCAATAAATTCTTTTGCAACCTGCATTTTTTCGATACGAGGCACAAAGGGTTTATAATCATCCATAGGCTCCTTGATAACTTCTTTAATTTTATCAAGAATATGCAGGCGTCCCCGTTTGGCTTGCTCCAATGCTTCAGCAAGAATTTCATAAGATAGTCCATCGATTTTAATATCCATCTGACAGGCGGTTATTCCATCAACGGTACCTGTAACCTTGAAGTCCATATCTCCCAGGTGGTCTTCATCTCCGAGTATATCAGATAGTATTGCATACTTACCACTTTCATTATCAGAGATAAGCCCCATTGCTATTCCTGATACTGGTTTTGTAATTTTTACTCCTGCATCCATCAGCGCCATAGATCCGGCACAAACAGTTGCCATTGACGAAGAACCATTAGATTCAAGGATATCAGAAACAATCCTGACAGTATACGGATTATCCATTTCGCCGGGTAATACAGGTTTCAACGCACGATGAGCCAGATTTCCGTGACCGATTTCCCTGCGGGAAGTGCCCCGGTTAGGTTTTACCTCACCCGTTGAAAAGCCTGGAAAATTATAATGTAAAAGAAAATTGCTTTTACCTTCGATAACAGCTCCATCAATGGTTTGTTCATCCAATTTTGTTCCAAGGGTAACCGTTGTAAGGGATTGTGTTTCGCCACGAGTAAAAATAGCAGATCCATGTGCTGCCGGCAGATAATCTACTTCACCCCATATATGGCGAATCTCATCCAGGTTGCGACCATCCAGGCGCACCTTTTCATCCATAACAATATCCCGGATAATATTTTTTTCCAGCTCATGAAAATATGTTGAAATCAATCTATTCTTCTCTTCGAGTTCTTCTTCTGAAAAGGTTTCTTTAAATTCATCCAGAATTGCTGAAAAAGATTCCTTCCTTTTCGTTTTATCAGCAATTCCCTCACGAACAATTTCTTTGATTTTTTCAGAGGCAAAAATGTGCAATTTTTCTTTCAAGGCAATATCTTCCTCAGTTTTTGGAAGCTCCCTTTTCTGCCTTGATTTTTCCACCATCTCAGCAAGTTCAATTACTGCTTTTAACTCTATTTTAATGGCATCATGTGCCAGCTTCATGGCCTGCACAAGATCTTCTTCCTGCACTTCTCGCATCTCGCCTTCCACCATAACGATATTATCTATTGTAGCAGCAACCATAATATTCATATCCGCATCAGATAATTTTGATAATGGAGGGTTCACCATAAACTCGCCATCAATACGCGCGATCCTGACTTCACTAATGGGACCGTTAAAAGGGATATCCGAAACAGCAAGTGCTGATGTAGCAGCCAGACATGCAAATGCATCCGGCATAACATCTTTATCTGCAGAAATCAACGTAATCATTACCTGTGTTTCAGATTGGTATTCGGCGGGGAACAAAGGCCTGATTGCACGGTCAACCAATCTTGATATTAAAATTTCATGGTCCGTCGGACGGGCTTCCCGTTTAAAAAACCCCCCGGGAAACCTGCCAGAGCTTGCATATTTTTCTTTATAATCAACAGACAATGGTAAAAAATCTATCCCTACAGCCACTTCCTCCTTCGCCACAACTGTAGCTAATAACATGGTATCACCATATTTCACAACGGCAGAGCCATGGGCCTGTTTTGCCAGTTTACCTGTTTCAATGCTTATCGACCTTCCATCTCCAAGATCAAAGGTTCTACTTATTCCTTGTTTTGACATATTATATTTAAATAAATTACATATAAATACAAAAAAAGGCAATTGTTGAATTGCCTTTTTTTGAAAATGAATAAAATCCTATTTTCTAATATTAAGCTTTTTAATAATCTCCCTATAACGCTCAACATCATTATCCTTCAGATAATCAAGCAGTTTTCTCCTCTTACCAACCAATCGTACCAATGATCGTTCTGTAACCAAATCCTTTTTATTTTTCTTCAATTGCTCAGTAAGATTTTTAATCCTGAAAGTGAAAAGGGCTATTTGTCCTTCAGTTGATCCTGTGTCAAATTCAGATTTTCCGAATTCCTTGAAAAAATTTTTCTTATCTTCAGTGGTTAAATACATAACTTCTTGGCTTTTAAAAACGAACCGCAAAATTACTATAAACTTTGTAATTAACAAACTTAATAGTACAAATATTCCGAATTTGCAGAATTTTTTCTATTTTGCATAATGGCCTGGAACACTATCAACAAGAATCGATTTGAACTGTTTAAAATAACAAACAACCTATTCTTATGAATATTATTATTACAGGAGCCAGCAGAGGAATTGGCAGAGAACTCGTAAAAAATATGGCCGATACTGCCGAACATTCCATCATTGCTATATCAAGAAACGAAGAAAGATTGCATGAACTGAAAGATGAATGTAATACAACTGGCCTACCCGGAAAAGTAATTCCTTTGCCATTCGATTTGGAAACAGGGGATTTTGAAATAGATTTAGTTCCCAAAATTATTAAAGAACTTAAAACAATTGATATCCTGATCAATAATGCAGGTTTACTCATCAATAAATCTTTTACGCTATTGGATTCAGATGATTTTGACCGCTTGTTTTCTATTAATGTAAAAAGTGTTTTCACCCTAAGCCAATCACTTGTTGGCCATTTCAAACCAAATGCACATATTGTAAACATTGGGAGTATGGGAGGATTTTCCGGCAGTGTTAAATTTCCTGGATTATCATTATATAGTGCCAGTAAAGGAGCTCTTGGGACTTTAACAGAATGCATGGCAGAGGAATTAAAAGATCATCAAATAAAAGTAAATTGTTTATGCATTGGATCAGCGCAAACAGAAATGCTGGATGAAGCTTTTCCCGGTTATAAAGCACCTGTATCAGCCAATGAAATGGCAGAATTTATTGCTAATTTTGCCCTTACCGCGAATTATTATATGAATGGTAAAATTATTCCGGTATCATTAACAACACCATAAAAATGTCATGAAACAGGCTCAAAATAATGTATGTCACCACGGAACCGTACAAAAAATAAATCATGACAGTATACATGTGTTAATACATTCGCAATCAGCTTGTGCCTCTTGCCAGATCAAAGGCGTTTGTAACATAAGCGAACAAAAGGACAAGATCATAGAAGTTAACAAAAAAAACACTTCCGGCTTAAAAGAAGGAGATCTTGTAATGGTTACTATGTCAGGCAGCCTTGGCAATAAGGCCCTCTTTCTGGGATATTTATTGCCCTTTATACTTATGGTTCTTGCTCTGTTAGCTGCCCTGTTCGTGCAGGATAATGAAGGAACAGCAGCACTGATAAGTATAGGAGTCCTCATCCCGTATTATTTTGTTTTATCGAGGTTCAAAGACGTTTTCAAAAAAAAGTTCTTGTTTGACATCCATAGATTTCAGGAATAAAACCTGTCGTTTTCCCGTCAATATTGATAATATCAATTTAGAAAACATCTAAATAACCAGACAAGACCCTATAAATCAAACATATAAATATTTAACTTCGTTCATCTGAATTCGTTGCCTATTTACAAATCATTAATAATCAACACTATAGATTTGTTAATAATTTCACAATTAAATTTTATAGCTTTCTTATTAATTTATAATTTTGCGCGGATAATTGATTGTCAATAATTAAAAAGGACTTTAGCTGTGGATAATATAATGATATACGCTGTTGTTTCATTAGGTGCCATTGGTGCAGGTGCAGCAATAATATTATACTTTGTTGCCCAAAGGTTCAAAGTCATCGAAGATCCTAAAATCGATGAAATTGAAGAAGTATTGCCCGGGGCAAATTGCGGAGGATGTGGTTATGCCGGATGCAGAAACTTCGCAGAAGAAATTGTAAAAGCAGGAAAACTGGAAGACTTTAATTGTCCTGTTGGGGGGGGTGACCTCATGAATAGAATGGCAGAAATAATGGGACTGGAAGTGAAAGAACAAGATCCAATGATAGCGGTAGTAAGATGTAGCGGGTCCCGCATCAATGCTGTTCCGAAGATGCAATACGATGGCCCCTCTTCCTGTGCATTCACACATAATTTATTTGCAGGAGAAAGCGGATGTCCTTTTGGATGCCTGGGTTTGGGGGATTGTGTAGAATCATGCCAGTTTGATGCCCTATACATTGATTCAGAAAGTGGGTTGCCTGTAGTAAGCAATGAGAATTGTGTAGCTTGCGGAGCCTGTGTGAAAGCTTGCCCGAGAAATATCATCGAACTCAGAAAAAAAGGCAAAAAAGACCGAAGGATATTCGTAAGTTGTATCAATAAAGAAAAAGGTGGCCCTGCACGTAAAAACTGTAAAGTTGCCTGTATCGGATGTGGTAAATGTGTAAAAATATGCCCTTACGATGCCATTACACTTGATAATAACCTGGCATACATTGATTACGAGAAATGCAAATTATGTCGAAAATGTGTTCCTGAATGTCCTACATCTGCCATTTTAGAGCTCAATTTCCCTCCCAGAAAAGACAGGACGAAAACAAGTGCTACAGAAAAACCAAAAGTTGAGGCGTAATCCATGGAAACAAAAGTTAAACATAGCAAAAACCTACTATTAAAAACTTTCAAATTAGGTGGTGTGCATCCTCCTGAGAACAAGCTTTCAGATACGCAAGCCATTCAAACGCTTAATTTACCTGAACAAGTCATTATTCATATATCTCAACATATGGGTGCTCCGGCTAATCTCTTGGTAAAAAAAGGCGATAAAGTTAAAACAGGTCAACTTATTGCAAAAGGCGAAGCATTCATCAGTGCAAATGTGCATTCATCCGTATCCGGAACCATAATAAAGATTGACCATGCCGCTGATCCTTCCGGATATAAGCGCCTGGCTGCTACCATCAAGGTAGATGAAGATGAATGGGCAGATGGGATCATACGTGACAATGCCCTCCAAAAAGAGGTTACCCTCAGCGCAGATGAAATTATCGAGAAAGTAAAGGAAAATGGTGTTGTTGGATTAGGGGGTGCCACATTTCCATCTCACGTAAAATTGAAGCCTCCTGCAGGAAAGAAAGCTGAAGTTTTAATCATAAACGGTGTTGAATGTGAACCCTATCTTACTTCCGACCATCGCCTGATGGTGGAGAAAGCAGAAGAAGTACTAACAGGTATCCAAATCTTAAAAAAGGCACTGAATGTTGACAAAGCAATCATAGGTATAGAAAATAATAAACCGGATGCCATCCTTAAAATGAAGGAACATCTTCCACAATTTCAAGGTATTGAAATAGGCGCCCTTAAAGTAAAATATCCACAGGGTGGAGAAAAACAACTTATCAAAGCACTCACCAACCGTGAGGTCCCCAGTGGTGCACTTCCTATTGAAGTGGGATGTGTAGTAAATAATGTAGGCACTGCCTATGCTGTTTATGAGGCTGTTCAAAAGAACAAGCCCCTTATTGAGAGAGTAGTAACCGTTACCGGGAAAGCATTAAAGAAACCATCAAATTTTTTATGTCGTATCGGAACCTCTATATCCTTTCTTATTGAAGCAGCCGGAGGATTACCGGAAGATACCGGTAAAATTATCGGTGGCGGCCCCATGATGGGCAAAGCACTAATATCATCAGATACTCCAATTGTTAAAGCTTCTTCGGGAATTTTGATCCTGTCAAAAAAGGAAAGCAAGAGAACTTCAGTATTACATTGCATCCGCTGTGCACGCTGCACAGTTGTCTGTCCTATGGGCCTGGAGCCCTACCTGCTGGCGCAGCAAGCAAAAAATCAGTATTATGAGGAAGCTGAAAAAGACAGGATCATGGATTGCATTGAATGTGGATCCTGCCATTATGCCTGCCCATCCGGAAGACCGTTGCTCGATTACATCAGGTTAGGTAAAAATAAAGTTGGTCAAATCATCAGAAACAGAGGGAAACAATAATATGAACAATACATTAATAATATCCGGTTCACCCCATGTACACAGTGATGATTCTGTGAAAAAGATCATGTTTGGGGTTATTTATGCCATGATTCCTGCTATACTGGTATCTGTGTATTTTTTTGGATTGGATGCCTTCAGGGTTATTGTTATTTCTGTGGCTGCCTGTATGTTGTTTGAACATCTGGCACAACGTTATCTGATCCGGGGCCCTGTTACCATATTTGATGGCTCAGCTATTATCACCGGAATATTGCTGGCATTCAATGTACCTTCAAATTTACCCGTATGGATGATACTGTTAGGAGCTCTTGTATCCATTGGTATAGGAAAAATGTCATTTGGTGGCCTTGGGAAAAACATTTTCAATCCGGCCCTCGTGGGCAGGGTATTTTTATTGATTTCCTTCCCGGTGCAAATGACTACCTGGCCTACTCCGAAACCACTATTTGCGGAAAAAACCGTTGATACAATTACCGGTCCAACTCCGTTGGGTGTCCTTAAAGAAGGCCTGGGTTCTGGAAGCACTGTTCAGGAAATTCTTCCCGAACTACCAAATTATTATACCACCCTCATCGGCAATCAGGGAGGATGTGTTGGTGAGATATCTGCACTCGCTCTCATCATTGGTGCCATATATATGCTTTTCAGAAAAATCATTACCTGGCATATACCGCTAGCTTACATAGGGTCTGTTGTTGTGTTCAGCGGTATTTTGTGGTTAATTGATCCCACACAATATGTTGATCCGCTCTTCCATCTCCTCACAGGAGGCATGATGCTCGGTGTTTTCTATATGGCGACGGATATGGTCTCATCACCCATGTCGGCGAAAGGAATGATCATTTTCGGGATAGGAGCCGGAATTTTGACCATGGTTATTCGCATATGGGGAGCATATCCTGAAGGTGTTTCCTTTGCTATTCTTATAATGAATGCATTTGTACCTATACTGAACAGGTCATTCAAACCAAAACGCTTTGGAGAGACGATAAAAAAAGTGTAAACAGAAAATACGATAACAATGGCAAAAAAAGAATCCACATTCTTAAACATGGTTCTAACTTTGTTCCTGGTGACAGCCATTGCTGCGCTGGCGTTAGGTGCTGTGTATAATGTAACCAAAGAACCTATAGCGCTTGCCGACAAAAAGAAACTGAATGAAGCCCTCAGCAATGTTTTACCTTCTTTTGATGATATTAAGCGCAGTGCGGTAATGCCTGTTGGTGCAACCGATTCACTGATCATTTACAATGCCATGAAGGAAGGGAAAATTATCGGAACAGCCATTAAAACCTATACAGATATCGGGTTTAGTGGTCGGTTTACAGCTATGGTTGGTTTCCTTCCTGATGGTACTATTAACGGTGCTGCCGTGCTTGAACATAAAGAAACACCGGGACTCGGAGATAAAATGGAGAAAAGGAAAAGTGATTTTCCTTTACAGTTTAACGGAATACATCCCGACAAAATCAATATAACGGTTAAAAAGGACGGGGGTGAAATTGATGCCATTACAGCTGCTACAATAAGCTCCAGGGCTTTTTGTGATGCTGTGAACAGAGCAAATGCGGTTTATACCAAAAAACAGGGAGGCCAGGAATAATGAATCAGTTAAATAATTTTACAAAAGGTATTATTAAAGAAAATCCCGTATTTATTTTGTTGCTGGGTTTATGTCCTACACTGGGTGTAACCACTTCAGCAATAAATGGAATGGGAATGGGATTAGCAACCACTTTTGTGCTTGTATCATCGAATATGGTAGTTTCAAGCATAAAATCCCTCATACCGGATAAAGTCAGGATACCTTCGTTTATTGTGATTATAGCATCCTTTGTAACTATCGTTGAATTGGTTATGAAAGGCTTTATGCCGGATCTGTTCAAAGCTCTTGGGCTTTTTATTCCATTGATTGTGGTAAACTGTTTAGTGCTGGGCAGGGCTGAAGCATTTGCCTCCAAAAACAACTTCCTGAGTTCTCTCATCGATGGAATGGGTATGGGCCTCGGTTTTACGTTCGCCCTAACTCTATTGGGTGGTATTCGCGAATTACTGGGCAGTGGAGCTATTTTTGGCGTTTACCTTGGGTTTTATCCCAATGACCCGAACGGCAGCCCCATTACCATGCTTTTATTCGTGCTTCCGCCGGGAGCATTCATTGCATTGGGCTA
>CAZZLL010000003.1:17439-132520 GCA_964654725.1 uncultured Lentimicrobiaceae bacterium | reverse complement strand
GCTACCTGATCGCCATCATGAAAAAATTTAATAAGTCATAATCTTGAAATAGGTGTAAAATGGAATATATCAGCATTTTTATCGGAGCCATTTTCGTTTACAATATAGTATTGTTTTACTTCCTGGGGATATGTCCATTCCTGGGTGTCTCAGGAAAACTATCCACTGCAGCCGGGATGAGTGGAGCCGTCTTGTTTGTTATGACACTGGCTACCATGGTTACCTGGTTGATACAACACTATATCCTGATCCCTTTTAAATTGGAATTTCTCCAAACCATTAGCTTCATCCTTGTTATTGCATCCCTGGTTCAGATGGTGGAAATCATCTTAAAAAAGGCAGTTCCTCCTCTATACCAAGCACTTGGTATCTTCCTGCCCCTTATTACAACAAACTGCGCTGTATTAGGGGTTGCGATTATGACTATTTCCAAAAACTATAATCTTTTAGAAGGAGTTGTTTTTGCCATTTCCAATGCAATCGGATTTGGACTTGCAATGGTACTATTTGCGGGGATTCGCGAGCACCTCGATCTGATGGAGGTCCCAAAAGGCATGAGAGGGGTTCCTATTGCCCTTGTTTGTGCCGGAATTCTTGCTTTGGCATTTATGGGATTTGCAAACCTGGTGTAGGAAACTTCCTACTGACTATTGACAAATAACTCGTTACTTGTCATTCATATATCTTCAATGCTTTTCTTTTTTAATTATCAGTGAGGGGGTTTATTAATTGATAATCTTAATTTTGCAATGCAATAAAATCAAAATCCATGAAAAGAATTCCAGGAATTAGCATACTGATAGCTGTGAGTATGCTCATACTTTTTAACTCTGCCAGAACCATAGAAAATGAAAAATTGAAACAAACGAATACTCCCGGCCAGGTTAATCTCACGATTACAACAGAATCTGAAGGTGGCACCTATGCACCCCGCCATGTACTTGCTTTCTGGATAGAGGATACCCAGGGTAACTTTATAAAAACCTGTAAACTCAATGCAATCATCAGAAAACAATACCTGTATACCTGGAAAGCAGCATCAAACTACAATGTTGTTGATGCCATTACCGGAGCCACATTAAATGCACATACTACACATGTTGCTTCCTGGGATTGCACGGATGTAAATGGGCAGGTTGTTTGGGATGGGTTATATACCATTCATGTTGAATACACAGAAAAACATGCCCAGGGCCCCCTGACATCCTATACCTTTTTTAAAGGCGTTGGAAGCATTGATACAACTTTTGCTGATGAAGCCTATTTTAAAAACATTCATCTTCAATATGGGAACAATATCGGTTATTATGAATGGAAACCAAAACAGCTAATGGTTTACCCTAATCCTGCTAAATCATTTATTTATATTGATTTACCAAATATCCCAGATACAAATCCGGCTGTTACCTTCTATTCAGCAGATGGAAAAAAAATAATTACAACAACCACAAAACAAAACACAGGGAAAATTAGGTTGGAAACAGGTAGAATAGTAAAGCCTGGATTGTATTACCTTTACATTATTACAGAAGATAATAATTACTACGCAAAAATAAGTTTGGTGAAATAGGGATGTTATTCCGATGCGTTATGGGTATTGAGTGAAAGAATTATTACTTACATTTGTTATGCTTAATCACCAAAATATGTCAATGGATACAGTCATCAAACTTGAAGGCGTCTCGGTTTATCAGAAAAATATATTAATCCTCTCAAACGTATGCCTGGAAATAAATAAAGGGGAATTTGTTTACCTGATAGGAAAAACCGGCACAGGAAAAACAAGTTTATTGAAAGTCCTTTATGCTGAATTACCACTCAGGGATGGTGAGGCAAGTTTGGTTGGCTATTCATTGCAAAAGTTGAAGCGCAAAGAAATACCTTATTTGCGAAGGAAGATGGGTATTGTATTCCAGGATTTTCAATTGCTTACCGACAGATCCATAGCGGAAAATCTTTTATTCGTTATGAAATCAACCGGTTGGAAAGATCAAAAAAAAATGCAGGAACGAGTTGAAGATGTACTTATGAAAGTAGGCCTGAAGACAAAAGGATTTAAAATGCCTCATCAACTATCAGGTGGAGAACAGCAACGTGTTGGCATAGCCCGGGCCCTGATCAATGATCCCGATGTGATCCTGGCGGATGAACCTACCGGAAATCTGGATCCGGAAACCTCGGAAGGCATTATTGAATTGCTAGTTGATATTAGTCGCAGCGGACGTGCTGTTCTGATGGCTACCCATGACTATTCCCTGTTTCATAAATTTCCGTCGCGAACAATCAAATGTGAAAACGGGAAGGTAATTAATTCAGAAAACCAGGGAAATTAAACGCTCAGCATTTACCGTGTTGGAATAATGTTCCATAAGTATTTCCTGCCTCCTTTTCAGACTATCCGTATCAAAAGAAAGTTCTTTCAAACGGTCAATTTCAGTAGCCAATGCCTCTGCCCTGTCAGCAACAATACAGGCGTCTCCCAAAGGCGTACCCTCAACCATAGCACTGTTAACAAGGTTAAACCTGCCGTTATAAAGTGTATTGAGCAATTTAAGTTTTAGTCCGGTTGCCTGAAAGGTTACCAGAATATTTACCTGTGCATGTCGGATAAGTTCAAACATTTTATTGTCATCCGGATTTGGTATCAACGTAACAGTATCCTTATATGCTTCCACCAGATCATGAATATAATCAGGTGGATTCATCCCTGCAATAACCAAAGGCACATTCACTTTTGAAAAAACATCTTTGATAAGAAACGCAGCAGAAAAAGCATTTTCCGGAACCTCAATATTGCCATGGTAGAGGGCATAATCTCCTCTCCCCTGCAATATCTTTAATTCTTCATTTGCATGAAAACTCGGAATATGAATTACGCTGATAGAAATAAATTTTGCCTGCAAATAATCCCTGTCACTCTCAGACACTGTGAGCATAATATCTGCAAACCTCAATACGCGCTGATAGAGACGTAATTTCAAGCTTTCAATCAGAAAATATAGCTTTTTGTATATATTTCTTTCGACCTTGAATAAATTAAAATAATAGCGGTGTTCTATATTGCTTTCCCTGTATATCTTTCTTCTGTTTGTGAGCCTCTTATCGCTCAAATAAAAACAAGAATGTAATCCTTCAAATAGAACAGGATGATTATCTTTCAGCAGGTTTGCGATAAGTTTTTCCGAACGCCTGGATTTTATAATATAAGGTTTCAAGCTCAGGGCTGACTTTAAACCTGTCAGTCTTTCGTAATAATACACCCTTTCGCAAAAGGGTTCTATCTCCATAGATCTTTCTCTGCCGGGGTATTCAAAACAATGAAAAAAAATCTTAATGCCCTTGGCATGAAGATGTTTCAATTTATAAAAAACATCAATAACCCCCCCATAATTCGGAGGATATGGAATATCGAAAGATATTATATGGAGGCATTTTTCAGACAAAGCTTCGATAAACTTTCTTTAAAACATTTGACTCATTTTCCCAGCATAAGCGGGAAGATGCAAATTTAGTATTTTCTTTATATGATGCCAATTCCCCAGCATTGTCAAACAAATAATTAATTTGCTTTGCAATATATAGCGGATCATGCTTTTTCAGGACAGAACCAACCTTATATTCCTTCACTATTCCAGCTACTTCAGGCAAATCAGAAACAAGCACAGGGATACGAGCATGGATATAGTCGAATAATTTATTTGGCAAACTATACCTGTAATTAATGTTGGTATCCTTATCAATACTAATACCCAGGTCAGCATGCACTGTGTATTCATAAAGCTTTTCGAAGGGCTGTTTTGGTA
This sequence comes from uncultured Lentimicrobiaceae bacterium, assembly GCA_964654725.1. GTDB lineage: Bacteria > Bacteroidota > Bacteroidia > Bacteroidales > CAZZLL01 > CAZZLL01. Next base: position 128,717 of record CAZZLL010000003.1, on the reverse strand, counting down.
TAAAAAGGACTTTCTCCGTTACGCCTTCAACTTCAGTGAGTTTTCTGAGTTTGTGCATAACATCCCCTCCTCCGATAATAATAAATACTGCATCAGGAATATACTTCATGGCACATATCATTTCTTCCACACCTCTCTGGATATTGATACCTGCTCCCTGCAACAGAATGATACGTTTATCGGGCAATCCAAGCTCTCTTCTACTCTTATTGATTTTGTGTTCCCGGTATGCAGGTACATTCCGCATAACTTGCATATCAATGCCGTATTCTTTCCTGTACAATCTGGCAATAGAATCATTCACCGTAAAAGAATATTTTAATCCTGGCAAGATAAAAGCCTCCAGGCTCTTCCATACTTTTCGTTTCAGCCCGGCCTCTGCCAGCTCAGGAACGCCGGTAAAGTATTCATGGCTGTCATAAACAAGCTCCTTCTTTCGAATTTTGCTAACAAGGTAATTAGCAGCCAGTGTATCCAGGTCATTCGCATGCAATATATCCACAGCTTTAAAAAGAAGAAAGAAAAACAATCGTATATTGAACTCGAGATAAAAAAGGGGACCACCGGAAAACAAAAGCTTCATGCGTTTGCAAACATAGGGGCGCTGCTGCATCGGCAAACTGTCCTTTAATTTCCGGCCTACCAGTAAAACCAAAAAACCCATCTCAGTTAAACTCATGCACACCCTGTGAACCCGTTGATCGGTCACCAAATCATTAATTACTGATACTACAAGCTTTTTCAAATCGTGAAGATTTTACGCGAATATAAGGATATTCAGGATTTCATTAAAACCTCTATCTTTGAGAGTTATTATCCGAATCAAATGAAAATACGGGAAAACGTATCACTTAAACCTTATAATACCTTTGGAATTCATGCGAATGCAAGGTATTTTGTTGAACTGGAAAACACAGCTGAAGTCTCTGAATTCTTTAAGCAGTTCCGAAATAAACCTTATTTATTACTTGGAGAAGGGAGTAATATTTTATTTAGCAAAGATTATGAGGGTTATGCAATTCGACTTATAAACAAAGGTATAAGGATCAAGGCCGAAAACGAGAACACAGTTCAGATAGAAGCAGCTGCCGGTGAAAACTGGCATAAATTAGTGGAATGGACAGTTGACAGGAATTATAGCGGATTGGAAAACTTAAGCCTGATACCGGGTACTGTCGGTGCCAGCCCTGTTCAGAATATTGGTGCATACGGAATTGAATTGCAGGATAAATTTCTTTCCCTCACTGCACTTGAAATTGCCAGCGGAGAAATAATTACCTTCAATAAAGAACAATGTCAGTTTTCATACAGAAACAGTTTTTTCAAAGAGCACAAAAACCAATACGTTATTCTGAATGTTAGCCTGCAATTAAACAAAGAGTTTAAAGCTAGCCTGAATTACTCCGGGATCAATGAAGAAATTGCCCACATGGGTGTTAAAGAATTAACTCCCCGCATATTATCCCGGGCTATTTGCGCTATTCGCAGAAAAAAACTGCCACTGCCTGAAGAACTTGGAAATGCGGGTAGTTTTTTTAAGAATGTTATTCTGAGCAAAAACAATTACCTCAACCTTTCCAAAGCATTTCCTGAAGCACCTCATTACAAGCTTTCGGAAGATCAGATTAAAATACCTACAGCCTGGTTGATCCAGGAATGCGGCTGGAAAGGGAAAAAACTTGGAAATGCAGGAGTGCATAAAAACCAGGCTCTGGTTTTGGTAAATCACGGAAATGCCTCAGGACAGGAAGTTTTAAACCTGGCCTTAAAGATCAGGGAAGATGTGAACCAGAGGTTTCAAATAAATCTTGAATTTGAGGTAAACATCATTTAAAAAATCAGGAAAAATTTCCTTTGAAGCAAATCTCATCAACAGTAAGCACATTCCAATGTGCTACGAGCGACTCATAAGCCATGCGTGGAATGGCCTGATTTGAACTGTTAACAATCTTGTTTTCAATAGCTTTTTGACTCTGAGAAGGATTGCTTTTATTAGTCATTCTTTGTGTTTTTTTTGCCAAACTGCACTGTTTCAAATACTACGGTTTAAAGTTTTTAGTAAGTAAATAAATCAAAAGGTAACCTATTCTCTAAAAATTTCTTTCAAAATACAGATAACAAATCACTTAACACATAAATTGTAGTTTTTTTCAGCAAAACTGTTTAACAAAAAGCACTAAAAATCAGCAAGAGGATATCATTTTGCTATTGAAAAAATTGTTATATTTAACAAGCGGTTAGGTTAGGAGGGGTTATCCAGATGGCGGCGGTGGCTCAGGAGTTAAATTCCACTTCATCAAACTTCGCAGGTACATTCTCCTCATTATATTTAGAAGGGCATTTCAGCAAAATTTTACGCGCCGAAAATTCATCCTCCCCCATTTTACCTATTATCACAACTTTCTCGGATTTCTCAAAATCCTGTGGCTTGGCATCAGAATACCTTACTTTACTTTCGTTTCCCTTTTCATCTGTCATATAAAAGCTAAAGCTGTTGGCATCTTCGGCAGCATTGTATTCTATAGGTTTTCCTTTCACTAAGCTGCCAATAATATGATACTCATTATCAGGGTTTTTAGCCGCTATACCAAAATCAGAATAGGTACTGCTGTCCCTGAAAAGGCTCACGACTACGGCTATCCCAACAACCACCACTGCCAATATGATAATGTGAAATGCTTTCATTCTTTCGAATTTTTGTTACGGATTTGTAACTCCTTCAATTCTTTCTCTGCTTTGCGCAGCTTAAGATCTGTAGAAATAACATAAATAATTATTCCAACAAAAATTATTGCCAGTACGGCTACAACCACCCATATTTTTTCGTTTTCAATCATTGTCTGCAAAGTTTTCAAGTTTATATTTTAATCGCAACAGGCGCATCCGGATATTTAGCAGCCATAGTGCCAGAAGAATCCATCCTAAAACAGCCGGGTAAAACACCCATCGCATCTGCGGATCCATATTCATTGGCAAGGCAGGGTTTCCGTCTTTACCTGGATGAATAGACTCCTCCACAATTCTGGGAAGTACTCCTATAAATACAATAAAAAGGGCAAAAGCAAAAATATTATAAACAGCTGCCAGTTTCGCACGCTTTTCCTCATCATCAACGGCACCACGCAATACCCAATAGGCAAAATATATAAGCAGGCCTGTTGCCGCCCCGTTCAATTTTGGATCCTTAACCCAGAAATCGCCCCAGGTGTACTTTGCCCAAACCATCCCTGTTAATAATCCCAAAACCCCAAACAACAAGGCAATATGCGCTGCTTGCGAGGCAATGATATCATACTTCAGATTGAAACCAGCAAGATACCTCAGGCTATTGATGAAAGAAATTAATAAAACAAAAGTCATAGTAAACCACATAGGCACATGAAAAAAGAGATTTCTGATTGTATGTTCCAATTGATCAATCATGGGTGCCTTTACCAGGAAACCTCCGATAATGGTATAGATAAGAATCAGAAAAACCAGATATTTCCACCAGGATATTTTTAGCATACGTGAATATTAAATCTGTTCATTATTTCTTTTAGCAACACATCACATTATATAAGCAAAAATGCAAAAATTTGTTCAAGCCCTTCATCAATCTTTCCATAAATAGGGAAAAAGGATAGCTGCCAGTATTATCACCATGATATTAATAAGCCCCATAAGGAATAAATTTATGTATTCGATTTCTGCCCCTGCATCCCATGTTTGGGCAGAAATTTTAATCACTGAGAGCAACAAAGGCAGCACAAGCGGAAAGCTTAATACTGCCATTAGCGTAAAATGATTATTTGTCCGGGATGCAATGGCAGATACCATAGTAAGTACACTTGACAATCCGGTTGAAGCAAGTAAAATGGCATATATAAAAATATCTGTTCTGTCAACAGAAAAATCCAGAAAGAAGAAAAATGCCAGGTAGCAAATCAGAGCCAACAAATTAATCAGCAATAGGTTATATACTATTTTAGCCAATATTACAGCCCGGGAAGATACGAGGCAGTAGTAATACAAGACCCGTCCGTCACTCTCCTGAATAAAACTTTTTGAGATAGCATTCACCGAGGCAAACACCATAATAATCCAAAAAAGTGAATTTTTGACTTCAAAACTCAATGTATTAAAATGAATGGTTGCCAGATACACGGTAAAAACAGCAGCAACAACATAGAGTAAAATCCCGTTCAGGGCATATCGCTGCCTGAGTTCCAGTTTAAAATCCTTAGCGATAAGATGGATGATATGTGGAATCATAAAAAAAAGGTTAACTGCTTATGCAAAATTACAGAAAAGCAGTTAACCTTTAGCGGAAGTTATTTATTTCTAATCAACGAGCAATTTGTGTGTTACAGATTGCTTATTAACATTCACTTTTACAAAGTACATTCCATTCTCAAAATTTCCAACACCGATATTCAGTTTATGCTGACCAGGGAACATAGTACCCAACTCTTCAGCATATACTACTTTACCCAGCATATCTAACACTTCAACACTCACATTACCAGACTTTTCAAGGCGAATATCAATATTCACATTATCTGAAGCTGGGTTTGGATAAATGTAGCTTGAAGAGAAAAGGTCTTCGACCTCATAGATGCCCGGATTTGGAATAAAATCTGCATCGGTCAGTGTAAATCCATCAACAAAGTAATACTGAACAGGTAAAAGGGGATCGGCACCGGACCCAAACTCCTGGTATACCATAGGAATAGTGTAAGTACCTGAAGAACTGAACACATAGTGCGACTGGCTTCCCATATGAGCTACATATTGCCCTGTAGTACCATCGGTAACATTAAAAGTCACCGTTTTATTCATATTGGTTACATCTATACCTCTCAGGTAAATATCGGGCTGTGAGTTGCCCATACCCGGAATAATTTCAATATCTGTATCCAGCCATGTAAAGAATACTTTTTTACCATCCATAGTACGTGATACTTGTGGACGCGTGTCTTCTGAAATATCATCAGTACCTGCGGCAGAGCCACCACCCGGATAATATCCACGGAAAGTCATGGTAGGGCTTAAATACCAAGCATCCCATGATGATCCACCATCTGTGGTATAAATATCAAAAACACCAATGATGCCACTGGTTCCGTCCTGGCCTGAAAGACCGGAAGAAATAGACCATCCGCCGGCAGCCAGGCCAACAGCAACAGCGATGTGTGCATTTCCATTGATATCAACAACAAGATCATGATCAAATGCAGTTGTATATATTACAGAATCCCTGTCAGGCATAGTTGTAAACAACTGGACCATAATAGAATCAGGAATAAAGTTTTTTATGGCACTGATACCATTTGTGAGGCTCATCTGAACATTGATGGGGCCTGTCCAGGTAACACCACCATCAATAGTTTTATAAAGTATGGGATAATAGGCTGAATCCGGAACCAGGGTATAATCATTGTGCCCAAGCATAGAGATATAGCCTGTTAAACCATCCGGTGCAAAAGCTACTTTAAGATCTGTAAAACCAACCCTGTCTCCTGTATTCTCGAGAGAAGAAGGAGCATAATGGAGAAACTCGGCATATTCAAAATCCTTAATGGTATCATTAAACGTTCCAACATTAATAATTAGGGTGTCCATATATCCTGCAAAAAGAGCATCCACAGCAGCATTATCCACCATCCAGGTTTTACCATCAGCATTAATCGTAAATGCATCGGGAATTTCCTGGAGAAATGAACCATGAGATGCTTTATTGGTTTGTGTTGGGGCCATAGAACTATCCAGTTTGTGGACACCATAGCCATATCCTCCCCAGCTGGCACCATTAGAAGCATCCAATACAGGAGCCCAGTATGCAAAATAGGCACTGTCAGGATTCAAATTACCACTGGGATTGTAAATAACACCCTGCGGATAACGGGCATTGTCTGCTCCGGTAAGATTGGGGTCATACACCTGAATGTTGTTAACCCATGTTGCTCCACCATCCTTGGAAATGTCATAAGACAAAAATCCTGTCCCCGGTGGATTAAGCATACGATGTACAAATGAAACCGTATTCAGATCATTGTCGGCCCAAATATAGGTCCTTCCATTGGCATAAAAACTATACGCATTCCCTGCCTGGCCAATAGGCCGGATGACAACGTTCTTTGGACCGGATTTAGTAGCCTCTATAGGAGATGGAAGAGAAACCGGAACAGTATTATCAACAGGCTCAAATACCCGTTGGGGAGCTTTCTCCTTTTTTACGGTAGGATTCAGCTTTGCGTTTGTTTGTGCCATGGTGGCCGTAGTGACTAAAACAGCCACGAGAAAGAGTAAAACTTTTCTCATAATTAAATTAATTTGGTTAAACTAAAAGTTATTGATATGCTTATTTCTTATACGATCAAAGATATAACAATCCTGCCATATTTCCAAATCTATATATAGCTTGGCATAATACCGACTATGAATCACTCTTTTTTACAACTTTTTCTTTAGTATCCTTGGGAATTATCGTAGATCGCTGGGGCCCGGCATTCTTATCAAATACCTTCCTGTAGGTGATGTGTTTTTTCGCAAAAGACCCACCAACGGAATCATGTAACACACGCATTTTAGGATTAAAGTCACCAACCCATGACAATTCAAGCTCTTTGTAATGCTTTTTACGTTGCATAACTTTGTTCAGATGCCAGAAAATTGCCGATTCAACACCCGATTTTTGAAATTTAGGTACTACACCCATAATGGTGATTCTTGCCCTCGTTATGGTATTGCGCTTTTTATAATAAAGGAAACGAAGTTTGTTGATCATGTTCAACTTGCCGTTGAATTTCTTCACAATCTGGTTGATATCCGGAAACATGATCAGAAAAGCTATGGGCTCTCCTTCAAAATATACAAACCAAATAAACTCTTCATCAATGATATTCTTTGCTGAATTTAGTTTCCTGCGCAGGTCATCAATCTGCACCGGGGTGAAATTCTCATGAAACACCCAGGCAGTGTCATATATGATTTTCAGATCATTCAGATACTTTTCTGCATTCTTAAATGAAAAATGCTCAAAAGTATACCCGGGCTTCCGCATCACCCATTCTGCAATTTTCCAGAAACGTTCCGGAAACTTCTTATGCAGATCAAGGTGATTGGTCACCTGTTCAAAGTAGAATTTAAATCCATATGCTTCAAAAAGCTCCTTATAATAGGGCATATTATAGTTCATCCCATGTCCGGGAGGGGTATATCCTTCTACCAGCAAACCCCAATGATTATCGTTCTCGCCAAAATTTATCGGGCCGTCCATTGCTTCCATGCCTTTCTCTTTCAGCCAGTATCTGCATATATCAAATAATTTAAAGGCTGCCTCTTTATCGTTTATGCATTCAAAAAAACCCATGCCTCCTGTTGGCTGATCATAATTGTAAGCCTTTTTTTCATTAAAAAACGCTGCAACCCTGCCAATAAGCTTTCCTTCCTTATCTTTCATTATCCACCGACAGGCATCACCATGCTCAAAAAAAACATTTCCTGCCGGATCAAATATAGCCTCTATTTCTGCATCTAAAGGCCTGATCCAGTTATTATCATCCCTGTATATTATAACAGGTACTTTCAGAAACTCTTTGGCTGTTTTGTGATCCCTGACTTCAATAATCTCCATAGTGAACGTTCATTTATATATTAATCTTACAAAGATAAATCTTTAGTAGCTATTTTCAAGCTTCTTTGTTTTTATTGATAACCATAATAGTCGAATATTGTGGTTATATTTGCATTTTCAGTGAAAAGAAAAGGTGAACAAGCTCGATAAACTACTTATAAAATCATTCATAGGTCCGTTTTTAATGACCTTTTTTATTGCCCTTTTCATCCTGTTGATGCAATTTCTTTGGAAATATGTTGATGACCTGGTAGGAAAAGGATTAGAATGGCATATAATAGTACGCCTGCTCGGGTATTCTTCCACTACATTTGTTCCCTTAGCCCTACCGCTGGCTATGCTGCTTTCAAGTCTGATGACGTTTGGCAACCTGGGAGAAAACTACGAACTGGTTGCTTTTAAATCAGCCGGAATTTCTTTGCGGAGGATAATGATGCCCATCGCAGTGTTTGCATTTATTGTAAGTGGAATAGCCTTCTATTTCTCCAATAATATCCTGCCCCTGGCCAATTTAAAAAGCCTCTCACTTTTACATGATGTCAGGACACAAAAGCCGGCCATAAATATTCAGCCGGGAATATTCTACAATGATATTGATGGGTATGTGATTCGTGTAGAGGAAAAAGAAAAAGATGACCAAACCATACGGGATGTTATCATTTACGACCATACTGATAATATGGGAAATACAAATGTTACAGTAGCTGAATGGGGCAAAATGAAAATTACTCCTGACAAAAAACACCTGACATTCAGGTTATTTAACGGGTATAATTATGAAGAGAAAACGGAGAATTACCCCAGGCATCATTACACCCGAAAACGGCCTTTCCAACGAACCAAGTTCAAAGAGCAGTATATTCGTTTTGACCTCAGTTCTTTTGCTTTCAAGAAAACCAATGAAGAATTTTTTAAAAAAAATTACCAGATGCTTAACCTGTTTCAGTTGCAGGAAGCCAGGGATTCTATTGCTGAAGCTATTCAGGATAAACGAGACAATTTTGCAAAATCCCTGAAGTACAATTTATTCTTTTATTCAAAAATTGACACCCTGCCTTTAAGCGGGCAAGATACCATCCAGGCCCTTGCCTATCCTTTCCTGGCAAATTACAATGATGAGGACAGAAAACAAATACTTGAAATGGCTACCCGGACTGCCCGAAATGTCAAAGAAAATATTCATTATCATATTAAAGACTTTGAGGTACATGAAAAAAGAGTGCGAAAGCATGAAATAGAATGGCATAAAAAATTCACCCTCTCAATGGCCTGCCTGTTATTATTCTTTATTGGCGCTCCGCTGGGAGCCATCATCAGGAAAGGAGGCTTAGGATTACCTGTTGTGGTATCGGTGCTGTTTTTCGTTATTTTCTGGGTAATCAACATCTCATCAGAAAAATCTGTAAAGCAGGGTGTCATTGCACCTGAAATCGGCATGTGGATTTCCTCCCTTTTCCTGCTACCCATTGGAATTTTCCTAACCTATAAAGCTACCAGTGATTCGCCTCTGATGGACTCAGATGCCTGGAAAAAACTGTTTATGGGCTTTCGCTTCAGAAAAAGAAAAAACAGGAAATGAACATACTGCAAATCTGTAACAAATCTCCTTACCCTCCCAATGAAGGCGGTTCTATTGCTATGTACAATCTGGGACAGGGACTTATTGAGGCCGGGCACGGGCTTACCGTCCTTGCTATGGATACGTTTAAAAATCCTGTTAACTTAAAAAATATTCCGAAAAAATATTATGATCAAACATCTTTTGAAACAGCCCCTGTTGACCTGCGAGTAAAATTGCTCCCGGCCCTGTTTGCCCTTTTATCATTCAGGTCATACCATGCCCGACGATTTAAATCAAGGAAGTTCAGAAACAAACTCAGGGAAATTTTACACAAGCAGTCATTCGATATCATTCAACTGGAAACGGTGTTTCCGGGTGTATATATTTCTGATATCAGGAAGTTTTCAGATGCAAAAATTATTATCCGTTCCCACAACATTGAACACCTTATATGGCAGCGAATAGCCAAACAATGCCCCAATGTTCTTAAAAAAGCCTACCTTAAATATCTTGCTAAAACCCTGAAGAATTTTGAGATCAGCACCCTGAATAAATGCGATGGAGTAGCCTGTATCAGCAGAAAAGATGCCCATTATTTGCTGGAAAAAAAGTGCATGGCTTCCATTGCAGAAATTGGCTTTGGTATTGATTTGGAGAGTTATAGGCTCTGTAAAAGTAACTTTAACACAGCTGGCTTTTTTCATATCGGTTCAATGAACTGGATCCCTAATCTGGAAGGAATACGCTGGTTATTAAAAGAAGTGTGGCAGCATCAGGAACTGAAAGAAACAAACAGGAATCTCTTTCTCGCCGGAAGGCATATGCCCGAGGAACTTTCTAAAGCAAATATTCCGGGTCTCCAGGTATTGGGGGAAGTTGAAAGTGCCACAGAATTCATCAGTAAGCATGATATCATGCTTGTCCCTTTGTTTTCAGGAAGTGGTATTCGGGTAAAGATCATTGAAAGCATGGCTATGGGAAAAGTCGTTATATCCACAGCTATTGGAGCAGAAGGTATACAATATGCTGATGGGGAAAACATGCTTATTGCAAATACTGCATCGGCTTTCATTCAAAAGATAAATTTTTGCCTGAATAATCCGGAAATATGTGCAAAAATTGCCGGCAATGGAAGAAAATATATCGAAAGGGAACACGATATCAGGAAACTAACCAAAAAATTGCTCGGGTTCTATCGGCATATTCTCAATAACTAATTGCTTCAATTTCTTCTATCATGAACCAGTCTTAAACAGTAAAAAAAAACATAAAGATACAAAGCAGGAACATTCGGATAAAGCCTGTCTGAAAAAATAAGTACCTTTGCAAAAAATTTCATAAATCTCACAAACTACATGGAAAGAATGCTGAATACCATTGAAGAGGCAATTGAGGATTTCAGGAATGGAAAAGTTGTTATAGTGGTGGATGATGAAGACAGAGAAAACGAAGGAGATTTTATAACGGCAGCGGAAACCATTACACCTGAAATAGTAAATTTCATGGCCAGGCATGGCAGGGGATTGATTTGCACACCTCTTATTGAAGAACGCTGTGAAGAACTCAAGCTCGATTTAATGGTAAGTCATAACACTTCTTCTCATGAAACCCCTTTTACCGTAAGTTGTGATTTGCTGGGCAACGGATGTACCACCGGGATTTCTGCCAGTGACAGGGCCAAGACCATAAAAGCTTTGGCAAGCAAAGACACCCTGCCGGAGGATTTGGGAAGGCCCGGCCATATATTTCCGCTAAAAGCAAAAAAAAGCGGAGTTTTGCGCCGTGCAGGCCATACAGAAGCTGCTATTGACCTGGCCAGTCTGGCCGGATTTTCACCGGCAGCCGCGCTGGTTGAAATTATGAATGAAGACGGCTCTATGGCGCGCCTTCCTGACCTGTTCATCATTGCAGATAAATTCAAGCTAAAAGTCATTTCTATTAAAGACCTGATTGCTTTCAGAATACGCAATGAAAGTTTAATTGAAAAACAGGAAATTGTTGATTTGCCAACAGAGTACGGGCATTTCAAACTTGTTCCCTACGAACAGCTTACCAATAAACTTGTCCACCTGGCCCTTATTAAAGGAACCTGGGAAAAAGATGAGCCCATCATGGTACGGGTGCATTCATCCTGTGTAACGGGCGATATTTTTGGCAGCTATCGGTGCGACTGTGGGCCACAATTACATATGGCCATGAAAATGGTTAGCGAGCACAGAAAAGGCATTGTGCTTTACATGAATCAGGAAGGAAGAGGAATAGGCCTTATCAATAAATTGAAAGCATACCATTTGCAGGAAAATGGCAGAGATACCATACAAGCCAATGAAGAACTCGGATTCAAACCGGATGAAAGAGATTTTGGAATTGGCGCCCAGATTTTAAGGGACCTCGGAGCAACCAAGATCAGATTAATTACCAATAATCCTAAAAAGAAAGCAGGCTTATCAGGATATGGCATTGAAATTATCGAAAACCTGCCCATTATCATCCAACCGAATAAATATAACTTCAATTACCTTAAGACCAAACAAACCAAAATGGGGCATAATCTCAAGCTTAAGATTGACTAATATCTATTTGAGGGTTTTCCCGGATCTGAATAAATCATGAAAGCTTTCAAATTCCCTGCGGAAAAAAACACCAACACCCTGGGTATAGGGTGCGTATTCCTCGTAGTAATAGGTAGTGTTGGCGCGATTAAATGCTTTCACCCTGAATCTCCCGTCATCTGTTAATTTAACCTCTACCGTTACATCGCCAACAATATTACTGGTATTCTGGGCATTGGGATTGTTTTGCTCCCCCCCTACTCCCAGGTTGCCATCAATTAAAACCCTGTTATTAAACAACTGGGTTGAAAGAGCTACCTCCAGCTCATCTGTGGTTAGTTCATCCCCCTGTCTATAATTCACACCTATATCAAAATCATCAGATATCTTTGACAACCAGCTACTTAGTTGAGAGGATAATAATTCATAGGAGGTTGACCCAAAGCCCTCACTTATATTGAATCCCCGTTGCTCTGAGGTAAACCGGTTTAACACCAGCAGCGATAGCACCTGTTTATTCATAAGCAGATCATTGGAGGTATCAATGGCGGAATAGAACATTTGCCGTGTGTTGTCATCACTATAAGGCAGTTCTATATTAAAACTGATCCCCGGATTCATCAACTCACCCTGAAGATGCAGTTTACAATCAACCGGAACCCTTCGGTTATAGCTTTTGACTGAATCCAATGCAAAGACCGGCAGGTCATCCAGAGGTGCTTTTACCGGATATATCGCATTCATATTTATCTGAGCATCATAAGGATCCCCGGACCAGGAAATTTTCCCTCCTTTTTCGATAACAAAGCGTTTTCGTATGAGGTTCTGCAGTTTAAACAAATAAGTTCCCTGTTCAACAAAATAATCGCCATACATAGAAAAATCACCTGTTTTAGTAATTTCCAACTGAAGGTTGCCCCTGCCACTTGCTATCAGTTCTCCCTGGGGTTCCAACAATATTTGCACGCTGGCATCCTGTGTAACTTCCAGGTCGAAATCAAGGTGAATTCCGCTCACTTCTGGTTTCAGAATTTCTTCTTTTTCCGTTTCCTCCTCTTTGTTAACAAAAGTGATAAAACTGCTCTCCGCAACTTCTCCGCCAGTACTGACAGGAATTACAAGGCTTGTCCCTTTTTCTGCCCGGGCATTAATATCAATAGAAATATCATCCACAGGCCCCCGCAGCCTTACCAAACCACTTGCATTAGCTTTCCCGTAAAATAGCTCATTATCCTTATACGTGGTATTTAAACAATTAAAGGCATTCATATTAATCTGAAGATCCAGGCTGAAATTCCTGAAAGCATCGTGGCTGACGGCTCCATTGATAAATGCCTTCTGAAAATCCTGATCACCAATCGTGAAATCACGGAATGCTATGGCATTCTTTTCGAAATAAACCGTATCCGTGAATGTATACTCTGCATTGAGGTAATCAAAAACCAGGGATTTTGTGCGTAGTTTCATCCAGCCTGTAAGTTCCGGACGTGCAATATTTCCTGACAGGTTTAACCTGCCATCGGCTTTGCCCTTAATGCGGGAAATAAGGCTGCGAATATAGGGTTTTACCAGATCCAGGTTCAGGTTTACCAGGGCAATATCAATATTAATATTATCTCCTTTTTTATATGGGTAGTAATACCCTTCCAAATGTAAAGGGTTAACCGTATTTCCGGTATTTCCGGTGTAAAGTACATCTATCAGAGCATATATTGACTGATCATCGTTTTGCCAGGCTGTTTCAATGGAAGCATCTCCCAATAATTCCGAGTTTACCTTTAAATCCTTAACATTCAGATCAGAAAGGAAGTTCGGAACATCCCAAAATGTCAATATATCCACGCTGCCATTTACAATACCGTCAATATCAACTTTAAGTAAATGTGTCAGGATATTAAAGTTTTCAAGGTCAAATTGCCGGAAGGTAAGTGATAATTTATCAAGGGGATCATCAGACAAGTGACCGTTTAAGCCGAATGATTGGGATTTATTTGAAAATACAATGTTAGAACATTCAACATTCATTGTATCATACAAAAGATAATTATTATCAGATACAGTCCAGACAGTATCATTCAAATAAAAGCGAAGATCATTAAAAACATGTTTGATACGGTTTCTCTTCAGAAAACTTACAGATCCTTTCACAAATCCATCATTCTTTATCCGATCAAGAATATTATTATCCCAGCTGAGTATGTATTGTATGCTATCATTCCGTAAATCGGATTTGAAGGTGATTGAATCTATACCCAGGCTATCAGAAAAAGCCAGGTGATCAGCAAAAGAAGATACCCACAAGAGGCCCGACTCTGTTTTGCCCTGAAAACGCCAATCTGTAATGGCATTATCACCTATACTTAATGAATCAGACTTTGCATTAATAAATAACTTACTGCCAATTGAATTAAAGCTCCCATTCAGGGTAGCATCATCAGCAAGAATCAACTGTGGAAAAAACAATTCCGATAAGGGCCGTGTATGTTTCAGATAAACCTGAAAATTGAAATCTTGCTGCACAAGGGCCTGCTTAATGCGTCCGCTATCTTTAAGTGATGGAATAAAGGTATTCAGAAAAGATTTAAAGGAATTACCAAGAATGGAGAAATCGTAAAAGCCGCTGATATCCGCATCCAGGAAGTCAGACCTGAGACGCAATGATTTTTGCCCATGCATATTTCTGCTGGTTGACAGAAATAAGGTATTAAGGGTGTAATCCTTTTCTATATGATTAATTTCTGCATTATTAATAATAATTGACCCCAACATATCATCAATTCTCATTCCGTTGAACGCACCGATGATATCCGTTGAAAAAACAATATCAGCAGTATCCTTAATAAGATGTAATTGGCTCAAATGAACATTATCAAGAGATGCAACAAAGTCAAATTCAGGCTCATCTCCCTTAAGGTCGATACTGCCATCAAAATCAAATTTCGCATTTGGATCATTCAGGTTGATTTTGCCGGTATACTTCAGCTGTTCAAACAATCCACTGATTTCAATACGCTTATAAATGTAATCCTTTGCAATCAATGAATCTATATAGCCATCTACTTCAAAATTTGCATCAGCGGCATGTATATTGCTTCCGTTCAGTTTAAGATCAAAGTCAATTTTCCCAAAGGTTTCCGGAGAATTTAAAAACTCACCCAGTTGAAAATCATTCGCAGAAACCCTTCCGAGATATTCAATACGTTGCTCTTGTTCATTATTGGTGAGCGAAATATCCGTGTCTATATCTCCAATATTTGTTCTGAACAAAGCATCGGAAACGAAACTATTGTAAAAACCTGTTAAATATCCTGTCATATTTATATTTCCCAGACTATTCATGATATCCGGCAATTGGAAATCAGAAGGTGTATCCGCATTCATTTGACCAACAAACTGATCGATATCATTCCTGTTTGAAGTCAGTTGATCTACGGCAATATGCATAAATGTTTCTTTAATATCCGGAAGTCCGTTCAGGCTGATATCTCCTTTAAAAAAGGAAGCCCGGCCATACCGAACCGAAAAATCACGCAAGCGCAGCCCTG
Source organism: uncultured Lentimicrobiaceae bacterium (assembly GCA_964654725.1). Lineage (GTDB taxonomy): Bacteria > Bacteroidota > Bacteroidia > Bacteroidales > CAZZLL01 > CAZZLL01. The sequence continues at coordinate 113,441 of CAZZLL010000003.1, read as the reverse complement.
CAATGCGCCCACTTACATTGCCACTAAAACTAACGGTATGATTATATGGCATCAGAGAAGGTGCAAAAAAGCCCAGATCTCCAGCATAAAGCGTTGAAGCACCAAAATCCGATTCAATGGTTACCTGGTTAATGAAATCTTTAAAATCCTTAATATGATTAAATTTAAAAGCAAGATCCAAATCAAACATAGAATTATTCGTTTGGAAATAAAGGTTTTTCATAAGCACACCTGCGCTATCCAGTTGCACTCCTGCCCTCAGGTTTTCTACCCTGAAACCACTTTTTTCGACAAAGTCAAGCCTTTGAATACAAAACAAATTAGAATCACCCATCAATCGAATATCCCTGATACTGAGATTCAGTTTATGCAATTCGATATCCTGAAAAATGATGGGATTGTTTTCCGCGGTAATTTTTTGATACTTAGGATGAGTGCGATCCTCATACCGAAATTCTGAGTCTCTTATTTCTATATTCCGGATTGTATACTCCCAGGGTTTTTTATCCTTTTCTTCTCCGGAAAAATAGTCGATAATAAATTGCAGGTTTAAGGTTGTGTCCTGCATATTTTTTCGCAAAGCAATTTCGGATCGATGAAGAATGATATTATTAATTACAGCCTTTCTTTTTCGCAGCGAATAGCGTCTTAATCCGATGCGAATAGATTCTGATTTCAGCAGGGTTTGATCATGCAGGTCTTTTATATAAACTTTTTCAGCAATAATCTGCAGGAAGAAATTTATGTCTAACCCATGAATATAAATCTCCGTATTCAATTCCTCTGAAAGATATGATGTTATTTCACCAGCAAGATAAGATTGCACCTTGTGCATCCTGAATAACTGATATGCAATAAAGGGAATAGACATAAGGATGCCCAGTGCCAGCAAGCATATTTTAAGTTTATTTTTGATACCTTTGTCTCCTTTATCAGTTTCTCATGGCAATTTTCATACTCGGCATAGAATCCTCTTGTGATGAAACCTCTGCAGCGGTGATCAAAGATCGCAAAATCCTTGCCAACGTTATTGCAAATCAGGAGGTTCACCGTTATTATGGAGGTGTAGTCCCTGAGCTTGCATCACGGGCTCACCAACAGAATATTATTCCCGTAGTAGATACTGCCTTATCTAAAGCAAATATAAATAAAAAACAACTTGATGCCATAGCATTTACCCGTGGGCCTGGATTGCTCGGATCCTTGCTGGTAGGAACATCTTTTGCTAAAGCCTTTGCCATGGGGCTTAGAATTCCACTTATTTCAGCTGACCATATGCATGCACATATTTTAGCCCATTTTATAGATGATGGAAAACCTGAACCTGCGTTTCCCTTTCTTTGTCTTACCATATCAGGGGGCCATACCCAAATAGTAAAGGTAAATGATGTTTTTCAATTTGAGATTATTGGTAAAACCATTGATGATGCTGCTGGCGAAGCATTCGATAAAGCCGCAAAGATATTAGGCCTGCCCTATCCCGGTGGACCGGAAATTGACAAATACGCAAAAAAAGGGAATATCCATGCTTTTTCTTTCCCGGAACCGAAAGTCAATGAACTCGATTTTAGTTTCAGCGGATTAAAGACCTCCTTTCTATATTTTATCAGGGATGCATTGAAAAAAGAACCGGCCTTTATAAAGAATAACCTGCACGACATATGTGCTTCTATACAACATACACTATTATCTATTTTGATTTCCAAATTAGAAAAAGCTGCAAATATAACCAACATAAAACGAATCGCTATTGCCGGAGGGGTATCTGCCAACAGCACCTTACGACAAATGCTGACAGAAAAAAGCAAAGAGAAAAGCTGGGATTTGCACCTTCCAACACTTGAATACACCACTGACAATGCAGCAATGATTGCTATTATCGGGTATTACAAATTTCTGAGAAAGGAATTCAGCAGCCAGGACGTTACCCCCTTTGTGCGCTAAAATTATTTGTTATTATTAATGTATTGAAATCTTTTATCGTAGGCCCTCTCCAGTTTTTCTTTCTCTTGATTGTAATGAAGAAAGTCAGGAGCTGCATAATCAGAAGGCCAGTTTCGTTGGATATAGGCGTTCATAAATTCATCAAAAAACCAGGAAGCATAACGCCTGCCCAGCACAGAAGCCATATCCAGAATATCCTGCACATGCAACATATTAATCTGGTATTTATATCGAACCTCCCCGCTTAACATATGCTTTCTGAAATCCCCTTCCAGTTGATCAGCCAGACCAATATCTGTATAAAAAAGCTGCAGTTTACCCAGGCTATCGTTTGTGGTACTGACTTCAAACCACATATTGATATCAATAACGTTAATATCAAAGGTTTTGTAATAGACAGCTGTATCATCAAACATTTCTGAAACCGTCTCTTTTTCTACATATTCATCTAATTGTACCTGGGCAATATTGATCATATATGCTTTTTCCTCAAGGGATAAAAATTGCTCCAGGTCTTTTTCTTCGTACACCTGAAAACCATATGATCTTAAACCGTCAGCAAAAGCATTGTGAAAATACTTGATAAAAACTGTATCCGGGATGTACTTAAGGAACCTTGAATGCCTGAGCCATAGGCTATCCTTTTCGGCCAGGCTAAATTCATCAAAATTTTGAATATTGTTTACATAGCGGTTATTCTTATAAACCAGTTCGGGTTTAAGAACGATAATATTCAGTTTATCCTGTTTTTCAATATATGATTGTGCAATACGTCGTTCCGTTTGACAGGAAGCGAACACAAAGAATACAAATAACAAATATAGAACCTTACTTTTTTTAATCAATACCTCCATTTATTTTTCAGTGGTTTGCTTTTTTTTCATAGCGTTTGCTATTTTGCTGCCATATTCTGCACATTTTTCCAGATCTGCTTCCGAAGGTGTAAATTTTATAAAAATACCATCATCCATATAATCCAGTTTCAGATTTTTCAGGGCCTCTTTAATCAGCACTGCACCTTCGCCGCTCCAGCCGTATGAACCAAAACCGCCGGCAATTTTACCCCTGTCGCGCAATGGGGTCATGGCAGCAAAAAGCTTATATATTGGTAACAAAATATTCTGGTTAATTGTTGGGGATCCCACAATTATAGCACTGCTTTTTGTAAGGTTTGCCTCTATATCCCCCATGCTCATAGTCTCAATATCAGCAACTTCTACTTCAATACCTCCTGATTTCTCTATTCCTTCAGCAATTTTTTCAGCCAATTGACCCGTTTTATGATAGGCAGAAACATAAGGGATAAAAGCACGAAGTTTCTCAGGATATTTCATATGTTCCTTTGCCCACATCTCTGAAAACTCCACATATTTTTTCCAGTTCGACCGGAGAATAGGCCCGTGTCCGGGACAAATAACCTCAATGTCGAGGTCTTTTATCTTTTCAATAGCCTTCAGCATAAATTTACTGAAAGGTTTCAGGATAACATCAAAATAATATTTAAATGCATCATTATAATTCCCGACGAGATCGTCAAACATTTTTTCATGACAGAAATGCGCTCCGAAAGAATCACAGGTAAAAAGCACATTGTCTTCCACCAGATAGGTATAAATTGAATCAGGCCAATGAAGGTTTGCTGCTCCAATAAACCGCAGGGTTTTGTTCCCTAAAGATATTTCATCCCCGTCGCGTACTACCTGATGGGGAAAATCAGAACCGATAAGGTCTTTTAAGTAGCGTATGGCATTACCGCTGGCAAGCACAACAGCATTTGGACATAGATCCAGAAGATGTTTCAGATTACCAGAATGATCAGGTTCGGTGTGGTCAATAACAATATATGCTAATTCCTGCGGATTAACTTTCGCCAGGATTTTTTCCTTGTATTCATTCCAGAACTTTTCTTTAGTAGTCTCAATAATGGCCTTTTTCTCAGCTTCAATATAATAGCTGTTATAGGTTGTACCGTGCTTGGTTTCCATCACTACATCAAATGTTACAATGTCGTAATCCAGTACACCAATCCAATGAACATCATTTGTTACCTGTAAAATATTTTTGTCAGACATATCAATTATTTTGGTTAGAAATCAATGCTTAACTGGTTCTTTTCGTTGTCTTCATCATTGCCGGCACCCTTCCTGTCCTGCTCTTTCGATTCTGTCTCAATGTATTTATCCCTGGGGCCCTGAGTATTGGTATCTTTCTTCGGATTGTCTTTTGACAGGGTATCATTATGCTCCTTTTTCTTCATACCCTCCGGATTTGTTTCTTCCTCCTTTTTCTCTATCCATTCAATTCTTTTAAGGGTATACGTAGACAATCGTTTTCCTTTAGCTTTATAGCCCTTTATGGCAATAAAATCATCTACTTCAATAATTTCCTGCACTTTCTCATTTTTCTTATTCAATATATCAAAACGCAACTGTGGGTTTGGGTTTAAAGTAAGACCAAGCAATACATTGCCTTTCTCAGCATTAATAAAATCAATTTTTCTGTTGAGGTCGGAACACATTTCCGGATGAAACCTCTTAAGGTATGCATAACCGGATTTTTTATCCTTATACACCACTGATATGCAAATATTATCATTAAACTTCATAAGTTGAAGCATATCATCATCGAAATGAGTCGTTAACTCATAATCATGCAACCGATAGTAACCGGATTTCATCAGTGCCAGAATTTTCTCATGGCCTTTAAATGCCCCGAGATATTTTCCTTTCTCATCCATATTCAGGCGTTGTGTAACTTCATCAAACCAGATATTCATGGCCCCCAGTGTAGAGATTCCCTCTTCTTTTTTACTGATTCTTTCAACCGCGTGTCGTGTAAGAATATTCCCCTGTGCACTGCGGTTTTTTATATTAAGCTCGGAAAAATCAAACTCAAATGATAGATTTTTCAGGCGTGGTTTGGGTTTCAGCAATACCTTTATCACCTCCGCCTCCCCGTTCGGGTTAGCAGTAAAATAAAGCACCCTGGAGTTTTTGTTCCCTTTGGTCGCTTCATATTCTTTATCACGGGTTACACCGAGAACAGCAAAGCGTTTTACCATTGCATGTCCTTTCATGCCGTCGCGGTATACAAGATTAAAAATCGTTCTTTCATCATTCCGTTTGAATACATTAATATGAATAACATTTTTCCCTACAAATAATTTTTCAGAAACTTTCGTTACCATAAATGTTCCGTCAGATCTAAAGAAAATAATGTCGTCGATATCGGAGCAGTCACAAACATAATCTGCCTTTTTAAGAGCCGTACCAGCAAACCCCTCATTTTTATCAAGATATAGTTTACTATTAGCTACCGCAACCATACTAGCCTCTATGGTATCAAAATTCCGGATCTCTGTTTTTCTTTCTCTTCCTTTGCCGTATTTCTTTTTAATGTTTTTATAGTAATTTATCACATAATCAATCAGGTTTTCAAGATGATGATTAAGCTGTTTAATATCATCTTCTACAGCAATTATCACTTCATTGGCCCGGTCAGAATTGTACCTGGAGATTCTCTTGATTTTAATCTCGGTGAGTTTAACTATATCCTCGCGTGTTACATCCCGGTGAAATTTACCCAGAAAGGGTTTCAAACCATTTTCGATGGCTTGCAAAACGGCCTCCCAGGTTTCAGCCTTTTCTATTCTTCTATAAATTCTCTCTTCAATAAATATTCTTTCAAGGTTTAGAAAATGCCATTGCTCCTTGAGCTCACTTAGCTGAAGCTCGAGTTCCTTCCTGATATTTTCTTTTGTCCTCTTAACAGAAAGGTGTAAAATATCAGTAGTGCCTAAAAACGCAGGGCGATTGTCATTAATAACACAGCAGTTGGGAGACAAGGACACCTCGCAAGTGGTAAAAGCATACAGAGCATCTATAGTTGTATCAGCAGAAATTCCTGGAGCAAGATGGATTATGATTTCAACCTGTTCAGAGGTATTATCATCAATCTTCCTGATTTTAATTTTCCCTTTGTCATTGGCAGAGACAATAGAATCTATCAAACTGGTTGTTGTAGTACCGAATGGGACTTCAATAATTTTAATGGTCTTTTTGTCTACCGGAATAATTTTTGCCCTGACACGGACACGGCCCCCTCTTTTACCATCATTGTATTTTGTAAAATCAGCCAGGCCACCGGTATTAAAATCAGGATAAATAACCGGTTCATAGCCCTTTAATATCTCCACACATGCATCCAACAGTTCATGAAAATTGTGAGGCAAAATTTTTGAGGCCAGCCCCACTGCAATACCTTCAGAACCAAGAGCCAGCAAAAGCGGGAACTTAACCGGCAAGGCCAGAGGTTCATTTTTTCTTCCATCATATGATTTCTTCCATTCCGTAACCTTTGGGTTAAAGACAACTTCCAAGGCAAACTTAGATAATCGTGCTTCGATATACCTTGATGCAGCGGCACTGTCGCCGGTCAGCACATTTCCCCAATTGCCCTGAGTGTCAATCAGTAAGTCCTTTTGGCCTAACTGAACCAGTGCGTCACCAATAGAGGCATCCCCGTGAGGATGGTACTGCATGGTATTGCCAATAATATTGGCTACTTTGTTATACCTTCCGTCATCAAGTTCCTTCATGGCATGGATAATCCGTCGCTGCACCGGTTTTAATCCATCCTTTATTTCAGGAACTGCCCTTTCAAGAATGACATAAGATGCATAATCAAGAAACCAGTTTTTATACATTCCCTGAATATGAACTGTTTTCTGAAGTTCTAAGCCGGCTTCCTGAGGCTCGTCCTTATTGTTGCTATCCTGATAATTATCTTCAAATTCCTCCATAAATCAGATGGGATTTTATCGCCAAAACCTTAGTAAAATTACTTCCATTAACAGAAAAAACAAAGCAGCAATTATAAAGTATCTCCACAGCTGAACCCCCTGATTGATAGCCTGTATTGCTTCCCCCACTTCTTTAATGGTATTATCGAGAATATGATAATTTCCAATTTTAGCTTTTTGTAAAGCGTCTCTTAATTGTTCCTTATCCAGCATATTCAGAATAGATTCCCTGCGATTATAATTTAATGATAAAAATTGTATCCTGTTGTCGTTATGCATAATATCATAATTACCAGCCTCTTTAATATTGGAATGCAAAAAAACATCTGTTCGATAATCAATGCGTCTTTGCTCCGGAATGAATTCCAGTGATTTTTTTTCATCGACTATCTTCAATACTTCTTCATTGCTGTTAATTCTTTGATTGATTGATATACTCCCGGCATTTCCAATTTCATAAAATAAATTCATGGGTGGCTTGCTTAATATCGCCAGGTTATAAAAAACCGGAAGGAACAAAGCATGACGGGGAAATCCAGTAGATTCAGGTGTTAACGAAGATGCAAACAGATACAACTTCCCGGCTTCAACCGGTACCTGACAAAAAAACACATTCCCGTTCTCCAATACGATCAGTTTATCCAAATCGGAAAAATCTGTTGATTCAACAGGATAATGCATAAAAACTTCAGGAAGATCAAGGTTTGACATTTTATCAGGAACAACATCAAGAAGGCCGTCAAAAACCAGGTGATCATAATTTAGATAATTGAACGCTGTTCTGAGGGTATCTGCTTTTCTGTATGCCAGGGTTGTATTCAATTCGAGAAACGCATTATAGGTTTCGAGTTCAGCACTTTCAGAAGGACTCAACACCAAACTTCCGCCACGCTCAAGGAACTTGGATAATTCCTGAGACAGCCCACTGGGAATGGTCTGAAGGGCATCCAGAATAATTAGGTCATAGGATTGGAATGCTGCATAATTAAGCTTCTCAGATTGGCTGGCATGATATATAAACGCAGAATCTTCATACACAAACTTTAAATAGGTGTTTCCTTCTTTCTCATATATAGAAAGCACTGGAATATTTTCTTTAATCGCAAAAGAAAAATAAAATCTATCATCGTGCGTCACAGGGCTATCCTCAATTTCCACAAAAGCTTTGTGCATCCCCGCTTTCTTCATTGTAAAAGGCATATCGATGACTACTCTTCCATCCTTTCCAATATCGAAGCTTGCCAATGCTTTTTGCTCATCGTTAATAAAAAGGTTGGCAGGTATTTTTTCGTAATCTTTTTCAGCATGGTTTACAATCCTAACCTTAAGCTGCATAGGACGATTAACCTGCAATATGGGAGAAGTAAGCCAAAGAGAATCAATATATAGATTTTCAGGGGTATTGCCGCCCAGGGGAATAAAAAACAACTGAGCAAGGCTGTCAAATTGCACATCCTTAATATCGCACATCGTTTCCTGAAAATCTGAAATAAAATAATAAATATGATTCGCATCGGGATACCTCGAAAAAAGATCTGTTTGCCTGCTAACCACTTCTGACATCGTCCTGAGAGCTGAAGAGAACTCAATTTCCTCAATAGTTTCCAGTATTTTATCCTTACTGGAAAACCGTTGATTAACACCCTTGAAATCATTCGTGAGTAGATTAAATGATGTTGAATACGGATAAGCATCCATAATTTCTTCTGCCTTTATCCGGGCATTCTGTAAAATATCTCCCCGGCTGTTCTCTGCCATCATTGAAAAGGAATTATCCAGATAAATACTGACATATGTTGATTTAGCCTGATTAATATCAGCCTTATCGGCCGGAATAAATGGCCGGGCAAAAGCCAGAACGATCGAAACAACAGCAAAAATCCGCAGAAATAAAATGATCAGATGTTTCAGTTCCGATTGTTTTTGGGTCTTTTCATGAATTTCTTCCAAAAAACGGGTATTCGAAAAATAAACCTTTTTAAACTTTCTAAAATTAAAAAGGTGGATAATAACGGGTATAGCCACTGCGGCAAGGCCAAATAAATATGTAGGGTATAAAAATTCCATTCAATAAAAAACTGCAGGTTATAAAATATAGAGAACAAAAATAAGGATTAAACGCCTTTCTTCGCCCGGAAGTTTTCCACGGAAAAAAATAATTGTGAGGCAACCAAAAAGCATAAGAATACGTCTACCTTTCATGATAGGAATAAGCTTGCTTAATTTATTCATTTTGTTAAATTTGCAAGTAAATTCGCGAAGTCTAATTAAATAATAATAAAAAAGATGAAAAATCAATTTAAACACATTTTTGTAGCCATGCTACTTTTTTTATTCACACCTTTTGCTTTTGCAGATACCTTTCCGGGTGGTGATGATCCTGTTCAGGATGTAACTGCAAAGGAATGGACACTTTATAAAGAATACACCGGTGTACAGGTTTATTATAAAGCTGAAGAGTGTCATGATATTTCAAATGGTTTGCACCAGGAATGGGTGCTTTTAAAATTCGTGAATACCACAGACCAGGAACTCCAATTAGATTATTATATTCAGGTTTGGGTTGAAGGAAAATGCACAAACTGTGATGACCTCACTGAAGAACATCACTTTCAGGTAGTTGTTCCGGCAGGAGGCAGTATCATGGGAGAATGTGAATCATTCGGTAATTTAAAAATATTCTCTAAGTTCCTCAATTATGACCTGGACGAACTTACACATTTTGAATTAATAGATGTGAAAGTTAACATTAAATAGATATTAGCTGTAAAAAAAATACAACAAATGAAAAATACAAGAAAGATCTTTTTACTTAGTTTATTGTTATTTTTGGTTTCCGGATTTACGAAAACCAATGCACAATGTAACATTACTGCCTCTGGCTACCCACTTGAGATATGTGCCGGAGAACCTGTGATTTTGTCATCCTCAGGAGCCTGCGGTTACCTGCTTAATAATGACTATAACAATGGTACTGTGGGTATCGGATGGGCTTCCAATGCGAACCCAATGTTTAACAACCCCTGTGGCCCTGGCCTTGACGGAACTATTCACTGCTGGATTGGATCAGCAACAAATTTTCCGCGTCATCTAACAACTGATACATTCGATGTTTCTGTCGGGGGTTGCCAGATTCATTTCGAAATGAAATATGGTGATCAGCAAACAGCTCAGGATTGTGAAGACCCGGATGCTTTAAATGAGGGAGTGCACCTGCAATATTCCATTGATTACGGAAATACCTGGACAGACATTAACTACTGGGCACCTACTACCAATATTTCAGGGCCTTTATATGTGTGGAATCAATACCAGGAAAGTATTCCTGCCGTAGCCACAACAAACCATACCACGTTCCGCTGGTGGCAAAGCCTTACCAGTGGCAATACCTGGGATCACTGGGGACTGGACAACTGCCAGATATTCTGCCTTGCATCCCAGAATGTTCAGTGGTCGCACGGCCCATCAGTATTTAACCCCCCACCGGTTTATCCCGTTTCTGATACCATGTATGCTGTTACCATTACCGACACCGTTAACAACCAGTATGCTTCTGATACAGTTTGGATAACTGTTCATCCTATCCCTACCGCTGATTTTACTGTCAGCAAGGCCACCTTATGCGATTATGACAGCATTGTTGTTACATATACTGGCACTGCCACTGCAACGGCTAACTATTCCTGGGATTTTGAAGGCGGTGTTGCCATTCCCGGTACCGGACCCGGCCCGCACACTGTTACCTGGTCATCCAACGGTAAAAAAACAATCTCCCTCAGTGTAACAGAACATTCATGTAATTCATCACCATACAGTGATTCTGTAACAGTATATCCATCGCCCCTTGTAAGTATCATTCCAAGTATCATTGAAGGCTGCGAACCATTACATGTAGACTTTCTCGATAATACATCACCGGCACTGGTTATCTGGAATTGGGACTTTGGCGACGGAGCAACCTCGAATCAACAAAACCCCAGCCACACCTATCAAAACGCAGGCACATACAGCGTCTCCCTATCCGGAGAAACACAATACGGATGTACATCAATGTTTTCCGCCCCGGGCCTTATTAAAGTTCATGAGCAACCTATAGCCGGATTTGAACCTCAGCCCCCTATTGCAACCATCCAGGAACCTGACGTTACATTTATTGATCAGTCTGTTAAAGCAGCTAATTACTACTGGGATTTTGGCGATGATTTTGGTGGTACATCAACACAAAGTCAGCCTACCTATACCTATCAGGAAATCGGAGATTATACCGTAATGCAGGTCGTATATACTGATTTTGGTTGTGCCGATACTGCTTATTACAACGTAAAAGTAATTGATGATGTCCTTACATTCCCGAACGTCATCACACCCAATAATGATGGTAAAAACGATTTCTTTGTTATTGATAACCTGGAAAACTATATCAGCAATACCATTGTTATTTATAACCGCTGGGGCAAAAAAGTCTTTGAACAGGATAATTACCAAAATGACTGGGATGGCGAAGGATTAGCCGATGGTGTCTATTTTTATGTCGTTGAATTCCATGGCTACCTCAGAGACGGTACAGAAGAAGGAAGCTTAACCATTATCAGATAATAATCATTATAATAGAATTTTAAACAATGAAAACAAAGGTGTTCTTATCCGGTCTTTTTTTCCTGATTTTCTTAGTTAGCAGCTTTGCTAATACAAATAATCCTTCTGATGAATGGAAGATTTATAAGGAATATGAAGGCATCAGTATCTATTATAAATCCATTGTTTGTTCTGATGCGGATAAGGAAATCACACAGGAATTTATTGTTCTTAAAATTGTAAATAAAACAAATAATGATGTTGTGTTGTCATGGGATCTGCAAACCTGGTACAATGGGGTTTGCAGAACCTGCGACATTAATGATGGCACATATCATTTTTCAATTACAGTAATTTCAAAAGATTCAGTTAACGGGGCATGCAACGGAGAAAATTCATTACGAATTTTCTCACGGGTAATACTAAAGAGCAAAGAAATCCCCGGAATTGAAAAATTTGAATTAGCTAATCTGGTCGTAAAAAATATTTAGGATAATTCCGGTTTTTTTACTATCTTAACCTTAAAAACCAGCCTCTTATGCAATGCAAAGTTAATCAATTTAAAATAGTTTTCATGATATTCATTTCTATGAGTATCATGTTACTTTTTCAAGCATCCCACGCACAAATGGTAATTACTACCAATAATACCCCCCAACAGCTAGTGAATGTCCTGGTTGGAAATGGAATACAGGTTAGTAATGTGACAACCAACAGTGCGACCTCTGCCCAAAACATGGGTATATTCTCAAATGGAGGCAATACGAATATAGGTCTGAATTCTGGTATAATATTGGCTTCAGGAACTGCAACTAACGCCCTGGGGCCAAATAATTCCGGAAGTGCAGGAAACCAAACCAATACAGGCGGAGATCCCCAACTGGCTACATTAATACCCGGATACACGATATACGATGCTGCTGTCCTTGAATTTGATTTTGTACCCCTTGCCGATTCACTGACTTTTAAATATGTTTTTGGTTCTGAAGAGTACCCGGAATATGTTAATTCCAGCTACAATGATGTTTTCGGTTTTTTCATTTCCGGTTCCAACCCTTCCGGAGGAACGTATACCAACCAGAATATTGCTATTGTCCCCGGAACATCTGTGCCGGTAAGTATTAACAATGTGCACAATGTTGGGGCAGGTTCGTATAGTCAATATTATATTGATAATACGGGTGGTGCCACCATTCAGTATGATGGATTTACGGTTGTGATGCAAGCCATTGCTATTGTGGTACCCTGCCAGACATATCATATTAAGCTGGCAATATCTGATGCCGGTGATGGTATTCTGGATTCAGGAGTTTTTCTTGAAGAAAACAGTTTTTCCAGCAATGCCATACAGGTGTCCACTTCCTATTCCACCCCTAATGCCGGAACCACAGCCATTGAAGGATGTAATGACGCTATTATTACATTCAGTCTGCCATACCCGCCCTCTGATACCACATGGGTGGCATTCACAGTAGGTGGTACAGCAACAAATGGTGTAGATTACCCTCAATTGCCCGACAGTGTGCCCATCGTTCCCGGTCAGTACAATGCAAGCGTTACAATTGCACCTGTATATGATGGTATTACAGAAGGCCAGGAAACAGTTACCCTGGTTGTTCAAACTTCACCCTGTACAACAACTTCTATTACTGTGCCTATTAATGATTATACACCGAAGATCATCAATGTATCCCCTGATACCATGGTCTGCCAGGGCACAGCCTTTTTACTGGCAGATGCCAGTGGTGGTGCTCCCCCTTATTTTTATGACTGGAGTCCCGGAAGCAGCCTGAATGATTCATCCATATTTAATCCACAGGCTACTCCTGCATCAACAACTTCTTATGTTGTTGAAGTATACGACTCAACAGGCTGTCCGAGTGTTTTTGATACGGTCAATGTGGAAGTGAACCCAAAACCGAATCCTGCATTCGGGGCAACGCCATTCGCAGGATGCGCCCCCCATACGGTAGATTTTGTGGACTATTCCACTCCCAATATCGTTGCCTGGTTATGGGATTTTGGTGATGGCAACACATCCACACAGCAAAATCCAACACACATTTACCAATATCCTGGATCATACAGTATTTCATTAACGGTTACAACCAATAAAGGTTGTGTAGAAACCTTCGCACAATCGAACTTGATAACCGTCCATGCCCAGCCGGTTGCAGACTTTTTTGCAGTACCTGAAATAGCGCCCCTGAACAGTTCTACCATTCAATTTACAGATCAAACAACCAATGCCGGATCCTGGCAATGGCAGTTTGGCAGTGAAGGAAGCAGTGCTGATGAAAATCCAACATGGACATTCAGTACAGTAGGCTATCACCAGGTGTGCCTGACAGCAAGTACACCCGCAGGCTGTGTGGATTCTGTATGCCACAAAGTTCTGATAATTAATGACAGTCTTGTGTTCCCAAATGTATTTACACCCAACAATGATGGAGTAAACGATTTTTTCGTTATTAAAAACCTTGAGAATTATTTAAGCAATAACCTGGTTGTCTTTAACAGGTGGGGAAAGAAAGTTTATGAACAAGTCAATTACAACAACGACTGGGACGGAGGAAACCTGGCTGATGGGGTTTATTTTTATGTATTAGAATACCATGGATATTTGCGCGATGGAACAGAAGAAGGAAGTTTAACAATCATTCGATAAAAAAAGCCCGGCAGCAACCGGGCTTTTTCATTAATTCTCCCTCAATACATATTCATCATACTCAAGTTCAAACCTGAGTTTATGGATGGATTCCTCCTGAGCCAGTGAAATAAACAAGGTCTTTATCTCTTCATCATCTGCTTTTTCTGATAAATCCATATACAACTTAAACGCATTCTTTTCTCTTTTCATAGCTAAGACCAAAGCTTCCGGGTATGTAATATCCGGTTTTGGCTCTACATCCACAATATAGTCTGCAATTTTTAGATCAGGAACATCTCCATTTTTAAATCTTAATTTACCCGTTTCCTTAACATTCCTGAGCTTTGCTTTATGCCCCATTTCTTCAGCGGCAAACTGCGTAAACACGTTTTTCATTTCTTCATTAGAAGCATTTTCAGCAAGACTGGTATAAAAATCAACAGCTTCCTGCTCTGAGTTCATTGCGAAATCAAGAATGTCATCAATGCTTTTAAAATCTTTCATACGATATCGTTTTTATTGAATTATCTGCTTTACGGGATTAAAATTAAAAAATGTTTATAACCCACTGGCAGCGTAAATTAATTTATTATTTATCTAAATAACTGAAAAACCATGGCAAAAGTTCTGATAGGTTTAGGAAATACATTCTTGCTTTCATGAATAGGAAAAAATGGGATTTCTAACTCTTAGCCTTGAATAGTTAAGCCTTAGTGGATGCTTAAAAAAAGGATTTCCTTCAGGCAGCCTTTATAATCAATAAGCATCCAGAGCTTGCGATGGATGCTTAAAAAAAAAGGCTGCCATCCCCATGGCAGCCTTAATAACCAATAACCCATTGTTTAAACCACACCCAGATCGAGCATGGCATTGGCAACCTTCAGGAAGCCCGCTATATTAGCACCTTTGACATAATTAACATACCCATTGTCATCTGTACCATGTTCAACGCAAGCCCCATGAATGTTACTCATAATTTGATGCAAGCGTGCATCAACCTCTTCAGCCTGCCAATTAAGCTTCATAGAGTTTTGTGACATTTCAAGACCTGAAGTTGCCACTCCTCCTGCATTAACTGCTTTACCAGGACCAAATAATACTTTATTTTCAAGGAAAATTTCGACTGCTTCAGGTGTTGAAGGCATATTTGCTCCTTCAGCAATACAATAACAGCCATTCTTTACCAGTTTTTTTGCATCTTCCTCATTCAATTCATTTTGTGTGGCACAAGGAAGGGCTATATCACATTTCACTTCCCATGGTCGTTTTCCCTGATAAAACTTAGCCTGTGGATATTCATAGGAATATGGCTTTACAATATCCTGATTAGAGGCCCTCAGCTCCAGCATATACTCTACCTTATCATCTTTAATGCCTTCTTCATCATAAACATATCCATCGGGACCGGAAAGCGTTACGACCTTTCCACCCAATTCATTGATTTTCCTGACGGCACCCCAGGCAACATTACCAAAGCCCGACACTGCAACCGTTTTCCCCTCAAGGGTTTCACCCCTGGTTTTTAACATTTCCAACGCAAAATATACCGTTCCATATCCGGTAGCTTCAGGACGGATAAGGCTACCCCCCCAATTTATACCCTTACCGGTCAGAACACCTACGTGCTCATGGGTAAGTTTCTTATACATGCCAAATAAGAATCCAATCTCTTTTGCGCCAACCCCAATATCACCAGCCGGTACATCCATGTCTGGGCCAATAATTTTCCACAATTCCAGCATAAAAGACTGGCAGAATCGCATAATTTCTCCGTCGGATTTTCCTTTGGGGTTAAAATCCGACCCACCCTTTGCTCCACCCAGTGGCAATGTTGTTAAACTGTTCTTGAATATTTGTTCGAAACCTAAAAACTTAAGAATACTCAAATTTACACTGGGGTGAAAACGCAATCCTCCCTTATAGGGCCCCAATGCATTATTGAACTGCACACGGAATGCTCTGTTTACATGTACTTTACCATTATCATCCACCCAGGGTACTTTGAATGTTAATACCCTGTCAGGATCTATGATCCTTTCAATGATGTTAGCCTCTTCAAAATGAGGGTTTTCAGTATAGACGTCTTCAATAGATTCCAATACTTCACGCACTGCCTGGAGGTATTCCTTTTCACCGGGATTCTTCCGTTCAAGCTCAATCATAATTTTTTCTATATTCATGACCGTAGGGTTTTATTAATTGTTTGTACTCAAATAACTTATCTTTAATTGTTAATTAAATAACAATACAAAATTACATTTATTTCCTAGAATAGCTATGAAAAGTTAAAGATATTAAAAAAAAATTTAAGCGGATGGTTTCAGCACTACTCCAATGTTCTTTTTTCCATCAATCAGCACTTTAATATTCTTTTTGAACCTTACATGCCGAATGTACTTGTCTTCATACAAAGCCGCTTGTTTATCCAAAAAATCAGCATCAAAAACACCATCAGATACCGCCGGATTAATAGTCAGATACCCCACTCTGAATGATGTAAGGTTTTGAAAAAAATGTGTTCCCTGGCTGGGATCAATTTGGTAATTTTCCAAGGCTGACTCCACAATAACACGTGCACCAGAGATCTGAGCCCATTTTACAGGAATTCCCAGCCATGGATCCGATGATCCCCAGCGCCCTGGTCCAATAAGAATGTAATTGGTTTTCTGAGCAACCAATGTATCATTTAACTCCCCGATTTTCTCAGCCAGTTCAACAGTCTTTGCCGAATCAAATGATTGGGGCTTGATATAAATGACATCTCTGATATTATCAATGATTCCGTTTCCTAATGCATTGCATGAGTATATGATAGCATCGTCACTGCGGATATCACCCAGGTCGATATTAATATTCTCCTTATTATCAACAATTGGTCGGATTTGCAGCCAGTAAAAGACCATAGGCTGGCCATCCGGAGGATAAAGATCTACTGCAAATTCAATTTCTATAGGTTTCCCCATTTCTTTCTGGCCAATTTCCAATATTTCCTTCAATATATCAGCCAATGGAATAACATTGTGTTTTAAAACATTACTGAATGTAATGATCTTCTTGCCTTTAACATAAGTGCCTTCACGCAACATCTGGCTCTCGAAATCAAAGGTTGATGAAACATGCTTTAACGTATGGTCTTTTTCAGCAGAACTTATAGGTTCCTTACATAGATTGATGCTATCATCAACAGAGGGATGAAAACGATCCGGATCAAGGTCCAGTGAATAAAATGTCTTCTGGGATTCTTTCAGTGCAATTTCAGGATTTGACAACTGCAGCACTTTCTTAGGATATTCAGGTGAAAAGCGGATGGTTTGTCCTCCGTCAACAATATACTTTCCCAGGCCAAAAGCCAGGTTCACTATTCCGTCTTCGGGTTTTTCAGGTGGAATAGGATAAAAATTAATAGAGCGCGCCACACCTGAAATAGCCGGATAAAAGCGTTGACCATATTGCTGCCCACATACTTCCTGGATTACAATTCCCATTTTCTCCTCATCAATTACATTAGAGGTTGCGAGCATGTATGATTTACTTCCCTTGAAAAAAGCAGAAGCATACACACTTTTAATCGCCTCACTTAAAAGCTCTATCATGCGGCGCTCATCATGTTGGGTCACATTGGGAATCATGTATGTGGAATATACCCCGGCAAAAGGCTGATAATGGGAATCTTCAAGAAGGCTGGATGATCTGATAGCCAAAGGACTACGTAAAACAGATATAAAAGAATACAGATCCTCATGAATACGAAAAGGCAGGCTGGCATTAATAAATTTATCAAGTAATTCTTTATCATCCAAAGCTTTTTCCCCTTCATAAAGCGCGTATTGATAAAGATCATTCTCTTCCATAAACTCGTCGAAAACATCTGTGCCCAGCACCACGGAGCGTGGAATGGTAATGATGGTATTGTTGTACTTATAAAACAACTGGTTTCTTTTAATCAGGGAGTCAATGAAAGCTAAGCCCCGGGCTTTACCTCCAATTGAACCTACTCCAATGCGCGTAAACATAAGGTACTCATCAAAGCTATCCCGGTTAAAACGGGCAATAACCCCCCTGGCTTTATTTAGGCGAAAAGAAACAATGGAATCAAAAATGAACCGCCGGATTTCATCAAGATCATTGAAATCTTCTACTTTCATCTCCTTAAACAGTTCCGCCAAGGTAAATAAAGCCCTTGCTCTCAACCATTTACTAAAATGATTCCTGGTAATGTGGTATTCCAGTGAATCATCCGGAACATCAAATAACCTTTCCTGCAAATGCCTCAAATCCGGCACTCTTGCAACTTCTTCACCAGTATCTGGTTTCACAAATACAAAATCACCAAAAGCAAAATAGGTTTTAATAAAGCTCTTTAATTCAAAGGATATTGTTTTCGAATTTTTATTAATAAACCCCACATTCAGTTCCCTGGCAAGGTTGATGCAATCTGGTTCATTGGATTGAAGTAAAACAGGAAGCAAATCATCTTCTGATTTAATATGCTTAATCAATTTCTTTCCGGCATCCCGATCCTTCACCCCACCTCTTGGATATCGCAGGTCGGTAATTACACCCAACAGGTTGTTCTTGTATTTATTATACAGATCAATCGCCTCCTCATAAGTTGTTGCCAGCAAGATCTTTGGCCTTCCACGCATCCGTAACATTTGCTGGTGCTCATTTAATCCCTCCAGCATAAAATCACGTGATTGTGTAAATATCAGTTTATACATATGGGGAAGATAACTGGAGTAAAAGCGAATAGAATCTTCCACCAGCAGAATAACCTGAACACCCACCTCGTTAACATCATGCTCTGCATTCATTTTGTCTTCTATAAGTTTAATGATTGCCAGCAATATATCTGCATTTCCTAACCAGGAAAATATATAGTCTATTGTACTCAGATCCTCTTCGTTGATTTTTATACTGACTTTCCTGGAAAATGGTGTCAGGACAACTATTGGAATCTCCACATGTTTATCCTTTATTTGCCGGGCAATATCAAAAGTATCCGTTTCTTCCAGGCTCAGCATACTAATTATCAAATCAATATTTTCATTTTCCAGTATTTTAAGGGCTTCATCCATAGTTGATGCCAGGATGAACTGGGGAGGGTACCTTAGGTTGAGTGCAACATACTCATTAAATATCTGCTCATCAATACGGCCATCATCTTCAAGAATAAAAGCATCGTATGAACTTGATATCAGTAAAACATGGTAAATGCGTTTCTTCATCAGGCTGTTGAAAGAAGTATCGTTCAGGAGGTATTTCTTTGACAGCAGCAGGGGTTTGGTAAGATCTTTCATAAAAAATTCTTATTCGTATTATTGCAAAAATACGAATTCACACCTGTATCCAATAATCTAATTGTAAATAGAAAAAATGTAAGAAGCATTAGATGCATGGCATGCCGTGCATCTAATGCTTTTTTTAATCCCTGAATGCTTCCTCAAATTCCTGCTCAAATCGTTTCACAAGGGAATCGCAACCGAAATTGAACAATTTACAGGACGTAATTTTTTTGGTATAAACGAAGTGGTGTGCTTTCTTTTCTTCTTCTTTCGGAAGCATGCTTATGGCTTCCATTAGCACATCCTTAACTGACTCCGGACCATTTGAATTAAACCTGGCAAGCAGATCCAGCAATTGCTGAAAAGAAGCCCTTTCAACCCTGGATTTCATAACAGCATCAAACTCCTGGATCACCTTCTGTGTGTTTGTAAAAGACCCGCCTGTTTCTATGGGAAAAGAAGCCGGAAGAATAATATCGGCCTTTTCGGCTGTTTCGGTCAAAAAATAATCCTGAACAACCACAAAGTCAGGCATGCTCAGCCAACTTTCAACCTGAGCTCTGTTCATAGCACATCCCAGAGGATCTTCTCCAAATACAAAAAGATTTTTACCCTCCCCTTTTCCCAGCAGATTGTATTGTTCCAGGCTGGAAAATTTGGTCAGTTTATGATCCTGCCAAACCGACTTCATGGCTGATTGTATTCTCTTATCTTCAATAGATACAGCTCCTACTCCAAGAGAGGGACACACTCCCATATCAAATATACCCTGAGAATTATTCTTCTCTTTCAGGGAAACAAGGCCATTTGCTGTTTTGCCTAATTTCCCGGTAATCATAGCCAGGTTATACAATTCATATGCTGTATGGGAACAAACCTCCTTCTCTGAAAATACTATCACGGCATTCATTGCCTTGTTGTATCTTTTAGCAAATTCAATGATTTCTTCCATGTATATTACACCAGCCTTTTCAACAAGGTCATCAAAATTTTCACGGAGGAGCTTTTCTTTGTATTCGTCAAATCCCTCACATTGATCGTTTATGAATAATTCATTCTCAAAATGATTGGACACCAGGTAATAATTAATAGCTTTAATAAAATAGTAATATGAATTCAATTGGATAATGGAATCTGCCTTGTGCTTCATTTGGCAGTCCTGGTTTGTGGTCACAAGTTCAAGCGGTATAGCTTCTTTCTTCTGGGCCTTATTCACAATAAAACCGGCAACAGCATTATCCATGTTAATCTCAGATCCCAAAAGAATAATGTTTGAGGCATCTTTCAACTGATCAAAGAGTACATTGTATTCAGCATCACGGACGTAACCATCACCTCTGTTCAGGTAGTGGAAGCTGGTAACATTATTTGTATTAACAGCTAAGCGGGCAAACTTTTGCACCAAATACAATTCTTCATTAGTTAATCGGGCTCCGGCAAAGAACATATTTTCGTCGGGATCAACTTTTTTGATCTTATCTACAATAATATCGTATGCTTTCTTAAATGAGATTTCCTTGAAGCCGTCATTTTCTTTTAGCAATGGCTTAGTTATCCGGCTTTTATCGTTCAGGTATTGATACCCAAATTTAGGGAATCTACACAGGTTCCCATCATTATTTACCATTCCCTTCTCGCCCCGAACCTGCATAACGAATCCATTTTTATGGTGCAAACTAATTTTACAGCCAATAGAGCAATAATTACAAATTGTTTCCACCATATCCATCTTAACCGGTCCCGGTTTGAAATCCACATTCTCTGTCAGGGCTCCGGTCGGGCAGGTTGAAAGGCATAAGCCACAGGATTCACATGTACCATCTTTAAGGGAATCACCCATAGCCGGGGCAACATAAGCATCATACCCTCTGTTTACCAATCCAAGGGCGTTGGCACCAACAACCTCATTGCAAATCCGTATACATCTGCCACAAAGGATGCATTTATTATTGTCAATTTCAATATACGGATGGCTGAAGTCTACTTCATACTCATTAAAGGCACCTTCATAATGCTTTTGTTCAGCTTCATAATCTGTTGAGTGTTTCTTCAGATCACAGGTAAAAAATGCAGAGCAACCGCATTCGAGGCATCGCTGTGTTTCTTGGTAGGCAACCTCTTCATTAGAATAACCCAATTCCACTTCCTTAAAATTCTTTCTGTCTCCTGGATCCAGGGTAGGCATTTCTTCCCTCAGCTGTTCTTCAAATATGCCTTTATAATCTTCTGTTGCCTGTTCTTTAAAATTATCTTTTTTACTGATAAACTCTTTCTTTTCTGGAACAAGCGGTTGACCGGATAAAAACTGATGCGCACTTCTGGATGCTATTTTCGCCTGACCAATGGCCTCAATCAGGGTTGCCGGTCCGGTAACGCCATCGCCGGCGGCAAAAACTGATTCTATGCCTGTTTGTAAGGTTTTAGGATCAGCATCGATATCTCCCCAGCGATTAAGCTTTAATTCCCCATTTCCATTGCTGTTTATGTCTCCAAGAAAATCCACTTCGGTTTTCTGACCAATTGCTGCAAGGATATAATCAACTTCAAGCTCAAATTCAGAACCTTCAATAGGAACAGGCCTGCGTCTTCCTGAAGCATCGGGTTCACCCAGCTTCATTTTCAGGCAGGTAACACTTTTAACCTGTCCTTTTTCATTTTTATTCACCCTGGCAGGATTCGTAAGGAGCATGTACTCCACTCCTTCCAGTTTGGATTCATGTATTTCAATCGGGTTTGCAGGCATTTCTTTTTCAGTACGGCGATAGATCACATATACTTTATCCGCTCCTAATCGCATGGATGTCCTGCAACAATCCATGGCTGTGTTACCTCCACCAACAACAGCTACTTTATAGCCTTTGAAATTGATTTTCTCACCGGTAAGTTCCATTTTCTTCAGGAAATCAATACCTGAGAATACATTCTCAGCATCCTCCCCATCGCAACCGAGCAATGTTCCTTTTTGAGAACCTATAGTAAGAATTACCGCATCATATTTTTTCTTCAGGTCTTCATAGTTTACATCTTTTCCAAAGTGTCTGTTGTAAAAAATATTTACGCCCAGGTCGGTAATATTGTCCACTTCTTTCTGCAGGATATCATTCGGCAACCGATACTCGGGAATACCATATCTCAGCCAGCCACCCGGTTTTGGGGCAGCTTCAAAAATATCCACCTGATGTCCTTCTTTCTGCAGGAAAAAGCCACAGGACAAGCCTCCAGGACCTGCACCAATAACAGCCACTTTCTTTCCGGTTGATGCTTTAATATCAGGAACAAATTTGTTCTCCGACTCCAGGTCTTTGTCTGATGCAAATCTTTTCAGGTAATCAATGCCAACGGCAGCTCCTTCATCCAGCATGTTTCTTCTGCAAGCCACCTCGCAAGGCCTGACACAAACACGGCCACAAACTGCAGGTAAAGGGTTTGTTTCTTTAATCAGGGCTACGGCTTCGCTATACATTCCCTTCTCGATATAGGAAATATATCCCTGGACATCCACACCTGCCGGGCAGGTTTGTTTGCAAGGCCCGACACAATCTGCATAGTGATTGCTGACCAGTAATTCCAGGGCAGTTTTTCTGGCTTTATATATCTTTTCATTATGTGTTTCAATCTTCATCCCGTCGTTTATCTTCGTTGAGCAAGCAGGTTGTAATCCGCGGAATCCTTCAACTTCAACAACACACAAATAGCAGGAAGTATAGGGATCCAGGCGGGGATCATGACATAATGTTGGAATATCAATACCATGGCGCTGAGTACATTCAAGGATCGTTTCCCCTTTTATACCTGACGTAATCTTTCCGTTTAAAATAATGTTTAATTTCTCTTCACTCATGTCTGTGGCCTTTTAGAATTTTGAGATATGATTTATGATAACAGTATGGCTTCAAATTTACATTTGGTATAACAAACACCGCATTTGATGCAAAGATCCTGATCGATATGGTGCAATTCTTTTCGTTCTCCACTAATGGCATCCACAGGGCAATTCTTTGCACATACGGTACATCCGGTACATTTTTCTTCATCAACAGTATATACCAGAAGTTTTTTACAGGCTTTCGCCGGGCATTTTTTATCTCTTATATGCGCTTCATATTCATCCCTAAAATATTTTATGGTAGTAAGAACAGGATTGGGGGCTGTTTGGCCTAACCCACAAAGGCTGTTATCCTTGATTTTATATGCCAGTTCTTCCAAAAATTCAATATCTCCTTCTTTGCCTTCACCTTCAGTAATTCGTTCAAGGACTTCAAGCATCCTCATGGTACCTATGCGGCAGAAAGTACATTTTCCACAGGATTCTTCCTGTGTAAAATTGAGGAAGAACTTTGCTATATCAACCATACAGGTTGTTTCATCCATCACAACCATCCCCCCTGAGCCCATAATGGCACCGGTAGCATTCACAGAATCATAATCAACAATGGTATTTGCCAGGTGTGCAGGGATACAGCCGCCTGAGGGGCCGCCAAGTTGAACAGCTTTGAATTCCTTATCGCCAATAATACCCCCACCCAGTTTATAGATGATATCTTTGATGCTGATTCCCATAGGTACTTCCACAAGTCCTGATCGTTTAATTTTGCCGGCAAGTGCAAAAACCTTGGTTCCTTTACTTTTTTCTGTACCGTATTTTGCATATTCCTCGGCACCATTGGTAATGATCCAGGGAATATTTGCATAGGTTTCTACATTATTAATATTGGTGGGTTTTTTCCACAAACCGCTAGCTGCGGGAAATGGAGGCCTTTTACGTGGCATTCCTCTTTCTCCTTCAACCGAAGCAATCAATGCTGTTTCCTCTCCGCACACAAATGCTCCGGCGCCCTCCTTGATATAAATATCGAAATTAAATCCTTCCACCCCCAGGATATTTTCACCCAGATATCCTTTTTTCCTGGCCTGATCCAGGGCGATATTCAGGCGTTTAATAGCCAGGGGGTATTCTGCCCTGCAATAGATAACCCCCCCTGTTGCTTCAATGGCATAGGCTCCAATGATCATACCCTCGATAACAGCATGCGGGTCGCCTTCAAGCAGTGACCTGTCCATAAATGCACCCGGATCACCCTCATCGGCATTGCAAATAATATATTTTTCTTCTGATATATTATTGTTGGCAAATTTCCATTTTAATCCGGTTGGGAACCCTCCGCCTCCCCGGCCTCTTAGCC
Organism: uncultured Lentimicrobiaceae bacterium; assembly: GCA_964654725.1. Lineage (GTDB taxonomy): Bacteria > Bacteroidota > Bacteroidia > Bacteroidales > CAZZLL01 > CAZZLL01. Next base: position 89,003 of record CAZZLL010000003.1, on the reverse strand, counting down.
CTGAATCCAGGATAGTTTGTATAACATCAAGACGAGAAAAACCCTTTCCGACAACTTTTTTCAAGGCCTGGTAACCATCTCTGGCTTCGTACTCTTCAATTTTCTCCGGATCAATAAACCCACAATTTCTCAATGCGATTTTCACCTGATCCTGAATAAAATCATTCTCAGCAGCATCAAACAAATCAGAATATACAACATACTCTTTAAGAGGCTCGTGATTCGTAATATGTTTATCTATAAGTTCAATGGCTTTATCTTCATCAATATCACCATAAAGGTATTTCCCCGTTTCATCAATTACCTCCACCAATGGTTCCCGGTAACACATACCAATACAACTGGTTTTAGCCAATTCGAAATCAAGGTTATCAGCATTTTTTATCGATTCAATTTTCTGGTAGGTCTTATTAGCTCCCGCAGCGATTCCGCAACTTCCCAGACCAACTATAACTTTAGTTTTTTCCATATCTAACTGATTGTTTTAACTTTACGAAGCTTTGTTAATTAATAAACAAAGTACTGTAAAAAAATTAGTTATTCTCTGCAATTTTAATATTCTTCACAACCTTAACTGCCTCTTTACCGGTAAGTTTACCATACGTTTCTTCGCCAATCATCATTACGGGAGCCAGGCTACAACATCCCAGGCAGGCTACACTCTCAAGGGTAAAAAGTCCGTCTTCCGTTGTTTCCCCGTCTTCTATTTTTAGGGCATCTTTCAAAGCATCCGTAATTATACCGGCATTTTGCACATGACAGGCGGTACCATGACAAACCTTAATGATATGCTTGCCAACAGGATTTAACCTGAACTGGGCATAAAACGTGGCAACACCATACATATCACTAAGTTTCAGCCCGGTTTCCCGGGATATTTTCTCAAAAGCCTCCCTGGGGATATATCCATATACTTCCTGGGTACCCTGTAACAAGGGAATCATTTTTCCTTTAGCATTCCGGAACTTATCAATTAATGTATCCAGCAATTGTAGATCAACATTTGCCGGTTCAACAGTAGGTTTTGGTTTACTGACTCTTGCAATACGCATTATCTTAAGTATTAGAATTAGCGAATAAAATTATGAAATACTTAGGAGCTGGCATGGAAATACGCCAATTTATAAGAATTATAAATAAGGCTGTGAGGCTTGAAAATAAAGACTAATAAAGGGGTAACCTATTCCTGATCAGGGACAAAGAAATTCTTATGTTGAGATAACAGCAATTCTTTTCCTACCGTCCATTTTTATCAGGAGATTTTTCTTGAACCGCACATGCCGGAAAAAGCGTGTTTGCTCTATCAGCTTTTGCTCTGATAATTTATTCCAGTGCAGGTAACTTTTAGAGATTTCAGGCTGAATTGACATATAGCCAACATTCATAGAAGTGACATTATGAAAGAAATGCGAGCCTGAAGATGCATCCAGGGGAAAATCTTTCAAGCTGGTTTCAACAATTATCTGTGCATTGGAAATTTGCGGCCAACTAACCGGAATGCCAATGAAACGATCACGTGTTCCCCAACGGCCGGGGCCAATTAGCAAATATTTTCTGTTCTCCTGTTGCATTTTCTTATTCAACAATTCAATTTCATCCATCATTTCCATGGTTAAGGTTCTATCAAAAACGTCCCTGTCAATGTATATAACATCCTGAATTCCTTCAATTACTCCGTTTCCCATAGCCTTGTCAGAAAACAATATGATATCGTCCTTTTTAATTGTGTTCATATCCACTTCATAATCCATAGCATTTCCAATAAGGGGCTTTATCTGAAGTAAATAAAAGGATGCCTTAAAATCACTATCTTTATTTAGGTCAATTGCATACTCAATTTCCACTGCAGCCCCCATCGATTCCTTGACAATATCCAAAATCGTAGATATCGTTTTGTCTAAAGGGATGTAATTATATTTCAGAATATTTGCAAAATTGATCACCCGCGGGCCGGGTTTATTAATTCCGGGTATCATTCGGTCATTATCTATATCATATACAGAGGCACAATGCTTCAGGTTGCCATGTTTTTCAGCATCCATGATATCCAGTTTTTTCAAACCTGCCATATCTCCCTGGGTGAAATCAAGGTTCTTTTTGGATAAATCTACTGCATAAAAGTCCAGTTGCGAATTTTTATACTGATCTCCCGGAGAACTAATTTCTGTGGAAGGATATTGGGGAGAAAACCGGTAAGCTTTCTCTCCCTCAACCACGTGCTTACCCAATCCTACTGCTGTCACAGCAAATCCCTCTTCCGGTTTCATATGGGCAAAAGGATAGTAATTATATGACTGGGCCACACCGCTGATATGCGGATAGAAATATTCATCATACTGATTCCCTGCCACTTCCTGAATAATTACAGCCATTTTTTCATCTTCTATCTTATAGTGAATGGCTTCAATATACCCTCTGGCAGTTTTAGAAAATACGGAGGCGAAAACCAATCGTATTGCATCCATCAATTGTTTCAACCTGACTGACAGATCGGGATGATTATTGGGCACCAAATAGGTCTCAAAGATACCGGCAAAAGGCTGGTAAAGCGAATCTTCCAGTAATCCTGACGAGCGCACTGCAAGGGGTTTTCTGATATATTTCAGCAAAACCTTAAGTTTCCTGATGAGCGTATCCGTCAAGGTGGAATTCAGGAATCGATCTTTTATCACTTCATAATCCTTTTCATTCAGGATAAGATCATGCAGTCTATTTCTTTCGATAAAATACTCATATTCTTCAGTTCCTATGATGGAAGTTTTAGGGGTTCTTATATTGATATTAGGCACCAGCTGAGAGAAATCGAAATTATGAATCAGGGTATTTATGAATGCAATTCCCCTGCCTTTCCCACCCAGTGCACCATCGGAAAGCATAACAATATTGCTTTCATCACTAATAGCTGACTCCTCAAAGGGTATTACTTTTCCTTTGTTTTGTTCATTTCTGAATTCCTGGATTATCCTCATCAAATATTCCCGGAGATCTGTCGGACTTTTGAAATCCGAAACTTTTGCAGGATTAATAATTTTAGCAACCTGTATTTCTCCACGCGCCATTAGCCATGAAGAAAAATGATCCTTTTTGGCATGATAAATCAGAGATTCATCAGGAATGGATTTCAGGTGAGCTTCAAACTCTTTCAGTGATTTAGCCACTGCAATCTGGTTCCCACTGCTGTTACGGTAGATAAAATTCCCAAAGCCAAGATAATGGGAAATAAAACTTTTAAAGTCCTGTATAAGTGAATCCGAGTTTTTATTAATAAATGTGGCTTTATATTCGTATGCTTTATCTACATAAGAAGGCTCAGAACTCTGGATAATTACAGGCAAATCTTTGCACCTTTGTCTGACATATTTTACAAGTTGAAATCCGGCATCATCTGCTTTCTTTCCTTCCATATTAAATCTCACATCAGTAATCAGGCTGAGCATAAAATCATGGTACTTATCGATAATTTGCCTGGCCTCTTCATAGGTCGAAGCCAGTAAAATTTTCGGTCTGGCCCTTAATCTTAATACCTTGTACAATTCATCTGTACTTACATCATCGATAATCCGGCGGGTTTGTTCCAGCACAATATTATAGAGCATAGGCAGATACCTGGAATAATACCTGGGTGAATCCTCCACCAGCAGAATTATACGCACTAAACCAACACGCACATCATTTTCTGTATTTATTTTATCTTCAAGTTGTTTTATCATGGCAAAAAACACCTTGGATTCACCATTCCAGACAAAAATCCTGTCAATATTGCTTATATCCATTTTTTCCTGCCAGATATGGGCAATATCAGAATTGCTGTTTAGCAAAAGGAATATAGGTATGTAAGGAAAAGATTTCTTTATAACTTTACTAATGGCTATAGGTGATTTTTTGTCAGCTCCCATCATAATTATGATCATATCAAAATGCTTGGATTTAAGCATTTCAAAAGCTTCTATCGGAGAGGATACACCAGTAATTCTTGGTATTGATGTCAGACTTAACTGCTGATATTCTCCGAGAACATGCTCCGAGAATCTTCCTTCCTTTTCTATGGAATAGGCATCATAAAGATTAGAAACCAGCAGGATCTCCTTTACTTTAAAAGGCATCAGATCATGATAAATATCCCTGTTAGAATTGCTTTTATTCAGAAATTTCTGCAATAATTTACGATCTTTCTCAAATCCGGTAATGGATTCGAGTTCCATAAGTATTTTTGGATCTGTTTCCTGTTGGTGAGAAACATATAGTGTTTTAGCTTTCAGGCTATTCAGGTAACCCGTTATAAGGCTTGCCAGATTTTTTAAAAGATAACGTTCTTCTTTCAGAAAGGGACCCTCATCAAGCTCTATAAACTCTTTGACATAAAATATCTCAACAAATCCTTTGATGCCGTCAATGGTTTCGAAAGTTTCGGCGATTTTCCATTTACTTATGGCAAAATCGGGCGATGAATACTCTTTTTTATCATACCGAATCCTGGCCCTTGTATACTCAGGATATTGCCAAGCAGGTGGCAATATCATAACTATTTGATGTAAAGTCTCTTCAACAGACTTTCCTTCATGAAGAATGGCTGTAGTTTGGTTAATGGCCGAAAGCTCTTTTATTCTCTCCCTGCTGTCGGCAATAAGTTTTTCAAATTCTTCCTGATTATGCGGAAGCTCTTTTTTTAGATTTTTATCCTCAGACATAAAGCATAGTTTTGTATCATTAGAATTTAAATGCAAGCGTTTTATCCATAAAATGAATTGGTCCAATTCATTCCCAATACATAAACAAAATTAATGGAAATTTTTTGGCGGAAATATTATTTATACAAAAACGTATGTATTTATACACAGGCTATTTAATTGTATAAGAAGCAATTATTTAAACAGCTTTTAAATAAGGCAAATATCATATTATTCATTGCCAAAAGAAAAAAAATCTTTAATATTGCTGTTTATTTTGTAACACCTATTAAAACAGTATAAACCAAATTATTTAATGTTATGGCAAATTACGAAAATCTCGTAAAGGAATTCATGGCAAAGATCATTGCAAAAAATCCTGCCGAATCTGAGTTTCATCAGGCAGTAGAAGAAGTAGCAGAATCTCTGATTCCGTTTATTGAGGAAAATCCTCAATACAAAGAAGCAAAGGTACTTGAAAGAATTGCAGAACCTGAGAGGGTAATACTTTTCCGCATCCCATGGCTGGATGACAAAGGGAACGTTCAGGTTAACAGGGGGATCCGTATTGAAATGAACAGCGCAATAGGGCCATATAAAGGTGGCCTTCGTTTTCATCCAACTGTAAATCTCGGAATTCTTAAATTTCTTGCTTTTGAGCAGGTATTCAAAAACAGCCTTACTACCTTACCGATGGGTGGTGGTAAAGGTGGTTCTGATTTTGATCCAAAGGGAAAATCAGACAATGAGGTAATGAAATTCTGTCAAAGTTTCATGAATGAGCTTTTCCGCCATATCGGACCCAATACAGATGTACCGGCTGGAGATATCGGTGTTGGAGGACGTGAGATCGGATTCTTATTTGGCCAATATAAAAAGTTAGCCAATGAATTTACCGGCGTACTTACCGGAAAAGGCAGAGAATGGGGTGGAAGTTTAATCCGTCCTGAAGCTACAGGTTATGGTGCCACCTATTTTGCAGAAGAAATGTTAAAGACACGCGGTGACAGCCTTAAAGGTAAAACTGTTACCATTTCTGGTTCCGGTAATGTTGCCCAGTTTGCCACAGAAAAAGTAAATGATTTGGGTGGAAAAGTAGTTACTCTTTCTGACTCTGCTGGATTCATTTATGATCCTGATGGCATCGATGCTGAAAAGCTTGCCTATGTTATGGATCTTAAGAATATTAAGAGGGGAAGGATTAAGGAGTATGCCGATAAGTATGGTTGCGAATATCATGAAGGAAAACGCCCATGGGGTGTGAAATGTGATGTTGCATTACCAAATGCTACGCAGAATGAGATCAATGAGGAAGAAGCAAAAACACTGGTCAACAATGGTTGTGTTTGTGTTTCTGAAGGAGCTAATATGCCATCAACACCTGAAGCTGTGAATGTATTCATGGAGAACAAGATCTTATACGGCCCTGGAAAAGCTGCAAATGCTGGTGGTGTTGCTGTTTCCGGACTTGAAATGTCGCAGAACTCGCTAAGGCTTTCGTGGACAAGAGAAGAGGTTGACAGCAAGCTGCACCAGATCATGAAAGACATTCATGAAACATGTGTGAAGTTTGGAAAAGATGGTGACTTTGTTAACTACGTTAACGGTGCTAACATCGGTGGTTTCGTAAAAGTTGCTGATGCAATGCTTGCACAGGGCTTAGTATAATCATACCCTAAAATAATATAGAAAAGGCAGCCCGTCAAGGACTGCCTTTTTTTTTCAATGTATAACCCACAAGTACCATTTAATTGTTTAACATATATTGAAAGATTATTAAAAAAACTATAAAAATCAGTAGCATCTGTTGTCAGAAAACTATTATATGTCGATAACATTATACCTATATGCCCCAACAAAGAAGCATCTTATTTGTATCGGAGATACATTAAGTTTTATTACTTAGAAAGAAGAAACAATTAAAAAACGCATAAAACACCACTCCTGCCTGGGTTTCCAGCATGGCCTCAACCATGAAGTTAAAAAACAACAAAGCCAGAAAAGCCAGATAAAGCGGATGCCAGCGCCAGATAGCTGTTATGCCGGGTATTGCAAAATACATTATGAGCATTAACAAACCGGGAATGCCAATCGCAAGTCCTGTTTGTATAAACTGGTTATGCGCATTCAACCTGTATTTCAGGGCATGATGTAGTCCCTGTTCTTCATATTTCATTATGAGTGTTTCTGTAACATCTCCTGTACCAACACCAAAAGGATAGTCGCGGATAATATCAGTTGATAAGGTCCAGATCAGCATTCTGTCAGCTGTTCCCTCCTCAGTATCCTGCTGATCATTTTTTTCAGCAACCGCCTTTTTAGCCAAATTAACACGTGCTGAAAGGTAATTAAAGTTGCTTATCAATAAGAAAATGTATGCAGTAAAGAAAAGGGCTATTGCAGCCGAATGCGCCCATTTCCTTCTGAAAAAGGCAAGGTCAGCTAAGAATACAACTACAACGATAATCAAACCAGCTAATCCGGCCTTAGAGCTCAATAAGATGATCATGAAAATAAAGAACAGTACCAGAAACAATAGCAGGATTTTCAATATGGAGCGCAAACGCCTCCAATTTCCGTACAAATGCCAGGCAAGCAGACCTATCAGGATATTCAGGTACATAGAGGCATAGCTTGGATGTAAAAATGTCGACAACTCCATATAATAAAAAGCCTTAAGATTCCCGTTTTCAAAGTATGCCAATAGAGCCCTGGCAAGGCAATAGAGGAATGACAGCAGCGCCCCTGCTGCGAAGGCATAGGTATATTTAGCTTTCCATATCAGCACTTTTTCCGGAAAACTTCCGATTATAACAGGGAACAATACCAGGGAAAGTTTTACCTGCAAGCTGAAGTAGCCTCCTTCCATGCCATGCAGCTTTTCGCTATACAAGAGACCTGTAAGGTACAGAAAATAAATCACGGTAAAAAACAACAGCTTTCTTCTTCTTTTGTTTTGAATGAAATAATTCAGCTTTCTTTTCCATTGCCCCTCAAGAATCCAGACCAGTCCGATCAATAAAAGGCCATATAAGGAAAAATATCTGTAAAAAGTGAGCAGGAACAAAAACAGCATGATGCTGTAATCGTAATACCGGATAATATGATCTTTTATGTATACTTTAATGCTCATTTATACATTCTCCAGGAGGACTTTATGAAAATTTTCGGCTATGGTTTTTCTGTTAAAGTTCTTGCTAACATAATCATAAGCATTATTTCCAAGTTGATCCCGAAGGGATTTGTTCTCGTAAAGCTGCACAATCCCGTCACATAACTGCTCCACATTTTCAGGTTCAAAAGCAATGCCTGCGTTCCCTTCATCAATAAACAATTTTTTAGCTTCTCCCTCAACACCCAACAATACAGGCTTTTGCATGATCAGATTTTCAAAAATCTTGGATGGAATAGCCCCTTTAAATAAATCCAGTTTTTTAAGCGGAATTATACTTGCATCGGACGCAGCGATAATCTCAGGCATTTCGCTTTTGGGTTGAGTATCCAGAAAGCTTAGATTATCTAATCTTAGTTTCGAATACAAATCATGCAAGCGTTTTTTTTCAGGACCATTTCCAACAATCAGGAACTTAATATTTTTTTCATCACGCAAGGCATCTGCTGCTTTCAGAATTATTTCCAAGCCCTGTGCATGTCCTAAGATCCCTGCATACATCAAAAGGAAATCTGTATCCCTGATCCCATGCTTACTGCGCCATCTGTCATCGTATGTTTTATGATATAAATCCGGGTCTACTCCATTTGGTAGCCAATGCATTACTTTTCCGGGTATCCTGCTTGTTATATCCTGAACAATATGTTGTGTTTGACCGGTGATGATGGAAGACCTTTTATACATCCGCATTTCCAGTCTTTCAGAAAGATTGATAAAAAACTTGTTTTTAACAAGTCCCAATTTAACAGCACTTTCAGGCCAGAGGTCGGAAACATTGAAAATCAGCTTTGCCTTTTTGGCTTTTCGTAAAATATTTGCAGAGATGCCCAGGAACAATGGAGGAGATTCACATAATAAATAATCAGCTTTGGGCAGTTTGAACAATCCGATAATAAAAGATGAGAATACAAATGAAAAATAATTCAGCAAACGAACAGATACAGCGGAAGATTTTTTCACAAATATCCAGCTACGTATGACTTTAATACCCTGAATGTCTTCCTTAACAATGAATTTTCCCCTATAGGCCGGTTTAACTTTCATATCCGGATAATTAGGCATGGCAGTCATCACAATCACCTCCGCACCTAATCGTTGCAAATGCAGAGCAAGTTCAAAGAGCCGGTTCTGAGGCGCTCCGACTTCCGGAGGGAAATACTGTGTTAAAAATATAATACGCATCCCTAATTTCTGCTTTGCATTAATTCTTCGTATTTCATTTTCATCCAGTTCATGTTTTTCGACCAAATGGCTTTTTCATGTATCAACTGATCATTAAAAGACAAAGCCTTATTCTGTATTTCATTGTAATGTTTATAAATCTCAAGAATCTTCTCCGCCAAATAAACCGGATCATCAACAGGTACGAGGAAGCCGTTAACCCCGTCCTTTATCCAGCTTCTGTTAGCAGGGATATCTGAAGCCAGGTTCACGCAACCGCAGGCCATGGCTTCATTCAGGGAAACATTGTTGCCATCCGAGAAAGATGTTGAGATAAAAACATGCGTGGCATTTAATGTTTCTGCAATAGTTTTCTGAGAGACTCTGCCATGGAACTTCACTTTTTCCGATAATTCCATTTCTCTGATCCTTTCCTCCAGCATTGATCGTTCCTGTCCGTCACCTATCAGGTGAACATACAATTCAGGAATCTTATCCTTTATTATTTCCAAAGCCTGCATCAGCAAATTCAGATTATATACCGGTTCAAAATTCCGGGTACTGCTGATCACAAACTTATTATCAGGAAGCCTGCGGTTTGTCCTGTTAAACACCTTTGGGTCAATGCCAAATACCAGGGTTTTTACTTTGTCCTCCTTTATACCCATACTGATAATTTCATCTCTCATGTGGTCAGCCATGGCCGTAACCAGTGTTGCCTTTTTCATGGCAAATCGAACCAGGAAACGATAAACCTTATTGTTCTTTGCACTTACCAATACATCGGAACCGTATGCTGTAAGAATATACGGATGATAACCTGACACGGCTCCTACAATGCCATAAGCTGTTGCATAATGTGCATGCAGGATATCCGGCCTGATCTTTTTCAATAGCTTTCTAACCCTGAATACATTCAGCAATACTTTCCAGTTTCCACCATCCACATTGATTTTTCCTGCATTAACAAAATGTACATGAACACCTCTAATGCTTACATTCTTGAAACTAATCAAATGGATATCGCATCCCTGCTCCAGGAAATAAGAACACCACCTGAGGGTATGTATGCTTTCACCATCTGCGAGGAAACAAAGTTTCATGATAGCTTACCCTCCTTTCTGAAGTATTGAACGGTTTCCATTATTCCGGCTTCAGTATCATATTCTAAACTCGTCAGAAGCTTCAGGCGGCTGTCATCATAAATTGTTTGATTGAATAATGATTGTACATAGTTTCTTCCCCTGTTGCCCAATAAACCGGAAACCAATAATATTGGGCTGTACAGACTATCCGCAACCCTGATTTTTCGCACACGGGTTTGTAAAGCAGTTGATACCATATCCACAAATTGTTCAAAATCCATTGAAGAACCAATATTGAATACCCGCTCTTTTGCTTCATTTGAAATAAAAAAATTAATCACCTTCACCAAATCTTTCACATAAAGATAATTTACTTTGGCCTTCCTTCCAAACAGTATATAATGATTCTTATTAATAAAATTGCACATTTTGAGCAATTGATCCCATGGATGTTGAGGGCCAAACACATTGGTGGGGCGCAGAATTGCATAATCCATATCAGAGTCTTCCAGTGTTTCGATGATATACCTTTCTGCCTTATATTTCGTTTTTTCGTATGTATTTTGAGGCATACACTTATAATCCTCTATCACGCGGGTCGCTTTATGGTTACATCCCACCCCAAAAACTCCTACACTACTCAATTGAATAAAGGTGCTGACTCCCTGTTTTAAGCATGCCTGTACAAGGTTTTTCACTCCATTCACATTGACCTCTTCCATTGCTTCCTCCTGACTGATCACCGCTGCCAGGTTTACACAAACATCCACTCCCTTCAGCAAGGCATTCATCTTCTCCGGATTGCAAACATCTGCCTGGTAATATTCGAAATGATCGTTTTTAGAAATAATAGTGCTACTTTCCAGGCCAATGGAGATTATAGACCCTTCAACTTCATTTATCAGGTGTTTGCCTATGAAACCATTAGCTCCGGTGATTAAAATTTTTTTCATTTTCTGATTCCTGAGGGGGGATTGAACACTTTGGGAAATGTATATGCATATGCGCAGGCTTTAAAACCATATTGCTTATTAAGCGGCGACAGCAATGCAAAGATGAGCATTCGAAAGAAGGAATCACAAAAACTCAGGATCATTAATATAAGGGTCGGAAAGAAGGTATAATGCTTCTTAAAAAACTTGATTTTATTAAACACCTGGTTCGATAAACTTATAGTATAGTCTTTTCTGGCACTTCCTCCAATATAATGCATTACATGCACATTTGGCAGGTACATGATTATATTTCCTGATTCCCTGATGCGGTAACATAAATCCACATCTTCAATCCAGAACAAGTTTTCATCAAGCCCTCCAAGTTCATGGATGGTATTCTTTGAAAACAACATGGCAGCGCCTGAAACAGAATCCACTTCCAGGGGTTGATTTCGATCTGCATTTAGATAATACCTCGATGGAATCAGGCGGTTTAAGTAAAGCATTTCAGCCAGAATATGATGCAACTTCGGAAACTGCCAGGCAGATAGTTGCAAGCTCCCATCAGCATTTAATAATTTTGGGGCACACAGACCAACTTTCTTATGAGAACGAATATAATCCAACAATACAGTGATGGATCCTTTTGATATAATGGCATCCGGGTTCAACATAAAGATATAATCTGCTTCTGCCCGTTTGAAACCAAGGTTGTTTGCTGATGGAAATCCCATATTTTCTTTACTTTCCACCAAATGAACGCTTGGAAATTGCTCTCTTATAAATTCCTGACTGCCATCCACAGATGCGTTATCAATAACAATAAGCTGCCATTGATCAGATTTCGGATCTCTAAAAACAGCTTCCAGGCATTGCCGGATGTATTCCTTGCTATTGAAGTTGACTATTACTATGCTTAATTCAGGCTTATTCATTGCTTCCTTCCGCTTTTTTTCGTGCAATAGAATATATCCAACCAATATACACAATATGTAAAACACTCATTGATGCACTAAGCCAGTAAAACCCTTTTTCAATATCTTCAAAATACCATCCGGATACCAGAATGCAAGCAGTAATAAACAAAGAACCCGTAAAAGAATATACCAGCATTCCTTTCATTCTGTCAAGCACAATGGGAACCTGGCCTACTGACATACGGATAAAATCCAGGTATATCCAGGGAGCCAGAATACCTGCATACACACCCGACATTTTCCATTCTTTCCCAAAAACAAAAGCAAAAAGCTCAGTGCCCCAGAAAAGAAGGACAATCAATACAGGCAGGGCCAGGATAGCCGCATTGATTATATTCAATCGCACTAAACGATGCACATTTCCATTTGCATTATAGGTTTCTGAAACTTTTCGGTAAAACACCTGTGAAAGGGCATTCCCTAACAATGAAATGGGTGATTGCAATACCCGCATGGCCAGGGCATACCAACCCACGACATTGGTTGCAAAGAAAACAGGAATCAGGTATACCAAGCCGTTCAGCTTATACATGCCTAAAAGCGCATGGGGTGCATTTTTAAAGGGAAGGCTTTTGTATTCCTTCAATACCGAAAGAAGTTCTGCTTTATGTGTTTCACGAAAAGATTTAAGCAGTTTCCGGATTTCCATTAACTTTAAACTGGCTGCACTCTGCCCGCTTAAATTACCTCCTATTAGCCCAATACTTCCGACTTTCAGGAAACCTGCACTTATGGTCACAAGGGTATTCACGATTGCATTGATAATGCGGCTACCTGCAATTCGTTTGTAATTCTTTCTTCGGTTAGACCAGTTGAAATAAATATTATAAACTGCCAGGGCAAAAACGGATAAGGGCACCAGCATCATCCACGAACTCATTTGTGGAAATATCAGCCAAAGAATAAAAATCACAATAAAACTCAAAACAGAAACAAAAAGGGCAATTATAACTCCGAGAGTTACCAGCTTGATGGCTTTCATTTCATCTTTCGGAAGAATTATGGCCATTTCATAGCGAAAGGCTGCGATAACACTTATGCCACTGACTACTGCCATATAGATCGCATAAAAACCCATTTCTTCAGGAGTATACAGATGTGTGATGACAGGAGCTGTCAGCAACATAATGGCCTGGCCTATTGCCGCACCTGACATCAGGGTCATAACCTGTTTAAAGAATTCAGAAGAAAGTATATTTTTTCTTACATATCCCAGCATCTTGCTATGGGGTTAGTTTATAAGCAGGTGTATCCATCTGAAGGTAAACAGCTTCATTTTTTGTATTTGCCCCTGACCTGATACCATTTCATTTTAAAGAGGTCGAATAGCATGGTAAAGCCATCACGGAAAACCCTTACACTAGAGCTTTCATTAAACCTGAGTTTGACTGGTAAACGCTTGATATCGTAATTTCTTTTAAGGGCAAGGTATAATAATTCCACATCGAATGCAAAACCCGTAAGACGACCTTTGCCAAAGAGGTCTTCTGCAATCTCCGCACGAAAACCCTTTAATCCACATTGGGTATCAAATAGTCCTGTTGTAACAAACCGACCAACGATAAAGGTGAAAATAGCACTGCCAATTTTACGGTTTGTGGTAATCTCATCAAAATATTCTGAATCTTTCAGGGTACGGTCGCCAACTACAATATGAAATTCCTTAAAATCAAGGTAATACAAAAAGTTCTCAATGGCTGAATAATGAAAGGGTACATCGGCGTCGGTGTAAATCCTGAACTCGCCTTTTGCTTCTAACATCCCTCTTCGTACAGCCGCTCCTTTTCCAAGATTTTTTCCTAAACCTATATACTTGCATTGATATTCTGCAGCGACCTGCCCGGTATTTTCCGGTTTACGTGAACCATCATCCACAAGGATAATTTCATGATCAATACCTTTTTCATTCAAAAACCTTATTAGTCCCGGTAATTGTTTCCTCAGAATGAAGGCATTATTGTATACAGGTAACACAATGCTTAACATGCATGCAAAACTAAGGAAAAAGATGATTAACCACGAATCACGAATGAATTATCTAACTTCTATTTAATTGATTGGTATAATTACTTCTGAAGCAATTCAGTAAATATACCTTTCTAACGCATCTAATGTTTATGTTCCGCTTATTGCCTGTCAATTTTAGATTAATTTTTCTACATCCCTTTTTATTGAATATACATATTACTAATTTTACCCTTCATTATTGAAAATACGCATACACTATGATTAAAAAAGTTATTCTTTCCATTTTCGCCGGATTCTTGTGCATGAGCGTGTTCGCCCAGGTGCAACCCGATTCAACCCTCACCGATGAAGAGATCAGGTTCAGGGATTCCATCGCTCAGATCAATAAAGAATCTCAGCAGCTCGAACAGGCAATGATCGCCTATAATCAGGGAATATCCAAATTTGAACAGAAACAATACAAAGAAGCTGTAAATCATTTTAATGAATCCCTGCACATCAAACCGGATTTCGAAAAAGGCTATTATAACCGGGGGATCGCCTATAAAGCCATGGGAAAATACACAGAGGCTTACCAGGATTTCACCAAACTCCTCTCCATATCAGAAAATAATAAAGATGCTTATAATAAACGGGCTGAAGTTTTGAAAGCACAAAGAAACTGGGATAAGGCGAAAGAAGATTATAAAACCCTTATTAATCTGGACCCGAAAGACTGGCAGGCCTATTATGACCTGGGAGGCATCCTCTTTTTAATCGGAGATTATGAAGAAGCCATTGAACAATTTAATAATAGCATTCAACTCAATGCAAAAAACCCAAAAGCTTATAATGACAGAGCCTCATGCAAGCGTAAACTGGAAAATTACCAGGGTGCTATAGCTGACCTGAACAATGCTCTTAGCATAGATCCTTCCCTGGCTTATGTGCATAATAACCTTGGTAGTATTTATAAAAAACTAAAACAATTCGATGCAGCCATCCAATCTTATTCAAAAGCCATTCAGATTGATCCTCAGTACTATCTGGCATATAATAACCGGGGAAGTGTTTACCTTGAGCAAAAGCAGTATTCAGCTGCTGAAGCCGACTTTAACAAAGCGTTGCAAATCAATAAGGAGTACGCATTGGCTTATAATAATAAAGGCATAATATGGAATGCAAAAGAAAAGTATGAAAAAGCCATCATTGAATTCAATAAAGCAATACAGTTTAATCCGAACTATGGCGTTGCTTACCTGAACCGCGGTATCGCCAAAGAAATGATGATCAATCCCAAAGGAGCCTGTAGTGATTATCAAAAAGCAGCTGAACTGGGTATTGAACTCGCTAGGAAGTACTATAATATTGAATGTCAATAATTTAAACTTGTTTTACCATGAAGAAATTAATTACCAATATAGTCCTTTGCTTCCTCATAACAGGAAGTCTTCTTGCTCAAAATATTGAATTCAAATCCTCTAACTTCAGAGATGATAAAGACGGATACAAACAAGCTGTAGAAAATATCGACCAGGGCGATGAATTCCTGGAAATGGGTGTATTAGCGTTACAGAATATGCAGCATCCCTTGAAATCCTTTACAAATGCCCTAGCTTATTACAAAAAGGCCAATGATTTTAATCCGGATAATGCTGCATTAAATTATAAAATTGCAAAATGTCTGCTCCAAACCAACGATAAACTGGAAGCGAAAAACCATCTTGAGAAATCTATCCGGCTTGACCCTGAAGTTAACCCTGAAGTATATTATCTGTTGGGCCAGGTATATCAACTTGAATACAAATTTGATGAGGCCGAAAAGCAATACAAAATCTATCAAGGGAAATTAAATAAAAGAGATTATGAAGAGGCAAAGGATAAACTCAACAAGAGATTGACGGAATGCAAATCAGCACAATCCCTTTATAATGATCCGAAGCGTATCTGGATAGAAAACCTTGATGCCATTAATACTCCCTATCCTGAATATTGCGCTGCCATTAGTGCGGATGAGTATATGATGATATTCAATTCCAAACGCCCACAATCAACGGGTGGCAAACTTGCTGAAGATGGAAAATTTTTTGCAGACATTTTTGTCAGCTACCAGGAAAACAGAGAATGGAGCAAACCCATGGGTATCGGACTGCCACTCAATTCTGAAGGCCAGGATGAATGCCTTGCCCTTTCACCAGACGGACAAAAAATGTATGTCTTCAAAAAGAATGGCAACGGAGATATCTATAAATCTGTCCTTGAAGGAGATCACTGGTCAAATCCGGAAAAACTTCCAGAAAACAAAGTAAACACAGAAAGCAACGAAGTACATGCCAGTTTCAATTACAACGGCAGCCTGATCTTTTTTGTTTCTGATCAAAGCTTCAACAATGTTGGTGGCATGGATGTTTTTTTCACCGGAAAAGACTATAAAGGGGAATGGGGAAAATTTCAAACTGTAGGCCGTCAGGTTATTAATTCAGAATATAATGAAGCGTCTGTATTTATGCACCCCGATGGGGAAACCATGTATTTTAGCTCACAGGGGCATAATTCTATGGGTGGTTATGATATCTTTATGACCACCAGGATACCGGGTGGTTGGTCTAAACCAGTAAATATGGGCTACCCGGTAAATACACCATTTGATGAAACACATTTCGTAATGTCCGCCAACGGAAAGAGAGGATACGTAACCACTAACCGCGAAAAAGATAGCAAAGGAGACTTTGATATCTTTAAGGTCACCTTCCTGGGCCCAATTAAACCAATGTCTATCGACAATGAAGACCACCTGCTCGCAAGTTTTGCTGAACCCATACCGGATGCCACCCTTGCCGGTGCTGTAAATATTGAGTCTAAAAGCCTTACCGTACTTAAAGGTGTTGTGCTGGATGACTTTAACTCCCAACCGGTTATGGCAAACATTGAGATCGTCGATAATGAGAAAAATGAAGTAATAGGTAGCTTCATAAGTAATAGTAAAACCGGAAAATTCCTCGTGTCATTACCGGCAGGTAAAAATTACGGCATTGCTGTGGAAGCCGAAGATTATCTTTTCCACTCTGAGAATTTTAATCTACCCAGAGCCAGTGAATACCAATTGGTAGAAAAGGAAATCCGCCTGGTAGGTGCCTGCCTGGGGTGTAAAATCATTCTCAGAAATATTTTCTTTGATTCCGGAAAATCCACCCTAAGGGATGAATCTACAGCCGAACTTAACCGATTGGTAGTTCTGATTCAAAAAATTGCCAAGGTGAAACCCAATGTAAAAATTGAGATTTCAGGGCATACTGATAATGTAGGTTCTGAAAGTATGAACCAGCGACTGTCAGAAGCCAGGGCAAAATCTGTTGTGAATTATCTTATACAAAAAGGTATTCAATCAAGAAACCTTGTGTATAAAGGCTACGGTGAAAGCCAACCGATAGCACCCAACAACACCTCCGGTGGTCGTCAGCAAAACCGCAGGACAGAGTTTAAAATTATTGAAAACTAAACACTGCGTTTCTTGTGGGACTGAAACTTCCGGGGAATAAGATCTTCATTATTGGCTTTATGGGAAGTGGTAAATCAACTATTGGTAAGCGATTGGCCAACAAGTTAAAATGGGATTTTGCGGATACCGACAAACTTATTGAAGAAAAGCATCATCTCCGCATTACAGATATTTTCAGCTACTATAATGAAGATACCTTTCGTGAATTTGAACACAACATCCTGACCAAAATCCTTACACTGGAAAACACCGTTTTTGCCACAGGTGGGGGCACCCCCTGTTATTACGACAATATAGAGGCCATGAGAGACAATGCCTATGTGGTGTATTTGAAAATGCCCCCGGGAGCGCTATACTATCGCCTCACAAACTCAAAAAAAGAACGCCCCCTGCTCAAAGGTATGACAGGAGACGAGCTTAAAAACAAAATATGTTCGGAATTGGATAAGCGGGAGCCCTTTTATAACAAAGCTCATCTAATAATTGATGCGCTGAATATTAATGTTGACAGATTATACGATCTTCTTAAATTTAGTGCAGAAATACTATAGCTATACTTTCGTCCATTTCCACTTTCCGTTGCGAAAACATATGCAGCCAGCATGCTCATACCCCTTTCTGCAAAAATTAAAGAAAAAAACACCTCATCAAACAAGTTTAATGTATATACGTTACTATTTTACTAATTCCTGTTTAATAGTTTTATATAGATTTGCATTTTTTATTATGGATAATTCAACAATTAAAGGTTTCACAGATCAGAGGAAACCACTTCAGCGAATGTTTAACAATGTTCCCAGACGGTACGATCGTATGAATCGTATATTGACGTGGTATATGGATGAACGTTGGCGAAAAAAAGCAACGAAAGAATGCCTTGATAATAATCCTAAACATATTCTGGATTTATGCACAGGCACTGGCGACCTTGCTTTGCAACTGGGAAAAACAACAAACGGTAAAACCAAAATCACTGCCCTTGATTTTAGCCTGCCGATGCTTGAGATTGCCCAACGGAAAGCAGTTATCAAACGAATGTCACATATTCGCTTCGTTGAGGGGGATGTTTCTGACCTGCCCTTTAAAGACAAGCAGTTCGACAGTATAGGTATTGCATTTGCTTTCAGAAATCTTACTTTTAAAAATCCCAAAACACAACAATACCTCCGGGAGATCAATAGGGTAATAAGCGAAAATGGACGTTTGGTGATTATTGAATCCAGTCAGCCTAAAAACAAAATCCTGAAAAAGCTTTACCACTTATATCTGAAAAACATTGTAGGACGGATTGGTGGTATTCTTTCCGGACACAAATCAGCCTATCGATATCTTGCTTACTCTGCCATAAATTATTTTTCACCTGAAGAAATTGCTGCCCTCCTTAAAGAATATGGGTTTAATAGGGTAGAGCATAAACAGTTTTATTTTGGAGTGGCGTGCATGCATGTGGCCTATAAAAATTAATTTCAACCCCAAAACCATTTCCATTATTTTCAGCTTCTGGGTAATTATCAGAACTATCTTTCCAAAACATCTTTAACCGCTATAAATATCTGACTTTTACAGAAGGTAAAAACTATTCGGATTGCCTGAAAATAAACAGTACACATATTTATCCTACGCGAACAATAACAGGAAATGCATCGTTTGCAAGAGAAATTGGTTTGGTAAAATGGGAAAAAGTAACAGGAAGAATTGATGTTTTATTGGCAGAATAATACGGATAAATTAAACATTGAAGCGTATATGCAGGATATCCCCATCCTGAACAATATACTGTTTGCCTTCAACAGCTAATTTACCTGCTTCCTTACAAGCCTGTTCCGAACCTAATGCAACAAAGTCTGCATATTTCATAACCTCAGCACGAATGAACCCTCTTTCAAGGTCGCTATGAATAACCCCGGCAGCCTTAGGGGCTGTCATGCCTTTTCGTATTGTCCAGGCACGTATTTCTTTTGGCCCTGCAGTAAAAAAAGTTTGAAGGTCTAACATATCATAGGCAGAGCGAATAAGCTTATTCACACCAGGTTCTTTCAGGCCAACATCTTCCAAAAATTCTTTTCTATCCTGTTCATCATCAAGCTCTGTAATTTCTGACTCCATTGCACCAGCAATAATCAAAACCCCGGCCTTCTCATCTTTGACTGCTGCCTTAACCATTTCTACATATTTATTGCCATTAACAGCAGATTCTTCGTCTACATTGCAAACATACATAACAGGTTTAGCTGTTAAAAGGAATAAATCATCAACATGTCTCTTGTGTTCATCATCAAGCTTGATCGATCTTGCTGATTGCAATGATTCAAAATGATCCTTATATTCCTTAAGTACTTCCAGAACATCTCTGGCTTCCTGCTCACCTGATTTTGCCACCTTTTCCATTCGCTGAATCTTCTTGTCAACTGATTCCAGGTCTTTAAGCTGTAATTCAAATTCCAGAATTTCTATGTCCCGTACCGGATCAACACTTCCTTCCACATGAGGCAGGCTTTCGTCATCAAAGCACCTCAACACATGAATGATAGCATCGGTTTGCCTGATATCAGACAGAAACTGGTTCCCGACACCTTCGCCCTGACTGCTTCCTTTGGTCAACCCAGGAATATCAACAATTTCAACAGTTGTTGGAACAAGCTTTTCAGTTGAGATACGCTTTTCTATTTCGTCCAGCCGATAGTCCGGTACTGTTATGATCCCAATATTCGATTTATTGGAACTAAAAGCATATGCCGTTGTCTGTGCTTTTGTATTGGACATACAATTGAAAATGGTTGTTTTACCGGTATTTGCCAAACCAACTATTCCGCATTTCAAAGGCATATGTTCATTTTTTTTTGCAAATATAGAAAGATAGTATTCACTATTATAAAGTCCTGAAATTTTTTAGAAAGATCGCCGTTCTACAAAAAGTCCTAACCAAATCAGAACAGTTAGAGCAAAAGGCAGTGAAACTGCAAAAATATTGACTATTCAGGTGTTACTCCGACTGCTGGTGTTAAAGTGGTTTTTTTAAAGTAATTTCTTTTCCAAAAATATCAACAAGAAATATAATAAAAATCAAAATAAACTACCTTTGCGAAAAAACTAAGAATGCCAAGTATTGCAGAGTTAGAAAGAATTTCCTGCCAGGTAAGAAGGGATATCATACGTATGGTTCACTCTGCCGGGTCAGGTCATCCGGGAGGATCTCTCGGTTGCGCCGATTTACTTACTGCCCTTTATTTTGAAGTCCTTGACCATGATTCCAAGACTTTCTCTCCAGATGGAGAAGGCAGAGATTTATTTTTCCTTTCAAATGGTCATATTTCTCCGCTGTGGTATAGTGTGCTTGCCAGGAATGGTTATTTTGAAATTTCTGAACTGGCAACATTTAGAAAACTTAATTCGCGTTTACAAGGGCATCCGGCAACACACGATAAGTTACCCGGAATTCGCATGGCAAGTGGATCATTAGGCCAGGGATTATCCGTAGCTATCGGTTCAGCTATTTCCAAAAAGCTTAATAAGGATAATAAACTGGTATATTGCCTGATGGGAGATGGGGAAATAGAAGAAGGACAAGTATGGGAAGCTGCTATGTATGCAGGCGCCAGGAAAATCGACAATCTCATTGCCATTATTGATTATAACGGAAAGCAAATTGATGGCCCTGTTGAAGAAGTATTGTCTTTAGGGGATATTCAGAAAAAATGGGAAAGCTTTCACTGGCAAGTCATCGAAATGAATGGAAATAATATGCAGGATGTCATAACGACACTGGAAAAAGCAAAAAACCTGTGTGGAAAACAAAAACCTGTCGTTATCATTATGAAAACTGAAATGGGTTTTGGGGTTGATTTCATGACAGGAACCCATAAATGGCACGGCGTACCTCCAAATGATGAGCAGGCTGAAACAGCACTTGCTCAATTGAGAGAAACCCTGGGAGATTATTAATGCTATAAAAATCATTATTTGAATAGGTCCATAATTCATATTATCCTTTTTACTTTTTTTATCTCTGGAAGCACTGTTATTCATGCACAGGAACAAAAAGTACTACCCAAACCTACAACACGCATCCTTTTTCTTTTTGATGCATCCCAAAGTATGTACGGACGCTGGCAAAGCGATATGAAAATTAATATCGCTCAAAAATTACTATCAAATTTACTGGATAGTCTGAAAGAGGTGGAAAAATTAGAGCTGGCACTCAGGGTTTACGGAAATCAAAAATCCATATCTCCCCAGGATTGTGATGATACCCAATTACTTGTTCCATTTGGAAATGATAACATAGAAAAAATTAAACACAAACTAAAAACACTTGTACCTAAGGGAACTACACCTATTGCACGTTCCCTTGAAGCTGCTGGCCAGGATTTTCCCCCATGTGATAATTGTAGAAACATCATCGTACTCATTACAGATGGCATTGAAGAATGTGATGGGGATCCTTGTGCTGTTTCTCAATATCTCCAAAAATCCGGTATAGTCCTTAAACCTTTTATTATAGGCATTGGGCGTAATTTTGAGGAAGAATTTGATTGTGTAGGAACTTATTTCGACGCAACCAGTGAAAATGAGTTCAGGCTTGCCTTAAAAGTAGTTATTTCACAAGCTCTAAACTCAACCACTGCACAGGTTAACCTCCTTGATGTTCTTGGAAAACCAACTGAAACGAATGTAAATATGACATTCTATGACAATTTCAGCGGTCTTATTAAATATAACTTCATTCATACTTTGAACCACAGGGGATTGCCAGACACCCTGGTCATTGATCCCTTGCTTAAATACGATGTGGTTGTACATACCATCCCTCCTGTTGGTACAGACAGTGTGGAAATAATACCCGGCAAACATACCATTATTCCTGTTGATGCCCCACAGGGAAAGCTTAAGCTTAATGTAGGAAATGAACGAAAAACAATCAAAGAATTACAATGTATCGTTAGGAAAGATGGTGAAATGAAAACCCTGCACGTGCAGGAAGTGGGGGAAACAGAAAGATACATTGTGGGAAAATATGACCTGGAGGTGCTTTGTTTACCTCGACTTATTATAGAAGATGTGGAAATACTCCAAAGCCATACGAATACTGTCGTAATTCCTATGCCGGGCATTGCAGTCATCGTGAAATCTGTTAGTGGATATGGTAGCTTATTCCTTGAAAATGACAATAAACTGGAATGGTTACACAATTTAAATGATGATCCTCAACAGGAATCACTGATACTACTACCAGGCAGATACAGGGTTGTTTTCAGATCAAAATATGCAAATAAATCCATATACACCGTGGAGCAATCTTTCGAAATTAATTCAGGAAAAACAACCCGGATTAACCTGTATAAATAAATAATAATTTAGTTATGTTTGTATCGGATAAAGAAGAATTGATGAATAAATTCAGCGTACAAAATATTAAGGATACACGCTCTGGTTTTGGAGATGCACTTTTGGAATTAGGAAGGGAAAATGAAAATATTGTCGCCCTGAATGCTGATTTAACCGGGTCATTGAAAATGAGTGCGTTTAAAAAAGCCTACCCTCAGCGCTTTTTCCAGATTGGCATCGCTGAAGCAAATATGATGGGAATAGCAGCAGGCTTAACGATTGGAGGGAAAATTCCTTTTACCGGCACCTTTGCAAATTTTAGCACAGGAAGGGTATATGACCAGATAAGGCAATCTATAGCCTACGCAAATAAAAATGTAAAAATTTGCGCTTCTCATGCCGGATTGACATTAGGCGAAGACGGTGCCACACATCAAATCATGGAAGATATCGGTCTCATGAAGATGTTACCAAATATGATTGTTGTCAATCCGTGCGATTATAACCAGACGAAAGCAGCCACATTTGCTGTTGCTAAACATATAGGTCCTGTGTACCTGCGGTTTGGCAGGCCTAAGGTGCCGAATTTCACCCCCGCAGAACAAGACTTTATTATCGGCAAAGGCCTTTTGTTACATGAAGGAACAGATGTAAGTATATTTGCCACCGGCCATCTTGTTTGGAAAGCCCTTCAGGCAGCAGAAATGCTAATGGAAAAAGGACTCTCCCCGGAAGTAATCAATATACATACCATAAAGCCTTTGGATAAAAATGTAATTTTGCAGTCAGTTAAAAAAACCGGATGTGTTATTATTGCTGAAGAACACCTTCTAAACGGAGGTCTTGGTGACAGCATTGCA
Source organism: uncultured Lentimicrobiaceae bacterium (assembly GCA_964654725.1). Lineage (GTDB taxonomy): Bacteria > Bacteroidota > Bacteroidia > Bacteroidales > CAZZLL01 > CAZZLL01. The sequence continues at coordinate 65,375 of CAZZLL010000003.1, read as the reverse complement.
CAACTCCTTGTAAAAAACCTGCCTGCACCTGTTGAATTCGTTGCAGTAGATGATACATTTGGGGAAAGCGGTAAACCGGAAGAATTACTTAAAAAATACGGTCTGGATGCACCAGACATTTATAATGCAGCATTAAAAGTTATGACCCGTAAATAATAGTGCTTTCTGATTCATTACTCCTTTCCCGCTTAAGTAATGGTCTGAAATTTGTACTTTCCATCCTTATAAACCACTTAAAAACCGCCTTAGTGTAGCTTCTATGAGCCATCCTCCTGATAGTGAAATATTGAAACTGTTTGATGAAAAAGAAACGCAGGAAAAAGCATTTTCTTTACTTGTTGAAAAATACCAGCAACAAATTTACTGGACAATCAGGAGAATTATTGTTGACCATGATGATGCAAACGATATTGTACAAAATGTTTTTGTTAAAATATTTAAAAACCTTAAAAAGTTCCGTAAAAATTCTGAATTGTATACCTGGATATACAGGATCGCAACAAACGAAGCCTTAAGCTTTATTAAAAGCAGCAAAAAAAACCTCTATGTCGATAATGAATATGAGAACCATCTGTTGAATGAAAAAGGAAGCATGGATCCGTATTTCTCCGGAGATGAAATTCAAAGAAAACTTCAGCTTGCTATTCAGAAACTTCCTCCTAAACAACGGCTGGTTTTTAATATGCGCTATTATGAAGAAATCCCTTATGAAAAAATGTCTAAAATCCTGAAAACCTCTGAAGGCGCATTAAAGGCATCCTATCATATTGCTGTCAGGAAAATTGAGAAGGAACTAGGAGATGACGAATAGAGTTGTTTTAAAACAGATAATGAGAACATAATATAGAAAAGAAGGATTAAACCTTTGAAATAAAACAACATCTAAATCAAAGAAAAATTAATACCTGGAAAAACATATCCTATGAATGAAGAACTCAGGCAGGCGCCAAATTTAAGAGCCACTCAAAAAGAAAATCCCTTCACTTTGCCCGATAATTATTTTGATAAGCTGCACGAGCTAATTTTAAAAAAAACCATTCATCATTCCACACAACCAAAATCAACAATAGTATCCCTTTTACTTACCCCAAAGGTTGCTATTGCTGCCTCTTTCGCCTTGCTATTTTCCATTGGTCTTATTTTCTACAACACATTACAAACTACTTTCCTGTCAGATGATCAGGGTGAACTGGAGCTTGAGTATTTCATGGAAGCGAATCCCCTGTTTATTCAAAATACGGATGAATGCCTTATCCTGTCTGAATTCTTTGATAATGAACCTGAGCTTTCCGATTTTAGCATCTATCCAACTTTAAACGGAATATCCGATGGCAGGGATAGAATTGTTAATTTAGGCAACTTAAGTGCAGAAGATCTGCTAAATTATGTTATTAATGACCCAGAGTTAATTGAATTCCATCTTTAAATTTGGCAAAATGAAGGTTCGAATGATTATTCCTGTATTCTTGTTGCTTAGCACATTGATCTCCTGTAAACAGGAAAAAGAAGAAGTACAGCAGACAAAAAAAGATATTCAACTAAGCCCGGAAAAGAAACAACGGATAGATTCACAAAAGATCACTTATTTTTCAACTCAACTGGAACTTAGCCCCGAGGAAGCACAAACATTCTGGCCATTATACAATGAGTATCAAAAAAAATACGAAGACCTGATAAACCAGCACCAGGAAAAATACAACATAGATCCGAAAGATTTTGATGAGCTGACTGAAGAGGAAGCAGAAAAGTATATTGATAGTCAAATTAACCTTTCTAAAAAACTAACAGACCTTAGGGCACGTTATCATAAACAATATAAAAAGATACTATCTGCTAAACAAGTATTAAAACTATATGAGGCTGAAAAAGAATTCAAAAAAATCCTCATCCTAAAGGCAAAAGAAAAAAGAAAAAATCAACGGCAAAATAAGAGGGATTAATCCTACATCTCTCTGCGGTTTCCCTAAATTCCTGTACTTTTGTCTCCAAAAATATTATTTCATGCAGATATCTGTTGATCTTAGCTATTATCCGCTAAAAAATGAATTTATAGAACCGATCCGGGCTTTTATTGATCATCTGAATCAATATGATCAATGGGAAATAGTTACTACCGGAATGAGCACTCAAATCTTTGGAGAGTATGATTATGTGATGGAAAACCTCACAAAAACTATCAAGCAATCATTTGAAAATCCTCATTCCGTTTTTGTGATGAAAGTCGTAAATCTCAATCTTAAATCCATGTAATACCGATGTTATTGAACTTACTTTCATGGATTGCTGAAAATTATTTGGAATTTATAGCTGCTGTTTCAGGTGTTGCAGGTGTATACCTGACCAGTCGGCAGATAATTTGGTGTTGGCCTGTTGCCATTGTAAATGTAGTACTTTCGATGTATATCTTCTTCATCGAGAAACTCTATCAGGATACCATTCTTCAGGTATTCTACCTGATTATGGCTTTTTACGGATGGTATAACTGGATGTACGGGGGTAAATCCAAAGATGACCTGAAGGTGAGCCGGATGAAGTGGAATGCGATAGTACTTATGCTGGGCACAGGAACTGCATTGCTTTTTGGATTCGGATATTTCTTTCATACTTATACAGATGCTTCCATTCCATACTGGGATGCCGCAACAACAGTCTGGGGCATTATCGGCACCTATCTCATGGCAAAAAAGAAAATAGAAAACTGGATCATATGGCTCGCAGTGGATATTCTTTGTGTAGGGATTTATTATTATAAGGGATTGTATGGTTTTGTTGGATTATACTTTATCTTCACCATCCTGGCGATCTATGGATACATTCAATGGAAAAAAGATTTAAACATAAAAAACCTATAAAGATAGCTCTTACAGGACCGGAGTCTACAGGCAAAACATGGCTCTCAGAAATGCTTGCCCATCATTTCAAAACCGAATTCATTCCTGAGTATGCCCGTGAATACATTGACCGGCTTGACAGACCCTATAAGCTTTCAGATATTGAAAAAATTGCCAAAAAGCAGTTTGATGCAATAATAAATGCGGATAAAAGAGAAATGGAAATCTGCATCATTGATACTGAACTTTTGGTGACCAGGATATGGGCTTTGCATGCTTACAAAACCTGCCCTGAATGGATATCGGAAAAAATCCCTCTACAAAACATTGACCTCTACCTTCTCTGTTATATTGATGCACCATGGATTCCGGATCATCAGCGGGAACACCCCCACCTTCGCAAATATTTGTATGAACAATACTACCAGGAATTGATGAATTTTGGATTTCCGTTTAAGATTGTCAAAGGCATTGGCAATGCACGTTTCAATAATGCGTTAGAAGCCATCAATGATCATTTGAACCTTTGAATACATCCATCGGGAAAAGCATCAGAGCAAATCAAAAAAATTAGTCAATTAATCTATGCTTTACTCAATTATAGAGAGGTAAAAACAAATTATCTTCAGCCAACAGAAAGGCGAACCTTGTTGCTCGTAATGGAAATTTAAGCTGGTAATCCCCGTTGCACAAAACAGGAAGATTATTGTTAAGTTAAGGATGATGAATGTGATGAGACAGAAGAAAGCTGCTGAATGGGTTTTGAAAGGGATCAGGTGGCAGTATTATGCATTTACCTCAATGATACCAATTCCTTTCTGGGATATCCCTCCAATAATAGCAGCTTCAGATATACCATTCCTTTTAAAGTCATCCAATAATTCAGTGCTGTTTTTTTCAGGAAGTGCTATTAACAATCCACCTGAAGTTTGCGCATCACAGAGAATCCACTGCAATGTTTGCGGAATCGTATCATTCCAGCGTGTATGGCGGGAGGAGAATGCATGATTATTTTTTGTTCCTCCGGGGATGATACCTTCTGCAGCCAAAATATATACTTCCGGGAGGATGGGGATATTTTCGCAGCTAAGAATGGCATTGACAGAACTGGCAACAGTCATCTCTTTCAAATGTCCTAAAAGACCAAAACCGGTTATGTCAGTGCAGGCATTTACTGGATAAGCATTTAGAATATCAGCAGCTGTTTTGTTCAGAGAAGACATACTGCCTACCAGTTTTTGATACGTACTTTCTTCCAGGAGTCCCTGTTTTGCTGCTGTACTTAATATTCCGGTACCAATAGCTTTTGTTAGAAGAAGAGCATCTCCTGGCTGTGCCCCTTTATTTGTAAATATTTTGGAAGGATGAACAATACCGGTGACTGCCATCCCATATTTGGGTTCTGTGTCATCAACCGTATGTCCACCAAGGACTGCTATCCCTGCTTCTTTGGCTTTATCAGAAGCACCTTTTAATATTTCTTCCAAAACATGAAAGGGAAGCCTTTTTGAAGGAAATCCGACAATGTTAAGTGCGAACAAAGGCCTGGCACCCATAGCATAAATATCGCTAAGAGCATTTGCAGCGGCAATAGCACCAAAATCATAAGGATCATCAACAATGGGTGTAAAGAAATCCAGGGTCTGCACTATTGCAGTGTCTTTGTTAATTCTATAAACAGCAGCATCATCATTATTTGCTATTCCAACCAGGACATTCTTGTCCTCATAAACCGGCAATTTAGCCAGTATTTGCTCAAGGTCTTGTGGACGCAATTTGCATGCACACCCCAGTCCATGTGTATACTGTGTTAGTTTTATGTCTGTTCCTGAAGGGTTTTTGAGCTCCGGGGTGTTTGTGCGCGGCATTAAGCCGGAAACAGCTTCTTTAATTTGTCGAACGGCTTCTTCAATATCTGCTGCGGTTGTATTTCTGCCAACTGAAAAGCGAATTGAACCCATGGAATATTCTTCCGGAACATTCATAGCCTTTAAAACATGGCTGACATCAATACTGTCAGCATGACAAGCAGCACCTGCAGATGCTGCGATGCCGCTCAACTCTGAAAGGAGAGTTGTGGCTTCGATACGTGGGAAACTAATATTTAATGTATTAGAAAGTCTTCTTTCAGCATGGCCGTTCAGTCTGATTTCAGGAATAGCTTTCTTAAGTTCTGTATGCAAACTATCCCTTAGATTTAAAAAATGTAACTTATTTTTCTTCAGGTCCCGAGCTGCAATTTCACATGCTTTTCCCAATCCAATTATTTCTAAAACATTTTCAGTACCAGGTCTTAATCCTTGTTCATGATCTGCACCATGAAAAATTTTCTCCAGCCGGACACCCTTCCGAATATAGAGGGCTCCAATTCCTTTAGGAGCATAAAGCTTATGGCCGGCAATTGAAATGAGATCAACAGGAGTTTTCTTTACGGATAATTCAATTTTTCCGACCGACTGGGCAGCATCTGTATGAAACACTATCCCATGTTCTTTAGCAATTTCTGCGATTGTCTGAATATCTTGTATGCTTCCGGTTTCATTGTTAGCATGCATTACGCTGATTAGAATTGTATCCTTATGTATTTGCTTACGGATAACTTCAGGTGATACAATACCATATTGGTCAACATTTGAATAGGAAACACTATATCCATTTCTTTCAAGGTAACGGCAGACTTCTGAAATAGCGGGATGCTCAATCTTTGTTGTTATGATATGATTTCCCTTATCTCGGTTGGCGAAAACAACCCCCTGTAAGGCAAGGTTATTTGATTCAGTTCCTCCTGAAGTAAAAATTATTTCCTCAGGATCAGCCTCCAAAAGAAAAGCAACTTGTTTCCGGGCTGTTTGAATTGCTTTTTTTGTTTCTATGCCATATTGATGGCTGCTGGATGGGTTCCCAAAATACTTATTGAGAAAGGGTTTCATGCATTCTGCAACCTCAGGGGCTATTGGAGTGGTTGCATTGTAATCAAGGTATATCGAATTCACAAAATCAATTTTTTTCTTTTCTTGTCTTTCTGGGAACTGTCTTTTGATATTAGTTTATAAGAAAATCTGATAATGGCAGGCCGCTTCTGATGATCATGAATTGAAAAGTATAAATTGCCTGAAGGATCAAAACAAATACCGCTTGGGTTTCTAAATACTTTTGTATTCAGCTTTTTTACTCCGATAACCTGCCTGGTTTTCTGATCAAGGATAACAAGTAATTTCCCGCTTTCTCCAATTACATATATTTCACCAGTTTTAGGATGAATATCCAGTCCGCTTGGTTTGAATTCAATCTCCTCTTTGGAAATTTTCTTTTCCGAACTATTGTTTTCAGGAAGTTTATCCTGAATACCGTCAAACAAATCTCCCTGTTTTATCAGGTAACGTGGTTCCAGTATAAGGTCATTTTTTAATAAGCTGTATTCATAAATGCTTTTTGCATTTTTATGGCTGGCTTTTTTTACCGGATTACCAAATTTATCGGCATAGGTTTTTCCCTTGCATGACAGCAACAAGGTGTTTTCAGAAGCCAATGTTAATCCTTGGACATTATTCTCAACAGTGAGGGGAGTGCGCAATTTTATTATCTTTCTGTCGTCATCCTTAAAATGGTCTATGATAAATAATTTGCCATCGTCCTTAACAACAAAGGCTTTTTCATCCAGGATGGAAATATCTTCATAATTGCCTTTTGCTCCAAAAGTATATTTTCCTGTAATACTGTTTTTTTTGATATTAAAAATGTATATAATGGCATCATCCTGATCGATGCAGGCAATTTTATCGTTTTTGTAAAAGCTAATGCCAGAGATCTTTTTAAATTCTCCTTCAAGAATAAACATCTCGTTGGGTTTGCTAAAATCATACGGGACATGTTCAAGGCTTACTTCTTCCTTATTTGATAAGTTTTGGATAAGAATTATGGCAGCAATCAAAAGGATGGCAGATATCAGGCCAACAAGATATATAGTATTTCTTTTCATAGATGGTGAGCTACTTAATAAATAACTATTTTTTTGCTAAGCTTTTGATCTCCGGAAATAAATTCCAGCATGTACATACCCGGTTTTATTCCTTCATAGGTAAGATTCACCGATAATCTGATGTTTTTTGCTGAACTGTTTATTATTTTGAACCAAAGCTGTTGACCTTCTATGTTCAAAAGCCTAAGCATAGCTTTTGACATAGAGAAAGAAGGCAGATCTAAAATGAAGCTTCCATTGTTCGGATTGGGGAAAATATTCCAGTTATCGTTTACTGATAAAGATTCTTCCGCACTTAGTATTACTTTTCTGGCTGAATCAATATAAGTAATGGTATACGATAGTCCATTGTCTGTAACCGTTAAAACCGGCTCTCCATATCCCTTTGCCAGCCATTTATATTCTGTATAATTGCGAGGAATTCCAAACCCAAAGTTCAAGGAATCAATATAAAGGCTGTCGAATTGCGTAATGTCAGATTTCATTCTGAGAGCCTGAAAGCTGCCAAAAGGGGTAGTAATTGTTCCCCATCCATCAATGGTATTCACTCTTTTCTTGGATTGGGCAAAATATCCCAGGTAAGGTATGGATTGTGAAAAATTTGAGGAAGAGGAATCTAAATTGCCATATGCTGCCGGAAAGGTATAAAGAACGTCAGCATCATCATATTTTACCGGGGAAGGAACTCCTGCTATTTCTGCTCCATAACCCACCATACTGAAAGATGAACTGCTTTCTTTATAAAAGTAATAAACATTTTCATACGGCATACCCGGGATAACAAAGATATCAGGTTGTTGCATAGCTATGGTAGATACAAAAGGATATAGAAATACGATATTATAAGCTAAAGGGGTACTCCAGACACTCACAAAAGTATCTACTTTTTGTGAGAAGGGAACAAGATCCGTAAAGTCCCAGCTGAAATTCGTACCGCTTAGCGTAAAATCAGTTGTTGTGAAAAAGCTTGTACTGCTTCTGAGAGTATCATCTACTTCAGGCATGTCTGATTGTGTAATCGTAATTTGCCCATTAGTCTGACTCATACAAAATAGAAAAACGAATAGCAATAGATATTTCTTCATGTGAATGTATTTATACAAAATTAATCATTTTGGCAAGAATAAAATTAAGGAAAATGAATAAAGTTTATTTTAAAAAATCTCAATAATCGATTCAGTTCTTGGTAAAAAGCATAAGCAGTAAAACAAATGCAGATACAGGCCTCAATTCTATCCTTGAAACTATATGGCGCCCAAAACAGGAGACAGCTCTATTTGAGAATCCCTTTCAAAACCCATTCAGCAGCTTCCTTATGCATCATCACGTTCATCATCTTTAACTTAACATAATCCTCATGCAGGTACCGATACCCTTTTGTTGGTCCATCAAATCCTCCGCTCCCCGAATCTTTAATCATAAACCAGCATTCCTCTCCGTCATAATAATATCCTATTAAATGAATACAATGATCATCTGTAGTGGTATTATTTGAAAGACGGTATTGTCTGGAGTAAGCGTTAATATAATCGGAAGGGATATCAAAATCAGGAATAATACCCACTTCTTCATGCCTGTCATAAGCCGGTTCAGAAACATCACCGCAAATACTGATGGTATACCCATCTTTAATGGCATTCCTGATTAAACTAAAATACGTTGAAAGATCAAGATTGTAATAATCATCGCAATGCCACCAATTATCCGGTTCAACAAGTTCCCCTTTTTCATTATACGGCATTTCAAGTGTGCACATGAAATTAAAAAAATCCTGTGGGTCAATTCGTAAGATATCTCTCAAATAATTTCGCGGAGAAACAGATATGCCACCGGCATCAATTTTTGATGGAGGCTCCCCCAGATAAGTATTTAAAATCGATTTGATATTCGCCAGGACTTCATTTTCATTCCATAGTGCATTTTCCTTAACACTTATGAGGTAAGAATCCATTTCCTCAAACATAGCAGAATGATCATGAAACTTTTGCCCCTCCAACAAACCTGAATAATCAGTAAAGGGAACGATTCCGTGCATATCCATGATGCGTGGAACACTTGATGCCTCAGAACCTTCTGCGAAATACACATCCCCGCGATTAATAACAAATGCCCGGGCTCTTTCAACATATTCCCAATATACAATATACATTTCCGATAATTTTATTTGTTGTCCGGTTTTTCTTTTAATCTCCGATTCAAAAAAAGAAATAGTAGCAAAACACCAGCAAGTTCCTGTTCTGCCCTGTGAAACAGGATCTGCATGCCATGCCTTATCATACAAAGCAGAGTCAACCGGAAACACCATATTAGAGAAATCCATTGCAAAATACTTTCTTTCCTTTGCCCTTACTTTCGTTTCCTTATAATCTTTTATTCCTTTTAAGATGGTATTCTGATAATATCCGGGCTCATATGTCTTAAAAATTCCCTTATCAGTCTTATAATTTTCTTCCTGACAAATTGAAAAAGTAGTATAACTCAGGAATAACGATAAAAACAGAAACCTCACATTCATCATATTTCAAATATTTTTAGTATTAAATGTACTATTTTTTTTCAATCTGTAACATTTACCATCCATTAGCGTCCTAAACACAACCGATCTTTTTAAGGATGTTCAGAAGCGTACAAAGTTGTTTAATACCGTACATTGTATTACAGACTAAACCAGGCAATTCTGCCATAAAAACCACATTTACAACAACTTTAAAAGATTGGCACACTATTATAAAACATAGAAACAAGAAGAAAAAAGTTATGAGAACACAAATTACAATCCTGCTAATATTATTTATAAGTATCAATATAAGTATGGCCTGTAAAGTTAGCAGCCAGATATACACAAATATACCAAAGAATAAAAACATTGATACTACCAAGCTATTTGAATGCGGGCATGGTTCAGCAGACATTTATCATATTCCTTTTGAAGCATTGCTGGATTTTCCGATAGTTGAACTGGAAGATGAACAAGAAATTAATGATATTCCCTTTGATACAAAAAAGATTGCAAACAACTTACTGATCAAAAAAGAAATCAGTTTGCTGGATGAATCAAACTTTATTATGTTGGAAGAGCAAGAATGTAATGACATTCCTTTTAACACACATGATATTATTATTCAATATACTTTAGACAAGGCAGAATTTAAGATGGAAGAAGAAAAGGAAGTAAATGATATTCCATTTAACACACATAAAATATATATGGAATATCAGCAGATTTAACCAGGCTTTACTACCACCATATATTCCCTCTAAACCTACCCGGTCGCCTCTTTATCGACCGGGTTTTTCTTGTTAAAAAATGCGTTTACATATACTTACTATTAATCAGTAAAATGCGTATTTTTAACGTTCAATGAACTTTAAGGTTTATAAATCATCTGCAGGTTCAGGCAAAACCTATACACTGGTCAAGGAATATTTATCGGTGTGCCTCAAACACCCCGGGTTCTTTCGCAGGATATTGGCCATAACTTTTACTAATAAAGCGGCCAATGAAATGAAACAAAGGATATTGCAATACCTTTATTTCATCAGCAATGCGGCTGATTACCCAAAAGAGATCGCTGTTAGGATATTACTGCCAGAAATAATAAGAGATACCGGACTTAGCCGGGAGAATATTATTTTGAATGCCCATAAAACCCTTAAAGAGATCCTGCACCATTATGCAGATTTCTCCGTATCAACTATTGACAGTTTTATCCACAGAATCATCCGAGCTTTTGCCTTTGAATTAAAACTACCTGCAAACTTTGATGTGGAATTGGAAACCAACGCACTGATCGATCAGGCAGTCGCTCAACTAATTGATGAAGCAGGCAGAGAAGAAAACATTACCCGCATTCTTATTAACTATTTGAGATACAGAACAGGAGATGAAAAAAACTGGAATATTGAAAGAGAAATCGGTCGGATAGGCATTAAGTTAATGGATGATAACAGTTTGAGTGCAATTGAAAAACTTAAGAATCTTTCATTTGATGATTACAAAAATATTATTTCTCAGATCGTAAAACATATCACAATTATTGAGGAGGCTTTGTCCAAACCAGCTGTATTTGCAATAGAAATCATACAAAACAATCAGCTTGAGCCATCTGATCTTTATCAGGGCAACAGAGGGCTCTATGGATATTTTAACAAACTGGCCAATAAAGATTTTCGCAATATTCACCCCAACACTTATGTCAGAAATACCATAGACGAAGATAAATGGACAACATCAAATGCACCATCTGCTGTTAAACAACACATTGAACATATTAAACCGGAAATTCTTAAAATCTATAAACAGATTCAGGATACCATTTCTGCTAAATGGGATTTTTATACTGTTTTATTGCAACAACAAAAAAACATATATCCTATAGCCCTTCTAAGTGAACTATATCGAATCATACAACAAATCAAAAAGGATGAATCCCTATTGCCCATTGCAGAATTTAATAAAAAAATCGCTGAAATTGTCCTGAGCCAGCCAACTCCTTTTGTATATGAGCGTGTTGGTGAAAAATATCATCATTATCTCATTGACGAATTTCAAGACACATCCGTTTTGCAATGGCATAACCTTTTGCCTCTTATTGAAAATACAATGGGCCAGAGCGGAACTGCTATGATTGTTGGTGATGGGAAACAGGCAATTTACAGGTTCAGGAACGGAGAATTAGATCAGTTTATTAATTTACCTAAAATTCAATTCAATATAGATTATCCCCTGATAAAAGAACGGGAAAACGTACTGGTACAAAATTATCAGGGATTTTCCCTGGATAAAAATTATCGTTCTGCTAAAGATATAGTTGAATTTAACAACCAGTTTATCAAAGATATTCTTTCTTATATTCCGGAAAAATATCAAAAGCTCTATGCTGACGCGATGCAAAAACCATTTAACTCCGGTGAAGGATATGTAAGCATAGAGTTAATGGAAGATGATCCTGAATATTCCGACCATCAGCTAGAGCGAATCCTGAGCATCATTTCGGATGTGGCGGAGAAAAATATTGCCTACAGCCAGATATGCATTCTTTGTATTCGGAACAAAGAAGCTGCCATGATTGCCCGCTATCTTTTAGAACATAAAATCCCTGTCATATCAAGCCATTCATTATTGATTGCTTACTCCTCAAAAGTAAACTTCATCATTTCATTTTTCTATCTTATTCTTAATAATAACAATCATACATCCTTTGTTTCAATATTAAATTTCCTGAATAATACCCATAATTTTCCTCAAACGGAACTTCATACCTATCGATCCTTATTAAACAGTTCATCAGAAAAACCTGGTTTATTTGATGAACAGCAGGCCCTGCTACAAACATTGTTGAAATGGTTAAAGAAAAGTGGTACAGAGCTCAATCCACAAAAACTCACTGAAGGTTCACTGTATGAATTATGTGAATACCTGATAAGGACATTTCAATTGAACGAGGAAGCTGATCCTTATTTACAGTTCTTTCTTGACGCCATCCTCACGTTTGAAGAAAAAAATCTCAGCGAAATCAATGAATTTTTGCTTTGGTGGGAAAAAAACAAGTCGACCCTTTCCATCATTGTGCCGGAAGGATACCAGGCTGTACAGGTCATGACTATTCATAAAGCAAAAGGACTTGAGTTTCCCGTGGTTATTTTTCCCTTTGCATCTGGTAAGATAGCGAATACAAAAGATGACTGCTGGCAATCAATAGAAGAATATGGAATAGGCAAACTCAACATAGGGTTACTTGATCTGAATAAATCCCTAATTGATACAAAATACGAAAAACTTTATGCTGAAGAATCTGAAAAAACCCTCATTGATAAAATAAACCTTTTGTACGTGGCTATGACGCGCGCAAAAGAAGCCCTTTATATTATCAGCAGGAAAATAAAACACATAAATGAACCAAAACAACTGGAATTCTTCTATAATGTCTTTCTTGCAAAGAACAATTGCGAAGATACTTTTGATACAGGAAACCCGGGTGCAGTGAACAAAGAATCAGTAAAACCTGATCAAATACATGACTTACACTTTTTTGGTTCTTCTGTGTGGCAGCATAAATTAAACCTAAGCTTTCAGGTTCCTGAATCATATGGTTTAACCCAGGATAATGAAAACCTTGACTGGGGAAAGATTGTGCATTACTTTCTATCACTGATCTATACCGAGGATGATATTGCAAAAGCTATCTTTAAAACAAAAGATGTTTATTCACTTGAGAATAGCAGGGAAAAAGAATTGGTGAATATTGCAGATCGGCTTATTTCCCATCCTGAACTTAAGCATTGTTTTTCAAAAAACATAGCAAGCAAAAATGAAGCTGAAATAATTTCAACCGATAATAAGATTTTACGTCCCGACAAAGTTGTGTTTATGCAGAAAAAAGTGCTGGTTATTGATTACAAAACAGGAAAACCAAATCCAGCACATAACAAGCAAATTAAGGTTTATGCAAATCTTCTTCGAAGCCTTGGATATAAAAATATTGAAGGAAAGCTTATTTATCTGGAGACAGATCCCTTAACAATAAAATCAACAATCTGAGCAGTACATCTGCTATTTACTGATAAAGTTTGGAATCATCACGATAATTGGGTTTGTTCTGGTACCAGTCACTATAATCATTCCCATTACTCTGCACCCAATCTGAAAATTTAAGATGTCCCTTTGTGATATCATGTTTTTCGACAGGATATGTAAATTTTTCAATAATATTTAATACCCATGGCAGGTTTTGTTCAGTTTTATAAAACTTACCTGTTGCCGGATTGCTATCATCCTGAGCCGTGCCAAAGTAGCTATAATTAGCAAGGTCAGTTGGCGGAAAATCGGGCTGATGCAGTTCACGTCCTCTGACACCGTCAATTATTATAAACGGATTAAACTGAGACAAAGAAAAACTGAGTGCATCTATTGTTCCTCCACTTGCCGGAACACCACTTTCTATAAAAGTCATTTTTATGGTCATGGTATCCGGGGTAACATATGTTGCTCCCTGAATTGTATTTATTCCCGTTGTATCACCAGGATGTTGGAGAACATTATAGGCATCATCAAAAACAATAATGCTTGCATTTGACTGGTTATTCTCAAGTCCGTTTGAATTAATTGAAAATATACCTCCGGGCTCAACTTCGTAACCTGTAACCGAGATCACTTTTGACTGGGGTACCTGAAGCAATTCAAAAGCAAAAGCATTATGAAAGCCGGCACCAATAGCACGTAAACTAAATATTGTATAAATCTCCACAATTTCATTGCTTGCATTGGATACAATTTTCAGCTGGTAATCCACTACCAGGTCATTAAAATCCCAATCCCCTTTTGCCGGCCACAAATCCTCGAAAGCTAAGGATGCCCAGCCGGAACCATTTGGCAGAATAATATCATAAGCACGATAAACATCATTTGGATAATTATCCGATTCATCTTCCACACCATCTCCGTCTGTATCGGTTACAGTTTGCGCAGCAGTGCAATTTCCATAACCATCACTTGAAGTAATATCATCAGCAAAGACTCCGGGAATACTTATATCATCAAGCAAACCCCTGCTATTACCACCAGAACCGGTAAAGAGAAATTTCACCCGATAAATACCAGAAACTGTATTTGTAACAGAGGCGTTGATTAAGCTTGTGTAATTCCCGCTATAAGTGTGATCATATAGTGTTGCAATCACCTGATCATTGTCATCAATTACCTGGACTTTTAAATTCCGGGAAGAACCATTGTTTGCCGTCATCTTATGTTTAAAACTGATCTGGTTGTTTGCAGTAAGATCAATATGAGGTGAGATAATGAAATGATTACCCCCGGAAAGTTGTCCGGTTCGTGCACCATGCGAACCACTTATAGCATTGATTCCGCCATTAATGCTCACTGAACTAAAATACCAACAATTTCCCCTCTCAATTTGTCGGTCTCCTGATTCAAAATCCTGTACGACTTGTGCGTGAGAACAGAATATTAAGAAAGTACTTAGAACGAATATTACTATTTTTGTTTTCATTATGTAATCCTATTTAATAGTGTCCGGAATAAAAGAAAAGAACAATTCATCCTGCAGAATAGGAACGGTTTCAAGCTTTTCACCATATATAACAATAAGTTCCTCGCACAACGCAGGAACAGTTATCTTCGACTGATAGTCAACATTGATTTTCATAGCAGCTTTAAAAAGCACATCTCCTTCAAGCGTTGAAATCTCCATGGTTTTTACAATTGGATAAGGAGTTGGCATTGCCTCTATACTTAGGGCTATTTCACGTGTTGTTTGCCAATCAAAAGATTCGTTTGCTGACAAATCATCCATGCCTTCAATTTCCTCCGCACCCGGATTATCATCAACAAATTCATCAAATTTCTTCTGACAGGATACCAGCAGTATTGATAACAAAACAAAAAGGAGAAAAAAATATCTGATTGTATTCATATTAGTATGATTTATGTCATTCTCAAAATTATTCCACTAATTCCTCATTAACCCATTTACAACAGGAAAGTTATCAACGAAAAAAATTTAATAACCAATCTCTTAAGACCTCATGCCTCAGAAATAATTCCCTGTCTCTAATCTTGTCGCTAATATATTATGGTATCGAAATAAGTTCCAAATTTGTGGGATGAATGAACATGCTTTGTATTTGAAATACAAGAAAATGATCTAAAATAATTCATTATATTTGCGGCAAATCCGCCAAAAAAATGAACAATCAGAATTTCAGTAATGAAGTCTGGAAGTCTGTGCAATTTGAGGGGCTCAAGAAGGGAGAGCAATACGAAGTTTCAAATTACGGACGCATCCGGCACTTTAAAAAAGATCAAAAGATTTGGAAAGTTCATCCGACTGCAAAAAGTAACGGTTACGAGTACTTTACCTGGTTTAAGTCAGAAAAGGGATGGAAACATAAAATCAGCAAACCCATTCACAGGTTAGTTGCTGAAAGCTTTTGTGCTCGACAGTCTGATAATCAGAAGTTTGTTATACATATCGATTATAACAAAGGAAATAATTTTTTTAAAAACCTAAAATGGGTAACCCAGGAGGAAGTCAGTAAGCATACACAGGGAAGCCCCCTTACTAAGCTTGCTATTGAAAG
The DNA here is from genome assembly GCA_964654725.1 of uncultured Lentimicrobiaceae bacterium. Classification (GTDB taxonomy): domain Bacteria; phylum Bacteroidota; class Bacteroidia; order Bacteroidales; family CAZZLL01; genus CAZZLL01. Next base: position 49,466 of record CAZZLL010000003.1, on the reverse strand, counting down.
AAACCGGGGAAATGCTACAAATGCAAAGCTTACTGAAGCAGATGTTATTCGTTTAAAGAAAAAGCTAAAACGAGGAAAGAATAAGTTATATAAACTGGCACGTGAATTCGGAATCACCCATACCCAGTTAAACAGGATCAGGTCAGGTGAAAACTGGGGACATGTGAAAGTAGATTAAATCATCTTTCGCATTTTTTTACTTTATTTGTTTATCTTTAATAAAAATTGTAGCGTGTATGAAGAGCACCATACTGGATCATCCTACCATAAGTAACAGGTACTTTTTCCCGCATAAAGCTATTATTAAAGATCCTTTTTGGGTGCAGTGCGGTGAGGTGCAAATTAGCTGTTATTACAAGAAGAATCCCGCCTTTAAAAAGGCTGTCATGCTATTTCATGGTAATGGGGAAACAGTTTCTGATTATATCAATAGTTATGTTCCGCTTTTTGAAAAAATGGGATTGAATTGTTTTCTTGCAGAGTATAGAGGATACAGCATGTCTGACGGACAGCCCGAACTTGTAAAGATGTTGTCAGATATTGAATTTTTCGTCCAGGCAATGAATACTCCCCCTGAAAATATTATTGTTTTCGGCAGATCAATTGGATCCTTGTATGCCCTGGAAACGATAAAACAATTTCCAACTATTCCTGCATTGATCATTGAAAGCGGTATTGCGGATATTATGGACAGATTGCTCATACGCGTACACCCTGAAGAAATTGGTGCCAGCCTCGACGAAATGCACATAGCTGCAAGACGTGATTTTAACCATGAAGAAAAAATCAACAACTTTAACGGTGCTTCCCTTATTATACATACCATGGGAGATAGCCTTATAAACTACATGCACGGAGAAAACCTTTATAAGTGGGCTCCCAATCCTAAAAAATTAAAACTGTTTGAAAGCGGCGATCATAACACCATATTCTCAGCAAACTTTAATGAATATGTCCGGGTAATAAAGGATTTTCTTTCAGAACAAAACCTTCTTGAATAAAAACTAATTCAGGTTTTTTCGAAAAAACCCCTCTTCCCTGATATCCCAGAACGAGATGTCTTTTCTTTTCAAATGCTTAATAATTTTATCTCTTTGCCAGTAAGGCAAACAGGAGGTGAGTACCATGCCCGAAAAATGAAAATCCTTTAGTATACGCTCCAAATCAGCCAAAGAACAATACGTCAGAATAATGATGTCTAATTTTACAGGTTTTTTCAAACAGGCAGGCTCATAAGTCTTGTCAACAAGAAGTGCTTTATATTCTTTATATTGAATGAATGGTTTTCGGTATAAAACAGATTCACCATCCTGAAATGCTCCCCATTCCATAATAATCCTTCCGGGCTTGTTTAGGCCGCATTTTGTCCAGTAGTTCTGAACACTATAGGCAAGTGCATTGGGGTTAACTGTAATAGCAGAATCCATAAGAAGATAATGATCCATTCCGGAGATCATATCAATAACAAGATGTCGGTCCGTATCATAAATAATGAATTCCACACGCTGATTTCTTTCCTCTATCATAAAGCTGTGTTGAAAGAAAAAACCCCAAATAAAAAGAATCATAAGATATATGAAAACTTTCTTCCTGTATTTCAACAACAAGAAAAAGCCAATAATGGCAGCATACAAAGTTCCCATCATCATTTGATTTATATAAATGTTCTCTGCCTGAAATGGAAGTTGATTTATTATGGCTATTGTCCATAACAGGAATGTAACCCCTGTCAGCAAAAATTTCCCTACTAAAGCCTGAAGAAAAGAAATTCCAGAGAAAAGAAACAGAAGAAAACCACAATATATTAAGTAAGACGCCAACGGAATGATTACAAGGTTTGCCAGGAGGAACCAAACAGGAAAACTATGAAAATATAAGATAGCCAGAGGAAATGTACCCAGCTGGGCGGCTATTGAAACACTCATAATAGACCAAATATTTGAGAGTATTTTTGATCTGGTGTAAAATATCGCGTTTACTAAAGGTTGAATACTAACAATCCCAAGAACTGCCAGATAAGATAACTGAAAACCTACTTCATAAAGAATTAATGGATTAACAATAAAGAGCACAAATGCCGAGGAAAAAACAGAATTATAGACATTGACCTTTCGACCAATATTTTCCCCTATAATTATTATACTGATCATAAACGCTGCTCTTTGAATAGAAGGAGATAAACCGGTAAGCAAGGCAAAAAACCAAACAGCAGCCAAGAGTATGAGGCATTTAAGCATCTTTTTACATCTGATCCTTTTCAGTATACGTTGCAACAATAAATAAATTATTCCGACATGCAAGCCGCTCACACAAAGCACATGCATTGCACCTGCCCGGCTGAATTGTTGTTGTGTTTGGTCATCCAGAAGTGTTTTATAACCAAGAAGAATAGCAGATAGTAAAGATATTTTTTGAGGATCATCGGAATGCTTCCTAAGGTCTCCGATAAGCTTTTGTCTGAGTCCTGAAATACATGTTTTAATAGATCCATTTTTTGAATCAAGAATCAACCAATGGTTTTTTCGTAAATACAATTGGTGATAAATATGCTTTCTATTAAGGAAGGCTTTGTAATTAAATTCTTCAGGATTGGATGGCGGCTGTATTTCAGATATAGCAGCATTAAAAATCAATACATTTCCATTTGTCAGGCATTCAGCCATACTGTCCTTTTCAATATAGGCAAGAACCTTTCCTCTGCACCCATTCCAACCAAGGGAGGTTTTGATAGCATCAAGTGCCAGCAACACTTTATAGGATTTTTCTTTCTCTTCTGCCTGTTCAACTACCAAAGCCCGGTAACAATAAACACTATCCTGAACATATACAAGATGATCCCTGAATTGCTTTTCAGGAATTATTAGGAACCAATTGCATGCATAAAGAAAGAGGGAGATATAGGCTATAGACCCGTATATCCATCGGATTCGGTAATCTCCAATGCGCTTATAAAAAAAGAAGATCAGGCTAAGTACCAAAAAAGAAAGGGTCAATGTTCCGAATAAAGGGAAACCCTCATCGATCCATTCTCTCCCCAAACACGCACCTAAAAGCAGGGGCACTACCAACCGCACAAATGGGACCGAACTCCAGAACATCGACACCTCCAAGAAGAACTAACACTTCCATTAATGCCGCAAAACCTGAAAACGTTCCCTGAAATTCTTAATTCTTTTTCAAAACTTCATAAAAAAATTGCAAATGCACCCCCTTATAATAAAACTGAATAGTCTCTTCAGTGGTATATCCTAATTGATTCATCCGCAGGGCTCCTTCCTGACTCAGTCCTACACCATGACCATAACCACGACCGTTTAAATAAACAATTTCATCTTTACAAACAACACTAAAATAGGTTGATTTTAAGTCCAGGTCCCTTCGGATATATTTCAGAGGAATACTGTCATGAAAAAATATTCTACGTTCGGATTGCTCAAAAAATAAAGCCTCCTTTCGCTTCTGGCTATCAAAAACCGGGTAACCGTATTTAGTATGCAGATATTTTAGCCATTCTGCTTCAGGCATCTTAGCTACCCATCTGAAATTCGGCATATCCACCGAAAAACTATCTGGCTTTCCCTTAAGATAATTTGTTGAGATGGCCCATATATCCTCCGAATCAATAGTATGCCCCCCTGAATTAGAATGGAAAGCGGCTGAGATCATATGATCATTTTTATCTACAATAACAAGTCCCTTTGAATTTGCTACCCCTTTAATAATACTATCATTGACTGACCTCCCTCTGTATACCTGGCAATGCACATCGTCACACAAATTATATCCTTCTTTATAATGTTTCATGATATTATTCAGGGCATAGGTTCTGGCTATTATGGATTGTACTTCATAAAACCCCGAACTGGCTTTCAATCCTCCTGCTTCGGCTTCTGCCACCCCTGCAACATAATCTTCAAGATCAAGTTGATTGATTAAAACCAGGCAGGAATCATCCGGAAGTACTATTAAATGATCATCATAAACTCTGCTATATGAATAATTGTTTATTCGAACCCTGATCCCGTTTTGCTTATCCATTCGAGCAATAATTCCAAGTTCCGGGAAAGCACCAACCAACGAATCTTGCTGCTTTACCTTTATTTGTTTTTCCGTAATATGCAATGACAGACTATTCCCGGCATTCAATGTAGTAATCAGGCTATCTCCTCTATAGAGATCATAAATACCAGCCATGATCTGTATTTCGACCCTTTCTATTTCAGAATGAGAATAAATCCTTATTTTAAGATACACCGGATCCGCTTTCAGGGAAAGCCCAATCAAAACACATATGGTAAGGATAATCATTCTCATATCAGCCGTTCATAAATTAAGGAAGCCGTTTTCGCTGATGCCCCGCTTCCACCAAGTTTTTCTTTCAGTAATTTATAATCCCTGCTTAATTGCTCCCTGCGCTGAGTGCTATATAATAATTCCTTTAGCTCCTTCTTTAAGTTTACTTTGTTCATTTCCCCCTGAATCAGTTCTTTTACCACCTCCTTGGCCATGATGAGGTTAACAAGGGAAATAAAATTAATTTTTACAAAACGTTTTGCCAACTGATAAGAAATATAACTCCCCTTATAACACACTACTTCCGGCACCTCATGCAGGGCAGTTTCCAGGGTAGCAGTTCCTGAAGTTACAATGGCTGCTTTCGAAACAGATAACAGATCATAGGTTTGATTAAAAACGATCTTTCTATTACCTGACCCTGGCATATCATAGGTTTCGGCAGGTACAGATTTCACACCGGCAATTACAAATTCGAATTCCGGAAAATCCGGTATAAGAGCAAGCATTACATGCAACATTTTAGCGATCTCCTGCTTTCTGCTTCCGGGCAGAATAGCAATAATAGGTTTATCACTCAGGCTGTTGCTTTTCCTGAAATCATCAGGAACCGCTGAATGATCAATTGCATCCAATAAGGGATGACCAACAAAATCCACATCAACACCATGTTCTTTGTAAAATTTCTTCTCGAAAGGGAGAATAACAAACATGCGATCCACTACCTTTTTGATTATCTTTACCCTGCTCTGCTTCCAGGCCCATATCTGTGGTGATATATAGTAAAAAACCTTATATCCTTTCTGATGAGCATATTCAGCAATTCTGAGGTTAAAACCGGGGTAATCAATTAAAATGATAACATCCGGATTGAAATGGTGAATATCCCCTTTACAAAACCGAATATTTCTCAATATGGCCCGAAGGTTTAACAACACTTCAACAAAACCCATAAAAGCAAGTTCATTATAATGCCTGACAACCTCTCCACCCTGGGCTTTCATAAGATCTCCGCCCCATACGCGATACTGTGCATTTGAATCCAGTATACTGAGCTCCTTCATTAGGTTGGAAGCATGTAGATCGCCAGAAGCCTCTCCCGCAATTATATAATATTTCATAGATCCAGTTTATTTTCCGCTCCTTCATCCAGGTTCCATTCCTGAATCTTCTCAATTGCTTTATATGCAGTAAAATCAAATTGTACTGGCACCAATGCTGCATATTTGTTTGACAGAGCCCATTCATCTGTGTCATCTTCATGATCCAACAAATGAAACTGCCCTGTCATCCAGTAGTATTTTCTGTTGAAAGGATCTAAACGCTCATCAAAGCTTTCCTTCCAATACGCGCGGGCTTGTCTGCACACTTTAATGCCCTTTAAAGGTCCTCCAAAGGGAAAATTAACATTTAAACAGGTAGCTTCAGGCAAGCCGTTTTGGAGTATATTGCTGATGATTCTTCTGATATGCGGGGTGCAGAAATCAAAATTGGCATCGCTCCGAAAGTCACATAATGAAAAACCAACAGATGGAATCTGCAAAATAGCCGATTCAAAAACGGCCGCCATAGTACCTGAATAGATAACATTGATGGATGCATTAGATCCATGATTGATACCTGATAACATTATATCAGGTTTTTCCCTGAGAACCACTTGATGTGCAAGCTTAATGGCGTCAACAGGTGTTCCGTTACAATAATACTCTTCGTAATCACTTTCTTCAACAAGCTTTTTTAACCTAAGGGGTGTTTTAACAGTTATGGCATGACTCATGCCGGATTGTGGATCTTTGGGAGCCACAACAATTACACGGCCATAATCCCTGGCAATAGTTATTAAATGCCTGAGCCCCTTGGCTGCAATGCCATCATCATTACAAATCATTATCAATGCCTTCTTTTGTGCCATTATTGCAAATTATGATTCTACTTCAATTATTTCTTTTTAAATTGTGCTACCCCACCCGAAACAATATATTTCATAATATCTGTGGAGGAAGCATCAATGGGAGTGATATTTTCTCTGGGAACAATGAATAAATTACCTGAAAAATTATACGAGTGTGGCATGTAAACAGCCACCTTATCATTGCCAATGCCCAGATTGCTTAAATCCTCACTGGTTATAAACCCCAGCTTCTCTATATCTGCAGTTTTATACATTCTTATTAAAACCGGCTTATCAAACTTCTTTTCAGTGCCTACAAATGCGGAAAGCAAATCACGGATTGCCGAATATATAATGCGGATCAAAGGAGCCCTGTCCATGATCTTATCTACTGCCTTCAATAAAGGTTTGAAGATAATTGTGCTTCCCAGAAACCCAATAATTGTAATGCCTATGATGATCACTAATAAACCCAAACCCGGAATATGATAAGGCAATAGGCCATCCATAGAGGTTATCAAAAATTTCAGCAATTTATAAATGATAAACAGAGTTATCGTAAAGGGTGCCAGATAAAATAACCCCTGAAAAAAAAACCTGCCGGTTTTACGGAATGCTTTCCTGATTTTATTCATTGTATGTTTAATCTACTACAAAAATAATGAAAAGCCAATATAATTAAGTCAATCTCTCACGATACATATCAACATAATATATGCCTGCACACAAGAATATACGCTTTCAATAGCACACATTAAATGATAATCCTTATTTTTGGAAACCACAGACAATCCTTTTGTATGCATTTAAAAACCGCAAATATTCTTATTTTTCTTCTCTTCTTTATGACCCCTGTTCCCTCAATATCCCAGGGATTTAATTTACTCAAAAATCCGGATTTTGAAGAATACAAAGGAAGAGGGACCAGTTACCTTAATAATATTGCTAAAGCTACACACTGGGAAGGCATTAATACAGCTGATTATTTTAATGAGGACGAGGAAGTAAGGAAATCATATGCTTTCCGTCAACAACATATCCGAACATATAAAGCCATGAGTGGCAAAGCCTATGCAGGTTTAAGAATACAAAAAAAATACAGGGAATATATACAGGGGGAATTGGAAAAACCGCTGGAAAAAGGAGTCCATTATAAAATCGCTTTTTATATCAGCCTGGCAAGGCATTGTTTATATCAGCTAAATTACTTCAGCTTCTGCCTGGTAACAACGCCCCTGAACATTAATACAGTTGAATCAATTGATAATCCGGTAAATATCCCCATTGATACAGGAAAAATAAAAAAGGAAGACTGGTATCTGATAGAATATACTTACAAAGCCAAAGGAGGCGAACGCTATATTGTGTTCGGAAACTTTGATAAAAAACCTAAAAAAAGCCTTTTAAAAATTTCTGATGCTAGCATCGATAATAAAAAGATGTATAAATTAATGAAGAAATCCAGGGAAGCATATTATTACCTTGACAAGATCTTTATTAGAGAACGTAAATCGGAAACCATTGATATTCCTGTTAAAAAGGCAAATATGGAATTGGTTGATCAACATCCGAAAGAGATAATTAGTCAGGAGGAAATTGATCAGGGAGAATCAGTTGTGTTAAAGAACATCTTTTTTGATTTCGATGAAAGCACTCTTCTTCCGGAATCCTATGTTGAACTAAACAAGCTTTATGATTTACTCCTTTTAAATCCGCAATACAGTGTTAGCATAACAGGTTATACTGATTCACAGGGAGACGATGGCTACAACCTGGGCTTATCCCGTGACCGGGCAAAAGCGGTAGCCGAATATCTAATCAGGAAGGGGATTTCTTCTCAACGGGTAAAGTATAAAGGAATGGGCAGCCAGGGGCCTATTGCTGACAATACAACGGAAGAAGGTCGGAGTAAAAACCGCAGGGTTGAATTTACAATCATCAAATAAATGGACATAGATCAAGCATTCAGGCGTGCCGCAGACGCCCTTAAACATGCCGATGCCCTTATGCTTAATGCAGGTGCAGGTATAGGTGTTGATTCAGGATTACCTGATTTCAGGGGAAATGAAGGTTTTTGGAAAGCCTACCCGCCAATTGCAAAACTGGGGATTTCTTTTATTGAAATGGCCAACCCTCACTGGTTCGATGTCAACCCAAAACTGGCCTGGGCATTTTACGGCCACCGACTCCTGTTATACCGTAAAACAAGTCCCCACCAGGGATTTAATCTTCTTTTGGATTATGGTAAAATGCTTAATATGGGATACTTCGTTTTTACATCAAATGTTGACGGTCAATTCCAGAAAGCCGGATATAATGAAGAGTTCATTGTAGAATGCCATGGATCTATACATCACTTTCAGTGTGCTTCCAACTGCACCTCTCAAATATGGGATGCTTATGATGTAGAGTTAAGTATAGATGAAGATAAATTTGAAGCCCATGCCCCCCTTCCAAACTGCATTCAATGTGACAAACTTGCCCGTCCTAACATATTGATGTTTGGCGATTGGGGATGGATTCCAGTCAGGAGCAATAATCAGGAAATAAGATTAAACAACTGGCTGCTACAGCTCGAAAAAGAAAATAAAAAGCTTGTTATTGTTGAACTTGGTGCCGGCAAAGCTATTCCTACTGTAAGGATGAAATCTGAAGAAATTTGCAGAAGGTTAAATGCCACCCTGATTCGTATAAATCCCAGAGACCATAATGTTCCTTCCGGCCAAATAGCTATCCCTACAGGAAGTGAAAAGGGTGTAAAAGAAATTATGACCCGGCTATAGCTCTTTCTTCCTTCTCTTTTATAAACCGTATTAATTCCTCATATAACCTGCATGTAGGTAAGCCCACTACATTGAAGTAAGAGCCTTCAATATGGCTTATTCCAATATATCCTATCCACTCCTGTATCCCGTAAGCCCCTGCTTTATCAAAAGGTTTGTATTTACTGATGTAATACCATATCTCCTCCTCAGACATGCTCTTGAAAGTTACATGTGTATTAGCTGTAAAAGTAATACTCCTGTTCTGATCTCGAATACAAACCCCGGTAATTACTTCATGAGTTTTTCCGGATAAGCGTACAATCATATTTAGTGCTTCGTCTGGATCAAGTGGTTTTTCAAGTAATATACTATCCATACACACAATAGTATCTGCCGTTATTACAATATCATTGGGGTACAATTCATTCGATAAAAATGCCCCCGCCTTAAGGGCAGCCAGATAGCCCGCTATTTCATCCTTCAGCAATCCCTTAGGATACTTTTCTTTTATGTTCTTCTCCAGAACCTCAAACGGCACATCCATCTCCCGTAACAATTGTTGGCGTCGGGGAGATTTACTCGCTAATATCAACCGATAAGGTTTTAACATCTCCTTTAAAAGCATACAAACATAGCTTAATGGTTTATAATATCAGCAATATCATGGAAAGGGTTCCGGCAAAAATGATCAGTTTATACAGCCTGCTTAGAAAAGCATAATCCTTTTTTTGCTTTGCTGTTATTGTTTTTACTATTCCAACTATCAACGGAATATCAACAAATGCAATCAGAAAAAGAGCGGTGTATAGCTTTGACTGCGAGATCAACCAAAACTCAAAATATATCAGGGATAATAAAGCAAGAAAGGCAATACCCGAAGCAAGTTTATTGGAATATTGCAGGCCATATTTTACGGCAAAAGTGGAACAGGCCGCTTTCCTATCTCCTTCAACATCTTCAGCATCTTTCAGCAATTCCCGGATAAATGTTAAAATAAAGGAGAAAAATGCATAAGCTAAAATCAGTCGATTTACAAAACCGTAATATTTTACAAATAGAAGGAAAGCATCCGCATCTTCCTTAAGTTTAAAAAAAGCATATATCCATACTACAGCCAGGGATAAAGCTGCCAATAATGAGATAGCAATGTTTCCGTTTAGTACTTTTCTTTTGTATTGAGAGGAATAAAACCACAAGACCGTAACAGATACAAATTGAATAAGAGCAAGTTTCAGGGAGTTAATCTGATATGCAACAAAAGCAGCCAATGCTATTCCCAAAACACTAAAAACGATATGGAGATTAGAGGCTTCATTCGGAGAGATGTGTTTGCCAATAAGAACCTTATCAGGTTTGTTGACCTTGTCCATAGGTACATCAAAATAATCATTGATAATATAACCTGCTGCTGCAATAAAAACAGTAGATAATACCAAAAGAATGAATTCTATATGGTTTAACTGGAAACCTATACCTGCATTACGATATACCGGGAATAAAATTCCGTAACGCACCAAATATTGCAGAAGAGCAATCAAAAGCAAATTTGGCCATCTGATTAACTGCATGTACTTTTTCATCTGTTTTCTGTTTTTAGGTTCAGGCAAAGGATATGCTACCATTCAAAAGCATCTTCATCCAACCATTTATCCTGAGCTTTTAGAAGCTGTTCAATAATTTCCCTGGCACATCCTTCTCCTCCCCTTTTATGGCTGATATGATCGGCGATCTTTTTTATCTCTTCTGCTGCATCAGCCGGGCAGGCACTTACACCAGATTCTTTCATTAACTTATAATCCGGGATATCATCTCCCATATACAATACTTCTGAAGGAGTTAACTTACACTTTTTCAGATAATCAAGATACACTTCATGTTTATTCCCTACTCCCAGAAAAACATCTGAAACACCCAGTGCTTCAAAACGCATTTTTACAGATGATGATCTGCCCCCTGTGATAATAGCAAAACAAAAGCCTTTCCGCACTGCCAGTTGAATGGCATAACCGTCTTTCACATTGGAGGTTCGCAACAATTCCCCGTCAGGTTGAATAAATACCGTACCGTCTGTCATTACTCCGTCGTAATCCATAATGATACACCTGATATTTCTAAGTCTGCTTTTATAATTCGACATATTCTACTTATAATTCTAATTTCTTAAATAATTCATGCCTGTTTGTAATAAGGTCACTTATTAATGCATACACTTCCCTGATCTTTGGATCTGAATGCAATAATGAAGTATGTTTTTCCAAAATTTCTTTATCCCCCCGGTAAGCCGGGCCGGTTTGAACCATTGACGGACTTGAATCCATAGCTTTGTGCGCAGTTTCAAGGATAAGAGGTTTAATAATATCAAATGGAATGTTGTTGCGATGTAAAAATTCTTCTGCAATCGAATACATATAATTGCTGAAATTACAGGCATAAACAGCAGCAATATGCAATCTCAGTCTTTGCTCTGAATCCATCTGATAAACATTTCCTGAAATATCCTTCGCAATTTCGGACAATATGCTGACATTTTTGGATGTATTGGCTTCGATGCATACAGGAATATTTTTGAATGTTATTATCCGTGTTCTGGAAAAAGTTTGCAGTGGATAAAAAACGCCAAAATTTGCTGAAAAAGGTTTCAGAACATCCATCTCAACCGAACCCGAAGCATGCACCAATAAGGTATCATAGCTTGTAAAATGTTCCAATACCTCCATCATCCAACTATCCTTTACTAAAACAAAAATAAGGTCAGTATCCGGATTAATCTCCGACAGATCATTGATTGGTTCCGCAGCAAGCTGATCGGCAAGGAGTTTTGCTTTCTCAAAAGTTTTACTGAATACCTGGGCTATTTGATACCCTGATTCAAACAGGGCTTTTCCAAGATGTGTGGCAACATTACCCGAACCTATCAGAGAAATGCGGGGTTTATTCAACATGAAATCCAAATTTGGTTACGAAAATACAAATTATCCGTATGAAAGTATCTTAGCTTCATTTTCGTTTACTTCTTTGCAAAACAGAAATAAACAAACCGATAAACAGAATACCGGCTCCTGACCAGACCACACTAATATACGGGTATTCAATTGCCTTCAAAATGATGTAGTCGGGTTGTTCTACAAAAACCCCAACCACTACAGAGGACGTTTCCTGATTACCCAAGCGCATCAGTCTGAATATAAGCCCGGCCTCTTCCATCTTATAATCTTCTTTTTCAACCTTTCCATCAGCCCTGATAATATATGATAAACTAAACGTATTAGTTTCATTGTTCTCGGAAAACATGGAATAATTGGATTTTATCCCGATCTCCCCGTTAACAAGGCCTGTTGCCTGCAGGCTGTCCAGGCTAATTCTATATCGGGCAAATGATAGGGTATCTCCTTTTCTCAATTCCATTTCCTTCATCAACATCAGGTTGCCATCACTAACTGACGGGGCAATACTGGCATGCATGATATAAGTAAATACGTCCTTATACAAATAATGTTTTGTATCCGGGTTGTAAACATTTCCCATACGCTTATTGCGATTCACTGAAGGAAAAACACTGAAATTCAGGATATATTTATCAGATCCGGTTTTTTTCAGAAAATCAATCTGATAAAAACTCTCAGAACCTCTCGTATGAAATCCGGCATATGAAGCATAATGTTCACGCAGCTGGTAGATACGGCCCCTGATCATCATTTGGTTTTCCTCTTTTTTACCAAAAGATTCCGGGTCAGCAGCTTCCTTCTTAGTAATTATTTCTGACCCCGAAAAAGCAATCAATACGCCCAGCAGGAATACGACAAACCCAATATGGGAAATAATGGATCCAATATTTCTGGATTCTTTTACAAACCGCAGAAGAAAATCCATGGATGCAAAAAGCGAGAAAAAGAGGACAAATAAAAAGAGAATGTAAGGAATATGTGTAAGGGATAATAGAAAAATAAAAACTACACTGATAATAGCTGCAAAAAACAATGAAAAGAAAATTCTCCTCAGAAATTCACTCTCTTTGTTCTTGCCATACTTAAGAAACTGTGTGACACCTATTGCAAGGGCCATGAAAAGGGCATAGGGTAATTGCCAGCTATTGTAATAAGCTTCCCTATCAGCCGGGGGAGCAATTTTAGTTCCGAACACCTCATTAAACACAGGAACAGAAGTGGTTAATAATACCTGAAATGCCGACAATAATATCACTATAACGCCTATCAACATCCAAAACTCACGCGTAAAAAACTGTTCACTTCCCTTTTTGCTCACTGATTTTCGGTGCCTGATAAATAGAATAAGCATCAGCAATAAGAAAAAGACAATAAATACTACCAGGTGAATACTTTTTCCATCTCCCGCAAAAGAGTGAGCAGATGTATCTCCCAAGATACCGCTCCGTGTCAGGAAGCTTGCATAAATAACCATCACGTATGAAAAGGGAACAAAAAAAAGTGCACTGATCAGGCCATATTTGCTCTTCTTAGCAATCAGCATAAGATGCAAGCCAGCTAATAATACCAACCATGGTACAAGGGATGCGTTTTCTACAGGATCCCATGCCCAGAATCCACCAAATGTCAATGATTCATACGCCCACATGCCACCTAAAATGATCCCGACACCCAGGCATAACAAAGCAAAAGAAACCCATGGAATCGTCCTGGGTGAAAACTGATCCGTTTCCCTTCGCCATAGTGAGGCTATGGTATAAGCATAAGGAATCAGTAAGGATGCATACCCCAAAAACAATACAGGCGGATGAATGACCATCCAGGGATTTTCAAGTAATGGATTCAGCCCGTTGCCTTCAATAATAGAAAGAAGGTAATTCGGATTGACAAAAATGCTTTCCTGGATATTGTCAACACTTTGTCGTAAAAGCATAAAGGGGCTATCACCCAGACTTAAGGTACCAAAAGAAACCCCCAGAAGGAAACTCAGAATAAATGCCTGTGCTACAGATATAACAAACATTACCTGAGGTTCCCATGTACGGGACCTGCGTAATACAAATACGCCCAGTAGTGCCTGCAAAAGAGCCCAGATCAGAAAACTACCTTCCTGTCCTGCCCAGAAACAACTAATAATGTACTTAAGCGGTAATTCTGAGGATGAATATTTCCATACATAATTGTATTCATAATATTGATTATAAATGATATAGAACAACAAAAATGCTGCTGCCATTATTCCTGCTGTATGAACCAGGTAAAACAAACGGGAAACCCCATTCCGCTTAGGCTTTAATACATTTCCTGCAGAAAGTCCGTAAAAAACAGCAGCAAGAACTGCGGCAAAAAAGGCAGTATATAAGCTAATTCTTCCTATGATTCCGGGTGTCAGGTGCTCTCCGACATATTGAATTTCCATACCTTCTTATTTAGAATGAATACAAAGATATACTATTTATCCAATTGATTGGAATGTGCAACCTTCAATAAAAAAAGGCTCTACAAACAACCCCTTTATCAAGCTCAGGGTACTGTTCATACAGCCTGTATTTCAGAAAGAGTTTTTGCTATTTCGCGTATTTAAAATCTTTTCCAAGATAACGGGCAGCATCCCCAAGAATTTCTTCTATCCTCAGCAGCTGATTATACTTAGCGATACGTTCTGAACGACATGCAGAACCTGTTTTGATTAAGCCTGTATTCAATGCAACAGCCAGATCTGCAATAATAGTATCTTCTGTTTCCCCACTGCGGTGGCTAATTACGGAAGAGTAAGCATGCTTCCTTGCAAGAGAAACGGCATCAATGGTTTCGGTTAGGGTGCCTATCTGGTTCACCTTGATCAGTATTGAATTTGCAACATGCTTATCAATGCCTGTTTGAAGCCGATCTACGTTTGTCACAAACAAGTCATCTCCAACCAGCTGAACCTTATCGCCAATCTTTTCTGTCAGCAATTTCCAGCCATCCCAATCATCTTCAGCCATACCATCTTCAATGGAAATAATAGGATATCTTTTAACCCAGTCTGCCCAATAGTCGACCATTTCTGCAGGTGTCAGTTTATCACCGGTTGATTTATGCAGGTGATACACATTTTCTTCCGGAAGGAAATATTCTGAAGAGGCTGGATCCAGAGCAATATATATATCAACTCCCGGTTTATAACCTGCCTTTTCAATGGCTTCAATAACAACTTTCAAAGCATCTTCATTTGCTTTCAGATTAGGAGCAAACCCTCCTTCATCGCCAACATTGGTGCTATGTCCCTGTTTCTTCAGCACTGTCTTTAAATGATGAAAAACTTCAGCACCCATGCGGATAGCTTCGCTAAAAGAGGCAGCCCCCACCGGCATGATCATAAACTCCTGGAAGTCGATGCTGTTGTCAGCATGGGACCCGCCATTTAGAATATTCATAAGGGGTATGGGCAATGTATTTGCATTGACACCACCCAGGTAACGAAAAAGAAACTGGTTCGTTTCCTGTGCAGCAGCACTGGCACAAGCCAAGGATACACCCAAAATGGCATTGGCACCCAGATTGGCTTTATTTGGAGTGCCGTCAATCTCCAGCATCCGTTTATCAATGGCATTTTGCTCAAAGACAAAATAATTCTGCAATTCTTCCGAAATCACTTTGTTAACATTATTAACGGCTTTCAAAACACCCTTTCCAAGGAATATACCTTCATCACCATCTCTGAGCTCTACGGCTTCATGAATACCTGTTGAAGCTCCTGAAGGAACTGCGGCCCTGCCGAGAATTCCATTAGCTGTATACACATCAACTTCAATGGTGGGATTCCCTCTGGAATCTAATATCTGTCTTGCATGTATGCTGTTAATTGTACTCATAATGATTCATTCTTTTCATCTTTGTCATCCTTCGCCTCGGTCTTTTCCTCTTCTTTCTTAGACTCGGTTTTCTTAGACTCTTCGTCTTCTTTTGGTTCTTCAGCCTTTACCTCTTCTTTTGCGGCATCCTTTTCTTCCGTTTTTGCCGTATCATTGCCTGCCACCTCAGCAGTCATTTTACCTTTACCGCCCCCTCTTCTTCTGGAACGTTTTTTAGATTTGGCTGCTTTTTCTTCATCTTTGGCTTCCAACATTAACTCATTATAATCCACTAACTCTATCAGGGCCATTTCGGCATTGTCTCCCAAACGTGTTCCGGTCTTTAACACACGTGTATACCCACCTGGTCTGTCAGCTACTTTCATTGCCACTTCCCTGAAAAGTTCAGCAACTGCTTCTTTATCCTGCAAATATCTAAAAACGACCCTTCTGGAATGCGTTGTGTCATTTTTTGCTTTCGTGATCAAAGGTTCAACATATTGCTTAAGAGCTTTAGCTTTAGCAAGGGTTGTATTGATTTTCTTATGCATGATAAGGGAAGCAGCCATATTTGATAACATTGCTTTTCTGTGGCTGCTTGTCCTGCTTAAATGATTAAACTTCTTCGCGTGTCTCATTTCAATTATTCCTTATCTAATTTATATTTGGCAACATTCATCCCAAATTCCATATTTTTCGATTTCACCAGTTCTTCGAGTTCAGCGAGGGATTTCTTACCAAAATTCCTGAATTTCAACAAATCATTTTTATTAAACTGGACCAAATCACCCAGTGTTTCTACATCAGCAGCTTTCAAACAATTCAGTGCACGAACACTTAGGTCCATATCCACCAATTTTGTTTTCAACAATTGCCTGATATGCAATGAATTCTCATCAAACTCTTCTGTAACAGTTTTCTCTTCTGTATCCAGTGTAATTTTTTCATCAGAAAACAGCATAAAGTGATGAATAAGAATTTTAGCTGCTTCTTTCAAGGCATCTTTCGGATGAATAGAACCATCGGTAATGATTTCAAAAACGAGTTTTTCGTAGTCGGTTTTTTGTTCCACCCTGTAATTTTCAATAGCGTATTTTACATTTTTAATGGGTGTATGGATAGAATCCACAGCAATGGTACCAAGGGGGTCATTCAGTGATTTATTCTCTTCAGCCGGAATATATCCCCTGCCTTTATTGATATTGATTTCAATATTTAGTTTTACCGAAGGTTCCATGGTACAGATCACAACATCCGGATTCAACACCTGGAAACCATTCAGGTACTTATTAATGTCACCTGCGGTAAAAGTATCCTGATCTCTTATTGTGATGTTAACTTTCTCGTTATTGACGGTATCGATTTGTTTTTTGAAGCGGACTTTTTTAATATTCAGAACAATTTCTGAAACATCCTCAACAACGCCATTAATGGTTGAAAACTCCTGCTCAACACTGTCAATTTTCATGCTAGTAATAGCATATCCTTCGAGGGATGACAGAAGGATTCTTCTCAGTGAATTTCCAATGGTAACACCGTAACCAGGTTCGAGCGGACGAAATTCGAAAATACCATGGTAATCGTCGGCTTCGATCATGATTACCTTATCCGGTTTTTGAAAAGCTAATATTGCCATAAGCTATGATGATAATTTTTACCTAAAATTTTACTTTGAATACAATTCCACGATGAGCTGTTCCCTGATATTCTCAGGGATTTCTTCTCTTTCGGGATAATTCATGAATTTGCCGGCCATCTCATTTTCGTCCCATTCAAGCCAGGCATGTTGATTAGACCTGCCGGCAAGAGAGTCAACGATGACTTCCAATGATTTTGATTTTTCCCTAACGCCAATAATATCACCAGGTTTGAGCATCAATGAAGGCACATTGGCAACTTCACCATTAACAGTAATATGACGATGCGAAACCAATTGGCGGGCGCCCCTTCTTGATGGAGCGATGCCCATTCGGAAGACTACATTATCCAGACGTGATTCAATCATCTGAAGCAAAATCACACCGGTAATACCTTTTCTGTGGCTGGCTTTAATGAATGTATTCCTAAACTGTTTTTCAAGGATACCATATGTATACTTGGCTTTTTGTTTTTCCATCAGCTGAACACCATATTCCGACTGTTTTCTGCGTCGTTTTGAGTTTCCATGCTGTCCTGGTGGATAATTTTTCTTGTCCAAGGCTTTATCCGGCCCAAAAATGGGTTCACGGAATTTTCTTGCAATCTTAGATTTTGGACCTAAATATCTTGCCATATATCAGTATTATTTTTCGTTAAACTCTTCTTCTTTTTGGCGGACGACATCCATTATGTGGCAATGGAGTAATATCTTTTATTTCTGTGACCTCTATACCGGAAGTATGGAGGGTTCTGATAGCTGATTCACGTCCGGCTCCGGGCCCTTTAATAAACACCTTTACTTTACGCAGTCCATGATCATAGGCAGTTTTTGCGCAATCTGCAGCTGCCTGCTGTGCAGCATAGGGTGTATTCTTCTTGGAACCCTTAAAACCCATTTTACCCGCAGAAGCCCAGGCTATGACCTGACCGTTCATATTAGTCAGGGTAATGATGATATTATTGAAGCTGGCATTGATAAAAGCTTTTCCTGAAGGTTCAACCTTAACAACGCGTTTCCTCGAACTTTTTGTTTTTTTTGCCATAATTCAAACTCAATTTCTAAAATAAACCCAATTGAAATATATTAACCAGTTGGTGCTTTTTTCTTATTTGCAACCGTTTTACGTTTTCCTTTTCTGGTACGGGCATTGTTTTTTGTATTCTGGCCCCTGAGCGGAAGACCCAGACGATGACGGATACCACGATAACTGCCAATATCCATTAATCGTTTGATGTTCATCTGCACTTCTGAACGCAATGCACCCTCAACCTTATGTTCATCACTGATGATATTACGGATTTTAGTTAATTCCTCATCTGACCAGTCAGATACAATTTTGTTACGATCCACTTCGGCTTTATCGAGGATTTCCTGCGCTTTGTTCCTGCCAATTCCAAAAATATATGCCAGGCCAATCTCGCCTCTTTTGTTTTTTGGTATATCAATACCTGCAATACGTGCCATATATCTGTTTATTAAGATTATTCATTAATATTATCCCTGACGCTGCTTTAGCTTGGGGTTTTTTTTGTTAATAATGTATACGCGGCCTTTTCTTCGTACGATTTTACAATCACTCGACCTTTTCTTTACTGATGCTCTTACTTTCATAATCATATATTTTTATCCGTTCCTGCTTCCGGGATTATTTATAGCGGAATGTAATTCTTCCTTTCGACAGGTCATAAGGCGACATTTCCAACTGAACCTTATCACCAGGCAAAATTTTAATATAATGCATGCGCATTTTCCCTGAAATATGGGCAGTAATTATATGCCCGTTTTCCAATTCAACTCTGAACATGGCATTTCCCAATGATTCAATTACTGTACCGTCTTGTGTTATACTTGATTGTTTAACCATATTATCTTTTAATTTTGAGCCTGCAAATTTAGTACTTCTTCAATATATTTAAAACTTGATAATACTTCTGCGTGATTTTTTCTAACCACAATTGCATGCTCATAATGTGCTGATGGGAGCCTGTCAACTGTTCTGATCGTCCATCCGTCTCTTTCCTGCACGATATATCGTTTTCCAAAATTGATCATAGGCTCTATACAGATTGTCAGGCCATCTTTCAATTTCATTCCGCTCCCTCTTCTACCAAAATTTGGGATATCAGGTTTTTCATGCAGGTTTCTTCCCAGTCCATGCCCAACTAACTCCCTGACAACAGAATAACCAAATTCTTCAACATAACTCTGGATGGCATATCCAATATCTCCGACTCGTTTTCCTGCTGATACCAATTTAATGGCGCGTTCAAGCGATTCTTTGGTTCGCTTCATCAGCTGCCGGTATTCCTCCTTAACTTCTCCAACAGCAAAGGTATATGCAGAATCACCATAATAATAATCTTTAATCACACCACAATCAATCGACACAATATCTCCATCCCTGAGCAGGTTGTTTCCCGGAATTCCATGAACAACCTGCTCATTCACAGAAATGCACAATGTTGCCGGAAATCCTTCATATCCTTTAAAACCGGGCACTGCCCCGTGATCCCTGATAAATTCTTCCGCAATGCTGTCAAGTTTTATCGTTTCAATACCGGGCTTAATATGCCTTGCCACTTCCGCCAGGGTTTTCCCAACAAGCAAAGAACTTTCTTTTAAATATCCTATTTCTTCTTCTGTCTTTGTTCGAATCACGTAATAATATTTTCTTATCCAGTCATTCCTCCACCTGACCTTCCTTTTATCCTTCCGGATTTTGTTAAACCATCATAATGCCTCATCAGCAGGTGACTTTCAATCTGCTGAAGAGTATCTAATACAACCCCGACAAGGATCAGAAGGGATGTGCCTCCATAAAACTGGGCAAATTGGGTATTAACACCAAACCGACCCACTATCGCAGGCATAATAGCTACAAAAGCAAGGAATAAAGACCCGGGCAGGGTAATTCTCGACATCACCTCGTCCAGGAATTCTGCTGTCTTCCTACCGGGTTTGACCCCCGGAATAAAACCACCATTTCTTTTCATATCCTCTGCCATTTGTTTAGGATTTATGGTAATGGCCGTGTAAAAATAGGTAAACAATATAATAAGCAGGGCAAATACCAGGTTATACCAGAAACCGGTAAAATCGGAAAATGCTGCTGCAAAACCGGAAAGGCTTTCTGAATTTGCAAAACCCACCAGGGTAATAGGAAGGAACATGATAGCCTGGGCAAAAATGATCGGCATTACGCCTGCAGCATTCACTTTAAGTGGAATATATTGCCTGACTCCGCCGTATTGTTTGTTTCCTACTATCCTTTTTGCATACTGTACCGGAATTCGGCGTGTTCCCTGAACCAAAAGTATACTGATCAGTATAACAACGATTAGTAGAATTATTTCAACCATAAATACGACCAGGCCTCCACCCTGCTCTTCCATTCTTGATACAAATTCTGCAACAAGTGCCATGGGCAAACGGGCAATGATTCCTATCATAATGATAAGCGAGATACCGTTTCCGATACCTTTATCAGTAATGCGTTCACCTAACCACATAATAAACATAGAGCCTGCGGTGAGTATTATGATAGATGATATTCCAAAAAAGGAGAACAATGACGTACTGGTCTCCGGAGTAAACGGAAAGAAGGCCTGTGGAGGCAGCTGACTTACCAGGTTGGCAATGTAACTGGGTGATTGAAAAATAAGAATGATCACAGTTAAATACCTGGTAATCTGGTTGATCTTCTTTCTTCCACTTTCTCCTTCTTTCTGTAGCTTTTGAAAATAGGGTATGGCCATGCCCAGCAGCTGCACAACAATAGAAGCAGAGATGTACGGCATAATACCCAGGGCAAATATGGAGGCATTGGCAAATGCACCACCGGTAAACATATTCAGTAAACCGAGCAAACCCTCGCCGGTTTGATTTCTGAGGGCGTCAAGTTGTGAAGGATCCACCCCCGGCAAAACGACAAAAGAACCGAAACGGTAAATTAGTATAATTCCAAGGGTATAAAGTATCCTTTTGCGCAGGTCTTCAATCTTGCTAATATTTCGTATAGTCTGAATAAGTCGCTTCATGAATTATAATTTTGTTGCGGTGCCACCTTTTGCTTCAATTTCTTTTTGAGCTTTTTCTGAGAACGCATGCGCTTTAATATCCAGCTTGGCATTCAGCTCACCTCTTCCAAGAATTTTAATGAGGTCCTTTTTTGAGACCAAGCCTTTTCCGGCTAAAATTTCAGGTGTTATTTCATTCAGTTTTTCTTCATCAACAAGCTTTTGGATGGCATCAAGGTTTACGCCAACGTATTCCTTTCGATTCGGATTATTGAAACCAAACTTGGGCACTCTTCTGAACAATGGCATCTGGCCACCTTCAAACCCTAACTTTCGGCTGTATCCTGAACGTGATTGCGCTCCTTTGTGGCCCCTGGTAGATGTACCTCCTCTACCTGAACCCTGTCCTCTGGCAATACGCTTCCTGTTTTTTGTTGAACCGGAAGCCGGTTGTAAATTACTTAAATCCATAGTTTCTTGTATTACGTATTAATTACCCAATTCTTCAACCTTCACAAGGTGATTCACTTTATTTACCATTCCTAAAATTTGCGGTGTTGGCACATGCTCAACAGTCTGATGCATTTTCCTGATCCCAAGGGCAATCAATGTTTCTTTTTGCCTTTTGGTTTGACCAATACCACTTTTTATTTGAGTAACTTTAATTTTCTTCATGATAATTCAATTAAGCTGGTGTCATTAACCATTAAAAACCTTTTCCAATTTTATTCCTCTCAGTTGAGCCACTGTATAAGGATCCCTGAGTTGCACCAGGGCATTGATAGTAGCTTTGACCACACTGTGTGGGTTAGAGGAACCTTTTGACTTGGCAAGGACGTCAGTTACGCCAACACTTTCCAGAACAGCCCGCATTGCACCACCGGCAATTACTCCGGTACCGGGAGCAGCAGGTTTTAGAAATACCCGGGCGCCACTGTATTTTCCCTCCTGAACGTGCGGCAAAGTCCCTTTCAGGATAGGTACCTTAATGAGGTTCTTCTTTGCATCATCAACACCCTTGGCGATAGCTGCTGTTACTTCCTTTGCTTTTCCAAGGCCATAACCTACCACGCCCTTTTCATTTCCAACTACCACAATAGCAGAGAAACTAAAGGTACGTCCCCCCTTGGTAACTTTCGTAACCCTTTGTATACTTACCAGTCTGTCTTTAAATTCGATCTCACTGGATTTAACTCTTTTAACGTTTGCGTTTGCCATAATTTGATTATAATTTTAAACCTGTTTCTCTGGCAGCATCAGCCAAAGATTTAACTCGACCATGATACAAATAACCATTGCGGTCAAAAACAACATGTTTGATACCTGCATCCAGGGCTTTCTGTGCGATAAGTTTTCCAACCATCTTTGCCTGTTCATTCTTTGTAACTTTCTGATTGGCAATATCCGCTACTCGTGAAGAAGCAGACACTAATGTCTTATATTGCTCATCATCAACAATTTGTGCATATATTTGCTTATTACTTCTGAATACTGTAAGCCTTGGCCTTTCACTTGTGCCTTTGATGACCTTGCGAATCCTCATTTTGATTCTGTGTCGTCTGTATTCCTTTATATTCTTGAAAGCCATCTTAATATGTTTAATGGTTATGCTAATAAATTTATTTCTCTGCGGCTGCTTTACCTGCTTTTCTTCTGATATATTCGCCTTCGTACTTCACACCTTTTCCTTTATATGGTTCAGGTTTACGCAGTGAGCGTATTTTAGATGCAATCATTCCTAACAATTGTTTGTCATATGATTCCAAGATAATCTTTGGATTTTTACCTCTTTCTGAAACAGCTTCCACTTTGATTTCCGGGGGCATTTCCATATAAACGCCATGCGAAAATCCCAGAGACAACTCCAGCAATTGTCCGTTAACATTAGCACGGTATCCTATACCAACCAACTCAAGGGTAATCTTATAGCCTTCAGAAACCCCCTTTACCATATTTGCAATGATAGCCCTGTACAGCCCATGCTTGCTTTTATGGTCTTTGCTTTCAGAAGCCCTGTCAAGAACAACCTGATTGTCTTCAACCTTTACGGTGATATTCGGATCAACTTTCTGTGATAATTCACCCAGTTTTCCTTTTACAGTAACCTCATTTGTTTCAGAGATCTTTATTTCAACCCCCTGAGGTATTTCTATTGGTAATTTTCCTATTCGTGACATAATCCTGTTTTCTAATATTAACTAATATAGCAGAGTACTTCACCACCTACATTCATTTTTCGGGCTTCCTTGTCGGTTATAACACCATGAGATGTTGAAAGGACGGCAATTCCCAGGCCATTCAATACCCTTGGTAACTTATCTGAGTTTGCGTAAATACGCAGGCCGGGTTTACTGGCCCTTTCCAGCTTATTAATGGCCGAAAGTTTTGTTACAGGATGATACTTAAGGGCTATTTTAATGATGCCCTGCTTGTTATCATCAACAAATTTGTAATTCAGGATATACCCTTTTTCAAACAATATTTTGGTAATTTCCTTTTTCAAGTTAGAAGCAGGAATCTCCACCAGTCGGTGTTTTGACATAATCGCATTCCTGATTCTGGTTAAATAATCTGCAATCGGATCCGTTATCATTCTTATTTCAATTTATTCGTTAAATCAATTTATTACCAACTGGCTTTTTTTACACCAGGAATTAAACCTTTCAATGCCATTTCCCTAAAATTAATCCTGGAAACGCCAAACTGGCGCATATAACCTTTTGGTCTGCCTGTCAGCTTGCATCGGTTATGCAATCTAACCGGAGATGCATTTTTGGGAAGTTTTTGAAGGCCTTCATAATCACCTTTAGCTTTCAATTCAGCCCTTTTGGCTTCATATTTCTGAACCATGCGGAGTCTTTTGATCTCCCTAGCTTTAATTGATTCTTTTGCCATCTTTATTATTTTTTAAATGGTATTCCAAATTCTTTTAATAATGCGTGAGCCTCCTGATCAGTTTTTGCTGTAGTAACAAAGGTGATGTCAAGGCCATTGATCTTATTCACTTTATCCAGATCAATCTCAGGAAATACAATCTGTTCCTGCACGCCAAAGGAGAAGTTTCCCCGACCATCAAACCCTTTATCGCTGATGCCCCTAAAGTCTCTGATACGCGGAATTGCCACAGAGATCAACCTGTCAAGGAATTCAAACATGATATCCTTTCTCAGGGTAACTTTTACACCTACAGGCATATTTCTACGCAATTTAAAGTTAGAAATATCCTTTTTGGATTTTGTAGCCACTGCTTTCTGACCCGTGATTAAGCTTAATTCCTCAATACCATGGTCAATCAGTTTTTTGTCGGCAATAGCATCACCCAGCCCCTGGTTTAAAGAAATTTTCACCATGCGAGGCACTTCCATTTTACTTTTATAGTTGAACTGCTTCATTAATGCAGGAACAACCTCTTCGTAATATTTTGTTTTTAATCTTGGTATGTATTCCATTATTTTATTACCTCCCCGGATTTTTTGGAATATCTTTCCAGTTTATTGGTTTTGGGATTTAATTTTCTTCCGATGCGAGTCGGGTTTCCGTTACCGTCAATCACCATTAATTTAGAAAGATGGATTGGAGCTTCTTTTTTTACGATACCACCCTGTGGATTTTTAGCATCAGGTTTGGCATGTTTAGAGACTATATTTATCCCTTCCACGATGGCTTTATTTGTTTTGGTAATAACTGATAACACCTTACCCTGCTGATTTTTGTTATCACCAGCGATCACCATCACGTTATCTCCTTTTTTTATATGATATTTTTGTCCCATAATTCTATATTTTATCACAGCACTTCCGGTGCCAGTGAAACGATTTTCATATATTGTTTCTCACGCAATTCCCGGGCAACCGGGCCAAAAATACGTGTACCTCTCATTTCCTCTGTTGGTGTAAGCAGCACAACTGCATTGTCATCAAAACGGATATAACTGCCATCAGGTCTTTTGATTTCTTTATTGGTTCTAACAACAACAGCTTTGGTTACGGTACCTTTCTTGATATTTCCTGAAGGTATGGCATCCTTAACTGTTACTATGATCTGATCACCAATGGAGGCATATCTTTTCTTTGTGCCACCAAGGACACGGATACAAAGCACACTTTTTGCTCCGCTGTTATCCGCAACCATTAATTTTGATTCCTGTTGTATCATAATTACTTAGCTCTTTCAATTATTTCTACTAATCTCCAGCACTTATTTTTACTTAATGGTTTTGTCTCCATAATTCTGACCATATCACCAATATTGCAATCATTGGCTTCATCATGAGCAGAGAAATTGCTGGTTTTCTTTACAAATTTTCCATATTTCGGATGCTTTACCCTTCTTTCCACCTCAACAACTACTGTCTTATCCATTTTATTGGAGACAACAACACCGATTCTTTCTTTGCGCAAATGTCTTTTTTCCATCTTTGCTTATTAATTATTTTGTTGATCCTGCTTAACTTCTTCCATTTTTCCCACTGCTTCCGTTTCCCTTTTTTTCAATTCTGTAATTAAACGCGCAATGGTGCGTTTATAATCCTTAATCTTATTGGGATTTTCCAGGGGTGAAACTGCATGGTTAAGCTTAAGCCGGACCAATTGTTTCCTTTCTTCTTCAAGTCTTTCAATAATTTCTTTTGTTGAAAGTTCCCTAATTACCTCTTGTTTCATTATTTCAATTATTTAATAGTTAAAGCTCCTGCTGTTAATACTAAGCTATTTCCTCGACATAATCTCTTCTGACGACAAACTTTGTTTTAACAGGCAATTTTTGAGCAGCCAACCGCAAGGCTTCTTTGGCAATTGCCATGGGAACACCTTCCGCTTCAAACATAATTCTTCCTGGAGTAACACGGGCTACAAAAAGTTCAGGGGCACCTTTACCTTTTCCCATACGCACCTCTGCAGGTTTTTTCGTAATGGGTTTATCGGGAAAGATCCTGATCCATATCTGGCCTTCACGTTTCATATAACGTGTGACGGCCTGACGGGCAGCTTCGATCTGGCGACCTGTTATCCAGGCAGTCTCCAAGGTTTTAATCCCGAAAGAACCAAATGCAAGTTGATTTCCACGCATAGAATTTCCTTTCATGCGACCCTTTTGCATTTTCCTGTATTTGGTCTTCTTAGGCTGTAACATTATTCTTAATTTTTAGCATTAATATTTTTATCACTATCTACGACGGGCTTTACCTCTTTGTTTTCCTTTTTGGGGTTCACCGATAGAAACCAGATCCGGTTTACCATAGATAAATCCTTTACATATCCAGACTTTCACACCGATTCTTCCATAGGTTGTATGTGCCTCTGCCAGTGCAAAATCGATATCAGCACGCAACGTATGCAGGGGAATTCTGCCTTCTTTGTACTGTTCACTTCTTGCCATTTCTGCACCTCCCAGTCGGCCTGATATCAGAACCTTGATACCTTCTGCGCCTATCCTCATGCTAGAGGCAATAGCTGTTTTGATGGCCCTTCTGTAAGAGATCCTTCCCTCAATCTGCCTTGCAATAGAATTGGCAACAATTACAGCATCCAGCTCAGGACGCTTAATTTCCGAGATATTGATCTGCACTTCTTTTTTTGTCAACTTTTTCAACTCTTCCTTCAACTTGTCAACTTCCTGACCTCCCTTTCCGATAATGATTCCCGGGCGGGCAGTATTAATGGTCACTGTAACAAGCTTTAGCGTACGCTCAATAATAATCTTAGAGATCCCTGCTTTAGAAAGACGGGCATTAAGGTATTGCCTGATTTTGTTATCTTCAATAAGTTTACCTTCAAAGTTTTTACCTCCATACCAGTTAGAATCCCATCCTTTTATGATGCCTAATCTGTTGCCTATCGGATTTGTTTTTTGTCCCATCTATATTTTTAATTAAAATTTGGTATTTCGATAATTTTGCTAATCCATTGTTTCTTCAACAACCTCTTCTTCCACCATACTATCCAGGATAATGGTTACGTGGTTCGACCGTTTTCTGATCCGGTGAGCTCTGCCCTGTGGTGCTGGCTGAATCCTTTTTAAGATTCTGGCACTATCAACAAAAACTTCCTTAACAATCAGATTACTGTCTTCCAGCCTCACGCCTTCGTTCTTTTGTTCCCAGTTTGCAATTGCTGAACGTAACAATTTTTCCAATCTTCCGGCAGCTTCTTTGCCCGTATTTTGCAATATAAATAAGGCTTTTTCAACTCTTTCCCCTCTAATCAAATCAGCTACCAGCCTTGTTTTTCGTGGCGAAGTGGGATTATTTCTCAACTTTGCTATGTAAAGGTTTTTTCTGGCTTCCTTTATGGTTTCTGCCCTGTAATGTTTTCTGGATCCCATTTTATATAATTTTTTTATTTGCCTTTCATTTTATTTCCAGCATGTCCTCTGAAAGTGCGCGTTGGAGCAAATTCACCCAACTTGTGACCTACCATGTTTTCTGTGATATAAACCGGAATGAATTTATTTCCATTATGCACAGCAATGGTTTGCCCGACAAAATCAGGAGATATCATAGAAGCTCTTGAATATGTTTTGATCACACTTTTCTTCTTGGATTCAATTTGTGCAAGAACTTTTTTCTCCAATTTATAATGGATATACGGTCCTTTTTTTAATGATCTGCTCATACGTTAAAATTTAAGATTTCCTTCTTTCTATGATATATTTGTTTGATGCTTTCTTTTTGTTACGTGTTTTGTAGCCCTTAGCCATAAGGCCTTTTCTTGATCTTGGGTGACCACCTGAGGCCTTTCCTTCTCCACCACCCATAGGATGATCAACGGGGTTCATAGCAACGCCTCTTGTTCGCGGCCTGCGGCCTAACCACCTGGACCTGCCGGCTTTTCCCGAACGCTCCAGGCTGTGGTCAATATTGGAAACCATGCCAATAGTAGCTTTACAGCTTTGCAGTATCATCCTGGATTCACCGGAAGGAAGCTTGATAATAGCATATTTACCATCCCGCGACAACAATTGAGCATATGATCCTGCACTTCGAGCCAGTTTACCACCCTGCCCCGGACGCAACTCAATATTGTGAATAACGGTTCCATAAGGTATTTCACCCAGGAATAACGTATTGCCAATATCCGGAGAACTGTTTTTGCCGGAAATAATTTCCTGACCTACCTTCAGGCCGTGAGGCGCTACAATATACCGTTTCTCACCATCCATGTAATTAATAAGAGCTATCCTGGCACTTCGGTTTGGATCGTATTCAATGGTTTTTACTTTACCCGGAATACCATCTTTATCTCTTTTAAAATCAACAATTCTGTATGACCGCTTATGACCTCCGCCTAAATACCTCACAGTCATTTTACCCTGATTGTTCCTTCCACCGGATTTTTTGTTTGGAACCAACAGGCTCTTTTCGGGTTTATCCGTTGTAATATCGTCAAAAGCACTAATAATTTTAAAGCGCTGACTTGGTGTAACCGGTTTGAACTTTTTTAAAGCCATTATCTTATAGTATTGCTTTAGTTCGTAATCAATTTAAATATTGCTGTAAAAATCTATAACATCCCCTTCGGCAAGCACAACAATTGCTTTTTTATAAGCATTTGTCCTTCCGCTGACAAAGCCTGATTTGGTATACCTGGATTTTTCTTTTCCCGGATACCGCATGGTTTTAACAGTTTTTACCTTCACATCATATAATTCTTCAACAGCTTCTTTGATTTGTATTTTATTAGCCCGTCTTTCTACAATGAATCCATAGCGATTCATGTCCTCGCTGATCTGGTTCATTTTTTCTGTAATTACAGGCTTTATAATTATATTCATTGTTTTATGAATTTATTATTGCTGGTCTGTTTTTCGTAATTTTTTCTATATGTTCCAGTGAACTCTCCACAATCAAAAGCTTATTGGCATTTAAAATCTCATATGTATTGAGATCTGTTGCATTTAAGACTTTTGTCTGCTTCAGGTTACGCGATGACAAAACAAGATTATTGTCCTTTTTGGAGACTACAAACAATGTTTTTTCATTTACCATCTCCAGTTTTTGCAGGATATCCATGAAAGATTTTGTTTTATGATCTTCCATGGTAAAATCCTCCAGTATCATGAGCTTTTTCTCCTGCACTTTCGATGACAGGGCAGATCTTCTGGCAAGTTTTTTTAGCTTTTTATTCAGCTTAAAATAATAATCCCTTGGATGAGGCCCAAAAACCCTTGCTCCACCTCTGAAGATAGGATTCTTAATATCCCCAAATCTGGCAGTACCTGTACCCTTCTGTCTTTTAATCTTCTTGCGGCTTCCAGAAAGCATAGATCTTTCCCTGGAACTGCTGGTACCTTGTCTTTGGTTAGCAAGATGTTGTTTTACGTCAAGATAGATAGCATGTGCATTTGGTTTGATGCCATAAATACTATCATCCAGCTTTACCTTGCGGTCAAGCTTATTACCGTTGATATTATATACTTCTAACTCCATCTTTCAATAATTACATTTGATCCTTTGGGGCCTGGAACGGCTCCTTTAACTAATATGAGATTCTTTTCAGGTAATATCTTTACAATCTTAAGGTTGATCATTTTCACCCTGTCAGTTCCCATTCTGCCAGCCATTCTCATTCCTTTGAATACACGTGAAGGATAGGAAGATGCCCCGATAGAACCAGGAGCTCTGCTACGGTTATGCTGTCCATGTGTTTGATCATTTACTCCGCGAAAATTATGGCGTTTTACAACACCCTGAAAGCCTTTACCTTTACTAACTCCAACAACATCAACAAATTCACCTTCAATAAATACATCTACATTAAGTACATCCCCGAATTTCTTTCGCTCCTCGAAACGGGTAAACTCAGCCATTACTTTTTTGGGCTCTATGCCTGCTTTTTTGAAATGGCCTGTTTCTGCTTTATTTGCCTGCTTTTCCTTTTTGTCATCAAAAGCAAGCTGGATAGCCTCATAGCCATCATTCTCTTTGGTACGAACCTGCGTTACATAGCAGGGGCCAGCCTCAATGATGGTAACCGGAATATATTTCCCGCTTTCATCATAGATACTGGTCATTCCAATTTTTTTACCTATTAATCCTGACATCTTTTGTTTTATTTACCTAATTCAATAATTCAAATGCACTCCGGATTACACCTTAATTTCCACTTCAACACCACTTGGCAATTCAAGTTTCATCAGGGCATCAATGGTTTTAGATGTTGTGCTGTATATATCCAGAAGGCGCTTATATGAACACAGTTGAAACTGTTCCCTTGATTTCTTATTCACAAATGTAGATCTGTTCACTGTATAGATCTTTTTGTTTGTTGGCAAGGGAATAGGACCGCTAACAACTGCTCCGGTTGTTTTAACGGTTTTCACAATTTTCTCGGCTGATTTATCAACCAGGTTGTGATCATACGATTTCAATTTTATTCTAATCCTCTGACTCACCTTAAATAATTTTAATTATAATTTATAGTATAGTATCCTCTTATCTTATATAAAATCTCTTCTACCAAATCTCCCGGAACTTCTGCATAATGAGAGAATTCAAGGTTTGATGTGGCCCGCCCGCTGCTTAATGTCCTTAAGGCAGTTACATATCCAAACATCTCTGCCAAAGGCACTTTTCCTCGGATAAGCTGCACTCCGATCCTGGAAGTGACATTCTCCAGATGGCCCCTCCTTTTATTAAGGTCGCCTGAAATATCCCCGACATATTCATCAGGAGTTACCACTTCAAGCTGCATTAAGGGTTCCATTAACAATACGGTATTCTTCCTGCAAGCTTCTTTGAATCCAATTTGGGCAACTACTTCAAAAGAAAGCTTATCGCTGTCAATGCTGTGAAATTCTCCGTCAAGCAGCGTTACTTTAAGGTTTTCCATGGCAAAACCAGCCAATGGTCCGTTATTCATAGCCTGCCTGAATCCTTTCTCAACAGATGGAATATATTCAGTAGGAATATTTCCGCTCCTCACCTGATTTACAAACTGTAATCCACTGATACCTTTGTCAACAGGGCCAATTTCAAACGTAATGTCTGCGAACCTACCCTTGCCACCGGTTTGTTTCTTGTATATCTCACGGTGCCTTATGGTTTCCTTCAGAGCTTCTTTATAAGCAACCTGAGGTTTACCTTTGTTCACCTCAATACTAAATTCCCGCTTCAGTCTGTCTGTAATAATATCCAGGTGCAATTCACCCATTCCGCTCATAATGGTCTGACCTGTTTCTTCATGAACCTGCACGGTAAATGTGGGATCTTCTTCCGCAATCTTGGCCAGACTATTAGCAAGCTTATCAATATCATCCTGTGTTTTCGATTCAACAGCCTGACTAATTACAGGATGCGGAAAACTAATAGATTCAAGTAAAATCGGGCTTTTCTGGTCACAGAGGGTATCTCCGGTTCTGATCACCTTAAAACCAACTGCAGCTGCAATATCTCCTGCTTCAATAACTTTTAGGGGTTTCTGCTTGTTGGAATGCATCTGAAGTATCCTGGCAATGCGTTCTTTCTTTTGGGTAGAAACATTGTATACTTGTTTACCTGCTTCCAGACTCCCTGAATATACCCTAAAGAAAGCTATTCTTCCTACGTAAGGATCTGTAGCAATTTTAAATGCCAGGGCACAAAATGGATCAGCGGCATTGGCATGTCTTTCTTCTTCTTTTTCAGTATATGGATTGATACCCCTAA
>CAZZLL010000003.1:0-17429 GCA_964654725.1 uncultured Lentimicrobiaceae bacterium | reverse complement strand
TCCATATCCATCCCCCAATACCTAGGTGAATTTTGATCGTCTGTGGGTTCAAACCTAAAGGACTTGGAAGGTAGGCGGCAATAGCATCCAGCAATAACTGAACACCTTTATTTTTGAATGAAGCCCCGCAAAAAACGGGTGTTACCCGGCCCTGCAATGTGGCTTTCCTTAATATGCTGATAATATCTTCAGATGAAATGTTGTCAGGATCTTCAATGAACTTGTTAAGCAGTTCTTCACTTTCTTCAGCTGCTCCTTCAATCAATCGGATTCTGTAATCAGCTACCATTTCTTTCATATCTTCCGGAATATCCACTTCATAATATTCCGCTCCCAGGGTTTCTTCTTTCCACTTATAAGCCTTATTTTCAATCAGGTCAACGATTCCATCAAAATCATCTTCCGCACCTATCGGCAACTGAACAATAACAGGTGTTGCATTGAGTTTTTCTTTAATATCAGTTACAACCCGGAGAAAATCTGCTCCGGAGCGGTCCATTTTATTCACATAACTGATTCGCGGGACATTGTACTTATCGGCTTGTCTCCAAACTGTTTCTGACTGAGGCTCAACACCACCAACAGCACAAAAGATGGCAACAGCACCATCCAGCACCCTCAATGATCGTTCTACCTCAACTGTAAAATCGACATGCCCCGGTGTATCAATGATATTTATCTTAAATTCCTGCTTATTAAAATTCCAAAAAACAGTAGTAGCGGCAGAGGTAATGGTAATACCCCTCTCCTGCTCCTGAGCCATCCAATCCATGGTGGCAGTACCATCATGTACCTCCCCCATCTTATAATTAATACCGGTATAATACAAGATGCGCTCCGTCGTCGTGGTTTTACCCGCGTCGATGTGCGCCATGATTCCTATATTTCTTGTATTATTTAACATTAGTTGTCAATCTAAAATCTAAAATGAGAAAATGCTTTATTCGCTTCTGCCATCCTGTGGGTGTCTTCTTTCCTCTTAAAAGCTGCACCTTCCTCCTTTGAAGCGGCAATAATCTCACCTGCCAGCTTTTGAGCCATACTTTTCTCATGACGTTTCCTGGAGAAAAGGATCAGGTTCTGCATGCCGATGGCCAGCTTTCTTTCCGGTCGGATCTCTGAAGGGATCTGAAAAGTAGCACCACCAATACGTCTGCTTCTTACTTCAACACTTGGTGTAACATTGGCAAGGGCTTTCTTCCAAATTTCCAGACCGTCTTCTTGGGTTTTCTCAGAAACAATTTCAATGGCATCGTAAAAAATATTGAAAGCAGTATTCTTCTTACCGTCTAACATAAGGCTATTGACGAATTTCGTCACCATAACGTCCTGAAATTTCGGATCCGGAAGAATAATTCTCTTTTTAGGTCTCGCTTTCCTCATTATATTTATATATTAAATTACTTTTTATCTTTAGGTTTTTTGGTTCCATATTTTGACCGGCGTTGCGTTCTGCCTTCCACTCCGGAGGTATCCAGTGCTCCTCTGATGATATGGTATCTAACACCTGGCAAGTCTTTAACCCTTCCGCCCCTGATCATCACAATAGAGTGCTCCTGCAAATTGTGCCCTTCACCCGGAATATATGCGTTCACCTCTTTCTGATTGGTTAATCGCACCCTTGCTACCTTACGCATAGCGGAATTCGGCTTTTTTGGTGTGGTGGTATAAACCCTCACACAAACACCTCGCTTTTGAGGACATGAATCCAAAGCAGGGCTCTTGCTTTTTTCGGTTAGTTTCTTTCTTCCCTTTTTAACTAATTGTTGTATTGTTGGCATATGCTCTATATTGGATTAACAATAACCTGTTATCAACTATTTAACTTTCAATTAATTAAGCATAAAGGGAAAAGCTACAGAAAGGAAGTGAGACAGATATCATCTTTTGTGCTGATGATATCGGGAACCTATAGGTGTCTTACTTCTTCAGGTTTCCCTTGTGCTTAGCTTATTCTATACAAACTCTAAAATTGGCCTGCAAAAGTAGAATAAAAAAATCGTAATTCCAACACACTGCTTCTTTTTTTTAAGGATTTTTTCTTTTTTTCTCAAAACATGATAAAATGATCAGAATTGTTGAAAATCTCTTTCAAATCAGAGACAAAAAATACAGAGTGGTATAAATGATAAATTGTAATTTTGGCGTCATGACGAATTCAAAAGACATGCTTGATAATCTGAATGAGAATCAACGGAAGGCAGTTAAAGAAACAGAGGGCCCGGTAATGGTTATTGCCGGGGCTGGATCAGGAAAGACAAGGGTTTTAACATACCGGGTTGCTCATTTACTCACTAATGGAGTAGATCCTTTCAGGATACTCTCACTAACCTTTACCAATAAAGCTGCCCGGGAAATGAAAGACAGGATCATACAGTTGGTAGGAAACACAGATGCTAAAAACGTTTGGATGGGTACCTTTCATTCCATCTTTGCACGGGTATTGCGTTCAGAAGGGGAAAAAACAGGCTATCCCTCAAATTATACCATTTATGATACGGACGATTCAAAAAGCCTGATCAGAAATGTCCTCAAAACCCTAAACATAGATCCCAAGAATTATGCACCCAATTACATATTAAACAAGATATCCGGAGCCAAATCTTCCCTTATCTCCTGGCATGCTTATCAGGAAAACCAGGACTTCCTAATAAAAGACAAAATGGCCGGCAAACCACGCATTGCGGAAATCTATGAACGCTATCAAAAAAAACTTTTTCAATCAGCAGCCATGGATTTTGATGATCTCCTGTTTAATACATATAAATTATTCCAGCAATACCCTGATACATTATATAAGTATCAACGAAAATTTGAATATATTCTGGTGGATGAGTATCAGGATACCAATTATGCTCAGTATATCCTGATTAAACAGCTTGCTGCAAATAATGAAAATATTTGTGTGGTTGGTGATGATGCCCAGAGCATATATGGATTTCGGGGTGCCAATATTCAGAATATTTTAAATTTCAAACACGACTATCCCGATCTGAAAACTTTCAAATTGGAACAAAATTACCGGTCAACAGATACCATTGTAAAGGCAGCCAACAGTATCATTGTGAATAATAAAGATCAAATCTTTAAGGAAATCTGGACACAAAATGAAAGTGGTTCTAAAATACAACTAATACGCTCAGCAACAGACGGAGAAGAAGGCCGACTGGTTGCCAACTCCATTTTTGAAATTAAAATGAATGAGCATCTGAACAATAAAGCATTTGCCATTCTATACAGAACCAATGCACAATCAAGGGCAATGGAAGAGGCTCTTCGCAAGCTAAACATTCCTTACCGTATTTATGGTGGATTGTCATTTTATCAGCGCAAAGAAATTAAAGATTTGCTGGCATATTTTCGGCTGGTCATTAATAATCAGGACGAAGAAGCCCTGAACCGCATTATTAATTACCCGGCACGGGGTATTGGAAAAACCAGCCTGGAAAGAATGACCGTGGCTGCCAGGGAACAGGAAAAATCTATTTGGAACATAGCAGAAAGCATACATGAACAGGAAATCGGCATCAATGCTGGCAGCAAGAGAAAAATTGCTGATTTTGTGCACATGATAAAAAGCTTTAGCGTACAGTTAAAGACACATAATGCATATGAATTAGGAAAACTTATCGCTACTTCTTCTGGTATTTTAAAGGAATTATACAACGACAAAACACCGGAAGGTATCAGCCGTTTTGAAAATATTGAGGAACTGTTGAATGCTATCAAAGAATTTACTGACAGAGAAAGGACAGCAGAAGAACTGGAAGAAGGTTTGAACACCATCAGAAACCTGGATGAATTCCTCCAGGAAATTGCCCTGCTCACCGATGCAGATAAAAACGACAAAGACAATGACAGAGTCAGCCTGATGACAATCCATGCAGCCAAGGGCTTAGAATTTCCATTTGTATATGTAGTTGGCCTGGAAGAGAACCTGTTTCCGTCCATCCAATCAATAAATTCAAGAGCTGACCTGGAAGAGGAACGAAGGTTATTTTATGTTGCCGTCACGCGGGCTGAAAAGAAACTCCATATCAGCTATGCTGAAAGCAGGTATAAATGGGGCAATCTGATTATATGTGAACCCAGTCGATTTATCGATGAAATTGACCCGCAATTTATTGACAGTCCGAAAAAAAGTGCTGTTCCCCCGCCTGAGCCCAAAGGCAGTGGATTCAAAAAACTGGATCTTTATCAATCCGGGTTCACTAATCTGCAAAAGAAAAACCTAAAAAGACACCATACTCTACAAGCGGATTCAACCTCCGGTAATGATTTTTCAAGCAATAATGCAGATGAAATCCAGGTGGGCATGCAAGTTCAGCACCAACGATTTGGAAAAGGAAAAGTATTGCAAATAGAACAAAGAGGAGCCAATACAAAAGCAACCGTTTTCTTTCAAACAGTCGGTCAAAAACAATTGCTGCTAAAATATGCTAAACTAAAAATCCTGAATTAATATTTTTACTACTTTTGCATGCAGATATATCATAAGATATACACTGACTTATATCCCCTTGTAAAATAATTATTGCCAAAATTAGCAATCAGAAAAATCATATAAACCGAATTTATGGAGTATAATACCTCAAGGAATAAGCTTGTTATTCCAGAATATGGCAGGAATGTCCAGAAGATGATAGAGTATGTGTGCACAGTTGAAGACAGGGAGAAACGCACCCGAATGGCAAGCACAGTCGTACAGATTATGGGCCAAATCCATCCGCAACATAAAGACCTTGGAGACCTGAAGCAGAAATTATGGGACCATATACATATTATCTCCAATTTTGAACTGGATGTGGATGGACCGTATCCGCCACCTTCAAAAGAAGTACTTAAAAGAAAACCTCAATCCGTACCATACAGCAAAGGTGACATTACTTATAAACACTACGGGAAGAATATTGAAAAGATCATCAAGGAACTTATAGAATTCGAAGAAGGGCAGGAAAAAGAAGCTATGATCAAAAACATCGCAAACCAGCTCAAGAAGCTTTACCTCACCTGGAACCGCGATTCCGTTAATGATGAGCTAATAGTAGAACACCTGAAAGAACTATCAGATGGGAAACTCAAACTAAACGAAGACGTAACCCTCAATCACACAAATGAAATCCTGGCCATGAGCAAGAAAAAGAAATATCCCAAACAGGGTGGATACACCGGCCATAAGGGGAAAAAGAAAAAATAACACCCTGCAGAACGGAAGACCAGCATGTTGTCGGGCGGGCGAATCCGGGAGACTCAATTCCGACCTGGGCAGTCAATATGTTTATTGCAGGTAAACCT
Organism: uncultured Lentimicrobiaceae bacterium; assembly: GCA_964654725.1. Lineage (GTDB taxonomy): Bacteria > Bacteroidota > Bacteroidia > Bacteroidales > CAZZLL01 > CAZZLL01. Next base: position 12,134 of record CAZZLL010000003.1, on the reverse strand, counting down.
TACAGATTTATGCTTGGAATAAAAACTTCGGTGGAATAAAATCTTTTGCAATATCCGACTGTAAGCGTATCTTTATATCCCAAAAATCAAGGTATGAGTTCATTTGAAATTATTGGCGGTAAGAAATTAAAAGGAGAGATCATTCCACAGGGAGCAAAAAATGAAGCATTGCAGGTTATCAGTGCTACCCTGCTAACATCGGAAAAAGTTATCATACATAATATTCCTGAAATCAGGGATGTAATAAAACTGATTTCGTTGCTCGAAGACCTTGGTGTAAAAACAGAAAAGTTAAAGGAAGGAGCATATTCTTTTCAGGCTGATGATGTCAACCTGGATTATTTGCAAACCCTTGATTTCAAAAATAAAGCTACCAGCCTGCGTGGATCCATTATGATCGTAGGCCCCCTGCTGGCAAGATTCGGAAAAGCCTTTATACCCAAACCGGGTGGTGATAAAATTGGACGCAGGAGGGTTGACACCCATTTTATCGGAATGAGTAAACTGGGGGCTCATTTCGACTATGACAGCAGCGACCAGTTTTATAAAGTCACGGCAAAAAAGCTTCGGGGCTGCTACATATTATTGGATGAAGCCTCTGTGACAGGGACAGCAAATATTGCCATGGCTGCGAGCCTGGCCGAAGGAAATACTACGATATTCTATGCAGCTTGCGAGCCTTATATTGTTCAGTTGTGCAGTATGATGGAACGCATGGGAGCTAAGATTTCAGGCAAAGGCTCAAACCTATTAACAATTGAAGGTGTTGATGCCTTGCATGGTTGCGAACACACCCTCTTACCTGATATGATTGAGATTGGAAGTTTTATCGGTTTAGCTGCCATGACACAGTCTGAGATCACCATAAAAAATGTAAATTACCATACCCTCGGTATTATTCCGGATGTTTTTAAACGTTTAGGTATTAGTATAGTGAGGCGGGAAGACGATATCATCATTCCATCCCAGAAATCCTATGAGGTAGAGACTTTCATCGATGGATCTATCATGACTATATCAGATGCACCCTGGCCGGGCTTCACCCCCGACCTGATCAGTATTGCATTAGTTGTTGCCACACAAGCTAAGGGAAGTGTTCTGATCCACCAGAAGATGTTTGAAAGCCGGCTGTTCTTTGTAGATAAGCTCATTGATATGGGTGCCCAGATCATCTTATGCGACCCACACCGGGCTACTGTGATTGGCATCGACCGCCAGGTTCCATTGCGTGGCATTCAAATGACATCACCGGATATCAGAGCAGGTGTGGCCCTTTTAATTGCAGCCTTATCAGCAGAAGGAAAAAGTGTGATCCATAATATTGAACAGATCGACAGAGGGTATCAGTTTATTGATGAGCGATTAAGCAATCTTGGGGCAGACATTTGCCGGATTGCCTAAGTGCCCGATGCCTGTCCCAATGAGCAAAGCGATATCGGGCAGCGAAGGCTGTTAATTATCCTTCTTAACACCAGGTTTAACCTTCTTTTCAGGATTGTCAGGTATATCGAGTTGATCATTTCCCTGTTTGCTGTTGCTGTCACTGTCCATATCTTCCTCTGTTTCATTCTTGTTACCTTTTATGCCCATATTGTAAAGAGTAAAAGCGTAAACGTCGGCAATTTCATCGATCATTTTGCTGACCGGTTTTCCTGCTCCGTGTCCTGCTTTTGTTTCCACACGAATCATCACCGGATTTTCACCTTTATGGTTTTCCTGCAAAGTAGCGATAAATTTGAAAGAATGTGCAGGCACAACCCTGTCATCATGGTCAGCTGTTGTAACCAGTGTTGCCGGGTAATTAACTCCTTTTTCAATAGTATGCAGAGGGGAATATTTTATCAGGTATTTAAACTCATCCTTTTTATCACTGGTACCGTAATCACTGGCCCAGGCCCACCCAATGGTGAATTTATGATAACGTAACATATCCAACACACCTACAGCCGGCAGGGCTACCTTAAATAAATCAGGACGTTGAGTCATACAAGCACCGACTAAAAGACCTCCGTTTGAACCACCTGAGATCGCCAGTTTCTCCGAAGAAGTATACTTTTCTGTAATCAGGTATTCTGCAGCTGCAATAAAATCATCGAATACATTTTGTTTGTTCTCTTTTGTTCCTGCTTGATGCCATTTCTTGCCGTATTCACCCCCGCCCCGAATATTGGCGATTGCATAAACACCTCCCGCTTCAAGCCACATCAGCCGACTTACTCTGAATCCGGGCGTCAGGCTGATATTAAATCCACCATAACCATATAATATAGTAGGGTTGGAACCATTCAACTCTAACTCTTTGTTATGCACAATAAACATGGGAACTTTTGTGCCGTCTTTTGATTGATAAAAGACCTGTTTCGTTTCATATTTATCTTTCTCAAATTCAACCTGTGGTTCCCAATATAAGGAAGGCAACATATCCTCAAAATTGATAGTAAATACAGCCTCAGGATGTGTAAAAGAAGTAAAACCATAATAAGCCAACGGCTCTCCCGGCTCCCCCTGGAATGAAGAAATAGTTCCAAGTCCGGGCAATTCAATTTCACCGACATAATCTCCGGTATATTCATAAATTTCCAATCTGTTGACCGCATCCTTCATATATACGCACACTATTTTATTCTCTGCTATGCTAACACTTTCCATCACCTGATCATCCATCTGTGGAATTAACTCCCGCCAGCGCTCCTGCTGAGGTTCCATCATATTCACCATCATCAGCTGATAATTAGGGGCCCCGGCATTGGTATGTATCAGCAAACTATTTTCCAGGTTACCAATAAGGGTATAATCATTTTTAAAACCTTGGACCAATTGAACAAAATCATTGTCAGAATTGGAAAGGTCCTTAACAAACAGGGCATTGCCACTTGTACTCTCTGATTCATAAATAATGAGGTAGCGTTCATCAAAAGTGGTCTGTGCATAATAATTACGCTGCGGATCAGAGTCATTGGAAAAAATAAGCAGATCCTCTTCCTGATTTGTTCCCAGTGCATGGTAATATACTTTGTGATTCTCAACCTTAGCTGTCAATTCTTCTCCTTCTTTCGGGGCATCATATCTGCTATAATAAAAGCCCTTTCCGGCCCAGGCAGAATTACTGAATTTTATCCATTTTAGCTTTTCATCCAAAAAAACACCCCTGTTGACATCCAGTATCCATATCTCATTCCAGTCAGAACCGGCTTCTGTAATTGACACAGCGGCATGCAGGCCATCCTTTGATACACTGACGTCGGAAATAGCAATAGTACCATCGGGTGAAAGTTCATTCGGATTTAACAGTTCCCTGATTTCACCTGCATCTCCTTCCTTTACCCATAACACAGATTGATTCTGAACACCATCGTTTCTGAAATAAAAGTATTTGTCGCCCCCTTTAAAAGGAACACTCTGCTTTTCATAATTCCATAAAAACTTTAATCGCTTTTTTAATTTATCCCTGTATGGGATCTTCTCCAGATAGGAAAAAGTCAGGGCATTTTGTTTTTCTATCCATTGATGCACTTCAATATCATCTTCATCCTCTAACCACCGGTATGGATCTATGATTTTTTTTCCATGGTATTTTTCTACCACCTTTTCTTTCTTCGTTTCAGGATATTCAATTTCCTGCGCGCTTGCCTGAATCATTACAAATGCTATTAATAAAGATATTCCGATTAATTTCTTCATGCGTGTGTTTTTTCTCATAATAAGTTTGCCTGTAAAAATAAACAATTTGAACCAATACAAGTTCGACCTTCACTATTTTTAAAAATGGCAATTCAAAAAAATTCATGCAAACAGGTTTTTATAAAAATGAAATGACACTACCTTTGTCTTCAGAAAACACAAACTATGTCAAAAAAAATAAAAACAGCCGCAACTTTTCGCACGGATTATGTTATTGACAATCCAAATGATGAAGAAGTCAGGGAAGTAGAATACCAAACAGCTTTTGCAGAGTACGACGAACACGGAAATATCACCAAAGATATATCCTATAACCGGGAAGGCCTAACAGAAAAGGTGATCAACGAATATGATGATAAGCAACGCCTGGTCTCAAAAACATTATATGATGAGCATGATGATATCCTGGAAAAAAACACCTACTCATATAATGATGAAGGCCTTTTGGTAAAAGAATTTATTCACTATTTAGACGGCAGTATTGATACTACAAGCTGTTATTATGATAAAAACGGGAACCTTATTAAAAAAGAAACCCTGGATGAAGAAGAAGAGCTTGAGGATTACTATGTTTATGAATATGCAGATGGGCAGCTCATTTCTGAAAGAGGATATGACTATGAAGATGAAATAATAGCAGAAAAGGTCATGCAGTATAATGGGGATCAATTAGCGGAAATGGAAGAATGGGCACAAGAGGATTTTATCCGACGCAAAAAGCGTTTTGAATACGATAAAACCGGAAGACTTTTTAAAACCATTTATCTCAATGATAAGGATCAGGTAACAGCGAGGGAAACCCACGTATTTAATTCCAACAATCGACCTGTAGAAATTCATACGGAAGATGCATATCAGAAAAATGTCATGTATCTTACTTACAATAGTCAGGGTAAAATTATCAATCAGGAAGAATACAATCAGGATGATAAATTAAACCATACGGTAAACAGGACATTTGATGAAGATGGGAATCTGTTAAAATCAGCAGTTTACATTGACAGGCATGGGGAAGCCCTGAACCAGCAATACGCTATCCATATCAAATACACTTATTGGGATTAATTCTTTGTATTGTTTTTGACCACTACTTTTGATTTCCATTTACCACTAAGATAATAAAAATAAGAGAGGATAAATCCTGCTATCCATCCTGTTGGCACACCCCACCATATCCCGATCACACCAAACTTCTGCGATAAAAAATAGGATGCAGGTATCCTCACAATCCAGAGGGCGAATAAGGTAAAAAACATAGGCATCAGCGTATCGCCTGCTCCCCGCATAACCCCTCCGATCACAAACATTGATGAAAAAGCCACATAAAACAAACTTACAATAATAAGGTATGAAGCTCCAATACTGATCACCTCATTATCATTTGTGAACAAACCCATCAGTTCATGTCTGAACACTATAGAAACAATGGTAACGATAACAGAAATGATAGTTGTCATCTTGAATGTTGCAATAAGTCCGTGTTTAACGCGATCCTGTTTATTGGCACCCAGGTTTTGGCCAACAAAGGTGGATAAGGCCGCAGCAAAGTTCATGGCCGGCAAAGTAGCAAAAGAATCGATGCGGGCAGCCACACTGAAAGCAGCCACTGTGCTGGTACCATATAGGTTAACGATCCAAAACAAAGCAATCATACCCAATGAAACAAAAGTATGCTGAAACCCTGAAGGCAAGCCTATCTGCAGGCTCTTTCTGAATATGGCTTTGTCAAAAACCAGGCGACGCCAGCTAAGGTTAATGATCTCATGGGTTTTATTTAGGTAAAAGATAGTTGTGAAAAATGCGCCACCCTGTGACAATACAGTTGCAAGCGCTGCTCCTTCAATTCCCCAGCCAAATACAACAACAAATAATAAATCAAAACCAATATTTGTAATGGTAGAGATGATCATAAAATAAAACGGTGTTTTCGAATCACCCAATCCACGCAATATTGCACTGGTTCCGTTGAATCCGAAGAAAAACAATATCCCTGACAAATAAATATTGAGATATTTGGTAGCCTCCGGGTAAACATCGTCAGGAATTTGGATGAGGCGAAAAATGGAACCACTAAAAAGTACACCTGAAACACTTACTATAATAGCAGCAAAAAACAAAAAAATGTATAGGGTATCTATGGTGCGACGAACGTTTTTAATGTCCTTTGCCCCAAAATATTGTGAAATGATAATGGTTGAACCGGATGCAATTCCAATAACCAGCGATATCAGCATAAAGATGATCGGAAATGATGCGCCCACTGCTGCTAAGGCTTGCTTGCCAATGAAGTTACCCACTATTATGCTATCAACAATATTATAGAATTGCTGGAAAACATTCCCCAATAACATTGGCGTAGCGAATTGCAGGATCAGCTTGCTTTCTTTTCCAACCGTTAAGTCCTTCATGCAATATCAATCATTTAGCTAATGTAGGAAGTATTTTTCAATTTAATAGATATCCCTGGATTTGTTGTTTTGATAAAGAAATAAAAGTATTTTTATAGTTCAAACAGAACTAATAAGCATTCAAAATGAAAAAAAGCATTTACCTGAGCATTCTTTTTATCGCCCTGAGTTTTTTATTTTCAGATTGTAAGAAAGAAAGTGAGGGCGGTAGTTTTTTTAATATTTTCAGTGTGGAAGATGACAAACAGCTGGGGCTTGAGTTAAGCCAGGAAATTGCCAGCAATCCAACTGAATATCCTATACTGGATCCGGCTCAGTATGCAACAGCATATACCCATATGAACCGTTTTCGTGATGATCTTTTAAACACAGGGCTGGTAAATTATGCCAATGAATTTGCCTGGGATTTTAAGATCATTGCAAAGGATGATGTTATTAATGCCTTTGCTGTGCCGGGTGGTTATTGTTATTTCTATACCGGCCTGATCAAATACCTGGATAATGAAGCCCAGTTTTCAGGAGTTGTTGCCCATGAGATGGCGCACGTAGCCCTTCGGCACTCCACCACTCAATTGACAAAAGTATATGGTGTTCAGTTTCTTCTTAGCATGTTAGTGGGAGAAAATCCCGGAGCGCTTACTGAAATTGCCGCCGGATTAGCAACAGGATTAGCAACACTGGCATTTAGCAGGTCACATGAATACGAGGCCGATGAGTTTGCCGTTAAATACAACTATGATACAGAATGGGATGCACGTGGTGTAGGTGGTTTTTTTGAAAAACTGGAAAGTGCTTCTGTTGCCCCTGTTTTCTTAAGCACACACCCTTCGCCTGACGACAGGTATGATCAGATCCTGGCAACCTGGAATAGCCTTGGCGGAAAAACAGGAAACGAAAATTCCAGCCGATATCAGGATTTCATTAACTCACTTCCCTGATAATTCTTTGGTAGAGAGCATACCACATGCTGCCTCAATATCCTGCCCACGGGATTTCCGAATGGTAGTCATAATCCCTTTGGCTTTCAACAAAGCTTGAAATGTTTCTATCTTATCATCATCCGATCCCTCTAAATGAGCGCCTGGAAAAGAATGAAAACGGATTAGGTTGATTCTGCATTTTATGCCGTTTAACAAAGCGGCAAGGGCATTGACGTGCCGTGCGGTATCGTTAAAATCTTTAAACATAATGTATTCAAAAGAAATTCTGCGTTGCTTGTATACATCCTGCCCACGCAATACTTTCATTATCTGTTTAGCTGTATAAATATGCTGAATGGGCATGATCTTACTTCTCTCCTCTTCAAAAGGTGAATGCAGGCTAATAGCAAGATTCGCCCCGCTTTCTGCAAGAAAACGCTGAATACCCGGAATGATACCGATAGTAGATACCGTCACTTTTTTCGGGCTTGTGCCCAGGCCCCACTGTTCATTGGTAAGAATTTCCAGACTTTTCATAACTTCGTCCAGGTTATCGAAAGGTTCTCCCATGCCCATGTAAACAATATTGCTTACCTGCCCGGATTCAGGAATGGAAACGAGTTGATTTAAAATTTCATTTGATGAAAGGTTGGCCTGGAAACCCTGTTGTGCTGTCATGCAAAATAAACATCCCATTTTACAACCAACCTGTGATGATACGCAAAGCGTATTTCGATTCTCTTCCGGTATATAAGCTGTTTCAATGAATCCGTGTGTACGGGATCGGAATAAATACTTCTTTGTTCCATCTGTTGATGCTCTTACTTTCAGGAAGCCTTGTGTTCCCACCTCATAATTTTCCTTTAAATACTGTCGGTTAGCTTTGGATATGTTTGACATCCGGTCAAAATCATAAACATGCTTTTTATACAGCCATTCTGCTATCTGGCGTGCAGTATAATCAGGCATTCCACCTTTCTTTGCAAAGCCTTCCAGCTCAGAAAGGGTTTTCCCAAACAATATGTCCTGCTGTTTCAATTTCATAAAAAATAAATTTCCGTAAATATTTTGTCAAATCCAACTATTTTTCGAATAAGCACAGGTGTGGCATCTTAAATCATCACTGACGAGCAACATAATTAAATACCAATAGTTCATGTATATATTTCCCTATTTTTGCTATATGATCTATTTAGCTCCCATGCAAGGATACACAGAGTATGTTTTCAGAAACACTTATGCACGTTATTTCACAGGTATCGATATGGCTATCAGCCCATTCATATCCCTGGTTAAAGGAGAAAGTGTAAAAATAACCCACCTGAAAGACGTATGGCCTGAAAACAATCCTTTAATGAAAGTCATTCCGCAGGTTTTGGGAAATAACCCGGTCTACTTCATTGCAATGGCAAAAGCATTGTATGATATGGGGTATGAAGAGATCAACTGGAACCTGGGCTGTCCGGTAAAAGGAGTTGCCAGGAAAAAAAGAGGAAGTGGGATTCTCCCCTATCCTCATCTGATTGAGAGCATACTGGATACTGTGATCCCGAAAATCCCCAACAAAATAAGCATAAAAACCCGGCTTGGTTATAAAAAAACAGATGAGTTTTTTGAACTGATTCCAATATTCAATAAATACCCTTTATCTGCATTGTTTATCCATCCGCGCATCGGGTTGCAGCTTTATACCGGAAACAGCCATCTTAGGTTTCTGAAAAAAGTTTTACCCAAACTAAACCAGGCTGTTATTTTTAGCGGGGATATAAATACATTGAAAAACTACAGAGACATCCGGGAACAGTTTCCACAAATCTCAGATATAATGCTTGGCCGCGGGCTTATTGCAAATCCGTTCCTGCCGGCAAGCATTCTGGGAAAAAAAATATCATCAGAAAAGAAAAAAGAAATATTCTTTGATTTCAATAAAGAACTTTTAGCATCTCTTCAGGAGGAGATGATTGCGGAGAAACATGTGCTGAACAAAATGAAAGAATACTGGTTAAGTTTTCAGCATCTCTTTCAAAATGGAAGCGATTTCTTCAATCAATTAAAATTGGCAGGAAATTTGAGATATATGAAAGAGCTTTTTAACAATTATTGTGATCAGTCAGCAATAAAATATGCATCCGAATAACCCAGCTAATACGTATATTTACAAAACAAATAAAAATGATAGTGATGAAAACAAAACTTTTACTTTCTCTGATATTGATAGGAACATTTCTTCATTCAGCAAAAGCCCAGGAATATAGTCTTGGATTACACCTGATGGCCGGTATTCCTCAGAATGAATTTTCAGAAGTTACCGATGCTGTAGGTTTTGGAGGCAATGGCAATTTCATGTTTTATCCGGGAAAGAACTTTCCACTGGGAATAGGTGGCCAACTGGGCTATATGATTTATGGCAATAACAGACAAAACGAAGACCTGATCGCACAGATCAAGTTAGGAAATACAGTCATTGATGAGATATACATGCCACTTGAAATTGTTACTACCAACAGCATTGTAAATTTCATGGGGGTTATGAGGCTCAGAGCACCAATAAAACTTGTACAACCTTATGTTGAAGGAATTGCAGGTTTCAATTATATGTCAACACATACTAAGATTCTGGATAAATCAGATGACTTTCGGTTTAGCTCACCAGATAACAATGTTATCGTTAGCAAAACCCAACTCGAAGACTTTATTCTTTTATATGGCTTCGGAGGCGGACTGATGTTCAGCATCAACAAAAACATGTGGATAGATCTGAGGGTAGATTATACCATAGGTGGTGAAGGCGAATATTTTGATGCCAGCGATACAAAGCAATGGAATGTGGAATTCATTTCTGCAGATCAATATGATCCGGACGAATTAAGTGGAGATGATTTGGATATCAGTGCCCTTCCAAAGAAATCAAAAACCGACATGCTTTTTATAAGTGGAGGACTCACATTTATGTTTTAAAAATAAAGAGGTATAAAAAAAAGAGGGTGTTCATCAAACGCACCCTCTTTTTTTTTTGAATTTTTACTATTCAACAATTATTTTATGGTTCTCAATCATATTTCCTGTTTTCACATTTAATAAATATAATCCGGCTTCAAGCACTGAACAATCAATTTGCATACTGTGCTGACCTTGTGAGATTCTTCCAATATCCTGAGCGAGGATAGTCTGACCAATAGTATTGCTTAACTCTATCTCAACATTCACAGAATTTTGTGTATTCACATTAATAGTTAAGATATCTTTCACAGGATTTGGATATACCACATACGAAAAGTTCAGCTCATTTTCATCAACCAACAAATTATCAGCAATACTGATATCATCAACATAAAGGTTATTTCCCCAGCCACTTCCGCCATAAAAGCGCACAATTACTTCTGAATTGCCTGTGTAACCAGATATATCAATTATCTCCAGTTCCCATTCCGAAGATGTAGGTGTAAAACCACTGGTATGATCTGATGCAGTTGCCAGTGTACTGCCATATTTAAAGAAAAGTTGGTTCCACGTTTGGCCACAATCTGCAGATATCTGAACCCTCATAGTATCAGCATAACTGGCAGAATAGCGGGCATAAGCATAATTGAATGTTAAAACAGCTGAGCTCATTGCTGATAAGTCAAAGGCCTCAGCATAAAGAATATCAACGTTAGCGGGAGTGCTGTTAAAGAAGTCACACTTCGCTGATCCGGAACCCTGGCCAAATCCACCGGCAGTGCTTCTTGACCATCCTTCTCCGTTATCAGGATTGTAATTTATCCAGTTTGTGGGAGGGAATACGCCCAATGAAAAATCCTGAGCCACCGGCAGGGATGAATAAGCATCAATAACAGCAAAGGCAATTTCATAGGAATTATTATTGACACTCATGTCGGTTTGTCCGTTTGGACTTTCAATTATTACATGCAGGGTATGCTCACCACCAACTGCATTTACATTTGGCAAGGAAACCGAAGTAGTGGCAGCATGTTCCAGCACACCCGTCCAAAATACGGTATCTTTTGTTCCATTATCAATAGTGTAAATAACATTCATGGAATACAGGGTATCAGCACCTTTATTTTCGATCACTACGGAAGGAGCAAGTGCTGTTTGGCAATTAATAAATTCCAGGCTATCTACCACCTCAACAGATGCATCCAGGGGCAAGGGGATTCTGTCGCTCAGTGCAGCCTGCTTGACATTCTTGGTAGAATTATCCTGAACAAAAGCTACCACTGCAATCTGTCCTTTATCATAAATGTAGGAAGGAACAGCCCCGGTAAAACTAATAACCACAGAATCTCCCGGAACCCAGGCAGTACCCAGGGAAGTCCCCTGATCACTGGGATACATTTTACGCATTACATCGAAAAACTCTGTTTCGCCATTTGATCCGGGAGCGGATGAAAAATAAACCTCCCGTTCAATTATGGCCACATGGGCAGCCAGGTTTGAATAGTTTAAGGTATCCGTAGCCTTAAAAACCGCTACTATTGTAATAGTATCAAAGTTGGCGTTGAAGCTATGACTTAGATTGATATTGAACCCGGCAGGAACAGCATACTGTGCATCAAGCATAGATTGCGACAATGAGGCCGGATGCAGGTCCTGGACATTGCCATCCATAATTGCATGGGGTACACCGGAAATACTATAATAATTAACACGGGTATCAACCTGAGAAGGATTCTGGCTGTAAAATGGGTCAGTACCCGGCCAGGATGTTTGATATTTTATGGCAACTACTTTGGATGCATTCGCATTTAAAAAAGCATTAAAAGCAGGATTTGTAGAAGCACATGGGCCGCAAGAAGCGTTGGTAAACTCCTCTACAAGCACGAGTCGCTGTTCCTGAGCTTCAACAAATGTGGAAGAAAGGATAAACGTAAGCAATAAAACAGTAATTCTTTTCATAAAATATTGATTTTGGTTTTAGCCCATAAAAGTAATAATCTATTTATATATATACGTATTGAAAAGCACAAAAACAATCAGCAGGCATTTTTCAATGACAGGATGATTTCGAGGGTATGTTTCTCCTGATGTTCATTTGCCTTATAAAATTAGCAGGATACCAGTATAGTGTTTTAGCCTACATTATTCACAAAATGGCATAATGTGCTCAAATAATGTTGGTTAA
>CAZZLL010000002.1:53491-157911 GCA_964654725.1 uncultured Lentimicrobiaceae bacterium | reverse complement strand
GAAATAGTTATCCTGGAAGAATTTATAAGTGAAATTGACCCTGATGCATTTTTAACAGTAATGGATACCAATGAGATTTTGGGTAAAGGATTTAAATCCCTCAAAGAAAAAGTAAGCAGCTAAATCAATGCGGGAATCTATTTAAAGAGCTTAAAGATATCGTTGCCAATTACCAGCACCATCAGTGTGATTAAGATGACCATACCCACAATCTGTACTTTTTCCATAAACTGATCTGAAAACCTTCGCCTTGTAATAGTTTCTATGGTCAGGAAAATAACATGCCCGCCATCGAGAGCAGGAATAGGCAGAATATTCATAAAAGCCAGGATTAATGAAAGCAAACCTGTAATGAGCCAGAACCTGTGCCAATCCCAAACCGGGCCGTAAATAGTAGCAATACCAATGGGCCCCATAACCGATTCACTGGCATTTTCCTTGCCACTTAAAATTTTTCCAAATCCTCTCACATTGGCTACTAATATTTCTATTGCATCCTTGTAGCCATATTTAAGTGCTGAACCGAGTGTATACTTTTCAAATCCATAAGGAATCGGTGTTCTATTGACACCGATCGTGCCGGTAGAATCCACAGTAATATCAAGAGACACAAGCTCCCCGTTTCTGAGAACTTCCATAGTTGTTGACTTGCCGGCTCTTTTAATGACAGTTTCATTAAATTTTCCCCAGCTATGAACAGGTATGCCATCAAAAGATACAATGCTGTCATTTTTAAGAACCCCAGCTGTACTGGCCTTGCTGTCTTTCAATACGCTGTCTATTCCGAATTTAAAATTGAGGGGTTCTACAATATAATTTCTCTGTACTTTGTTAAGCGTCCTGTAAAAGGTATCCGGAACTTCCACAATATGTTGTGCTCCATTTCTTTCAACGGTAACTTCAGCTCCCAATAAAACATTGGTGGAACGAATATCTTTGAACCGCTCAAATGGTTTTCCATTAATGGCAAGCAGTATATCCCCTGACTCAAAACCAATTTTACGACCCAGTTCATAGGCATAAATACCATCTTTAATTTCTTCATTCGGCAGGTATTCTTTCTCAAAAGACAGAAGTATCATTGAAAAAATAATGATCCCAAGAATCAGATTCATAAAAACACCAGCTACCATAACAATTAATCTTTGCCAGGCTGGTTTTGATCTGAATTCCCAGGGTTTGGGATCCTGCTTCAGCTGCTCTTTGTCCATGGATTCATCAATCATTCCTGCAATTTTTACATATCCGCCTAAAGGAAGCCAGCCAACACCATATTCAGTGTCACCCTTTTTGTATTTAAAAAGCTTTACCCCCCAGGCATCAAAAAACAGGAAAAATTTTTCAACCTTGATTCCAAACAAGCGTGCAGCGAGGTAATGCCCAAATTCATGGAGAATCACCAAAATTGATAGCCCTAAAATCAACTGGGCTGCCATAATAAATCCGTTCATATATTTGATATTTTTTCAGCAAGTTTAATTGTTGCCTGATGTGATTCAACATAATCAACATACTGTGGTTTTCTTATATAATGCATTTTCTGCATGCAAAGTTCATTTATTTCAGCAATTTTCAGAAAATTAATTTTTCCCAACAAAAACGCTTTCACGGCTATTTCATTAGCAGCATTTAATATACATGGCATATTTCCGCCATTTTTCAACGCATCAAAAGCAAGTGCAAGATTACGAAAATTTTTTAGATCAGGTTTTTCAAAAGTTAACTGAGGATAATCGGTGAATGTAAACCGCCTGAAATTATTTTCAATCCTTAATGGAAAAGACAAAGCAAACTGTATGGGCAATTTCATGTCGGGCAGGCCCATTTGCGCTTTAATTGATCCGTCAGTAAACTGGACCAATGAGTGCACAACAGATTGAGGGTGAATTATGACTTCGATTTGATCGATTTCAAGATTAAACAACCATTTAGCTTCAATCACCTCCAGTCCTTTATTCATAAGACTTGCTGAGTCAATCGTAATTTTATCCCCCATATTCCAATTAGGATGTTTAAGGGCATCTTTTGCACTTACCTTCTGAAGTTGCAACAAATCATACCCTCTGAAAGGGCCCCCGGAAGCAGTCAGATAGACTTTCTCAATATCATGTAATCGTTCCCCGAGCAAACATTGATAGATAGCAGAATGTTCTGAATCTACAGGAAAAATTCCTACCTGATATTCCTGCGCCAGTTTTGTTACCAGGTCGCCTGCTACAACCAGGGTTTCTTTGTTTGCCAATGCAATCTGCTTTCTGCTTTTTATCGCTTCAATGGTAGGCAGTAATCCTTCGTAACCAACCAGGGCAACCAAAACCATATCAATGGAATCCATACTAACAAGTTCGCTTATGGACTTCTTGCCAGCAAAAACTTTTATTCCAAGTGGATCAAGAGATTTAAAAACTTTATAGTAGTATTTCTCATTGGCAATCACAACTGCCTGCGGCTTAAGTTTTCTTGCCTGTTCAATAAGAAGCACATAATTAGAATGTGCGGTTAACAATTCCACCCCAAATTTATCGGGATGCTGTTCAACAACTTCAATAGCCTGTGTTCCGATAGAACCAGTTGATCCGAGTATGGCTATTTTTTTTCTCATAATGGTTCTTAAAGAATATTTAGAAGGTCATATAATCCCTTGGATTCACAGGATTACCGTTATACCATAGTTCGAAATGAAGATGAGGGCCTGTGCTTTGTTCGCCGCTTTCACCGATAATGGCAATTACTTCTCCAGCCTGCACATAATCTCCGATAATTTTTAATAAGGCTGAATTATGCTTGTAAACAGATATCAGATTATCCTGATGCTGCACACCTATAACATAACCTGTTTCCAGGGTCCAGTCAGAAAATACAACCGTACCGTCCAGGGTTGACTTGATGGCTTCATTTTTATCCGCCACAATATCCACCCCAAAATGTTTCTCCGCTGCATTAAAAGCATTGGAAATAACACCTCTGACAGGGGAGAAAAAAAAGTAACTGCTAATGGCAGACGTCCTTGTATTATGGGCCATCTCTTCACTATATCCGTATGATAAGCTATATTTCTCCTGATTTTCCATTTCTGCCCTTAACATAGAATCTTCAGGGGAATGTTTTAAAGTAATCGTATCATAATTACTGTTTTTAACCGTGTCTTTAGAGATATCTGTTATTTCAAAATCCCCGTCAAGTGCCCTCTTAAAAAAACCTATCAGCTGATCTCTTTGTTTCAACATAGTTTCCAGCGAATCAGCTCGCAACATATTATCATATACCTGCTGCCTCATTCTAACATCTGTATATCCCGGAATATATTCCCTTAAAGGGGTAAAAGCAATAAGGTATGTAGTAACTACAATCAGGAAAATAGCAATGCTTCCTAAAATGATAGTAACATTAAGGCGGGTCAGTCTGAATGAAAGCCTTTCTTCAAAAGTCTCATCATTCATAATAACAAGCCTGTATTTATTCCTGAGCTTTTTGTACCACTTCTTTTTCTTTTCAGTATCTTCAGGCATAATCAATCCTTAAAGGTGAAAACTACATGATTAAGAGATGCAAATATCGGAAAATTATTACTTTATCCTTCTTTTTATTGTTCAACATAAGATGGGATTTCAAGATACAAAACAATTCATAAATATCACTTGATTTATGCAGAAAAGAAAGTATAATTACAGTATTCCAAAAAATAAAATATTTTTGCAAAAAAAAAGTTATTCGTCCAGAAAAAATAACATTTTGAGAATAAGTACGTCCGGAATATATAAATATTTAGTTTCTTTGGTCATATTGGTTTCCATACTGGTTTCCTGCTCTACCAAGAAAAACACATTTACGCGAAGGGTATATCATAATTTAACCTCCCATTACAATGCCTTTTGGAACGGAAGGGAAAGTTTCCGGCAGGGTATTCGTCAATTAGCTGACCTCAACAAAGATGATTATAATAAAGTCCTGGCCGTTTTTGAATATGGAACAGAAGCAGATGCTCAATCTGTATATCCTCAAATGGACAGAGCAATAGAAAAAAGCTCCAAGGTCATTCAGAATCACAGCATTTACATCAAAAGAAAAGAACATGTCAGATGGATTGATGACAGTTACCTCCTGATGGGCAAAGCTCAGTTATATAAGCAAGAATATCGCCTGGCTAAGAGAACATTTGAATTCATTGTACAACGGTTCAAAAGAGAGCCCATAAAATATGAAGCCATGGTTTGGATTGCCCGTGCAAACAATGCCATGGGAAAATTTGATGAAGCACAGTCGGTGCTTGATCAGGTAGAAAATAAATCCTCCAGGATTGATAAACGCACAAAACGTGAATTGGCCATGGTTTATGCTGATTTTTATATTCGTCAGGGGAATTATGGCCCCGCAATAGATTACCTGCAGCGGGCAATCTCATATAACCACAAAAAGTCTGTTAAAAACAGGCTGCGATTTATTACAGCCCAGATATATCAACGTCAGGGATACCTTCAGAGGGCATCCAAATACTATGCTATAGTTATCAAAAAAAATCCTCCCTATGAGATGGAATTCAATGCCAAGATCAATATGGCAAAGTGTTTTGATGCAGGATCCGAAAACAGCAAAGAAATCAGAAAAACACTGAATAAAATGATCAGGGATGAGAAAAACAAAGAATTTCTTGATCAGGTATATTTTGCACTGGCTGAAATTGCAGTGAAAGAAAAAAAGAAGCAGGAAGCAATGGATTACCTGCGTCTTTCTGTCAGCCATTCAGTCAATAATGACTATCAAAAAACAGCCAGCTCACTGGCTGCTGCTGATTTGTTTTTTAAAGAACCTAAATATAAACTCGCCCAGGCCTATTACGATACAGCAGTACAGGCTTTACCAACGGACTATCCGAATTATGGTGACATTTCAAGAAAAACACAAACCCTGACAGAACTTGTTCAGAATATACTCATCGTGGAACGACAGGATAGTTTGCAAAGACTGGGGCAAATGAGTGAAAAGGAGAGAAATAAGATCATTGATGCCATTATTGCTGAGATCAGGAAAGAAGAAGAGAAGCAGCGACAGGAAGAAATGAACAGGCAACAAAACCTGAACTTCCTGACCAGGAACAACCGTGAAAACAATATGAGCAGTTCAAGCAGCGGAAACTGGTACTTCTATGATCCCAAACAAATCAGTCTGGGATATAGTGAATTTATTAATAAATGGGGGAAACGAAAACTCGAAGACAATTGGCGGCTCAGCAACAAACAAATGGTTTCCTTTGAATTCGAAGAGGAAGAAGGAGATAGCCTTGTAAGTGACAGCCTCAAAGAAAAACAGGGTAACCCGAAAACAAGAGAGTATTATTTAACCGAAATCCCGCTTACAGAAGACGATATCGATGCATCCAATGAAAAAATCGCAGAAGCTTTGTATATGCAGGGAATGATCTATAAAGAAAAACTATTGGATGAAGAAAAATCAGCAGAAGCTTATGAGAAGCTACTGGAGCGTTTTCCAAAAAATGAGTACCTGCCCGAAGTATATTACCATCTTTATGTATTGTACCAGGAGGAAGACAACCTGACCATGGCAGATAAATATAAAAACCTCATTTTAACTGATTACACCGAAAGTGATTATGCTAAACTGATACTGGATCCGAATTATAAGCTTCAGCTTATTGAAAAGCTGGATGAGGCGAAGAAATTCTATCATACAACTTTCCTGAAATACAAAAAACAAGACTACCTGGGCACCATCAGGGATTGTGACACTGCCATCAATAAATTTGACGATAAAAAATTGCAGGCGAAGTTTACATTCCTCAGGGCCCTGAGTCTGGGAAAAGTGCAAAATAAAGAAGCCATGGGGCTTGCCCTTAATAAACTTATTTTAAAATACCCGGAAAGTGAAGTTATTCCTTTCGCAAAAGACATCCTTGATGTTATGAAAACTGAGGGTGATACTATAGCAACACTGGAAGATCCTGAAGATAAAAAAGGCCTTATTATTGAAGAATCCATTTATAACGAAGATGCCGGCAGTAAACATTTATATGTTCTTCTGATCAATCCGAAGGAAGTGAATGTTAATGCTATGAAAATTAAAATTTCTGATTTTAACAGAAAGTATTTTAAGCTGGATGACCTGAATATTAACAATATTGTGTTTGATAGTAAATTTCAGATCATTACCGTAAGCAGTTTTGGTGAAAAAGAGAAAGCATTGAATTATTTTAACACAATTAAAGATAATAAATACATTTTTGCCAATACCAACTCCGTTTTCTATCAATTTGTGATTACTTCCTTAAATTACACCACCTTCTACAAGGATAAAAACATAGATAACTACCTGGCATTTTTCAATCAGAAATATGTGGAATAGGCTGTCAATTGCTTAAGTTTTTTATTATTTTTGTGCTATCGTAAGTGTAAGCAATTCAAGCATGTTCAATAACAAAAACCGAAAAAATATGGCAAAAAATAATGAGCAGGAATGCCCAACAATAAACCTGCTGAGTGCAGGTACTGAAATTAAAGGTGAAGTTATTTCAAAAGGAGATATCCGAATCGACGGAAACCTTATTGGAAGCCTTATTTCTAAAGGAAAAGTTGTTATTGGAACATCAGGTCGGGTAGAGGGTGAGATAGAATGCCAAAACGGAGACTTTTCAGGAACCATTGAAGCCAAAGTTAATGTTCAATCCCTGTTATCATTGAAATCAACAGCAAACCTAAAAGGAGATATTAGTACAAATAAGCTATCCATTGAACCTGGTGCAAAGTTTTCCGGAACATGCAATATGGAAGGCGGGGAATTTAATAAGCCCCTCAAACAAGCTGAGTTAAAACATGAACCGGCAAAAGCCTGATAATCCTTTTTCCCAATATGCAAAATATTCCGGTATTGCATTGCAAATGATGGTCATCATTGCAGGAGGTATTTTTTTAGGTGTGAAAATTGATCACTGGACACATACAAGCATTCCGATATTTACTGTCATATTTGCAATTGGATCTGTATCCTTTGCCATTTACGTTGCTATAAAAGATTTCTTAAAATAATAAACTGACGTGAAAAAAACAAAATCCGCAATCCTGTCACTTTTTCTTTTAAGTCTTGTCTTAATTGGTGCAACATTCCTTTCTGGCAAAATACTGCCGGCAGGCTATCTCTCTCAAGCCTATCCCTATATTATTGCTTTGTTCTTTGCATCAACAAGTATTTTTTTCCTGATTGTGTACAGAACTTTTAATGATAGGTTCAGAAAGTTTTCCAATACATTTATGCTGGCAAGCATCATCAAAATGTTGTTTTATCTGGTTGTAGTATTAATGTATACTATCACTAACAATGAAGATGCTTTGCCCTTTACCGTGTACTTTATGATCCTATATATCATTTACACCATTTTTGAAGTATTCGCCCTGGTGAAAAGAAGTAGAAATTGATTTTTTATAAACAACTTTATTACAATGTTGTTATATCAACGTTACAAAAAAAAACAGGGAACTTCCATAACATTTATTTTTTTATATATCTTGCGCAGCGAAATATCTAAGGAGGAAATTCGATGAACAAACTGAGTAACAAACCCTTACACTTCATCTGCTTTTTAGTGTTCATGAGTATAACAGGTTTTCCTGCGAAAAACACCTATGGAACAGACACGCACGTTGAAGAGAAAGAGTTTAATGCGGGAGAAATGATCATTCATCACATTATCGATAACTACGAGTGGCATATACTCAGTGTTGGAAATACGCATGTATCCATTCCGCTTCCCGTTATACTTTATGATAAGGGCCAGCTTCATGTTTTTTCATCGGCAAAATTCCATCACGGGCATGATAGCTACAAGGGTTATTATATTTCGCATGAAGGGCAAAGCAAAGGAAAGATTGTTAAGAGCATCCAAGGAGAGGAAGTAAGACCGCTGGATTTTTCTATTACCAAAAATGTCGTTGGCATTTTTGTAAGCATTATCCTAATGAGCCTGATTTTTATCAGCATAGCAAAATCGTACAAGCGCAGAAGGGGGGAAGCACCCAAAGGACTTCAGTCATTGCTGGAACCCATCATTCTTTTTATACGGGATGATATTGCTATCCCGGCCTTAGGAGTTAAAAAATATGCTCGCTTTCTGCCATTCTTACTCACTATCTTCTTTTTCATATTCATAAATAATCTATTGGGATTGATTCCGGTTTTTCCGGGTGGGGCAAATGTTACAGGAAACATAGCTGTAACAATGGTTCTCGCACTTTTTACTTTTTTGATAACAACGTTTAGCGGCAACAAACAATATTGGTTACACATCATTAATACACCCGGAGTACCCTGGTGGTTGAAGATTCCGGTACCACTGATGCCCTTAGTTGAATTTATTGGTGTATTTACCAAGCCCTTCGTATTGATGATCCGACTCTTTGCAAACATTGCCGCCGGACATATCATCATTTTAGGGTTTATTAGTTTGATTTTTATTTTTGGTCAGTTTGAGAGCTGGATAGGCCTTGCTGTTTCTCCTGTATCCGTTGCATTTGCAATTTTTATGGGACTTCTGGAGTTACTGGTAGCTTTCATCCAGGCGTTTGTTTTTACAATTTTATCAGCTTTGTATTTTGGCATGGCAACAGAAGAACATCATTAAGTTAATAATTAACCATTTAATATCCATAAATTATGTCATTATTAAGTATTTTATTAGAAGTTGTAAGTTATGCACCTCTTGCTCAAATGGGAGCAGGACTGGGAGCAGGCATTGCAGCAATCGGAGCAGGTATTGGCATCGGCAACATTGGTAAAAGTGCTTTGGAATCCATTGCTCGTCAGCCAGAAGCTGTTGGTGATATCCGTTCCAATATGATTGTATCCGCGGCACTTATTGAAGGGGTTGCTTTTTTTGCAATCGTTGTTTGTTTGCTACTGGTGTTCATGGCTTAAGAAGATCAATCGAAATACCTGCGGTTGGCAGGTATTTCGACTTTTTTTATTGATAATGATTAAAAAAGATTTCATATGGAATTAGTAAATCCCGGATTAGGGTTGATTTTTTGGATGGCATTATCTTTCGGTATTGTACTTTTTATATTGGGGAAATTTGCCTGGAAACCTATCATGAATGCCCTTAAAGAAAGGGAGGATTCAATCGATGAGGCCTTGCATGCAGCCGACAAAGCCAGGGAAGAAATGAATGAATTAATAGCTGGCAATGAACAATTGCTCAGAAAAGCTAAAAATGAGCGGGATGAGATCCTGAAACAAGCCAGAAAAATTAAGAATAATATCATTGACGAAGCAAAGGAAAAAGCAAATGATGAAGCAAACAGGATTATTGAGAATGCCAAGGAAAGTATCCATTACGAAAAGATGGCCGCTATTACGGAACTAAAAAATCAAATTGCCAGCCTTTCAATAGAAATAGCAGAAAAGATTCTTAAAGAAGAATTATCCAAGGAAGGCAGACAAAAAGAATTGATTGAAACCCTGTTAAAAGACATCAAATTTAATTAAGCATTTCAACCCTTATGAAAGAAAGCCGATTAGCCGGAAGATACGCCAAAGCTCTGTTTGACCTTGCTCAGGAAAAGAAGGAAACAGACAGGATATTTGAAGACATGAAGCAACTGCACCGCATCAGTCAAACGAATCGCGATTTTGTTGCCCTGCTTAAAAATCCTGTGATAAACCCCGATAAAAAAAATAAGGTGTTCAGGGCTATTTTTGAAAACTATTTCCACCCACTTTCCCTATCATTTTTAAGCATCATACTGAAAAAGAACAGAGAAGCTTATGTAAAATTCATTTCCGGCGAATTCATCACCCTCTATAAGGAATATAAGAATATTAAAACGGCCTATTTGTATACTGCTGCAGAAGCAAGCAATACTATAAAGCAGGAGATCATAAAGATCCTGGAAGAAGATTTCAAAGCAGAAATTGAACTTATAAGTGAAACCAACCCGGAGTTAATCGGCGGGTTTATTATAAAAGTCGATGATAAACAATTGGATGCAAGCATACAAAACAAATTGAAACAATTATCGAAAGAATTTAAGGAAAACATTTATATCAAAAAGTATTAATATAATAGATTATGGCAGAAATAAAACCCGCAGAAGTTTCGGCAATTCTCAGGCAACAGCTTTCGGGCCTTCAATACGAGTCCGAATTAGATGAAACGGGTTCTGTACTTCAGGTTGGCGATGGCATTGCCAAGGTATTTGGATTAAACAATGTCCAGGCAGGTGAGTTAGTTGAATTTGAAGAATCAGGCGTACGTGGTATCGTTTTAAACCTTGAAGAAGATAATGTTGGTGTTGTGCTTCTCGGAGAATCCAAAGAAATACAGGAAGGACATCTGGTAAAAAGAACCAATCAAATTGCCAGTATCAAAGCAGGAGAAGGATTATTAGGCAGGGTTATCAGCACCCTGGGTGAACCTATAGACGGAAAAGGCCCTGTTTCAGGTGACACCAATGAGATGCCTCTTGAAAGGAAAGCGCCTGGTGTCATTTACCGACAGCCGGTAAACGAGCCCTTACAAACCGGTATAAAAGCAATTGATGCCATGATCCCCATCGGTCGCGGTCAGCGTGAGTTGATTATCGGGGACAGGCAAACGGGTAAAACAGCTATTGCTATTGATACCATCATCAACCAAAAAGAATTTTATGATAAAGGTGAACCTGTATTTTGTATTTATGTGTCTGTTGGCCAGAAAGGCAGCACAGTAGCAGATATTGTTAAAACACTGGAAGACAGCGGTGCAATGCCGTATACGGTTGTTGTTTCAGCAACCGCTTCCGATCCTGCTGCAATACAGTTTTATGCTCCATTTACCGGAGCAGCTATAGGTGAATTTTTCAGAGATACAGGCCGGCCGGCACTGGTAATATTTGATGACCTCTCAAAACAGGCTGTGGCCTACCGTGAAGTATCTCTGCTGCTTAGAAGACCCCCCGGACGTGAAGCATACCCTGGTGATGTTTTCTACCTCCACTCCAGATTGCTTGAACGCGCTGCTCGGATTATCTCATCAGACGATATTGCGAAAAAAATGAACAACCTGCCTGAATCCATTAAAGACATGGTAAAAGGGGGTGGATCGCTCACTGCTCTGCCAATTATTGAAACCCAGGCCGGCGACGTTTCAGCATATATCCCTACAAACGTTATTTCTATTACAGACGGGCAGATATTCCTTGAAACCAACCTTTTTAATGCAGGTATAAGACCGGCCATTAATGTGGGTATCTCCGTGTCAAGGGTTGGTGGTAATGCCCAGATTAAATCTATGAAAAAAGTAGCCGGCACACTGAAGCTCGATCAGGCACAATACAGAGAACTGGAAGCATTCGCAAAGTTTGGTTCAGCACTGGATCCGGCAACGCAAGCTGTGCTCGATAAAGGAGCCAGGAATGTGGAAATTCTTAAACAAGCACAGTATTCACCCGTTTCTGTTGAAAAACAAATTGCTATCATTTTTTGTGGCACCCGGGGATTGCTGAAAAAAGTACCCATAAAAAGTGTGGTCGATTTTGAGGAGGAATTCTTCCTTTTCCTGGAAGAAAACCATAAAGACGATGTTTTAGAGGTCTTAAGACAAGGTAAATTTACCGATGAAGTTATCGATAAGCTTACTAAAGTTGCATCAGATATTAGTGTGAAATATGAATGATAGATTAGCTGTTTAAAAAATTTATCATATGCCAAACCTGAAAGAAGTCAGAAACAGAATTGCATCGGTTAACTCAACCAAACAAATTACCAGTGCCATGAAAATGGTGTCTGCTTCAAAGTTGAGGAAAACCCAAAACACAATACTTAAACTCAGACCATATGCAACGAAAATCCGAGAAATCCTGCAAAACCTGAGTGCAAGTTTTGATAGTGCAGAAGAAATAGCTTTTTATGAAAAGCGTCCCATTGAGAAAGTTCTGGTAATACCAATATCATCCAATCGTGGATTATGTGGCCCCTTTAATGCCAATGCTATTAAAGCTACCTATCATCATATTCAGCATAATTACCAGAAACAATTGGAGAAAAATGCCCTGGATCTGATTTGTTTCGGAAAAAAAAGCAATGATTTCTTTAAAAAAAAGAACATCCCTATAATTGAAAACCACACAGAAATCATTGAACAAATAAACTTTGACGATGTTTCAACAATAGCAGAGAACATCATGCAGGCATTTTTAAAGAAAAAATACGACAGGGTAGATGTCATTTATAATCACTTTAAAAATGCCGGATCGCAAATTGTTCGTATAGAACAATTTTTACCAGTGATCCCGGCTGATATTGTAGAGGGAGAAAATTCCCATTCTGCAGATTACATTTTTGAACCCGACAGGAAGACAATTTTACAGGAGCTTGTTCCTAAATCATTGAAAATTCAGTTTTATAAAATCCTGTTGGATTCTGTTGCCGCAGAACATGGTGCAAGAATGACAGCCATGCATAAAGCAACAGAAAATGCCAATGACTTGATAAAAGACCTTAAATTAAGCTATAATAAAGCCAGACAGGCGGCGATCACAAATGATATTATTGAAATTGTCAGTGGTGCAGATGCTTTGAAAAATTAATGTTATTATTTGAAAATATTTGGAGGAAATATGATTAGTAAAAAAATTCAGGAAGCAATTAATCACCAGATAAATAAAGAATTCTGGAGTGCTTACCTTTATCTCTCTATGTCAGCCTATTTTGAGGATCAAAACCTTCCGGGTTTTGCCAATTGGATGCGCATTCAGTTTCAGGAAGAAACTTCACATGCTATGAAGTTATTTGATTATGTGCATGATCGTGGAGGGAAAGTCGAATTAAAACCCATTGAGGATGTCAAAAAAGTATGGGATGGCGTCCTTAATGTTTTTGAAGAAACATACAAGCATGAACAAGAAGTTACAAACAGCATTAATAAGCTGATGAATATTGCCATTGAAGAAAAAGACCACGCTACCATGAATCTCTTACAATGGTTCGTAGACGAGCAGGTTGAAGAAGAAGCTACTGTTGACCAGATCATTCATCAACTGAAAATGGTTGATGGAAAAGGGCATGGTTTGTTTATGATGGACAACGAATTCAAAGGCCGGCAATTTGTGGATGACACTCAATAGACGAAAGCATTTATTTTATTGAGAAAGGGAGCTGTCTAAAAAAGGCAGTTTCTTTTTTATATCTCTTTCAGGGCCTCCTTTAATTCAGGAAATAAGAAATGAAACCCGCTCTTTTCCAGATTCCCCGGATACACATCCTTGCTATCCAAAACAGCACTGGCTCCCTTCCCATAAAGCAGTTTTAGGGCAATAGCCGGAACCCTGAAAAAAGCAGGCCTTTTGACTTTTGCCGCCAATGTTTTACTGAATGTATTGTTGGTAACACTTTGTGGAGCTGTAATATTGAAAACTCCCCGAAGATTGTCATGCATTAATACCCATTCATAAGCCCTCAATAGATCTTCCAGGTGTATCCATGACATTCGCTGCCTGCCACTTGCCAAAGAACCACCCAAACCAAGTTTATAAACCGGCAACAATTTTTTCAATACCCCTCCTCTTTTCCCAAGTACAACACCTATTCTGAAAATAGCCAGACGCACTTCCTTTCCTGCAGGTTCAGCTGCCGCTTCCCAATCACGGCAAAGATTTCCAACAAACCCTTCATCGTATTTCCTGCTTTCCTCATCATGCCTGCCGTTTTTGCTAAATATCCCGATAGCTGACGCAGCAATAAACACTGCCGGTTTTTTCTCAGCTATTAAAATAGCATCGGCCAGTTTGGAGGTAGTGTTCACCCTGCTGTTGTAAATAATTTCCTTGTTCTTTTTTGTCCACCGTTTAATTATTGGTGCCCCGGATAAATGGATAATAGCATCCGCTCCGGAAATCTTTTCTGCCAGTTCCTGTGAAGGCCGGCTAAAATCATTTCGATTTATCCGGATGATATCATAATTCTTTTCCCTGAATCTTTTTCGAAGTGCGCTTCCAATAAACCCGGTGCTTCCACTAATAGCTATTTTCATGCCCTTTGTTTATTATTGATAAACAAATATAAAACATTATTGTTTGTTAATCTTATAACAATAGAATAGTTGTATTATTCTAATACATGAAATTATTGTAATTTTGCACCTGATTTAAAAGAACCGCAGAAGAGCAAACTATGAAACTATTTGAAGACTTCCCTCCTATAAGCACCCGTGAATGGGAGGAAAAAATAATCAAAGACCTAAAAGGGGCAGATTATGAGAAAAAACTGATCTGGCGGACCCAGGAAGGTTTTGTCATTAAACCTTATTACCGCTCGGAGGACATAATAAACATTCCCTTTAAAGACAGCCTTCCCGGTGAATTTCCGTTTATCAGGGGATACAAAAACAATAATGCCTGGGATGTAAGGGAGGATATTGAAAACAGCAATCCGGAAGCAGCTAATGCACTGGCTATAAAAGCCATTAAGAACGGGGCTACTGCATTAGGTCTGAATGCGAAAGAAATAAGTTCTACAGAAGATATTGCTAAACTTCTAAAAGGAATTAAACCAGAAAAAACTGCCATACACTTTATCGGTGCTGATTCCTACCTCAAACTGGCTGACATATTCATTAAGTACATAGGCATTCAGGGATTAGACCCTGAGAAAATAAAAGGCAGCTTTAATTTCGATCCCCTGGGTTATTTTGTACTTCATGGGAAATTTTATGCCAATAAAGAAAAGGATATGGATGAAGGCTTGCAACTGTATAAATTGTATGCCAAAAAACTACCATCCTTTCGCCTCATTAGTGTTAATGCTCAATTATTCCATAATGCCGGCGGCTATATGGTTCAGGTTATACCATACAGTCTTTCTCTGGCCAATGAGTACCTGGTGTATTTTACCGACAATGGAATTCCTGTAGATGATATTTCATCCAGAATGCAGTTTATTTATGCTATCAGCTCGAATTATTTCATGGAAATTTCCAAAATTCGTGCTGTAAGGGTTCTTTGGAGCGGGATTGTCAATCAGTATCAACCGAAAAAAAAGGAAAACAGCCGCATGTTTATTCATGCATGCTCATCTTATTGGAATAAAACGCTTTACGACCCATACGTAAATATGCTCCGAAATACAACAGAAGCTATGTCGGCTATTATTGGCGGGGTAGATTCCCTGAATCTGTTACCATTTGACAGTACCTATAAAACACCCGACGAGTTTTCCAGAAGAAATGCACGGAATACCCAGTCGATGTTGAAAGAAGAATCTTACCTGGATAAGGTGAAAGATCCCTCTGCAGGATCATATTATCTTGAAAGCCTCACAGAAAGCTTGGCAGATAGTGCATGGAAAAAATTCCAGGAAGTAGAGGAAGCGGGTGGATTCATTGAATATTTCCTTTCAGGAAAGGTCAAACAAGAGGTTGAAGAAATAGTTGCACAACGCAGTAAAGATTTGGCCACCAGAAAACAAAGTATACTAGGGACCAACCAGTATCCAAATACTAACGAAATGATGCTGGAAAAAATCACTAAAGATGAATCAGGGTCGTTTAACGGCCTGCAGCAATACAGGGGGTCTGGTATTTATGAAGAACTTCGCTTACAAACAGAAAAACACATTCAGGCAGGAGGTTATCGTCCGCTCGTTCTTCTGGTTCCTATGGGAAACCTGGCCATGCGCCGCGCACGGGCAACATTTACAGCCAACTTTTATGCTATTGCAGGGTATGAAATACAGGAGAGCAAACCCTACGTACCGGAAAATGCAGCCATACTGATGGATGAGATAAAGCAGAAAAATCCGCAAATTATCTGTTTCTGCAGTTCTGATGAAGAATACATAGAGTTGCTTCCGGCATTGATCAAAAATATTAAGATAAATGGCCATTATCATTTCATTGTTGCCGGAAATCCCAGAGAAACACTGGAAGGCCTTAAAATGGCCGGTGTGGATGATTTTATTCATCTCCGCACCAATGCGCTGGATTTTCTAAAAGAAACACAAAAACAACTGGGTATACACTAAACCTTTTAAATTGCATGCTATGCGACCAAGTTTCAAAAACATATCCTACAAAAACCAGGTAGCAACAAAGCAACATTCACAGCCTCAGAACAATGATACATCCTGGCTGACTGCAGAGCAAATACCGGTAAAACCCGTTTACCATGGCGGGGATTTGAAAAATCTGGAACACCTGGAATATGCAGCCGGATTGCCCCCTTTCCTGCGTGGACCCTATTCAACCATGTATGCTACCCGTCCGTGGACAATCCGACAATACGCAGGTTTTTCTACAGCAGAGGAATCCAATGCATTTTACCGTCGTAACCTTGCATCCGGACAAAAAGGCTTATCAGTTGCATTCGACCTTGCTACACACAGGGGCTATGATTCCGATCATGAGCGGGTAGTGGGTGATATTGGAAAAGCCGGAGTGGCGATTGATTCAATCATGGACATGAAGCTATTATTTGACCAGATTCCGCTAAACAAAATGTCCGTATCCATGACTATGAATGGTGCTGTTTTACCTGTAATGGCCTTTTATATTGTGGCTGCTGAAGAACAAGGTGTAAAAATGGAAGATCTGAGCGGTACTATTCAGAATGACATTCTGAAGGAATTTATGGTACGGAACACCTATATTTATCCGCCAATGCCTTCAATGAAGATCATTGCTGATATCTTTGAATTCACCTCCCACAACATGCCCAGGTTTAATTCCATCAGTATCAGTGGCTACCATATGCAGGAAGCCGGTGCAACAGCTGATATTGAATTAGCCTATACATTAGCAGACGGATTGGAATATCTTCGAAAAGGAATAGAAGCCGGGTTGGATATTGATTCTTTTGCTCCCCGCCTGTCCTTTTTCTGGGGCATCGGCATGAATCATTTCATGGAAATTGCTAAAATGCGTGCAGCCCGAATGCTTTGGGCAAAAATCGTGAAGCAATTCAATCCGAAGAATCCTAAATCCATGGCGTTGAGGACACATTGCCAGACATCAGGCTGGAGTTTGACTGAGCAGGATCCTTTTAATAATGTTACAAGAACCTGTGTTGAAGCTTTGGGGGCAGCCCTTGGGCATACCCAGTCCCTGCACACCAACGCCCTGGATGAAGCCATTGCTCTTCCGACAGACTTTTCAGCACGTATTGCCAGAAATACACAAATATATCTCCAGGAAGAAACCTATATCGGCAAAGTTGTGGACCCCTGGGGTGGATCGTATTATGTAGAAAAACTGACCTGGGAATTAGCCCATAAAGCCTGGACCTTAATACAGGAAGTGGAAGAACTGGGCGGAATGGCCAAGGCTATAGAAACCGGATTACCTAAAATGCGCATTGAAGAAGCTGCTGCCAGAAAGCAAGCCAGAATAGATTCCGGTAAAGATAAGATCATTGGCATTAATACATACCGTAGGGAGAAAGAGGATCCTATAGAAATCCTTGAAGTGGATAATACGGCTGTGCGTGAATCACAGATCAAACGTCTGGAACAACTCAGAGCAGAACGAAACCAGCCGGAAGTTGATGCAGCCCTTGACGCCATAACAAAAGCATGTGACACAAATGAAGGCAATTTACTGGAACTTTCTGTTGATGCTGCGCGTAAAAGAGCCAGCCTTGGAGAGATATCCTATGCCATGGAAAAAGTTTACGGGAGGTATAAAGCAGTGATACGATCTATATCGGGTATTTATTCATCTGAATCTCAAGGCAATGATTCTTTTGCTAAAGCACAGGCTATGGCCGATGAATTTGCCAGCCTGGAAGGACGCAGGCCTCGCATTATGATTGCAAAAATGGGACAGGATGGCCATGACCGCGGAGCAAAAGTGGTAGCAACAGGATACGCAGATATAGGCTTTGATGTAGATATTGGCCCCCTATTCCAGACTCCTGCCGAAGCCGCCCGACAAGCTGTTGAAAATGATGTTCACATATTAGGGGTTTCATCCCTGGCAGCAGGCCATAAAACCCTTGTGCCTCAAGTAGTGCAGGAACTAAAAAAACACGGACGGGCAGATATTATGGTCATTGTGGGTGGTGTTATTCCCCATCAGGATTATGACTTCCTCTATAAAGCCGGTGCAGTAGCTATATTCGGACCCGGAACCGTTATCCCCGAAGCAGGAATAAAAATGCTGGAAATACTTATAGAAGCCCGGAAAGCTTAATAGTCAATATTCCGCTGGACTTTTATTTCCCTGCTGTCCATGTTATAAGCAAGCAGGTTGCCAAAACCCTCCCGATCGGCCATATAGCAACCGTTATCAAGATCGATGAACCCATATTTGGGATTGGACAACGACTCCGTAATAAATTCATAATTAATAGGAACATGGCCATGAATGACGTGCCTTTTACCAGTCCTGTCCAGGTTTACATCAAACTCCCTGATCCAGAGCATAGCCTTCTCGTCTTCGAAAATATCCCTCTTATTAAAATTTAAACCGGCATGTACCAGGATATAATCATGAAGCTCAATATACAAACGGAGCTCTTTTATCCATTGGATATACTTTTCCGGAACATCATCAATTTTGTCAACACCAAAGCTGGCCAGAGTTTGTTTGCCGCCAAATTCCATCCACTCCTTTTGCACTTTGTTTTTTTTCTTTCTCAGGAATCCTTTGGTATTAACCTGGCTTTCCTCCCAGGCCTTTAACATATAATCTTCATGATTTCCCTTAAGAAGAAACAGCTTATATCCTTCATAATCCAGATGCATCAGGTAATCTATCACTCCCTTTGAATCCGGCCCGCGATCAATATAATCACCAACAAAATAAAGCTCATCATATCGCGAAGGCCCGATATGATTCTCCAGGAGTGCTTTAAGGGTTTTCGCACATCCGTGAATGTCAGGTATGGCCCATCGTAAAGCCATAGAAAATTTATTTGTGTTTTGCCTGATTGGCAACCTTAGCCATCAGTTCCTTTATTTTCTCTTCATCCCCCAAAAAATAATCGTTTGCCAGCTTCATGTTCTCATCAAATTCAAAGACATACGGAATACCTGTAGGAAGATTCAGGGAAACAATATCATCATCACCGATATTTTTGAGGTATTTTACCACAGCGCGAAGGCTATTACCATGAGCTGCAACCAATACCTCTTTATGCTTTTTCAGGTCCTTTGAAATCTCATCATTCCAATATGGAACCATTCTATCAATAACCTCCTTCAGGGATTCAGTGCGAGGTATATCTTTATTGGCTACTTCAGCATAACGTGGATCATGAATTGGATTTCGCTCATCATCTTCTGTCATCGGTTCCGGCGGAATATCAAAACTGCGTCTCCATTGCAATACTTTCTCATCTCCGTATTTTTCAGCCGTTTCCGCTTTGTTTAATCCCTGCAGCGTTCCGTAATGCTTTTCATTCAACCGCCAGGATTTCTTCACCGGTATCCACATCAGGTCCATTTCTTCCAGGACAATATCCAGGGTTTTTATGGCCCTCTTTAAATACGAAGTATACGCAATTTTAAATTTATACCCTTTTTCTTTTAGTACTTTTCCAGCTTCGAGGGCTTCTTTCACACCATTCTCAGAAAGGTCTACATCTGTCCAGCCCGTAAAACGGTTTTCTTTATTCCAGAGGCTCTCTCCATGACGAAGTAACACAAGTTTATACATTTTCTTCTTCTTTTTTTATTGACTTCTTTTGATTTCTATATACAAAAAATAAGCTTGTAAGTCCAAGAATTATAAATGGAATGCTCAACCATTGCCCCATATTCAAACTCATGTTTTTCTCAAAATCAACCTGGTTTTCCTTGAGGAATTCAATAAAGAAACGCGCCAGAAACAATAATGTTAAGAAATACCCAAAAATAATTCCATGGCTTGGTTTTCCGTCTTTGCGATAATATAAAAACATCAGGAAAGCAAAAATAAGCAGGCAAGCAAGGGCTTCATATATCTGTGTCGGATGCCTCGGAACCAATGGATAATAATCGTAAGCCCTTACAAATTTAAACCCCCAGGTCAAATCTGTAGGATAACCGAATATTTCCGAATTCATCAAATTGCCGGTACGTATAAATGCCCCGGCAAGGGCAACAACAATAGATATACGGTCGAATATCCACAAAAATGGCTTTTTACTTTTCCTGGCAAATAATAATAATGCCAGGATAATGGCAATAGCAGCACCATGACTTGCCAGTCCGCCTTCCCAAATTTTGAGGATTTCAACCGGATTCGTCAGGTAATGTTTCGGCTGATATAACAAACAGTGGCCAAGCCGGGCACCAACAACAGTTGCAACAACCATATATGTTGTAAGGGTATCCAAAAGTTTCATCGGAACATTTTCCTTTTTGAAAAAGGAAGCAATGATGAAATAACCGGCCAGAAAACCTGACGCAAACAACACCCCATACCATCTGATTGCAAACGTTTCAGAAAACCGGATCAATTCGGGATTAACATCCCAGGTAATAAAATGTAGGATCATTTGACTTTGTTTTGAAAAGCAAATTTATAAAATATCATGTCGAACAGATTAAGAATATGATAATTCTTTACGGGTCATGGATTATAATTGTATGATCAACACTTCTTTCTTTTCATTCCGGATTACGTCAACAGTAATCACATCACCGGCTTTAAACTCTTTAAGCCAATGCATATAATCATAAATATTTTTCACTTCCTTCCCGTTCATTTTCACGATACGATCTCCTTTTTTCATGCCTCCTGCATAGGCGGATCCGTCTTTACGAACACCATCCACACGCAATCCGGTATTGCTCTCATCACCAAAGCCCGGCATAATGCCCAGGGTAACTTTAAAACGGTACCCATGTCGGCCTCTTTCCTGTGGGCCAGCTTCAGTAAAAGAAAGCTTAGTCACTTCATCAGAAAGGGTATAAAGCAAGGTATTAACATATTCCAATACCTTAATGGCCCCTGCTTCATCAATAAATTCAATATCATCTTTTGGGGTATGATAATCTTCATGTGCGCCGGTTGAAATAAAAAAAACGGGGATATTCTTTGCATAAAATGCGGCATGATCAGACGGGCCAAAACCTGCTGTGGATAATTTTGGCTGAAGGTCATATGTTTCATTTATGTCTTCCAGAATGCCAGGAATTTCTTTTGCCGTGCCTGTTCCCCCAATCAATATAGAGTTATCTTCTTTAAGCCGGCCTATCATATCCAGGTTGATCATGGCATGTACTTTATTCAGGGGTATGGGAATGTTCTTTACAAAAAAATTCGACCCAAGCAGCCCCATCTCTTCCGCCCCAAAAGCAACAAAAATCACATGCCGTTTTAGCTTTTCCTCGCTTTCACTAATAATCCTGGCTAGTTCCAACAAACCAGCTACACCGGAGGCATTATCATCAGCTCCGTTATGAACAGCCATGGAATCCAGCGCCCTGCTTCCACTTCCAGTTCCTCCCATACCTAGATGATCGTAATGTGCGCCAATAATGATGTACGGGCATTCCAACTCTTCAGGAAAGCCTTCAAACAGGGCGACAATATTCATAGTCTGGGATTTTATCATTTTAACGCTGGCCGCTGCCATTAGTGCATCCCCCACATCATAAGAAAGGGGCGCCATTTTTTTCTGTATCATGCTTTCCAAACTGTCAATGCTAAACCCTAAACCTGCCAGTATCTCATCGGCAATGTATCGTTTAATATGCATTACCGGAATTTCCACCCCCGACGGACTTTTGTCATAGAAAAGAGATACCAGATCATCTTCCTCATTGTAGGATTTGCCGGAAACAAATATTACACCGCCAGCCCCCTTGTCAATAGCTGTAATCACTTTATCGCGATCATCCCCGTATGGAATAAAAGGACTGCTGTTATTGCCGGGTTCCGGATCTCCCCGTAAAATCAATACCCACTTTCCCTTAACATCCTGATTTTTATAATCATTCCATTGGAAAGCATCTTCATTTATATCAAAACCATAGCCTGCAAAACAAATTTCAGCATCCAGCTCACCATTAGCAGAAAAAGGGAAGGGTATAAAATCCTTTCCCGGGATATATGATTTTTCATGGATGCGAAGAATATTTCCTCTTCCCAGCTGAATATCACTAATTACATCAAAATACTGAAACCCTTCCGATTCCAATAATTCAGCACCATATGCTGAAAACTGTGCCCGAATGTACATAGCTGCTGCCAGGTCTTCAGGAGTCCCCGACTTTCTTCCTTTAAGGTTATCTGATGCCAGATATTCAATGTGTTTTAAGAATTGTTTTTGAGAAAATTCCTGAGAAATTCCACTTAAAACAATAAGAAAAGCAAGGGTTGATACAAATATCCTTTTAAACATATGCATTCATTTAAATACATTGCAAATGTACGAAAAATAAGGAGAATGGAAATGTATCCGAAAAAGTCAAAACCTGAATTGACTTCTTACTTTATGGCAAAAATCCTGTTGATGTTGAAACCAAAATAAATATCCCCATTCTCCCATTCACCAGTGTTTTCTGAAATAAACCCACTCAGGAACATGGGCTGAGCATTGGTTAGGTGTAATTGGAATATATGCCCTCCGGTATCAATATCAAAACCTACAGAAATGGCATTTTTAAAATCATCTGCTGTTTTACCCGGAGTCAGGTAAAAATATTCGAGGTTAAATGTTAAGCGGTTCGTAAGCTTATACCGCCCGCTTAGGCCCAGGGCAAAGATATCATTCTGATCTTCTTCGAAATAAACAAGGTTTTTATGGATATGCGTGGGAGAGAATTGCAAAGACAAATCATTATTAAATTTTCGGGCAATCAATAGTTGGTTGACATAAGTAAGTCGGCTCGAAAAATAATTCTCCCTGTCAGGATCTTCCCATTTCAATGAATTCAGCTCCACACCACCCATATAGGAAATCGTAAGCGGCATATTCTTTCCTCCTTTACTCTGCCGCAAAAAACGATATTTAATAAATCCATCGTATGTTTTCTCAAAGGAACTGCGACCGACACCAAGCATTAAATTATCAGTAAGGCCATATTCCAGTCCGAGGCGTATTGTTGCCTGGTCTAATCCCCAAAGCTCGTATATTCCCTGATTAATTCGACCGAAGCGATGGGATATGATAAAATTCAATTCATCGTTCGGGGTGCTTTCAACTGACTGGCCTGAAACTATACGGGTTGTCTTAAAAGTAGCGTACGTATATTCTGTTTTTAATGAATCCTCTTCCAGTAAATCAAACAAATCCTGTGAATACAGCGGCATGACCCACATAAGTTGCAAAAATATTGCGGTAAACAAAAAGCGCTTTGACTTTCTCATCCGATAATTATTATAATGCCTTCATCAGCACATCCACATCAATATCGATGCGCTCGGCGATGTTTTTTGTAACGGCTTTGGGCACTTTTATATCATAGTCTTTCAGCAAAACAGAAAACATGGCTTTTGCCCTTACTTCACCATTCCTAATAATAATGGTTCCTTTCTCCTCCACCTCCTGACTAATCCCGTGTATGCTTAACATTCCTTTTACTTTGATCTCATGCGTGCCATTCTTACTGAAATTGATGTTTTCAACATTAAACATCTGCCCATCAAATGTAGAATTAGGAAATTTATCTGATTCCATATAGTTTTCATTGAAATGTTCCTGCATAAGGGCTTTTTCAAATTCAAACGATTTTATAAGAACCTTGAAAACGAACTCCCCGGTTTTAGAATTCAGGGCAGCATTCACCTGTTTATTGTGTGCGTCAATATTCTCAATGGGTGTTTTAGAGTAGAAACTGATATTGCCATTTTTTGTCACATACTTTTGTGCTGACACACTTATAGATATTATCAACAGCAAACTAATTATACTAATCGTCTTTTTCATGTTTTATTATTTTAATTAAATATAGAACAGAAAAGGGCGGAATAAGTTCAGCGAGGAATTACAGGATAATGCATTTTTCAATAATAACATCGGTTTCATTGTATCCGGTGCAGTATCCTTTTAGAGCAATCTCATCACCTTCTGTGTAATCAAGGGCTTGCTGATGGTATTTTTCAAGTAAGGTACAACGCAAGCCTTCTGCTCCAAACATGCCTTCATCGAATGCAAATACGACAATAAACATGCTATCGACCTTTTCAATAGCTGTAAGGTATCCCTGAATCTCAATAACTTTTCCAAGGTATCTGGCATTTGCTGTATCAGCTTTTGATTTATACTCATTAAATAATTCAACAGCTTTGATACTGACGGAAGCTTCTTCATTCTCAAAATTAGCAGGTGGCTTGTTAATGTACCGATAAACAAAAAAAACAAGAATAATACCTGCCAAAAGGATGATACTGGCTATGATAAAATAATTTCTGTTCATATGCTTAGTTATTTGGAGCCCCTGCATCTATCCAGGCGCGAATTTGTTTTAACTTACAAGCTGTCAGTTGAGGTGCATTCTGAGGCATGGGTGAGTATGCCGGCTCATGATTAACAGCTCCCCATAATGATCCGATGTCTACAAGAGTCTTTAATTGATCATACCCTTCCGTAATAATATTTCCCTGCATACTTGCAGCACTGTGGCAGCTATTGCAATTACTTTCTATAATGGGTTCTATATGTTGAAAATAAGATACATTAGATGTATCGCAGGGAGCAATACCATAAAGTTCTTCCTCACTATGATATTCACAGGAAACAAGAAAGACAAAAGCAACTATTGCCAGGGTCAAATTAATTATTTTCATAAAGATTTATTTCTTTTAAATTAGAAACAATCCAAAATCACCTTGGTTCAAAAATTCAGCCTGAAAGGTTTCCTTATATAATATTATTCAGGCAAGACTTAAAGCTATCAGTAAAAAGTAATTTTCGGAGCATTAAAAAAGGGCTGCCCCTTTTTTGGACAGCCCTTTGTAATAAATTAAGTGTTTCTTACTTAATGTGTACTTTCCTGGTATAAGAACCTTCAGCTGTTTCAATAGCTACAACATATACTCCACTCTCGAGATTTTCGAGCTTTATTTCCATGTTGTTTGAGGTAATGCCATTGCTTACAACTTCCTGACCAATCATATTGATAATGCGGATATTTCCGTTATCAATATCGTTTCCGTTCATGTTCAGGAATAATGTTTTTCCGTATGTATATACAGAAACATCTTTTAACAGGCCTTCATCAATGCTAGCTGCAGTCTGACCTGCATTAATAGCTGCATCAGCAGTACTATTATAAGCATAATCCTTAATGGTGAAGCTTGAACCGTCGCTATTAACATCTAACCTGGCCCAGCCATGGTGATAACTGCTACCAACAATAAACCTCAGGCCAAGATACTTGTCTGTCATTCCAAACCAGTTTCCATAAGTAGCTCCGGTTGTATAGGCCCAGGCCATTGTCAGGTATCCACCATTTGCAGTACCATTCCAGGTAGCCTGCTGGCTATCAATGGCATCATTAGCATTTAATGGGAATGGATACATCCAACCTGCAGTGTAAGATCCAAGAACTTCATTCCCTGTCATTGGAACAATACGCACAGAATTAGAGCTTGTACCGACAGTAAGCTGGATCTGAAAATCCATCATACCGTCATTGTCCATGTCCAGGTCATAGTCAGCTGTGGCACCGGAGAGTGTTTCATCCGGATCCACATCTGTGTAAACAATCTGGGCATTGGCATTTGCACCAAGTGCTAATACACCAGCTGCTAATGCAGAATACGCAGCTAATTTGCTTTCAAATTTTTTCTCTTTCTTCATAGTAAAGATCTTTACATAAATAAATATTAATAAATAAATTGTGTAATTACAAAGCAAGTATAGTAATAATCCTGGAAATATCCAAATCTGCTTAGCCTTTACTTCTGTATAATGTTGGATCTACAACTTTAATCATTTCATTTACATCAAGTTCCTGGCTGATAAATGCGGCTACTTTTTTTGCTGATTCTTCCGGGTTTTGAATCACATCATTATGCTCCAAATATAATATATCAACCACCGGTTCCCTGTCGGCCCATACCTTAACTTTCTCCAATTCCTTTTCAAAGGCCTTTGCAATAGCCACAGGATAAGTATCGCCTTTTCTGCCTAACATTTTCTGCTGCGATTGTATGACTTCTTTCATATCCCTATTCATAAAAACCACCTTATAGCGATAGGTATTGGGAAGATAATATAGGAGCTGGGCAATCACTTTAACGACTTTATGCTGCGCATCCTCCATCCAGCTATGTTCTTTTGCCAGGGATTTAACTTTTTCCAGTTCAAAATACCCCTTAGGGTTATTATCATCTGCGCTGCGTGCATGATCTGTCATAAGTTCTATTCCACCGGCTCCCAACATCTGCATCATCATACTGGTTCCGGAACGGGGCAGGCCGGAGACAATGATTATTTCTCCTTTCATCATATCTTTCAATATATTCCTGTGTTCTTCTGCGTTCTCGGGTTGGTTTAATTTTTCTTCGTAAATTTTTATGATCCAGCTACGTGCCTTTTGCATCCTTGGAGCCAGGCGGATGCAGATTTCAAATGCTTGTATGGCTTCCTCGTATTTTTCCATGTTATACATGGCTTCACCCAGGTGATGATGCGCTGCCGGGAAATGATAGATCAATCCGATAGCGTTGAGGGCGTTTTCTGCAGCTTCTTCGTACAATCCCATTCTAAGCTGGCTTACAGCTAGCCCATTATATGCTACTGCATTTCCTTCATCAATTTCAATTGCTGTCAGAAAGGCACCCCGGGCATCATGGTAGCGTTGAGTTTTAATATATACCTTGCCCAATTCAACATGCAGCATAGGGAAGTGAGGAGTGCTTTTCTCTGCTTTTTTCAATAATTCCAAAGCCTTTACTGGCTGATCTTCATGAACGAGCAGAATTCCTTCAAGCATATCAAGGGTAGGAATGGATTTTTTTTCATCCTGTCTGATCTCATCAACAATTTCCCTGGCTTCAGGAAATCTTTTAAGTTCCAGGTAATAATACAGTAAATCCAGCATAAACCGAACTTCCTCTACCTGTTCAGTTTTACGAAGTTCCTCCAGGATTTCCACTGCTTTCTTATGGTTCCCTGAACTGGCATATACCCTTGACAGATTATACTTGGCCTCCATGCTGGTTTTCTCCATGGCCTTTTTCTTATCATCGCCGGGATCTTCCACATATCCGAGATCAATAAGTTGCTGCATGGCTTCGGCTCCTGCATAGCTATCTTCAATTTCATGCTCAGGATGTGTCCCAAAATCTCCTTTTTCTTCTTCCCAGCTATTGATAAAAGCTGGTTGTGGTGGGGTCTCAAAAGCGTTCAGCAATATTTTGCCATCCATATCTTTTCCTACCGGAAGGCCAAAAAGGGTCAATAAGGTAGGTGTAATATCCAGAAGTGATGCTCCGTAAATTCTCTCATCTTTTTTAACTCCATTGCCGTTGAGGATAAATACGCCCAGCGGGTTATGTTCCAGGGCCGGGGCAGCAGCAAATTTTGGCAAGCCCGGAGGCCTCAGGTGATCCGAATGAAAACCATGATCCGAAATCAGCATAATGGTCGTATCCTCTCCTGCAAGCTTCATAAGGCGTTCCAACATCATATCATGAAAAATATACCCGCTTACAACAACATCTTTGTACAATTCATAAAGGTTATCCGGCACATGTGGCATTTTGGGAGGATGAAATTTCATATACCCATGGCAAAAATGATCAATGGCATCGAGGTAAACCGCCATAAAATCCCAGGTGGTATTCTGCATGAGGTGCGTAGCAACAGCATGTACGCTGGACGCTTCTGCAATGATCTTTGCCAGAGCCGCAAGGCGTTTATCTTTATCCTGGTCTACTTTGGCAGCATCAGGAACAAATGGCAGGATATGCGCTGAGGTCAATTCTCCAGGATGTATCCTGAGATCAAGTAATTCTTTTACCATTGATTCAGGATGTATTGTTTGGTCAGGAAGATTCCACTGCTCTCCGTATTTTTTCCCGGCTTTATGAAAAAAATTAGATACATACACCCCGTTCAAGGGTTCTGCCGGATGACTCGGCCACCAGCTAACCACATTGGAGCGCTTTCCCTGATTATGTAAAATATTCCAGATGGCTTTTACTTTTCTCGAGGTCACATTCACAGGACGAACTGCATTATTTTTCAAGTCCGGTTCTGCAAATCCTAAAACTCCGTGTTTATCGGCTCTCTTCCCGGTTGCTATAGATGTCCATAGCATAGGGGATAACGGAGGATCCAGGGTTGCCAGGTTGCCGATCACACCTCCGTTTATCAGTTTTTCCAATGCAGGCATCTTTCCTGCATCTATAAGAGGATTAATAACTTTCCAATCAGCTGCATCCCAGCCAATCAATAAAACTCTTTTTGCTAATGCCTTACCCATGATCTTTATATTATTTGTCCTTCTTTTTCTCTGAATTATCCCTGACCTTGCGCCACTCCCTGAGACCTACATCTCCAAGGGCAAGTAAACCTAAACTTCCTTCAACAGGAATCTGAAATTGCTGCAATTCCCTTTCCCCAGCTTTTTTATTTTTCTTTTGTTTCATAGCTGCTCAGAATTTTGTGTAAAGGCAAAATTAATTTTTTCAAACTAAATGCACTTACAATAAACTATTTTTTTGTTTTTTTTGTTTATTGCACATTAACAGACATCGCTTCAAATATAAAAAAACCTTATATTTGCGGCCTATAATCAGTATTTTATGGCACTAAAACAATTATTCAGCAGCCTTCTTCTGTTATTCATCCTGAACGTATCACTTTCAGCCCAGCAATTTAATGAAAGGGTCGTTGATCCTGAAAGCGGGGAAGAATACCTTGTAGGATATTGCACACTGGAAGGGATTCTTGAAAGTGATTTTATAGCTCATTATGATAAAGAATATGAGGCTTATGAAATCAACATGGACGAAGTTGACATTATCCATGCTATGCTGACAGATATTAAAATTACAATAGTAATGGCTCAATGGTGCGGAGACAGTCACCGTGAAGTTCCCCGTTTTATGAAGATAATTGATCATGCCGGGTTTCCGCCAGAAATGTTGACCTTTATCTGCGTTGACAAAAATAAAGATGCCGGAAATGCTGATATTTCTGAACTGGATATCAAAAAAGTTCCTGCCTTTATTTTCTATTTTCAGGAACAAGAAATGGGAAGAATTGTTGAATCACCATATGATACAATGGAAAAAGACATCATTAAAACGCTTAAATCCGGAAAAGACTCCATTCATGATTAGAATCTTCAGGAGACGTCTGTCAGAAACTAATAATTTCCCTATTCAACTTTTTGAAAAGAAAGCTGATCTTGAAGCTTATCTTGACAAGAAAAAGCAGGAAGGATTAAGAATAGGATTTGTCCCTACTATGGGAGCCTTGCACGACGGTCATACTGCACTTATACGGGAATCAAACTATGAAAACGACATCAGCGTTTGCAGCATTTTTGTAAATCCTGAGCAATTCAATGATAAAGAAGATTTCAAAAAATATCCCAAAAACCTTAAAGACGACATTGAAACACTGAAGAATGAAGAATGCCATGTTCTTTTCACTCCATCATATGATGAGATCTATCCTGAAAAACCAAATGAAACGTACGATTTTGGAATTCTCAACAAGGTTCTAGAAGGGGCACATCGTCCCGGGCACTTTAATGGCGTAGCTCAAGTTGTGAGCCGGTTGTTTAAAATTGTGAAACCTCATAATGCTTATTTTGGCTTAAAAGATTTTCAGCAATATTTAATCATCAAGAAACTTGAAGAAAAAATGAAGCTGGGAATTAACATCAAGGGAGTTGAAACCATCAGAGAAGTCAGCGGACTGGCGATGAGCAGCAGAAATGAGAGACTGGATGCGCTGGGTAAAACTATCGCTCCGGCTATATATGCTGTATTAAAAAAATCACGGGAAGAACTTAAGAACATGGAGGACATAGAAGGGTTTAAGAATAATGTTAAAAGACTTCTTAGAAACTATAAAGATATACGAATAGAGTACCTGGAAGTGGTAGATATGGACACCCTTGAAACCGTTGAGAAATTAGAGGACAGCAAGAAAATCATTGCCTGTATTGCTGCCTGGGTCGGAAACGTCAGGTTAATAGACAATATCGTATTAATTTCGTAATTTTGCAGCATAATGCAAATAGAGGTAGTTAAGTCCAAAATACACAGAGTAAAAGTTACAGGAGCAGAGCTTCATTATGTAGGGAGCATCACCATTGATGAAGACCTGATGGATGCCAGCAATATCATTGAAAATGAAAAAGTTCAAGTTGTTAATATTAATAATGGTGAAAGAATAGAGACCTATGTTATTAAAGGAGCAAGAGGAAGCGGAGAAATTACTATGAATGGTCCGGCTGCGCGGAAAGTTGCTGTTGGAGACATCATTATTATTATATCCTATGCTTCTATGGATTTCGAGGAAGCGAAAAAATTTAAACCTGCCATTATTTTCCCGGTAACGGATAATAAATTAGACTAGTTTTTGAAAAAAACCGTCATTTCCATATTCAAGTATTTGATATTCCTGTTCATAGGGATAGGCCTATTATGGCTTGTCAGTAAGAATATGGATTTCAAACAAATGTGGGAAACCCTGAAAAGTGCAAACTATTTCTGGATCGGACTTGCCGTTTTTACAGGAATTTTAAGCCATCTTTTCAGGGCCATTCGCTGGAATATGCTGTTATCTCCAATGGGCTACAAAACCCAGCATTCAACTACATTTTATGCGGTTATGATCGGTTACCTGGCAAACTATGCCATCCCCAGGATTGGAGAAATAACCCGTTGTGGCATCATCAGTAAACATAACAAAATCCCGTTGAACAGTGTGATCGGAACAGTGATCGCTGAAAGGGTATTCGACTTTATCACACTTTGCCTGATCATTCTTCTTACCATTATTCTTCAAATGAATTTTCTTATGGATTTTGTCAACCACTTGTTCATCCTGCCCGTTACGGAAAAAGTCCATGAAAACCGTTTCTCACTTTTTGTGTTCCTGATTATTGTCGTTGTTGTTATTGCCCTAATAATTGTCTTATATATCAAGTTAAAACCCCGTCTCCAAAAAGCGCCTCTTGTCCTTAAAATGTATAATTTGTTTGAAGGATTGATTAAAGGCATGAAGAGCATTGCAAAAGTGAAAAACCTTTGGTTATTTCTGGTATACACCGTGCTTATATGGCTGATGTATACCCTGATGGTTTTTCTGCCCTTTTATTCATTCAGTGAGACCAGTAGCTTAACTTTTGGGGATGCCATCACCATCATGGCCCTCGGCAGTTTGGGCATTGTAGCTCCCATCCCGGGTGGCATCGGCTCCTACCATTATATTGTTAATGCAATTATGGTAAGTGTTTTTAAAATTTCTTCCACCCTCGCGTTTAGCTTTGCCATTTTGGTGCATACTGCTCAAACGCTAATGATAATTGTATTAGGTGCAATATCTTATATGTTGCTCATTATTTCAAACAGAAAATCTAAGCAAAATGAACATGACAGAAGTAATAGAGAAGAAAATCCTGAATCGTGATGAACTTTCCCGTAT
The DNA here is from genome assembly GCA_964654725.1 of uncultured Lentimicrobiaceae bacterium. Classification (GTDB taxonomy): domain Bacteria; phylum Bacteroidota; class Bacteroidia; order Bacteroidales; family CAZZLL01; genus CAZZLL01. Next base: position 126,391 of record CAZZLL010000002.1, on the reverse strand, counting down.
GCTGGCATACTGGAATTTTTACAACAAAAAAGTTGCTTTTACGAACGGTTGCTTTGACTTGCTTCATCTTGGTCATGTTGATTATCTGGCAAAAGCAGCAGACCAGGGCGATGTGCTTATTGTTGGATTAAACGATGATGAATCAACCCGCAAGCTAAAAGGTAACCATCGGCCTTATAATTCCGTAAAAGCCAGGGCAATGCTCCTTGCTTCTTTACATGTTGTCGATGCCGTTGTGGTGTTTTCCGAAGACACTCCTTATGACCTGATAAAAACAATTCAACCGGATGTATTGGTGAAGGGAAATGATTACAAAGTGGAAGAAATTGCAGGGCATGATATCGTTCAGGAAAAAGGAGGAAAAGTGGTTAGAATTCAATTGGTAGAGGGATATTCCACAAGCTTGCTGGAGAAAAAGATCCAAGAAGCAAGCATTTAGCAGATTTTAAACATCCGTTTGTTTAAAATATTTGTTTATAGAAATATATATTACTAATACAGCTCATATTTTTACTAAAAACTTCAGCTATGAAGAAATCAACGATAGTTTTTCTTTCCATAATAAGTCTTTTCATATTGTTCTCCTGCAGCAAAATGAAGGAAAGCAAACTGGATGGTACCTGGACCCGCTTACGCATGGATACCATTGAATTGCCAATAATAGAAGAGTGGTCTTTTTCAGGAGGTACACTTACCGTTCACAAAACATATGAAACTCCTGATACAACAGTAACTTACGATGTAGCCTCATATAAAGTTAAAAAAGGACTTACACGAACTCGCCTGGAAATCAGTGGTTTTCACTACGATGAATATTACACCTACAATCAAAAATGGCGTATAACTGAATTAGACAATGAAATCTTTGGTATAGCCAGCGAAGAGGATAAGGGAGTGCGATACCTGGAGTTTTACAGAGATTAATACATCACAAATTTCTTTTTAATGGCCAAGGCCAAAGTTGTTTATTATTGCCGTAATTGCGGTGCACAAGCTGCAAAGTGGATAGGGAAATGCCCTTCCTGCGAGGAATGGAACACCTTCGATGAAGAAGTCGTTCAAAAGGAATCCAAGCGGGAATCCCTGGCAGAATTTTCTCAGGACAAATCCCGGAATAAACCCCAAAAAATTGCTGAAATTTCAGCACATGACACCGAGCGCCTGAATTCATACAACCATGAATTCAACAGGGTTTTAGGCGGAGGCATCGTTCCGGGATCACTTGTTCTGATCGGCGGGGAACCGGGTATTGGCAAATCCACACTGATGCTTCAGATAGCCTTGAAAGTGCAGAACAAAAAAGTTCTTTACATTACTGGGGAAGAAAGCAGCCAACAAATAAAAATGCGGGCAGAACGCATTGGTTCCGGAAATGAGAACACTTACATCCTTACTGAAACCTCCACGCAGCAAATCTTTCATCACTTGGAAACCAATAAACCGGACCTGCTCGTCATTGATTCAATACAAACCCTGCATTCCAATATCCTGGATTCTTCTCCGGGCAGCATCTCGCAGATCAGGGAGTGCACTTCTGAACTGCAGCGTTATTCCAAACTAAGCCGTGTGCCGGTATTTTTGATCGGACATATCACGAAAGACGGTTTACTTGCCGGGCCTAAAGTTCTGGAACATATTGTTGATGTGGTTTTGCAATTCGAAGGGGAACGCAACTACGGCTACCGTATCCTGCGGTCGGTAAAAAACCGGTTTGGCTCTACTTCAGAAATAGGCATTTTTGAGATGAACAGTGAAGGATTGCGTGAGGTCAGCAACCCTTCAGAAATTCTTATTTCTCAACGTGAGGAGGATGTCAGTGGAGTTTGCATTGCAGCCACTATCGAAGGGATACGTCCGATACTCATTGAAACCCAGGCATTGGTGAGCTCAGCAGCTTACGGAACACCCCAGCGCTCATCAACAGGTTTTGACCTTCGCCGGCTGAATATGTTGCTGGCAGTGCTGGAAAAAAAATGTGGTTTCAGGCTGGGGGCAAAAGATGTTTTCCTGAATATTGCCGGAGGCATTCGTGTTGATGATCCGGCCATCGACCTGGCTGTTATTGCCGCTGTCCTCTCCTCTTCAGAAGATCTTTCAATTGACCGGAAAACTGTTTTTGCGGCAGAAGTTGGTTTGTCAGGAGAAATACGCCCGGTAAACCGAATAGAACAAAGAATCTCCGAAGCTGAAAAACTGGGTTACGAACGCATCTTTATATCTCGCTTCAATGCAAAAGGTCTCAACCTTAAATCCATACATATTAAGGTGGTTATGGTCAGTAAAATAGAAGAAGTTTTTAGTATGCTGTTTGCCTGATCAGAAATCCATTTCTACCAAAATAGGACAATGATCAGAATGCTTTACGTCAGGAAGGATAATTGCCCGCTTGAGGTTGTCTTCCAAATTCTTTGTCACCATATGATAGTCAATGCGCCATCCCAGATTTTTAGCCCTGGCATTGGCCCGAAAGCTCCACCAGGTATATTGATGAGGCTGTTCATTAAAATAGCGGAAGGTATCAATAAACCCGCTTTCAAGGTATTTAGACAGCCACGCCCGTTCTTCCGGCAAAAACCCCGAACTGGTAACATTCCTGACAGGGTCATGAATATCAATGGGTTTATGACAAATATTAAAATCCCCTGAAATGATAAGCTTCTCTCTGGTTTGCTTTAATTCACTGATATAGTTCAGGAAATCATCCAGCCATTTCATTTTAAATGCCTGCCTTTCATCACCACTACTCCCCGACGGATGGTAAACACTGATCAGGGAAATATCACCAAAATCAGCCCGTATCAGTCGTCCTTCATTATCATATTCCGGAATACCCATTCCGTATTCCACATGATCAGGCTCCGTTTTCGTAAGTATTCCCACTCCACTATAACCTTTCTTAACCGCACTATACCAATACGATTGATACACATCCTTCTCCAACATTTCTACAGGGATCTGTTCCTGCTGGGCTTTGCTTTCCTGTATGCAGATCATATCGGGATCAGCTGCTGCAATCCAATCGCATAAACCTTTCTTTACTGCGGCCCGTATGCCATTCACATTATATGATATTATTTTCTTCATAATCAGCAAATTTATACGATTTTTGTGAATGATTGAAATTCTTTGAAAATGAGTTCAAAAACAGAAAAAAGTTCACTCTTAAACAGGTTCCTGAATTGGCGGGCAAAGCATATCAAAGACAAGCATTTCATGATGATTCTCAGCCTGGTGATCGGACTAACTGTTGGCATGGCTGCAGTGGTGATAAAGAATTCCGTGCACCTCATTCAAAGCATTCTTACCCATGGTTTCGTGAAAGATTATCAGAACTATCTGTACTTTGCCTATCCTATGATCGGAATAAGCATTGCAGTATTCTTTATCCGTTTTGTCATTCGACAACATGTGGGGCATGGAATTCCCAGTGTTCTGTTTGCAATTTCAAAAGATAATGGCATATTAAAACGACATAACTTATTTTCATCCATCGTTAGCAGTAGTTTCACAGTAGGGTTCGGCGGTTCCGTTGGACTGGAAGGCCCGACTGTGGCTACAGGTGCTGCTTTTGGATCCAACCTTGGTCAGGTGATGCGCCTGAATTATCGTCAAATCAGTTACCTCATGGCCTTTGCCTGCGCCGGTGCCATGTCGGCCATCTTCAAAGCACCCATTGCCGGTGTGGTGTTTGCCGTTGAAGTGATCATGGTTGACCTTACCACCGCTTCCATCGTACCCCTGTTAATGGCCTCTGCATCTGCTGCATTGACTTCTTACCTGTTTCTCGGTCAAAATGTATTGTATCCTTTTCAAATAAAGGAAAGCTTTACTATGTCGGATGTCCCTTATTATATTTTATTTGGTATAATCGCCGGCCTTGTTTCTGTTTATTTTACAAAAATGTACATGCTTATCGGAAAAACCTTTCATGCAATCAAACATTGGCATGTACGTCTGATTGCCGGTGGAATTCTGCTCGGATTAATCATATTCTTCTTTCCTGTGCTGTATGGTGAAGGATATAAAGCCATCAACCTAAGTCTTCAGGGTGATTACAGTGCATTGTTTAACGGAAGCATTTTTTATGAATACCGGAACAACATTATTGTTGTGCTTATTCTGATCCTGCTCGCCGTTTTATTCAAGGTTATTGCTGCAGCCATTACTTTTGGGTCAGGAGGTGTTGGTGGCATTTTCGCCCCAACCTTATTCATGGGTACTTATACCGGATTATTATATGCAAAGGTCTTTAATTATTTTGGATTCAATGTTTCAGAAAGCAATTTTGCCCTGGTTGGCATGGGAGGCCTCATTGCCGGTGTTTTATCCGCTCCCCTGACAGCCATATTCCTCATTGCTGAGATAACCAGTGGGTATGAATTATTTATGCCTCTGATGATCACTGCAACCATATCATATGTTACCATCAAGGTTTTTGAACCGGATTCGGTGTACACTTACCAGCTCGCTCAACGCGGACAGCTTATGACACATCATAAGGACAAGGTGGTGCTCCAATTGTTAAAGGTAGACAAACTTATAGAAACCAATTTTAATACAATCCATCCAGACGCCAGCCTGGGCGACCTGGTAAAAATAGTAGCTTCATCAAAAAGAAACATATTCCCCGTTATTTCAAAAGATGGCCAGCTGCAGGGCATTATCACCCTTGATCTGATCAGGGACATCATGTTTAAACCTGATAAATACGATGAAGTGAAAGTAAGCAGCCTGATGTTTATGCCCACCTATGTTGTCAATGCAGATGATTCCATGGAAACAGTTGCCCAGAAATTTCATGAAAGCGACAAATACAATATGCCGGTTATCAGAGACGATAAATACCTGGGCTTTGTTTCCCGGGCCAATGTTTTCTCCGAATATCGTAAGCTATTGAAGCATTTTTCAGATGATTAAGCTATACATTCTAAGAAAAATCTTTTTATCTTCTCTGTTGATGCCCTGCATCAACAGAAAAGGAATGGAAGGAAAAAATTCGTTTAAATAAGCTGTTTCATAGCCGTTTCCGGATCATCTGTTGGACGCAAACAGGTTTCTTCCGTGCAAACGTAAATCATGGTTGTTCCTTCTATAAAGCGGTTTTGCTGGTGAGGAAGCTTCCTTTCTCTTTTTGAAGGACAATAGGCTTTATATGGATAATATCGCTGATGAAGTTCCAGCATTTTCTCCCTGCATGCATCTCCCAGAATTGTCAGGATATAAGTTGTATACAATTGCGCCATTTGCAGGTTCAGCCAATTGGTATACGCTCCCGGATGTTTTTTTATTCCCTCCTGCATCTTATCCAACAAGGCATCAAGTATTTCCCTGTATTCTTTTTTCTCCAAATATAAAGCCAGCAGGTGCAGGTTTTGGCCCATAACAGATACTGATGACGGAATGACCATATCAGTCAGATCGGTGGTCTGTGAGATAAGTTCCTGGTTCTTCAAAGCTGTATAATAAAAAATATGCTGATCCTTATGGTAAAAATCCGATAAGGCAAGTTCCATAAGTTCGTCAGCTTTATAAAGCCATTTTTCATCCATGCTTGCCTGGTAAAGGGCAATGAATGCTTCAATGACAAAAGCATAATCTTCAAGAAAACCTTTAGCAGTGATCTTTCCGTTATGCCAGCTATGATGCAGTTTTCCGTTTTCAAATAAATGCTTCAGGATAAAGGCTGCATTCTTTTTGGCTAGGCTGAGATAATGTTCAGAGCCCGTTACAAGATAAAGATCGCTCAAAGCCTTGCATGTCAATCCATTCCAGGAGCAAAGTACTTTGTCATCAAGGCCGGGCCTTACACGGGTATTCCTGGCTGTCGCCAATCGCTTTCGAATATTGTCGGCCTTTTCACTGATCTCTGTCTGCGGATCATTTTTAGCAGGATTCAGCAGAAGTATGTTCTTTCCATTTTCCCATAATCCCTCATGGCCAATTCTAAAATAATCCTTTGCCCATGCAGCATCTTCACCCAGGATACGATCAATTTCATCCTCCTCCCAAACGTAATAGTTTCCTTCCTTTCCCTCACTGTCGGCATCCAGGGCTGAATAAAATGCACCATCTTCCGACATCATTTCCCGCTGAATAAAAGCCATGCTTTCCTCTGCTATCCGCACATAAAAGGGGTCGTGAGAAACAATGAATGCTTCAGCATACAATGAAATCAACTGGGCATTATCGTATAACATTTTCTCAAAATGCGGCACTTTCCATTTTTCATCTGTTGAATACCGGGAAAAACCTCCTCCCAACTGATCATATATACCTCCACGGGCCATACTGTTAAGACTTAACCTGACATGCCTCATGGCTTCATCCGACTTATTCAGGAAAGCATACCGCAACAGAAATTTCAACTCCGTTGGCATTGGAAACTTCGGAGCACCTTTACTGCCACCATTTATGGTGTCATAATGATAACTCAAACGTTCATATGCACGCACTAAATCTTGCTTTGAAAATTTTTCTTCCTTTTCTCCCCGGGGAGGCATGATCATTTCATGCATATTCCGGGTGATATTATCGGCCTGCTTAAGCAATTCCTGATTTCTGTTCACATATAAAAACTGTATTTGCTCAAGTAATTCCTTCCATTGCTCAGGCCTGAAATACGTTCCTCCCCAAAAAGGTTTTCCATTCGGCAAAGCAAAGCAATTCAGCGGCCATCCGCCATTCCCCTGCATGATTTGAACGGCATTCATGTAGACTTGGTCCACATCCGGACGCTCCTCCCGGTCAACCTTAATGTTTATGAAATATTCATTCATTATAGAAGCAATCTCTTTATTTTCAAAAGATTCCCTCTCCATCACATGACACCAGTGGCAAGCAGAATAACCTATGCTGATGATCATAGGTTTATTCTGTTCCCTGGCGAGTTTAAGGGCTTCATTTCCCCATGGATACCAGTTTACAGGATTATAAGCATGCTGTTGAAGGTATGGACTTCCCTGGTCAATGAGATGATTCGCATTGCGTTCGTACTTTTCAGACATAAATAGCTTTTAGAGGGAAACAAGAAAAAAGGGGGATGTGTTCACACGATGACCGACGAATTTCGGACTACTGCTTCACAATTTTATTAGTAAGTATATTGCTGCCGCATTGAATCTTTAAGAGATACAATCCTCTTTCAAGATTTCTGACCGGTACACTGATCTTCTCACCAATCAAATATTCAGGAATACGTATCCGGCTGTGCTCATAACCACTAAGATCAACAAAGGATAAATGCAGATCTCCGGCAGGTAAATGATCAAAATAAATAATCAACTCATTATAAACCGGATTATTGAAATGACAAGACCACGTTTTTGCCGGTCTGTTCTCTGCAATACCAACATTATTCTGATCAACAATAAGCTTCATGACCACTGGCAAGTGATCTGACATATGGTACAAAGCATTTAACACATCAGCAGGCAGGGAGCTGTTCGAGCCGGAATTTATAGCCTGGTTAAAATGTTGCCCATCGTTTCCCGTCACCTTATATGAAGCCGGGACATAGGTATAATGATCTGTTCCGTTGAGGATATTATTGTTTACAAGAATAAAGTCGAAACGATCATCCATACCGCCGGTAGAAGCGCATCCGTTGCTGCTTGTATGGGTAGATTGGGTATGAATGGCCGCATAGGAAGATGTATTATTCCAATTACCAGGCTGATTGATGGGATCGTGAAAACGAATAAGGCTGTTTGAATGGGCTATTAGGTTTTGATAAGCCTGCTCACTGCTTCTTTTCACGTTCAGGTCTCCTGCCAGGAAGTAATTTTGTGCCTGACCGATCGTGTTCAGTTCACTCATCAAAGCCTGGGTCATATTTGCCCTTTCATTCTCGTCACTTGAGGAAGAGCCTGCCTTTAAATGACATACAACAGGATACAAAAAAGCAGTATCCCCATTTACTAAACCATCTCCGTTATAATAAAGCTCATAGAGAATGATATCACGTGTATTGGTCGGAATTGCTGTTGCCGATCTGCAGGTGAATTTATCTGTACGGTAATAAAGCATGCTCACTATATCTGAGCCATTCGTATTGACATAATCAGCATGATCATAAAAACCCATCCCCAGAACATCCAGGCAGGAATCAATCAATCGCTGAATAACATATGTATTTCCACCAATTTCATTCACAGCAAGAATATCGGGCTGAACATAGCTGAAAATTGTTCGCATATACCCCTCTTTGTCCAGGAGATTATTATTGGTAGTTGTACAATAGGTAGTTGTATTCCCGTAATTCAGGAGATTATACTGCATAATATTGAGTGTGTCCTGGGAATAAAGAACAAGGGAAGTAAGGAAGAGTAAAAAAAGAAGGTATATTTTTTTCATAGCGGAAATTTATTTATGGACTTTCCTGATAAAATCTTCCACCTCAGAAATTCCACCCTGGTAGACCAGATAACCATTATAAGGTTCTCTTTTTGTAATTTCATCGTTGATCACGTTAAGCATTATTTCCCTGACCTCTTCCGGATCTTCTGTTTGTCCGAGAGCCCATCCCAATTTAACAAACGCTACTTCAGGAAGCATATTCCCACCGGGAATAATTCCTTTAGCCATCATATCGCGCCCGGTATCGTAAACAAACATATGCACATAACCCCAGATGGTCTGCAGTGTCATATACATAGTAACTCCTTTAGCATGAGCCCTTTCAATAGCCGGATAAAGTTCCTTGTTCACGTGGCCCAGTCCCGTTCCCACAATGACGACTCCTTTATAGCCTGCATCAACTAAAGCATCCAGGGTATCAGGTTTCATACCCGGGTAATAATACAACATCGTAACCTTATCGCTAAAATAAGGCATGATTTTAACGTTTCTGTCTTTTCTTCTTTTGTTGTAATCTTTCTTAATGGGGACAATTTTCTCCCGGTCAACGGTAGCAAGGGGAGTATCTCCAATGGTACGGAATGTAGAGCGGTATGAAGAGTGCATTTTTCTGACCCGTGTTCCTTTATGCAACAATCCATATTCATCGGAAGTGGGCCCAAACATACACACCATAACTTCAGCAATATCCGAATGACCAGCAGTATGCATGGCATGCATGAGGTTCAGGGCAGCATCCGAACTAGGACGGTCTGATGAACGCTGGGAGCCAACCAAAACAACAGGAACAGGCAGGTTCTGGCACATAAAAGTCAGAGCAGCGCCGGTATGGTGGAGGGTATCCGTTCCATGTCCGATTACAATGCCGTCTATTCCATTTTCAATCTCATTGCCAATCGCTTTTGCTAAAGCTACGTATTGTGTAGGGCCCATATTTTCACTAAATACAGCGAAAACCTTCTCAGTAGTTAGGTTGCATATATCAGCCAGTTCGGGAACAGCCCCGTAAAGCTCACCGGGTGAAAAAGCAGGAATTACAGCACCGGTACGATAATCCAGGCGGGAGGCAATGGTTCCGCCGGTGCCAAAAAGCTTTACCTTGGGCAATCCTTCTGTATACGGAAACTCCTTTTCCGGAATTTTATAATTGGCCTTTTTATACCCGGTTTCCTTCATATCCTCAATGGTGAAAATATCTATGCCAATATTATAACCGGTAGCAATTTTCAGAACAATGTGTTTATCATCATCATTTTCTGAACGGGGTAAAATGGTTCCCTGGAATTGCCCTCTTCTGGTATTGATAACCGTATGGCTCCAAACCCTTACTTTGTATTTTTTTAACACATCAAGACTTCTGCCTTTATACCCCTGAAAAATATCGTCGTTCATGATAATCGATTTTCTTTGCTTAGTTCGAAATAAATTGGTGTAGTTCCTTAAGGTTGATATTACCTATGGCTTTAGGTTGTATTTGTCCCATAATAAATTTGGTTTCATTCAAGCTGTTAATCTTCTGGCCAACTTCTTTGAATTTCTCCCTGAGAAAAGGAACTTTTGAAAGGATTTCCTCCTTGGGGTACCTTCGGAAGTTAATGGATGCAAGAACAGAGTCGTAGTCCATCTTAGGATGTTCATAAATAACAGCCAGCATTTTCTTTGCCAGTGCCAGGTCCAGATTTTGAGACTTCAGGTATTTAAACAAATCATACACCTTGCTGTACTTAAAACTCGGGGATTGTTGGTAATGCCCTTCAACAAATTTCATATGGTGGCCAAAGAAGGTTCCGGCAAATAGAGGTTTTACATTAAGCTCCTTAACGATGCGATCAATTTCAGGATAGAGGTTTTTACTGAAAATATAGGCATAGGTGTCTTCCGGAACGTCCCATTTTCTAAGCTGATGGTATCGCTCGATCACATCATCTGGCAGCGTTCTCCGAAGTGCTTCAATATCATCATCTTCCAGCGGAATGGGAGGGGAATCCGTATCAGGATACATGCGGTCTGCACCAGGCAAAACCCTCTCAAAAATAGTTGATCCGTCTTCAAAAGATTTCCTGGTTTCATTGGGGACTCCTTCAAAGGCCATCCGACACCTTTCTTCAATGGTCTCCAGAGCTGTTTGAATGTCTTCTTCCGGTCCCCAGAAAATAATGCATGCGTCATCCTCGGTACTATCCATCAACTGACCTACCTGGTTGAAAACTTCTTTTGATTCCTTTGGTTCCAGGTTCTCGCTCTGAATCATATGTGGTTTTTCAATACAGGCAATGACTTTCAGGCGTTCGCTGATCTCATCAGCAAAGGTTTTACCGGGTTGGGTAAAATGTGAAAGTATGCCGGCAAATCCAGGTAATTTGACAGCTATTAGTTTATATTCATTTTTCTTTGCCTCAATAATAGGTTTATAAGTGAAATTATAATTGGGGTACTCTATTTCCCTGGATTTGATTTTCCAGTTTTTGATATCTCCGATCCGATTTTTCAGTTCTTTACATATATGCAATAATGCCCATTGCCTGAAACATTCTACATGTGTAAGTTCAGGTATCCATTTGGTATGTGCCACCCCTTTTATTTCCACCCGGGTACCGCCTTTGCAACTTACGTTTACATCCTGTCGTCCTGCTCCCATTCCAGTCCGCACCAATCCGGTACTTCTGTTAAGAAATCGAATATAATCGCATGCTTCTTTAACTTCATCGGGATTCACACAGTCGGGGTATGTAACTGTTTCGATGAGGGGCATGCCTAGGCGGTCGGTTTTATACACGCGGGTATGGCGGATATCAGAAACTTCACGGCAGGAATCTTCTTCCAGGCTTAACTGAATCAGCCTGATCTTTTTGCGCTTCAGGTAAATTTCACCTTCTACTCCAATAATAGCTGTACGTTGAAATCCGGTAGGAATGCTGCCATCGAGATATTGTTTGCGGGTAATATGCACCTCTCCTACAATATTCAATTTCGAGAGCAATGCAATCCGTATAGCGACTTCAAGTGCTTTTCGGTTTAAGGGAAATGGAGGTGTATCATCCACTTCGTAAGTACAGGCCGTTTCATTTTTTATATGATAAACAATTTCCTTTCTGGTTTTAAACTCCATCAGAGCTGTACCGTCATATTCCCCCAATTCACTGAGGGTCGGCCTCATGTGCCTGATCAATTCCGCATCCCAGTCTTCATGTGACTGGTAAATACCTGCCGGGCATTTACAAAAAAGTTTTTCATCGGTTAAGAGCTGCTGATGGACTTCCAGACCCGACATAAAACCTATCCTGTCATAATCATCCTGGGTAGCTTGTTTCCGGGTCACATACCCTATTTTTTGCCTGGTTTTTTCGTAATTCGCCTTTGGATCAAAGTTCTTTTTCATTCGTCATTGTAATTTTCGATAAACAGATTAAAGGCCAGCTAATCTGAAAAAAGTTCAAATGTAGCTAATCTGGGGTAAAATGAAATATATATGTTGAAAAAACTTTAAGAAAATACTTGGAAGCCATGAATCCATATTGGAAAGTCATTTATGGTCATTTATAGCGATAATATAAGGCAATTCCCGATATCGCTTCGTGTATCAGGACAGGCAGGAAAGCCTTAATAGGCCCATTTAATATATATTGATCCCCAGGTAAACCCACCTCCGAAAGCAGATAAAATAACGTTATCTCCCTTCTTTAAATCCTTCTCCCATTCCCAAAGGCATAAAGGAATAGTGGCAGAGGTAGTGTTCCCGTAGCGTTGGATATTGATCATCACCTGTTCCCTTTTGATTCCCATCCTGCGGGCAGTGGCTTCAATAATGCGCAAATTAGCCTGGTGCGGGACCAGCCAGGTAACATCTTCTGATTCCAGGTTATTATTCTTCATGATTTCTACCGAAACATCAGCCATATTGGTAACAGCAAATTTAAAAACAGCCTGGCCTTCCTGATAAACATAATGCTCTCTTGCATCAACTGTTTTATGAGAAGCAGGACGTTGAGATCCTCCGGCTTTTTGATGAAGGTGCACTCTTCCTGATCCATCGCTCCGTAAAATGGAGTCTCTAATTCCAGAACCATCCTCACGGGGTTCAAGCAAGGTAGCTGTTCCTGCATCTCCAAAGAGCACACAGGTTTCTCTTTGCTGGTAATCCGCAATTGAAGACATTTTGTCAACACCAACAACTATTATCTTTTTATGCGTCCCGCATTCAATAAATTTTGAAGCTGTATCCAATGCATAAATATAGCTGGAGCAAGCAGCATTAAGATCATAGCTATAAGCATTTTTAATACCCGCTTTATCACAAATAATATTTGCTGTTGCAGGGAATTGCATATCCGGGGTAACAGTTGCACAAATGAGCATATCAATCTCATCCGGATCGTTTCCGGTTTTCTCAAGCAAGCCTTTAACTGCCTTGGCACCCATCACAGATGATCCCTGATCCTTTCCTTTTAATATTCTTCTTTCTTTGATACCCGTTCTGGTAAGTATCCATTCATCAGTAGTATCAACAATTTTTTCGAGCTCCTGATTGGTTAACTTGTAATCAGGAACCCAGCCTTCTATACCGGTAATTGCAGCTCTTATTTTTGCCATACTTTTGCGTAGGTTTACGATTTATTTTGAACAGAATTAGAAAATGCATCGGAAATTTTCTGATGCAATCCGGAATTATGAATTTCTACGGAAAATTTAATCATATTTTTAATAGCAATATCATTTGAAATACCATGCCCTATAACAACATTAGAATTAATACCAAGAATAGGGCTTCCACCATAATTTTCATAATTGAATCGCTCAATGTGATCATCAGAAAGCTTTCTTTTCTTAAGCATTTCATACATGCCTTCAATTTGCTTTAAGATAACATTACCGGTGAATCCATCACACACAATAACATCCGCTTTTTCGGTAAAAATATCCCTGCCTTCTACATTCCCCTGAAAATTGAACGCTGCAGCATCTTTCATTAACTGATACGCTGCCTGGGTTACTATATTTCCTTTTTCCTTTTCTTCTCCTATGTTCATGAGGCAAACGGAAGGATTATCTATCTGCAGGATATGTTCAGCAAATAATGATCCAAGGATGGCAAACTGAAATAGCAGATCAGGTTTAGCATCCGGAACGGTTCCTATGTCCAGTAAAACCATGGCACTGCCATTTTCCCTGGGTATTAGGGCACAGGTTGTAGGCCTGATAATGCCGGGAACATTTCCAACACTATAAATAGCACTTACGAGCACAGCACCTGAGTTTCCGGCACTGGCAAATGAATCGATCTGACCCTGTTTCAGTTTTTTTACTCCTTTAACAATACCGGAATCTGGTTTTTGGGTAAATACCTTAATAGGCTGATCATGCATGTCTATCACATCAGGTGCGTGTTCAATAATAAACTGATCCGGATTCCCATTAAAGGTTCTGATATGGTCAAGGATGAGTTTTTCGTCTCCAAACAAGACGATGGTGTCTGTTTCGGCAAGTTCCTGCCTGGCAAGAATGGCACCTTTCATGACAGACTCCGGTGCATAATCCCCACCCATTACATCTAAACCCACTTTCATAACATCATTTTTTGAAAGTGACACTCAATTGTTTAGAGCGTTGATTCTTTTTCAATGGCAGGCTTACCTTTATAATAACCGCACTCAGAACATACCCTATGGTATTTAACAGGTGTTCCGCAATTGGAGCACACCACTATGGTTGGTGCCGTGGCTTTATAATGTGTCCTTCTCTTATCTCTCCTGGTTTTGGAGATTTTTCGTTTTGGATGTGCCATAGTTTATATTTTTATTCTTTTATAATTTATTCTTTAATTTTTTTAATTCATCCCATCGTGGATCGTGCTGAGCTGATCCCTGTAACTTGTTTAAATGTTCTAACATTGTTTTATTACAGGTAGAATTCCCTTTTTCATCATCCGGATGCAAAACACTCAGTGGAATACTGAGCATAATAAATTCGTATATGTAATGACTCACATCAATCTGATGATCCGTTTCCGGTATAATGATGATATCATCCGATTCTTCACTATATGCTGATCCTAACTTAAATATCAATTCTTTTTGAATATCAACTTCTTTTAAGAATGGTTCCAGACAACGATCACAAATAACTCCCAGCTTTCCATGAATATGAAAATCCATGATGATCATCCGTTCCTGTTTATCCAGTTCCAATACAACATCCAGCATTCCTTCCTTCAGTTCAGCATACCTTATTGCTTCAAAGAACTTTTTATCAATACGGTAATGAAAGCGGTGCTTTCCAAGCTTTAATCCAACAAACGGGATTACAAAGTCTTTTAAGTAATCCACTTTAACTAAGATTTTAAGGCCTGCAAAATTATAATAATATCTTATGAATTACAAATATTTATTAATCATGGGTATTGGTATTTTAGGCCCGCAAAAATGAAAAAATCAGTTTTCCCTTTCAAATCTGAATTAAGATTGCTTATTTTGTATTGTTAAAAAATAAACAAATAAAAACCTAATATTCAGATTATGTTCAACAAACTAATTGCCGCCCTATTACCTTATATGCCTAAAAAACTGGTATGGTTGTTTTCGAAACGCTATATTGCAGGCCCAACACTGGCCGATGCCATCCATGCATCCAAAGAATTGAACAAAGAAGACATGAAGGTTACAGTGGATGTTCTTGGAGAATACATTAAAGATCTGGATGAAGCCAGAAAAAACAAAGAAGAATATCTTGAAGTAATAGAGGCCATTGAAAAAGAAAAAATCGACGGAAATTACTCTTTGAAGCCAACCATGTTCGGACTATTAATTGATAAAGATGTTTGTTATGAAAACATCAGGGAAGTAGTTGTAAAAGCAGCATCTTATAATAATTTTGTAAGGATAGACATGGAAGATTCCAGTTGTGTGGACCTGGAAATAGAATTATTCAGAAAATTAAAATCCGAATTCCCAAAAAATGTTGGATTGGTTTTTCAGGCTTACCTGAAAAGGACATTGACTGACCTTAAAGATTTACTTGATATTCATTCAGAAGAAACCCCAATTAATTACAGGCTCTGTAAGGGAATATATGTAGAACCGGCAGAAATTGCCTTTAAAAAATACGAAGAGATCAACCAGCACTTCCTGGAAGATCTGGAATTTATGTTCAGTCACAAAATTTACCCGGGCATTGCAACACATGACAAACCCCTCATTGAAGGAGCCTATAAACTGATTGAAAAATACCAGGTGCCGAAGGATAAATACGAATTTCAGATGCTATACGGGGTAACACCGGAATTGAGAAAATCCATCGTTGAAAAAGGGCATCCCATGCGGGTTTATGTTCCTTTTGGGGAACAATGGTTTGGGTATTCTACAAGAAGGCTTAAGGAAAATCCGAAAATGGCCTTTCATATTATCAAAGCATTATTTTACCGGGGATAATCCTAATTCTTGCTTTTTAATGTATCTGGCATTAATTTTGAATAAAACCTTAAAAAATTTAAACATCCAATTATGAAAAGACTTACCAGTATTCTGATTCTATTAACAATAATAGCCTTAATAAATGCATGCTCCAGTAAACGTGAAGTAGCCAGGGTAGATCCTGAGCAACAAATCGATCTGAGCGGCAGATGGAATGATGTGGATTCCCGGACTACCGCCGATGCTATGATCAAACAATCATTAGGCGAAAGATGGATAGAAGATTTCCAGCGTAAAAACGAGGGAGAAAGACCTGTCGTGATTGTAGGTTTTGTTAACAATAAAAGCCATGAACACATTGATGCAGAAACCTTTATTAAGGATATGGAAAAGGCTTTTATTAAATCCGGACGTGTCCGATTAGTTCAGAGCGGAGACAAAAGGGAAGAGATCCGTGCGGAAAGAGCTGACCAGCAAAATTTTTCCTCAGAAGAAACCATGAAAAAATGGGGCCGGGAAATCGGTGCAGACTTCATGATGCAGGGAAGCATAAATTCAATTGTGGATTCATACAAAAAAGAAAAAGTTGTTTTTTATAAAATCAACCTTGAATTAACGAATATCGAAACCAATGAAATCGTATGGATAGGCGACAAGGAAATTAAAAAGCTTGTCACAAACTAAAAACACAAGTTAAATCCTTATTCACCCATACAGGCTTTCAATTACATGAAGTTCAGATCTGTTTTATTCGTATTTATTAGCCTCCTCTTTTTGAGTGCTTGTGCGACCTATTACCAGAAAACACTACGTTTTCAGGAGATGGTCAGACAAGGGGAGCTGTCTAAAGCACAAAAGCTCCTTGCGGAAGACAAACG
Source organism: uncultured Lentimicrobiaceae bacterium (assembly GCA_964654725.1). Taxonomy (GTDB): domain Bacteria; phylum Bacteroidota; class Bacteroidia; order Bacteroidales; family CAZZLL01; genus CAZZLL01. The sequence goes on along the minus strand of CAZZLL010000002.1, from coordinate 109,752 downwards.
GGGACCCAAGGGGAAGGACAGATTTCTGCATTTTACGAACATGGGCTGGATCAACCAAATGATGAATCAGTACGATTCCAGCAATACCTATTTCCATAAAGCAGATCATTATATCGAAGACCACCGGAAAAACATTGCCTCGGAAGCACTGGCACTGGTCTCCAACCCTATGGTGAAACCTTATGTGCCGGAGGACTTTGAAACGGTGCTGGTAAACTATTACAAAGCTATAAACTACCTGAACCTAAACGACATGTCAGGAGCCAGGGTAGAATGCCGTCGTATAAATTTAAGACTGAATGAACTAAACGACCGCTATAAGGACCATAAAAACCGTTACCAGGAAGATGCATTCGCCCATATTATGATGGGACTTATTTATGAAGCAAACGGGGAAATTAACAATGCCTTTATTGCCTACAGGAATGCATATGATGTGTATAAAAATTCCTATAGTGAAAACTTTGGCATAGAAGCCCCTTTACAATTAAAGAAAGATATCCTCCGCACAGCTATGATAATGAGATTTACAAATGAAGTGAGGTTTTATGAGAAGGAATTCGGATTTAAATACGATATGCCTAAAAATGCTGAAACAGGAGAAGTTGTGGTTATCTGGCATAATGGTTTAGGCCCGGTAAAATCGGAATGGAGCATAAATTTTTCAAAGGTTGATGCGAAAGGTGGCTGGATACACTTTGTAAATGATGAATATGGCCTAAAGTTTCCAATATATATTGGTGATCAATCTGACGAAAACAAAAGCGCCTTCGAAAAAATGAGCTTTCTGCGTGTAGCCTTTCCGAAATACCTCGAAAGAAAACCTCTATACAAAACGGCTGTCATTATCACGCCGGAAAATAGAAACATCCCTTTAGAGCTGAGCCAGGACATCAACGAAATAGCCTTTAAATCTATCAGAGACAGAATGATGCGGGAATTAGCAAATTCCATCCTGCGGCTTGCCACAAAAAAAGCACTGGAAATTACTGCCCGCAAAAATGACCAGGATGAGATAGGAACAGCCCTAAGCATTGTAAATGCACTCACAGAAAAAGCAGATACCAGGAACTGGCAGGTCATCCCCAACAAAATATATTATGCCCGCATCAGCCTTCCGGCCGGAAACCATCAATTGCTGTTTAAAGCATCTGCCGGGAATCGTGAGTATACAAAAAAACTGAATGTTAGTATAGAAAAAGACAGAATGAAATTCGTAAACTTCACTATTCTGGATAGTTTCCCGCCTTCTGAAAATCATCCGTAAATCTAAGCACTCATTTTCAGGAAACAGGAATTGAATTATAGGGTTTTTTTTGCTAATTTTGCATATTCTTTATAATGACAAACTTACATTACTATGAAAAAGGCAAAAGTATTGTTCGTGGCCCAGGAAATTACCCCTTACCTGAAAGAAAGCCATATGGGAAAAATTGGAAGACACCTTCCACAAGGAATTCAGGAGAAAGGGAAAGAAATTAGGACTTTTATGCCTCGCTTCGGAAACATCAATGAAAGAAGAAATCAGTTACATGAAGTTATCCGGCTTTCCGGTATGAACCTTATCATTGATGATGCTGACCACCCGTTGATCATTAAAGTTGCATCTATCCAGCAAGCCAGGATGCAGGTATATTTCATCGACAATGAAGACTATTTTCAAAGAAAAGCTGATATACGCGATAAAAACGGAAAATTCTTTGATGACAATGATGAAAGAGCCATCTTCTTTTCCAGAGGAGTTCTAGAAACCGTAAAAAAACTGGGATGGTCTCCGGATATTGTTCATTGCCACGGTTGGATGACCAGCCTTGTTCCCCTATATATCAAAAAAGCGTTTAAAGACAATCCTATCTTCACAGACTCAAAAGTGGTTTTTAGTATTTATGACGATGATTTTGATAGCCGGCTGCAGGATAATTTCAGCAAGAAAGTGAAGCTGGAAGGCATTTCTGACAAAGACCTCAATCATTTCAAAACACCCACTTTCGCCAACCTGATGAAATCAGCTATCGACTATTCTGACGCAGTTATTTATGGTGTTGAGAAAATCGACGATGACGTGAAGACCTATCTGGATAAATCAGGAAAAACCACACTCAAATTCCAGTCGATGGAAACCTATATTGATGCCTATTCTGATTTTTACAATAAAATTCTGGTGAATCAGGAAGTACTCTCATAATATTTCGAAGGAAGAACAGTTAGATTTCAGAACTTATAAAATTTGCAGACATTGAAGAGAAAAACGTTGATCCCTTTAACGAAGATTTTTTTATTAACTTTTCTAACCTTATTTTTTTCCTGCACAAAAGAACCCGATAAAATCGGGCTGAGCATTCAACCTGAAGAGGACAAGTTAAATGTAAACCTTACAGACAGCCTTTACGTATTAGCGTATTCCGAGATTATTGACTCCATTCAGACAGATGAATTTTCACAAAACGTGCTTGGCAGCTACGTAGATCCTGTTTTCGGAAAAACCACAGCAAGTATTTACACCCAAATCCGGCTTTCAGATAATGATGTGGATTTTGGCGAAAGTCCTGTTCTGGACTCTATTGTCCTCAACCTGGCTTACAACGGATATTACGGATATACCGGAGATTATCAAACCATAAACGTTTATGAACTAAGCGAAGGAATAGATCCGGATTCAACCTATTATTCAAACCAGTCATTTGCTGCCAACACTAAAGTACTTGCAAGCAAAACCTTTGTTCCTGCTCCGGAAGACAGCATTCTGGCAGACACGAATTATGTGAAACCTTACCTGAGTATCCGTCTTGATGATGCCCTGGGCCAACGCTTCCTTAATATGTCGGGTTCAACTGAACTTAGTGACAATGATTTTTTTACTGATTATTTCAAAGGATTTTTCATCGAAGCACTGCCTGTAGAGGCCGAAGGTATGCTTATGTATTATGATCTGGAAGATGATTATTCCGGACTGACAATCTATTACCATACCAGTGAAGACACCCTTGACTATGAATTTGTGATCAATGAAAAATGTGCCCGTTTCAATCATTATGATCACCATAATTATGAGCATGCCGACCCGATATTTAAGGAACATTTAATATACAACGACAGCCTGCTGGGAGAAAACCTTTTATATTTGCAGGCTATGGGAGGAGTGCGGACAAAGATTTCCTTTCCCACCCTGATGGACCTTAAAAAAAACCATTCAGTAATGATCAACAAAGCCGAATTGTTTATTTATGAACCCGGTATCAGTAACGAACTGGATCCGCCGACAAAGCTTGCCCTGGCAAGAATAAATGAAGAAGGCGACAATGTTTTTACCCTCGATCAGGCAGAAGGGGATGCATATTTTGGCGGATATTATGAACAAAGTCAGCGGGTGTATCGTTTTAGGATTACCCGTCACATTCAGGCTCTGCTTAATGGTGATTTTGAAGATTACGGAATGGCACTGATGGTTTCAGGGAGTGCCGTGCAGGCAAACAGACTGATTTTTAACGGGATCAATCCTCAGCTTCCTATGCTGGGTTCGAAAAAATTAAAATTACAAATTACGTATACCCTGCTAAACTAATACAATATGTGTGGAATTGTTGCTTATATTGGTCCCCGCGAAGCGTATCCAATTTTGATCAAAGGTTTATATCGCTTGGAATACCGGGGTTATGACAGTGCCGGCGTAGCTATCCTTGATGATGTTATTAAACTGTATAAGAATAAGGGCAAAGTATCCGAACTGGAAGAATTTATTGGTGATAAAGATATTTCCGGAACACTGGGAATTGCCCATACACGATGGGCTACCCATGGCGAGCCAAATGATGTTAACGCCCACCCGCATTACTCCTTCTCCAAGAAATTAGCGATTATCCACAACGGAATCATTGAGAATTATTCCACCATAAAAGAGGAGTTGATAAACCGGGGATATACTTTCAGCAGCAACACAGATACAGAAGTGCTGATACATCTTATTGAAGATATTGAAAAAAATGAAAAAGTTAACCTGGAAGAAGCCGTCCGCATTGCTTTAAATCAGGTTATCGGAGCTTATGCCATTGTAATTGTTTCCAAGGAAGACCCGGATAGATTGATCGTAGCAAAAAAAGGCTCACCCCTGGTTATTGGTGTGGGAGAAAATGAGTTTTTTGTTGGTTCCGATGCCACACCCATCATTGAGTATACCAAGAACGTAGTTTACCTGGAAGATGAAGAGATCGGAATTATGAAAAGGGGCAATTACCTGAAAATGATCAATACTAAAAACCAGGAGATTACGCCATATATTCATGAGCTGCAAATGAACCTTAGCACATTGGAGAAAAGCGGTTATGATCATTTTATGCTGAAAGAAATTTATGAGCAACCACGTTCTATCAGAGACAGCATGCGGGGTCGCTTAAATGCTGCCAGCGGAGTAGTATCCCTGGGTGGCATCGTAGATTACGTCCAAAAACTGGCTAATGCGGAAAGAGTGATTATGGTGGCCTGTGGTACCTCCTGGCATGCCGGACTCGTGGGAGAATATTTGTTTGAAGATATGGCACGTGTGCCGGTAGAGGTGGAATATGCATCTGAATTCCGATACAGAAATCCTGTACTTACAGAGCAAGATATTGTAATTGCCATCTCCCAGTCGGGAGAAACGGCAGATACTTTAGCGGCTATTGAGCTTGCAAAATCCAAAGGAGCAAGCATTTTAGGCATCTGTAATGTGGTGGGTTCATCCATTGCCCGTGCCACCGATGCCGGATCGTATACCCACGCAGGTCCTGAAATTGGTGTGGCTTCAACCAAAGCATTTACCGCTCAGGTTACCCTGCTTACGCTTATGGCTTTAATTGTGGGAAATAAGAAAGGAACGATCAGCACTTCGCTTTATCATCAGATGCTGAATGAGCTGGAATCCATTCCGGATAAAGTGGCCAGGGCATTGGAAACAAACGATGAAATCTATAAAATATCGGAGAAATTCAAAGATGCCAGCAACTTCCTGTATTTAGGACGTGGCGTGAATTTCCCCGTAGCACTGGAAGGTGCCTTAAAACTGAAAGAGATTTCTTATATCCATGCTGAAGGATATCCGGCTGCCGAAATGAAGCACGGCCCCATTGCGCTTATCGACGAACAAATGCCCGTGGTGGTGATTGCCACCAATAAAGGCACCTACGACAAAGTCGTTACCAACATCCAGGAAGTTAAAGCCCGCAAAGGAGTTATTATTGCCATTGTAACCGAAGGAGATAAAACCGTAAGAGGAATGGCTGACTTTGTAATAGAGATACCGGAAACCATGGAAATGCTGGTGCCGCTGGTGGCCACAGTTCCTTTGCAACTGCTCTCCTATCATATTGCCATCATGAGGGGCTGCAATGTAGATCAGCCGAGAAATTTAGCGAAGTCGGTAACGGTGGAGTAAAAGTATAATTCAACTTCCAACACCCAATACCCAATACCCAATTTTCTTGTCAAGCTGTTACCTTCTTAGCGACTTAGCCCCGAAATTGAACAGGTAAGATGCTCATTGGCCGTAAACACTAATACCTTCCACTCACCTCATCCCAGTCGATCAGTTTCCAGAAATCAAGAATATAATCCGGACGACGATTTTGCTTGTCAAGGTAATATGCATGCTCCCACACATCACAGGTAAGAATAGCTGTTAAACCACGTGTTATGGGATTACCGGCATTGCTTTCCTGAACAATCTCCAGCTGTCCCTGATCATCTTTCACCAGCCAGGCCCAGCCTGATCCAAACAAGGTGGCAGCAGCTGCAGAAAATTTTTCCCTGAAAATATCAAAAGAACCAAAAGTACTGTTGATAGCATCGGATAATTTCCCTTTGGGTTCTCCGCCCCCGTCAGGTTTCAGGCAATTCCAGTAAAAGGTATGGTTCCAAACCTGGGCAGCATTATTAAATACCCCTCCATCCCCTTTCAGAATGATCTCTTCCAGGCTGGCATCCTCAAAATCAGTACCGGCAATCAGTTTATTCAGGTTGTTCACATATGCCTGGTGATGCTTGCCATGATGGAATTCCAGGGTTTTCTTCGAAATAAATGGTTCAAGAGCATCCAGCTCATAAGGCAATGGAGGTAATTCAAAGGTCATGACTTTCTGTTTTTGGTTTTAACAAAGATAAAAATCCTGTTGTATGATTACAAGTTCGTTTTATTATCTCAGCAGATTTCTTATTTTCGTTTCCTAAAAAAACGACAATTATGAAAAAAATGCTTCTCAGTTTATGCATTATCACCCTGATTTTCTCCTGTGCCCCATCAAAAAAAGAAAAACAAGAAAAGGAAGAAAAACAAGACAGTATTGCTTCGGTTGAAACTACGGAGACTGCCGATGATTTAATCAATCAGCTGGAAGTAGAAATAGAAACAGAAGCAACAGCTGACACATCAGTAACTGAATAATTACCTGCCAAGTTCTTCAATGGCTCGATTAAAGGGAGCATCATAACGAAGGAAAATCGGGTAAAAGGCGTCATTGTCATATATATTGCGGCCTACATAAGCCTTGAAAAGATTCTTTATTCGCCTGATCAGGATTTCAGAAACACCCCCTTCCTGCTGTATGCCTTTTTTTTCAGCATATTCAAGCAATTCATCAAAAGCATCAGCGTCCATTTCAAAAGAAGAAACAAATTCTTTGGCAGTATTATAGGTAGCTTTTAATTCTTCACGGTTTATATCTGTATAATCAAAACTAAACTGATAAATCACTCCATTGTTAGCCAGCTTATGATAATACTTCAGTGTGCTGTCGCGGACAATAGGAATATAGATATCAGGCATGATCCCGCCACCACCATAAACAACTTTGCCGCCTTTGGTAACAAACTTCAAGGAATCTGAAAAATTTCCTGTATCCGGGTTAAGCTGTCCTTCCTCCATAAATTGGCTGTAAAAATCATGATAATATTCTTCTGTACCCTCATTGTATGGTTTTTGAATCGATCTTCCGGTGGGGGTGTAATATCTGGAAATTGTGAGGCGAATGGCCGACTTATCATATAAGCGCAACTGTTGCTGCACCAAGCCTTTTCCAAAAGACCGCCTGCCGATAACCAACCCCCTGTCGTTATCCTGTATGGCACCTGCTAAAATCTCACTGGCCGAAGCAGAAAATTCATCTATTAAAACCACCAGTTCCCCTTGCCGAAAAACACCTTTGTCTGTTGCATAGGCATATTCACTCTCTCTTTTTCTGCCCTTAGTATAAACAATTAGTTCATCTTTCTTCAGAAACTCATCAGCAATATCAATGGCCATTTTCAGGTATCCTCCAGAATTACCTCTCAGGTCAAGGATCAGTTTTTCCATGCCTTGAGCAAGCAAATCCTCCAATGCTTTCATAAATTCATCGTAGGTTGTTTCGGAAAACCTGCTAAGTTTGATATACCCTATGTTGTCAAAAGGCTTAAAGGCAATATCAATGCTGAACGTAGGGATAACATCCCGAATAATGGTAAACCGGATCAATGCATTCTCACCTTTGCGGGAAACGCCAATTTCAACTTTACTTCCTTTTTTCCCTTTTAATTTATGCATCACATCACGGTTGGTAATCCCGGCACCGGCAACCTTTTCATCATTTATGGTAACAATGCGGTCACCTGCCCTCACACCAACCTTTTCTGCCGGCCCTCCCTGCACTGGTAATATTACGGTAATGGTATCTTTTTGTATTCTGAACTGAACCCCTATCCCTTCAAAATTCCCTTCCAGGGGATCATTTGCATCATTAAAATCCTGGGCAGGAATATACACCGAATGCGGATCAAGGTTTTCCAACATACCTTCAATAGCTCCATTGGCTAATTTTTCTTTGTTCACAGTATCCACATAATGATTATCAATATAATTGATCACATCATTGATTTTGTTGTAATGCTGTAGTTTAAAGCCTTGTTTTTGCTCGGGAAACAATGTGCTGCTATCCATTGTGATTCCGATAACAATACCGATTATTACCGCAAGAGACAGGTATAAAGGCAGCCTGATGGTGTTTTTATTCATTAGGTAATGTTTCTAGATATAACACAGGCTGTCATCAAAGTTCTCAGACAGAGGTATTACTTTTCTGACAGCCTTTTATGTACCCGGAGCCGGGATCGAACCGGCACGGGAATTACCCCATTGGTTTTTGAGACCAACGCGTCTACCAATTCCGCCATCCGGGCATAGAATAAGAAATGTCCGTTAATCAGCCAGCAAATTTAGTAAAAAACTTTCACATTTACATTCCCCGATTAAAGTCAACCTTTATTCTACTTGCGGTGTTTTAAATAAAATTGTAACTTCGCGCATTATTTACACCACTTCTTTTTCAGGACAAAAAACCAATTTAATCATGGCTGAAAAGATCTCTATTTTTTCCGGAAGAGCTACAAAATACCTGGCTTCTGAAATAGCAAACAGCTACGGACAAGAATTAGGAGTTGTTGAAGTGACAAAGTTCTGCGATGGAGAATTTCAACCCTCCTTTGAAGAAAACATTCGCGGACGAATAGTTTTCCTGGTTCAGTCAACCTTTGCCCCCACAGAGAATCTATTCGAACTGCTCATGATGATAGATGCAGCTAAAAGAGCTTCTGCCAAACAAATTATTGCAGTTATTCCGTATTTTGGTTTTGCCCGCCAGGACAGGAAGGATAAACCCCGTGTTACCATTGCTGCTAAACTGGTAGCTAATATGTTATCAGCAGCAGGGTTAAACAGGGTCATCACCATTGACCTGCATGCAGATCAGATACAGGGCTTTTTTGATATCCCGGTTGATCACCTCTATGCATCTTCTATTTTTATTCCGGATATACAGAAAATGAACCTCCCTGACATGGTTTTTGCTTCACCGGATACCGGTGGAACACGACGTGCTGCTGCGTATGCCAAAATGCTCGAAAAAGGCTTTGTCATTTGTTATAAGCAACGCAATAAACCAAATGAGGTGGGAAAAATGGAACTGATTGGGGATGTTAATGGAAAAAATGTAATCCTTTTGGATGACATTATTGATACAGCCGGAACCATTACGCGCGCTGCTAAACTTATCATGGAAAAAGGAGCCAAAAGTGTACGTGCTTATTGTACACACCCGCTGCTTTCTGCTGATGCACTGGAAACTATCGAAAAATCTGCATTTACAGAGGTTATTGTTTCCGACACCATCCCCCCGAAAAAAGAACATGAAAAAATAAGAGTACTTACAACGGCACATTTATTTGCCGATGTAATAAACAGACTGGTAAAAAACAAATCTATCAGTTCACTGTTTAAATATTCTAAACATTAACTCTAATAAATCGATTAAACATGAAAAAAGTATCATTGAGCGGTTCTCTCAGAGAGAACGTAGGGAAAAAAGATGCTAAAAAAAGCAGAGAGAAGGGATTTGTCCCTTGTGTCGTTTACGGTGGAAAAGAACAAATCCATTTTACATTGGAAGAGAAGGATTTTAAAAAGCTTATTTTCACACCGGAAACCTATTTTATTGAACTTGATATCGACGGGAAACAGACCAGGACCATCTTAAAGGATATTCAATACCATCCTGTTACTGATAGGGTCATGCACGCTGATTTCCTGGAAATCTTTCCTGATAAACCTGTTGACGTGGGTGTCCCAATTATACTGGAAGGCTCATCTCCAGGCGTTTTAAAAGGAGGCATATTGATAAAACAATTGAGAAAACTTCGTATTAAGGGATTACCTGATGATATCCCTGAAAAAATACGTGTTAATATCGATGAACTGGAAATCGGCAACTCAATAAAAGTCAGTGATATATCTATTGAAACCTTACAGTTAACAGATCCGGGAAACCAATTGATCGTTGCAGTAAAAACAGCTCGGTCAATCATAGCTGAAGAGGAAGAAGAAGGTAAAGAAGGAGTTGAAGGTGAAGAAGGAGCTGAAGGCGGAGAAGCTGCTCCTGAAAACGAAGGCGGAGATTCTTAGGCAAACTTTCCTTTATTTATTAGATAAATCGTTTTGAAGTATTTAATTTGTGGTTTGGGCAATTTTGGCAATGAATATGCCGACACCCGGCATAATATAGGGTTTGTTGTAGCCAATGCTTTTGCTGAATCCCTGAGAGGAAGTTTTAAAAACGCCCGGCTGGCAGATATCGCACAGGTTAAATACAGGGGTAAAATATGTGTGATTGTCAAACCTGCTACCTATATGAACTTAAGCGGCAAGGCCTTTCGTTATTGGCTGGAAAAGGAAAAAATCCCGGTCGAACAATCCCTTGTTATTTCTGATGACATTTCACTTCCGCTAGGCACGTTACGCATGAAAAAAAAGGGAAGTGATGGCGGACACAACGGGTTGTCCAGCATCATTTCCCATATTGGCCGGACTGATTTTCCACGTCTGCGAATCGGTATTGGCAACGAGTATGCCAAAGGTTACCAGTCGGATTATGTGCTGGGAAAATGGGCCTCCTCAGAAGTAAAACTCATGACAGAACGTATACCTATTAGCCTTGATATGGTCAAAACATTTATTCATAATGGCATCGATATGGCCATGAACCTGTATAATAATAAATAAATGCGGCTGATTTAATCCGGGCGGAGGCGAATCCGATCTGCCATGATCTGATGTATTTTTTCTATGGCAATCCTTTCCTGCTTCATACTGTCTCTCTCCCTTATTGTAACGGTATTATCTTCCAGGCTTTGGTGATCTACAGTAATACAGTATGGTGTACCGATGGCATCCTGTCTTCGGTATCTTCTGCCGATAGCATCCTTTTCTTCATAGGAACACATGAAATCAAATTTCAACTCATCCATGATTTGCCTGGCCTTCTCAGGCAAACCGTCTTTTTTTACCAGGGGCAGCACAGCCACTTTAACAGGTGCAAGAATCGGAGGAATATTCAAAACAACCCGCTGAGAACCGTCATCAAGGGTTTCTTCCTTATAAGCTGCTGTTAATACTGAAAGGAAAGTTCGGTCCAGACCTATAGAAGTCTCTATAACATAAGGGGTATAACTTTCATTCAGTTCCGGATCAAAATACTGAATCTTTTTTCCGGAAGTTTTCTGGTGAGCTCCCAGGTCATAATCTGTGCGGGAGTGTATGCCTTCCATTTCCTTGAAACCCATAGGAAAATTAAATTCAATATCAAAAGCTGCATTGGCATAATGGGCCAGCTTATCATGTTCGTGGAATCGATACATATCTTCAGGAAACCCGAGCGACAAATGCCACTTCATGCGCTCCTCTTTCCAATACTTAAACCATTTCATCTCTTCACCGGGCCTAACAAAAAACTGCATTTCCATTTGTTCAAATTCACGCATCCTGAAAATAAACTGACGGGCAACAATTTCGTTCCGAAAGGCTTTCCCGATCTGAGCAATCCCAAAAGGAAGCTTCATACGTCCTGTTTTTTGCACATTCAGGTAATTCACAAAGATGCCCTGAGCCGTTTCGGGACGAAGATAAATTGTATGGGCTCCTTCACTTAATGAACCCAGCTGGGTTGAGAACATGAGATTGAACTGCCTAACGTCAGTCCAGTTCTTTGACCCTGAAATCGGGCAGGAAATACCCAATTCTTCAATTAAACTTTTTAAAGCAGCTAAATCCTCATTCTCAAGGGATAAATATAGGTTCTTGTTGATGTCTTCAATTTGCTCTTTATATTTCAATACCCTGGGATGGGTAGATAGAAACTGTTCTTTATCAAATTCCTCCCCAAAGCGCCGGGCTGCTTTATTTACTTCTTTATCAATCTTCTGTTCTATCTTCTGCACATGATCCTCAACCAAAACATCCGCCCTGTAACGTTTTTTAGAATCTTTATTATCGATCATGGGATCATTGAAGGCATCTACATGTCCACTGGCTTTCCATACAGTCGGGTGCATAAAAATTGCACTGTCAATACCAACAATGTTTTCATGATACTGAACCATGGATTTCCACCAATACTCTTTGATGTTGTTCTTCAATTCAGCACCATATTGTCCGTAATCATAAACAGCGCTTAATCCATCATATACTTCACTCGACTGAAACACAAATCCGTATTCCTTGGCATGCGAAATTATCTTTTTGAAAATATCATCCGATTTTGTCATGCTGCAAAAATAGAAAAAAAGCCTTATTACATTCCTTTCCGAATTTAATTATGATTGGTATTTTTGCTGCATGATTATCATCGACAATATCCTGGTCTCAGATGAAATAAAAAATATCTGTTTTGCTTGTGATCTAAAAGCCTGCAAAGGTGCCTGTTGTGTGGAAGGAGATGCCGGGGCTCCATTGGAGGAAGAAGAAATATCAATCCTGGAAGATTTTCTGGATAAAATCAGGCCATACATGAGTAATGAAGGTGTAAGGGCAGTGAGCGAGCAAGGTGTTTTTGATTACGATTCTTCCGGTGAATTCGTTACTCCCCTGATTGAAAACAGGGAATGCGCTTTCACCATATTCGACGAAAATGGTATTGCTTCCTGCGCCATCGAAAAAGCCTGGGAAGATAAAAAACAACCTCTCCAAAAACCCATCAGTTGCCACCTTTATCCGGTTAGGATTAAAAAACTGGACAATACTGAAGGGGTAAATTATCACCGGTGGAACATCTGTGAGAAAGCCCTTGCCCAAGGGAAAAGAGAGGGTATATACCTCCATGAATTCCTTGGGGAGGCCCTTAGCAGGAAATATGGCACTGAATGGTACAGGAAGCTAACCTACATTATTCACAAAATGGCATAATGTGCTCAAATAATGTTGGTTAACCCCGACTTAGATAAGCTTGAAAAATAAACCTGCTTAATCATTTTTCCTTTCAATATTGACCCGGACCCCTTCTGAATGCGAAGTAAACTCCGGAGCGTACATGCATTGAATAGTGGTAATTCCGTTAGAGAATTCCCCTTCATGCGCAGCATATAACGGATATTCGAACACATAGGTTCCTTTCCTCAAATAAGAAAAGAAGAAGTTTGTACTGGCATCACCCGTACTTTCATAATAGGATAAACCATCCTGATATTTGTTCCCGGAACGTACATGCAGTGGCTCAAAAGCACTGGCACGCATGTCTTTCATATGCACATACTCCATATCACGATCCACCCGCAGTATGATTCTTACTATCACTTTATCTCCTACAAAAACCTTATGCTGATCACCCAGCGGTGCAATAACCGGTCCTCCTGCCGTATTTTTTTCAATAAACAGTTTTTTCTCCAGCTTTAAAGGTGTTTCATGTAAGGTAATTTTATCGAGATCTTCAAAATACTGCCAGTAAGCAGCACCCCATGCAATGTTATCATTCGGGTTTTTAACCTTAATATTTCCCATTCCATCATGAACTTCATCAGCAGCCCATTTTGTTTTAAAATAACCGGTGCCTGCTTCAATAGCTTGCTGGTTGTTTGCAGTGGGATCAATAAGCTGGTCATCCACGGTAAGCTCTGCAAACTTATCTTCCTGCAAGCAGTTAGTTCCTCTTAATAACAGCGCATAGCAAGCCTCAACAGTTGCTTTTGTTGTTTCCCAGTTTTGTGTCTGTTTCTGTTTGATCAGCCATATCTTCATTTCTTCCACTGATTCCTGATCATTCGCTACTTCATCGAAAAACTCTATCAGTAAAGCCTGGGTCTCAACAGGTGCCTGATACCAGAAATATCCCCTGTCGGACTTCCAGTACATGCCCATTTCTTCCTTAACAATAGCCTTTTCCTTAAGAGACCGTATGATCTTACCAGGTATATCCTTGTTCTCCATTCTATGCAGAGCAAGGCCTATCATAGCCTGCATATAGACTGACTTTTTCATCCAATAGGTTTCAGCCTGATTTTCGTAATATTCGAAAGCAGCCTTAGTGTTTTCATTCAGGGGATAAATATCCAGAAAGGAAGAACGTGCATAGAGATAGTGTATCTGAAACTGATAAAGGTGATCATCATCTATCGTATTTTTAGAATGCTTCAGCAGGTATTCATAATCTTCTTCCATTCGCTTGTCAAGATAATAAACAGCAATCCTGATCATATCACTTAGCTGCACAGGGCTCTTTATTCCGAGTTTTTTCAGATGGCCCATTCCGGCAACAATATGTTGGGTGATATACCTATTGTCTTTCATGCCCTCAAACCAAGGCCAACCACCGTTTGAAGTCTGCATATCCTTTAATTTATAGAGGGCAGCTGTTAATTCGTTGTCCATTTTATTCAGGTCAAACAACAAGGCTATCCTTCTTTTTCGTTCCGATTCTTTATTGGCAGATAACAACCAGGGTGTTTCTTCAAGCAATAAGCTCTTTAATTCCTGGTTCTTTTCCAGGTTAGAAAGAAAAGCGTCAGGAGACAATTGCTTCCAGCTTTCAAATACCTTTTTTATCTTTTCATTGCTGTTAATAATGAATGAGGCGATGCTATTTGCATAGTAGCGACTGAAAATTTGCTCAGCACATTCGTAGGGGTACTCCATCAGATAAGGCAACGCCTGTATGGCATACCAGGCCGGATTGGATGTAAACTCAAGGGTATAACTTTGATGTTCAAGGCTTTCCGATTCGCCGGAATGTAATAATTTATCAAAGCTGAAGGTTTTCTCTTCTTTTGCTCTCACTGACAAGGGCATGGATTCAGTTACCAGCATTCGGTTTGTTAAGACCGGGATGCTCATTTCTTCTCCGTCAGAAAAATTTCCTGAAGATGCAATAATACGGTATGTCACAGCGGGAATACCGACCGGAATTGTTAGTTTCCAACTAATAATGTCCGATTGTCCTTTCGTGGTATAAAATGATTTTCTGGGCTCATCCAGCAAGAACATATCATTCAGATTTTCCATGCTGAGTGAATTAAACAAGTGTATCTGAATATCTCCGCTTAGTTCCTTATTGGCAAGATTACTTACTTTCGTTGTAAATACAATGGTATCTCCTTCCCTGAAAAACCTGGGTGCATTTGGAACCACCATCAGTTCTTTTTGAGTAAGGACTTCTTCTTCCAGGTATCCGTATTGCAGTTGCTTACTATGGGCCATTGCCATGAATTTCCAACGCGTAAGAGCATCAGGCATGGTGAATTTTATCAGGGTATTTCCCTCCTCATCAGTATGCAGGTGGGGATAGAAAAAAACCGTTTCCATGAAATTCTTTCTCACAGGGACCAGCTTTAGAGGATCATCTTCGCTGCCTGAAACCAGATTAGTGGTTTTTTCAATCTTCCCGGCCTTTTCAAGCTTTTCCTTTTCTGCTGGTTTGTAATCTGCTTCTTCAAGTATTTCCATGTCAGCTTCTTCCTCTGTCATATTATCTTCAACCATTAAAAATGCCCCCTGCTTATTTCCGTTGCTTTGCCTGCTATTGAAATAATATAACATCCTTCCGGGGAAGAACCCAAACCAGTTCAGCTTATCATAATTTTGATATTTCATGGAAATTCCGGAAGATAAACGTTCATAATATTCCTGTGATCCTGTCACACGAAAATTTGTACTTAGATGCCAATTCAAATAAGAATAATAGCCCGACCAATACTTTCTGAGCCGGGGCCAATAATGCCTGGTAAAGGCATCCAGTGAAGCATCATACATGGCAGCCAGTATCTCAGCAGCAATTTTTTCCCCATTGTGATCCTTAACTTTCAGTATCCATTCTTCATTATCGCCTGGTTTCATTTTATCCCGAAACGTAAGCAATTCAATGCTTAAGTCATTTTCCTTATTGAGAATCTGCTTGCTGATGGTTTCATTATAAGCCCTGTTGTGCTTTACAAAGCTAAGATGATAATAGATATTCCCTTTATAATCTGATCCAACAGGATAGCTTATTATTTGCTGTTCTTTGCTGAACTTTTTCCACATGCTATAGGTTATTTCACCTTCATATTCCACTTCAAACAAAACCCAGAGGTTAGCACAGGGAGTAGAAAACATAATGCGGTCGGTTTCGCCGGGTTTAACAGAATTACTTATCGGTTTTAGTGAATAGTGTTTATAGGCAGGGCCCTTTTTATCATCAAAGGAGAATAAATCAAAGTAAAACCTTTTGCTAACCTTTTCACCATATGCATCAACAGCCTCCAATACAGCCAGGTACTTACCGCTTTCCCAGGTGCTGATATCTTTAAGTTCAACCTCCCGGGTATTTTCAGTTTGAATGGTCTGTTCAAAAACTTTCAGGGATTTACCCCATTGGGTTACCTCCATTTCATTATTATAAGGATGATAAGGAAAAAGCTCCTCGTACTCCTCTTGTGACAAGATATATTTATCCGGCCTTTCCCATCTTCTTACATGCAATATCCTTTCGGGCTCTTTCAGTTTATAAATAACAAAATTAACCTCCACATTCAATTTTTCTCCGTTCAGGTTGGTTGATGTAACAGGTATTTTAGGCAGGTTGTTTTTTTCAATTTCTTCAGGGATTTGTGCAGTTAACAATAAATTTGTCTGACCAACCGAAACAGTTTTTTCAGTTGAATGTGTTTCTCCATTCAGGTCGGTAACATCTGCGAGAATCTGATAATTGAAAACGGCCCTATATGTTGGATTCAAACCTGCATCCGGAATGGCATTGAATTCAATCATAAAATTTCCGTTTTCATCTGTCCGGGTTGTTCCGTTGGTTATCTCCACTGTAGTGGATGAAGGCCACCACCATCCATAATAGTAGGGGAAATAGGCTGAACGAACAACACGATATACAACATCTGCATTATCAATGGCATTACCGGCATATGCTTTTGCCAAGCCTTTTACACTGACTATTTCATTTAGTTTATAGTTCCCTTCAACCGGCAAAAACTCCACTTCAAACTTTGGTCGTTTGTATTCCTCTACCCGTATACCTCTACTGTTATAGTCATTG
This sequence comes from uncultured Lentimicrobiaceae bacterium, assembly GCA_964654725.1. GTDB lineage: Bacteria > Bacteroidota > Bacteroidia > Bacteroidales > CAZZLL01 > CAZZLL01. The sequence goes on along the minus strand of CAZZLL010000002.1, from coordinate 92,908 downwards.
GAAATAGTCATCTGGCCTGTGAGGCCTGATACAGGGGCGGTAAAACTTCCACTGAAAGAACCAAATTCATTTGTTGTCAGCGTTATGCTGGCAACTTCCTGGAAATTTACATCATATAATTTTACTTTAGTTTTCCTGTTTGTTAAAATCCTTTCTTGATCACCGATTACTTCCATCATAATACCTTTAAAATAGATAGTCTGCCCGGGGCGGTAGATGGCCCGGTCCGTAAAGAAATAGGTTTTGATTTCAGTATGTTTGTTTTTTTCAGCAGGATTTTGTTTCGGGTAAAGAGCAAAATAATTTTCAGAATACAGTTTTTCATCCTTCCATTCCATCTTAATAAAAAACCTCTTTCTGTCTCTTTCCCCGCTTAAAGGGCCAAATGTAAATCGGCCATTTTTATCCGAATAGCTATCTTTCCATTCGTATAATTTATAAGCCCTGGAGTCATAATCATATTTCCTGTAATAACTCTTAACAAAAACATCTTTAATAGGTTTTCCGCTTGTTCGGTCCAGAATATAAAACTCACAAATATCATTATTGCATCTGCTTATATAACTTAAATTTGTAACCCATAGGGCTGTCCATGTAGTTATCTGGCCATTTGTTGCGAATTGCGGAGAACTGGAGGCCAGGATGATATAATATCCCGGATCCAAAGCTGGCAGATCAGTTTCAACAGCATGGGGCTGGTAATCATTTTCATCCGGTAATTCCAGCTTCCATTCCTTTAGAGCCTCTTTCTTCAGGTATTGGCTGATTAGTTCAGTATTGTAATAATCTGAGCGCAGTTCTCTGTTCTCATCCGGATCCATCTTAATAACCCTGAAATACAAGGTGCTTATATTTTGATATTTGATGTTAGCCAGTATTTCCTTTTTTGGCACAACAGCATAGGATACAGCTAACTCCAGGTTCTTTCTTTTGATCCTTTCCATGAGCAATCTACTATTGTTAGCTGCTTGAGAACCGGGGAATCTTTCTGTAATATCCAGGCAAATCTCATAGGCTTTCTTTATATCCCACTGGTTTTCAGGTCGACTAATCGGTTTATATTCCTTGCCCATTTGATAATGCAATTTTGCCAAGGCATATAATACCGGAGCCCCTTCACTTTTGTCATGGTGCTTCTTGCTCAGGTCACCCAATGCTTTAAGGTATAAATTCTTTTTGTTAGCTGCAACTGACTTTTCATAAACAAAGTCGAGTCGCTTCAGATCTGCATCAATAAAGGCATGCAGGTTTTTATCTTTCATATGAAACTGAAGCAATTGCTGGAAAATACGAATAGAATGGTACTCAAATGAAAGATAATTCTGTTTCCCTATTTTGATTTGTACAAAATCTTCCGCTTTTGAGAAATATTGAGGTTTATCAATATTGAAGGTTTCGACCGGTTGGATGACATAAAGCTCTTCATTTTTAAAAAAATCCAATGCCCTGAATGCCAGAAAATCAAACAATGTTGGCCTATACATTTTAGAATTTTTTTCACGTTCCAGTATGTCATCAAATCTTTTTAATGGGAAAAAAAACAATCTGTTAGCATTGGTAAGTGATGATTCATAATGCTCAACAGATGCTACAACAATCTTTTCCACATCCCATGTAGCAATATCTGATTCATTATAATCAGTTGTTGTTGATCTCTCAAGAATACGGTACCGATTTTGCAGGTAATACAACCAGTACATTTCCCCTGCCATGCTATGAAGAACAGAGCGAACCGGAAAATCGGCAAGTTTGATCTCTTCTTCCAAGTCTGCCAGCATGCCAATAAAAAAATCTTCCTCGAATTCCTGCTCCAGTTTCAGTTTATAAATGACCGCTTTTATATATTGCGGCTGGTTACTCTCAGATTTGGATTCATCATAAATTGAATTCACTATCTTCAGGGCAGACTTTGGCAACCCAATCTCTGCCAAAGAATCAACCTCTTTCCATTCTTTCAGGTATTTTTTACCGTCCTTTAATAAATCTGATTCTTCATATAACTGAGAGCTAAAAACATGAAACCCAAGCATGTTTATGAAGATAAACAGGATATAGAAAAGCTTTTTTACTGAACCCATAAGTAAATATTGTTTTTGCATTTACTAAGTTAATATATTATGTTGTACAGTTGATAATCACATGCGTTCATTTCATATATCTTATACCGTACAAAAATTCCATGTAAACTGTACTATTAATTATTAATCGTATCGTATTATTTATAAATTTGCTACCCTTACATAAAAACAAATTCTCTCTCTGATGAACCGAAAGCCAGTCCAAATTATATTGGCACTTGTTATCTGCCTCACAAGCATATATGCTTTTCAACCCCGTATTCATTCTTTCTTACAGCAAACCCAGCGACAGGCAGATAGCCTGCGAATCATGCAGCTTTTGGTTCATGCTGATGCATTCGTTGAGGATGAAAAATATGATTCTGCAGAAATTTATTACAATGAATCGGCAGGAATAATCAGAAAATACGAGAATTGGTCATCCTATGTGCGTTGCCAGCTGAAGGCTAATTATTGTAATTTATTAAGCGGTAACACTGCATTGGCAAAACAACGAGCAGATACACTCGAACGAATAGCTTACAACTTCCTGAGTAATTCCAGCCCGATTTGGGCGGATATTTATTTCTATGAAGGTATTCTTTATGCCCATCAGGAAAGGTATAAAACAGCCATTGGATTTTTAGAAAAAGCAACTAAATATATTCAACCGCTTCCGGAAAACTATCTCAAATTTGCCCGGCTGCACAATACCATCGGGAATAGTTATTATGATTACAAAGCATTTAAAGAGGATAAATATTCCAAAGCTGTTTTTAACTATAAAAAAACGCTTGATTATCTGGATAAACTGGAGGATAATAATAAATTCCTGGCCACCGTCAGCAACAATATTGGGATAGTAAATCTACTCTGGGAAAAACCCGGCGAATCAACTACTTACTTTAATAACGCGATCAAACAGCAGCGATCGATAACCGGTATCGAAAAAAACAATGTATTTCATTACTATATCAACCTGGCATTTGCGTATTATGAACAAAATAAATTTGATTTATGCCTTTCGAAAATAGAGCAAGGCCTTGAATATCATTCTCTAATATACCCTCAGGAGGATCACCCATCTTATGGCACACATTATTACCTGAAAGGTCTGATAAATTTTCAAAATGAAAAGTACAATCAGGCATTAAAAGATTTTAAGAAAGCCATAAAGCTTTGGGAAGGTGAATTTAAAACATATTGCAGAAATATCGTACATACCTATAGCTATATTTCAGAGATATATACTATAAAAGAAAAAAACAGAAACGAGTTTAAATACTTTGAACTGGAAGATGATTTCAGGGATTCCTGCTATAAATGGAATCCGCTGGAAAGAGGCACATATTTCATCTACCATTCATACGAGCACCTGAACCTGATTTATGGATTTCATAAAGAATATATTCCTGAGGTTGTATTTCTGATCAACGAACCCCTAAAATATAATCTGGACAAGGAAGTTCCTTTATACGCGAAAAACTATGCTGACCAGGAAGCATATCGGCAGCAATATGAATCCTATAAGCAAATGTTGCCCGCTGTTGAAAGATCAGTTGGAGAACAAAATGCCGAAATTGCCGAAAATGTGAATGAACAGGCGCTGAAGAGCCTAGAAAAAGAAAATTTTGACAACGCCCTGGAGCTGTTTCAACAAGTGCTGAATGTAGGCATTCAAAGTGTGGAAGAAATGTATCCGGCCCTGATCAAGAGTGAAGAAAACCAAAAACGATATGAAAAAATTCTTGACTATACTTCTAACAAATTGGTGAACACAAGACAATCGAACAATAAAGATTCCTTAGCAGAAAACTATAACGAGTTGGGGCTCATATATACCCGCCTTGGTGCTTATGATTCAGCTTTAAATTATTTTGAAAAATCCCTGGAAATCAAAGAAAAATCGTCGGAAGTTGAGCCCAACGCATTGTTGGAGAATTTCAATAATCTGGGGATTGTCTTAAATAAAAAAGGGGATTATAAGAAAGCCATTTCATATTTCGAAAAAGGCAGCCAGCTATCTGATAAACGAGCAGCAAATGAAGACTTATTGGTTCAAAACCTCAATAACCTGGGCATCGTTTACGATAAGATCGAAGAATATGACCTGGCCCTGGAAAGCTTTAATAAAGCCCTGGAAATAAAAAAAGAAAAATTTAGTGACAAAGATTCGGAACTGGCAAGCAGTTACAGTGATATCGGGATCATTGAACAGAAAAAAAGCAATTACAATAAGGCCCTGATCAATTTCAACAAAGCATTGGAAATAAACAAATTCAACTTTGGAGAAAGCAATGAAACAGTGGCCAAAAACTACAGCCAGATCGGGAAAGCTATGGATGAATGGGGAAAAGCTGAAGATGCTATACAATACTATCAAAAATCACTGGAAGTAAAAAAGAAAATCAAAGCAGAAAATGATCTTGGAATTGCTGCTACGTATTACGAGCTGGGTGTTTTATACCAGAAAACCAATAATTACGATGAAGCCCTTGCTGCACTGGAACAATCGCTGAAAATAAAAAAATCTAATCTTGGTGAAGAAGACCTTACTATTGCCTCTGATTATGAGGTCATAGGAAACATTTATGCTGACAAAGACGATTTTACTGAAGCCATTAGCTTTATGGACAAAGCCCTGGTCGTTAAAAGAAAGTACCTGGGCAATAAGCACAATGAAGTAGCAAAAAGCCTGAATGACATTGGTACTATTTACAGTAAAACCAAAAATTATGATAAAGCCCTCGATTATTTCCAGCGTGCTTTAATTGCCAATGTTTCCGATTTCCAAAACACAAATCCGAAAAGCAATCCATCTGAGGAGCAAACTTTAAATAAAATACAACTCAGTGAAATTTTGAACAATAAAGCTAAAACATTGTATGATCTTTATGAACAGAATGAAACAAAAGATGAAGAGCTCATTCATACATCCCTGCTTACTTTTGATCAATCATTGGATGTAATTGAAAAATTAAGCGTTAAGGTTGCAAGTCCAGCAGAATACAAACTGGTTAAAGATTATTCCCACAGAATGTATAATGATGCTATTAATATTGCAGCAAAAACAAATAAAATAAAAGCCTTTGAATACTCAGAGAGGAACAAATCAACCATCATGCTGTCTTCAATTTATACCAGCAAGCAGCTTAAATTTTCCAATGTTCCTGATTCTTTGCAGTATACAGAATCCAATATTAATAAGGACATCTCCCTATTAAATAAATACATCGAACACGAAAAGTCAAAACTAAATCCGGATTATGATAAAATTGATTTTTGGCAAAAAGAGCTGAGCATATTACAAATTGAATACACCCAGCTTTTGAAATACCTGTCAGAAAACCATTCCGATTATTACAATTTCATAAATAACTCCGATGTAATGGATGTTGAAACGATCCAATCGGAATACCTGAGAAAAAAACAGGCACTGATCAATTATAAGCTTACGGATACACTGCTATACATTTTCATAACCACTCATGATCTTTTTGAAGTGGTTAGTATGCCTTTTAAAGATATTGCCAGGCAAAACATCCAGGATTATAAGTCAGCTTTAACCAATAGCGACTTCGGACATCATACGATGGATGATTTTCATCGTTTTACAGATGCAGCATACAAATTGTATCAATCTCTTATTCAACCTATTGAAAAATTTATCAAAAATAAAAGCCTGATTATTTTACCGGATGAAAGCCTGAATTATATATCTTTTGATGCATTACTCTCTTCACCGGCAAGCAATCAATCTGATTATCGGTCACTGGATTATTTAATAAAAAAATACCCCCTGAGTTATTCGTCCCTCTCAGCAACTTATCTTTTTAAATTCCGCAAAACTCAAAACAGGAAAGGAAAAGACGAGATTCTTGCTTTTGCTCCCGATTATAGTAAGTTCAGCACTAAAGGTACCTTTCAGCAAGTGGATCTGAGCCCATTGCCCGGTGCGGAAGAAGAGATAAAAAATATTTCGCGATATCTCCCGACACAGATATTCACCGGTGATCAAGCTACCAAAGAAAATTTTCTGCAATATTCGGGGAAATACAATCTCCTGCATTTGGCCATGCACACCATGATACTTGATAATCAGCCCATGTACTCCCAATTAGCTTTTACCCCGGTATCTGACAGCTTGAAATCAAATTTCCTGAATGTATACGAAATTTTTGATTTACGATTAAATGCTGATATGGCTGTGTTGAGTGCATGCAATACCGGTTTAGGTGCTTTAAAAAATGGCGAGGGACTTATAAGTTTAAGCGGAGGTTTTCTTTATGCAGGTGTTCCAAGTATTATTGTTACCCTTTGGCCGGTAAGGGACCAGAGTAGTGCTTTGCTCATGGATGAATTCTACCATCAGTTATCTAAAGGGAAAAGCAAGGACCTGGCCTTGCAAAAAGCTAAAACAAAGTATCTGTTTGATTCTGATGCGATGAAAGTACATCCTTATTATTGGGCAGGTTATATTCACCTTGGAGATACACGTGCTATTCGAAATCCTATCTGGAAAAATCCTGTATATCTTTTTATCCTTATTGGCATCCTTCTTACAGGATTTATAACAAAACGATATGTTCTTAAAAGAAAATCCCGGTGAAAATTCTCACCGGGACCTAACCAAAATTAACCCTCTCTATGTTGGACAACTGCTGCTGAATTTATAATGACTTCAACAACTTTTGCGCATCTTTCGCATAAGGTGAAGAAGTATCATCTGAGATAATTGTTAAAACTTGTTTTGAATCAGGAACTTTATCGAGCTTCAATAAGCATAAAGCTTTGTACCAGGTTGCACTTTTCAAATAGATTATGCCCTGATTTTCTATTATATAATTAAAATGCATTTCCGCTTTATCAAAGTTTTCCAACTCCATCAAACTCAAACCGGCATAGAAATGCACTTCCATATTAGATTCATCAGTATTGATAATCTTTTCAAAACCAGCTAAAGCTGTTTGATAATTTCCGGCATTATAGGTTTCAAAGGCATCAGAAATATCAGCATCCATGGTGTTTGATTCAGAACTTCTGGTCATATTATCTGAAGAATACAGATGGTAGAATTTATCATATGCCTTTTCCGGAGGAAGCTGTGTGTTAAATACCTTTAGAAACAATGCAGACACGATAAACAGAGCGATAACTGCCGCAGTTGCCAGTGCATATCTTCTAATGGGGATTCTTTTAACCTTTTGCTCAATTACTTCCTGATGAATCTTTTGTAACTCATCTTTCATTTGTTCCTGGCCTGCAGCCAGGATTCCGGCAATTAGCAGGCGCATATTCTCCGTATCTTTTGCAAGATCCGGGTCTTTGGCAAGCCTGCTTTCAAACTCCCTTCTTTTCTCTTCGGTCAACTTCCCCTGAAGGTAGTTTTCAATGATTGCTATTTCATGTATATTTTTCATAAGAGTTCCAATAACTTTTCTTTTAAATATGGCTTATCTTCAAGAATTTTTATCATTTTCTGCATACACTTATATTTTTGTGTTTTTGCAGATTGCTCACTGCTAAAGTCCATTTCCCGCATGATATCTCTCATCGAGAGATTATCATAATAGTAATATTTCAATATCCGCCGACAGGAATCTCCTGTTCTGTTTAGGATTTCTTTCAGTAATTCAAGTGTTTCTCTATCTACCTTTTTCTGCTCATCTGTCTTGAATTCAAAATCCTCAATGTTTATTTCCGGCTTCGACTTTTTTAACTTACTAAACCAATTATTTCTAATTGTAGAATAGATATATGTTTTTATAGTCGAATCTCCCCTGAACTTCTGATTCTTAATGTTTTCATAAAAAGCAATAAGCGATTCCTGAAATACATCATTTACATCCTCATCCGTTCCGCGATTTGCTTTTACAAACTTAAGCGCCATTGGATAGTACACTTTGTACAAATACCTGATTGCTCTGTTGTTCAAAAACAAATCCCCTGCCTCAAGATCATTCAGTAATCTATCCTCACTATAATTTTTTTGATCTTGCATTTGTTAGTATCCTAATCTTCAGAAAGGTAACCAATTCCTCTTTTTTGACCTCCCTGCAAAGAGTAAATAATCCCTGTAAATTTATAAAAAGATTGTTAAAATAAACCCTTATCTTAGCTTTTACAATAAATAGTAACAGTAGATTGTTATTTTCGTATAACGAAGCCCAATTATAAATGATTAGCTAGTAAGGAATAATCTTGATCGTGTAACTCAGGGTTACCAATATTACAACAGCCGAACTAAAAGTAACAGGCAATTGATTTTTGAATAAGGGAATACAGGTTTATGATTTTAAATTATCTTAAAAAGAATGTTTTACCTATAGTTTTGTTGTTTACTATTCAAACACAGGCACAAAATCTGGATTTCTATGATTTTGGGGAGAACTGGTATTTGAATGCAAATGCTGGTTATGCCTCTTTTTACGGAGATTTGGGGGTGCATGATGATAATATCGGGAAAAAGTTTCAGGAAGAATCTGACATGGCGTATGGATTGATATTCGGAAAAGAAATCAATCCCCTGTTTGGGATCAGAGGGCAATTTCTTACCGGCAGCCTTAAAGGAGCCAAAGAAAGTGCCAGTCTGTATTTTAACACCGACTTTATAAGCAACTCCCTGCAATTCACGTTTAATCCCATGTCTCTTGTCATCCCTAATAACAATCAGCGATTTGCCTTGTATGTTTTCGGTGGCTTTGGATTAACTGATTTCTGGGCTGTTGCCCGCGACATGCAAACAGATGCTATCGTGCATACAGAAGGATACACAGAAAACGGCGAAAGCAAAGGCACTGCTACTACCGAAGCACATATCCCTATGGGCTTTGGCATGGCCCTTAACACTTCCTCGGGATTTTATTTTAATTTTGAGTTTGCCGGGGTACCCATGAACTCAGATAAACTGGATGCCCTTGAAGGAAACACCGAAATGATTGACATATACACCTATATTTCATTCGGTGTCGGGATAAAATTTGTTGAAAGAACAAAACACAAAGAGTACAAATACAAAAAGAAATACGGGGATTTTTCTTTCAGCCGTAAAAAATGGTTGAAAAGAAGGGCCAATTTCTCCAGCCGTAAAAAAGGACCCGTAAATACATTGGCCCTTAAGAAAAAATAACCTTAGCTCAGTTTATGAAACAGGCCAAACTCACCGATAATCTTTTATTGATATACATTATCTAACATCTTGTCACAATTTTTTGTTCTGAAAGCATAGTTATTATATCATTACATCATAATTAACGCATAATAAGACTGATATGAAAACTAGCTGCCTGATAAGCCTTCTGATTCTTTTATTCCCTATTCAAAGTATTTTTGCCCAGAACATCAACACGAGCGAATCTGTACAATATAGTCCGGAAATAACTACTCATTACAACATTATTGTGCCTAAAGCTTTTTCACCAAACTACGATGGCATCAATGATTTCTTTAAAGTCATTTATAAAGACGTTGAAGAATACAACATAAAAATTTACAACCGTTACGGACAACTGGTTTACGAATCGGATGACATCCGAGGTCATTGGGACGGAAGCTATCGGAATGAAAGCACCGTAGGCGGCGTTTATGTATGGATCATCCGGTATGCAGCATACAATAAAAATAATCAATTATACAATCATACCCTCAAAGGCAGCTTGACCATTATTCTCTGATTACGCTGTTTCTTCCCTATTCAAAGGCTACATGCTGTACCTGCAATAAAGCTCACTGGCAATCGGGCATCAGTCAATCATGTTATCAGCTATAATGGCCTGAGACCATGAATAAGCCCTTCATGTTGTTTGTATTATTGTATCTTTGAAATATTAACATTTTCAGGCAACCAAATCAATGCGGCCAACGTCTAATCCAAGAAAGTGCACTGAATGATCCCAGAGGAAAAGATAATCGAAGGATGCTTAGCCAATAAGCGGGATGCACAAAAATTGCTCTTTGATAAATACAATGCTGTTATGCTGGGTGTTTGTATCCGTTACTCCAGAAACAAAGAGGAAGCTGAAGATGTGTTGATGGAAGGGTTTATGACTGTTTACACTAAAATCAAAGATTACAGGAGTACCGGATCGTTTGAAGGTTGGATAAGACGAATCATGATAAATACCGCAATCAATCATTACCGCTCAAACCTGAAACATGCTTACCATTACGATCTGGACGATTTTTCTGATGAAATATCTTCTGCACCGCCTGCTGACACAAGGTATGATAAAGAAAAACTTTTAAAACTGATACAGGATTTGCCTGATGGCTACCGCATGGTGTTTAACCTGTATGCCATGGAAGGTTATTCCCATAAAGAAATTGCAGAGATGCTTAACATTTCTGTAAATACTTCAAAATCGCAACTCTCAAAAGCCCGGAAGTTTTTACAAAAAGGCTTGAAAAAGTTGTATTAATGCTATGACGAAGGATAAAAAACATATAGACGAATTTTTTCGTTCCCATCTTAAGGACTTGCACAAAAATCCTTCAGCCTCCCTATGGAAAAAATTAAACCGGAATCTACAGGTCCAAAATTTCCTCTTTAAAAATATTCCTTTTGGCAAACAAGAAACACATGTATATAAAAGAACCATAAATCCCGTGCTTAAATACACGGCAGCTGCTATTGTGCTACTTGCCATTATTTCGGTTATCCTTCTCAAGAATAAAAGCAGTGAAAGCATTACACCTGAAAAAAGACCTGTGCCGATTGCTTCAAAAAATGACATCAGGAAAACCAAAGAATATCCCAAAAAAAATAATCCCGTTAAGGTTCAGGCGGATAATGAAGAAACGCTTCAACAAGACCTGGCAGTTGATGATATCACGCCTCAACAACAACACTTAGAAAATGCTGACCAGGGCAAGCTTCCCCAACATGATAGGATAACACAGACAGATCAGAAACTCCCATCACCAATTAATAAGAACAGGAAAAAAGATTCAGATACCTATATCGTTCATCAGAATATTGAGGATGAAAGCATGCAATACCAGCACTCGAAAAGTGCATCAGAAACTCACACTACCATTGGCCAAACCTCTCCGGTATCATCGAAAAAGGAAGATAAAAACAACAAACGCAATGAACCAGCTGAAAAAGGACCGGATGATCAATCACAAATTGCCAGGCCGCTTCCTCAAGCAAACGATAATGACACTCTCCGTCAGACAAGAGAAACAACACCGATGATTGTCGCTGAAAAAGAAAAAATGAAGCAAAAGGAAATAATAATTCCCAATGTATTTACACCAAACGGAGACGGCATCAATGACAATTTTGTTATTGAAAACCTGAATATTTATGATGCTAATCAATTGATCATTACCGATAGATACGGACAGCTTATTTTTGACCGGAAAAACTATTCCAATACCTGGGACGGGGATGGATTTCCTGAAGGAGTTTATTACTACATTCTGCTGCTTGAGTCAGGCAATTGGAAAATCACTAAAAAGGGCGTTGTGCATATCTTGCGCTGATTCATTTTAGTTTTGCTTTCAAATGATTAGCCAATCCGGCATATTCAATCAGCTCTATTCTGACCGATCCAACAATTACTTCTGATTCTGCAATCAACGGAAGCAGGTTTTCATCATCACTTACCCATAATGTCATGGGGTATTCTTCATCAAACACCTCTCCTGTGGCAACCTTGGGTTTAAACTTTATCGCATTAAATTTCCCCATATCAATCTCTATCTCTTCCTTTCCCATATATATCATGGTAGCATTATATACAGAATCATCCAGAAAGAAAGGTATATCAAAAACATCACCCACAGCTGCATCTGAATAATCAACAGTACGTGCATAAAAAAAAGCCGATAAAATATCCTGAATATTAGGGGGGACAACACGCTCTGTTGTTCGACTCTTTGCTGTGTTCTTTATTTGGTTAAAAACCACATCATCGTCTTTTACATAACCGCCTTCCCTGGTTCTTCTGATAAAAATCCAGGGTAACATGGCCACGTCATCAATATAAGTTTCAAAGCGGTCATTAACTTTAAAAAAAAGATTAAAAGCTCCTTTCGACTTTCCCTTACCTATTACATGATATGTTTGTCGACCACTAATAGTCTTTTTTTCCTTTGTCACTTCCATTGTTGCTTCTCCTGCTTTCACATTCCCGGTAAGCAATGAATGGTAATACACTTTATATTTTAAAAACTCTCCGCGTTTAAATGCATTGTTTTCTACTTTTCGTAATTCCTGGGCAAAAAGGCTGCCAGATAAAAAGATGATGAAAGCTGTGATGGCACATAATCTAATCATGTTCTAAAAATTTAGTTCACATCAGAAAAAACAAAAAGCATTCCAAATCCCGCACAGCTTAAACAACAACATTTATGATTCTTCCTGGAACCACGATGATTTTTCGCGGGGACTTACCTGCCAGCCATTTTGATGCTTCTTCAGATTCTTCCACTTTACTCCTGATCTCATCCGGCTTCATATCTGATGGGAACGACATTTTAAACCTCAATTTTCCATTAAATGTCACCGGATAATCTATTTGATCTTCCACTAACAATTCCTCTTTATAATTCGGCAAGTGGGCAAAGCTCACACTTTCCTTATAACCGGAAAGCGCCCACAGCTCCTCTGCCATATGCGGTGCATAAGGTGAGAGCAATACAACAAGTGGTTCAAGTATTTTGCGCTTATTACATTTGAGCTCAGTGAGATCATTGGCACAAATCATAAAGGCACTTACAACGGTATTAAAAGAATAACGATCAATATCATCCCGAACTTTTTTGATGGTCTGGTGGAGCACCTTGTTTTCTTTATCATTGGGGTTCTCATCAGACAATTCAAACCTACCATCACGAAAGAATAAACGCCAGAACTTCATCAAAAAACGATATACCCCCTCTATGCCTTTCGTATCCCAGGGTTTATGCTGTTCAATAGGCCCAAGAAACATTTCGTAGAGCCGAAGGGTGTCTGAGCCGTACTTTTCAACCAGTTCATCCGGATTCTGCACATTATGTTTCGATTTAGACATTTTTTCAATCTCTGAACCACATATGTACTTTCCTTCCTCCAATACAAATTCCGCATCTTTAAATTCTTCCCGCCAGTTTTTAAACGCTTCAATATCCAATACATCATCCTTCACCAGGCCGATATCCACATGCAAACGGGTAGTAGAATAATCCATTCTGAGATTATAAGAAACAAACTTATTTTCCGACCTGACCCGGTATACAAAATTCGAACATCCCTGAATTTTTCCCTGATTAATCAATTTCTTAAATGGTTCCTTTTCACATACCAGGCCCATATCATAAAGAAAATGGCTCCAGAACCTCGCATATAGCAGATGTCCGGTGGCATGTTCATCGCCACCAATATAAAGATCTACGTCCCTCCAGTACTCATTAGCTTCCTTAGAGAAGTATTCCTTATCATTCCACGGATCCATATAGCGGAGATAATATCCACTGGATCCGGCAAATCCAGGCATGGTATTCGTTTCAAGCGGATATCCTTGTTGTGTTTTCCAGTTTTGTGCACGGGCCAGGGGTGGTTCACCCTTTTCTGTTGGCAGGTATTTATCCACCTCCGGTAATGCCAACGGAAGCTCTGATTCATTCAAGGTAAAAGGCATTCCCTCTTTGTAGTAAACAGGGAAAGGCTCGCCCCAATATCGCTGGCGACTAAAGATAGCATCATGCAGCCGGTAATTGACCATTCCCTTTCCGAAACCGTCCTTTTCCAGTTTAAGAATACATTTACAGATAGCTTCTTTCACCGGCATCCCATTCATAAATCCGGAATTAATCATTATTCCTTCTTTGGCTTCATATGCATCTTTCCAGCCTGTCGGTTCTGACTCATTCTTTCCATGTTCAAGAACAACCTGACGGATAGGAATCTTAAAATGACGGGCAAAAGCAAAATCACGGCTGTCATGCCCCGGAACAGCCATAATTGCTCCTGTACCATATCCTGCCAGCACGTAATCTGCTATCCAAACAGGCATAAACTCACCATTCAGGGGGTTAATACCATACGCTCCTGTAAATACGCCACTGATCATTTTTGTCTCTGCCATCCTTTCCCGCTCTGTACGCTTGCTACTCCTGTCGATATATGCTTCAACCTCCTCTTTGTGAGAAGGATGCATAATCTTGCGCACCAGTTCATGCTCTGGTGCCAATACCATAAACATGGCTCCGTATAAAGTATCCGGACGTGTAGTAAAAACTTCAATCTTTTCATCATGATCTTTTACATTGAACCATACAGAGGCTCCTTCTGAACGTCCAATCCAGTTCCTTTGCATTTCTTTCACTGACTCCGACCAATCAATCTCTTCCAGGCCATCCAGTAAGCGCTGTGCATAAGCAGTAATTCTCAACGCCCATTGTTTCATCAATTTTTTTTCTACAGGATGTCCTCCCCTCTCGGAATATCCCTCCTTGACCTCATCATTTGCCAGTACCGTTCCCAAGGCCGGGCACCAATTCACCCATGTATCTGAAAGATAAGCCAGCCGGTACTTCATCAAAACCTCTTGCTGTTCCTTCTCTGCCATCGATTTCCATTCGGAAGCTGAAAACACAGAAACTTCATCCTGAACAGCATAAACATCCTGATTTCCTTCCTGTTTAAAAACAGAAATAAGATTTTCAATAGGTTCGGCTTTATCTGTATCCGTGTTATACCAGTGATGAAACAATCGAATAAAGGTCCATTGTGTCCACTTATAATATGAAGGATCACATGTTTTTACCTCCCTGCTCCAGTCAAATGAGAAGCCCAGCTGATCCAGCTGCTTACGGTACCTTTTAATATTTTTTTCAGTAGTAACAGCCGGATGTGTTCCCGTTTGTATAGCATACTGTTCTGCAGGTAATCCATAGGCATCATAGCCCATTGGGTGTAGTACATTGAATCCCTGAAGACGTTTATACCTGGCAATTATGTCAGAAGCAATATATCCAAGTGGATGTCCTACATGCAAACCGGCACCGGAAGGATAGGGAAACATATCCAACACATAATATTTCGGTTTGTCCGACTTGTTTTCTGCTTTAAATACCTGTTCCCTGCTCCAGTATTCCTGCCATTTTCGTTCTGTCTCCCGAAAATTATAATCCATGATTATTTCCTTCGTTTTAATTAACTAAGCAGCGAAATTAGAAAATATTAATCTTTTTTCTCTTTCTATTTTTTATAATTTAGCATCAATCTACATCATATGTCCAGACAAGAAGAAAAATTTAATAAACGGCGACTTCGGTCTTCGTATTTAACAACCATCGTGAGTATTTCTCTCGTTTTAATCATGATGGGGTTTTTGGGACTATTAATCTTGCATGCCAAAAAGCTTTCAGATTTTGTAAAAGAAAACATTGGTTTTACTATTATGATGAACCAGCAGGTGAAGGAAGCGGATATCATCCAATTGCAAAAAACCCTGGATGCCACGGAATATGTAAAATCCACAGAATACATCACCGAGGAGAGAGCTGCTGAAATTCTGGAAGAAGACCTGGGTGAAGACTTTGTAAGCTTTATCGGATACACCCTGCCCCCTTCTATCGAGGTCAGACTGAAGGCCAATTATGCGAATAATGACAGCCTGCAGAAAATTGAAGCTGTTCTTATGCAAAACCGGAATGTTAAAGAAGTCTATTATCAGAAATCCCTTGTTGAATCGATTAACAGCAATATTAGTAAAATAAGTTTCATCATTCTTGTTTTCAGTGGATTATTGAGTATCATTGCCCTTGCTCTCATTAACAATACCATTCGTTTATCGGTATACTCTAAACGGTTTATTATACGAACCATGCAATTGGTAGGAGCCACACAGCGATTTATTAGCAAACCCTTTATCAGCAGAAGCATACTGCACGGCATTTACAGTGCATTGACAGCCATCCTGTTTTTGATTTTAACTATTTATTATTTCCAACGTGAAATACCTGAAGTTGTAGACTTACAGGACGTTGATATGTTTATTTCCCTGTTT
Source organism: uncultured Lentimicrobiaceae bacterium (assembly GCA_964654725.1). Taxonomy (GTDB): domain Bacteria; phylum Bacteroidota; class Bacteroidia; order Bacteroidales; family CAZZLL01; genus CAZZLL01. The sequence goes on along the minus strand of CAZZLL010000002.1, from coordinate 76,854 downwards.
GGATTTGTATTGCTCCTGGGTGTTATTATCACGTGGATATCTACCTATTTCGCTGTACGCAAATACCTTAGAATGAAAACTGACAATTTATATTATTAATTCAGGCTTTCTTTTGCATGTAATTTTACTATTTTTGCTTCATAAAATTTCTGAAAATGGCAAAGAAGAAAAAAACAAATCCTTCGAAGAAACAACCCCAACAACATAAAACAACGAAGACTCCCAGCAATCAGCCCAAGGACCAGGAAAACCAACATCCAATTCTACAAGCCAGGAAAACAGATGCAAAAACCGGAATTTTCGTTTTTGGTCGGCAAAACTACATTTTACTTTTGCTTGGATTGGCCTTCATTTTAGTTGGCTTTCTGTTAATGATTGGTGGAGGTTCCGATGACCCCACTGTTTTTAATGAAGAAATCTTCAGTCCCCGCAGGATGACTATAGCGCCTATACTTGTTATCACAGGATATATAATTGAGATCTTTGCTATACTGCGCCGACCGAAACATTAAGATACAACCATATTAACCTGATTTATAATGAATTGGCTTGAAGCATTGATATTAGGGCTTCTGCAAGGTCTTACAGAGTTTTTACCTGTGAGCAGCAGTGGTCACCTGGAACTTGGCAAGGTACTGCTAAATACAAATATTGAAGATGATATTGCTTTTACTGTTCTGGTACATGCAGCAACAATGCTTAGTATTATTCTGGTATTTTACAAAGACCTATTGAACCTTATTCGTCACTTCTTTCGGTTTAAATGGGACGAAGAAATGAAATTTGCAGTTAAAATCCTGATATCTATGGCTCCCGTTATGATCGTTGGCTTACTCTGGGAAGATGAAATAGAAATATTTTTTGGAGGACAAATCCTTTTTGTTGGGGGTATGTTGCTGGTCACCGCTACCGTTCTTTTTCTGACCAATTATTCGCAAGAAAAAAAGGGGCAAGAGGTAAATTTTTGGCAGGCATTTATCATTGGCATGGCCCAAACCATTGCCATCCTTCCCGGCATTTCGAGGTCTGGAGCAACAATAGGTACAGCTTTGCTTCTTGGTGTTGACAAGAGCAAAGCCACCCGGTTCTCCTTCCTGATGGTATTGTTGCCAATACTGGGGGCTACCCTGATAAAGATAAAAGATATCGGAGATCAGGGTATTAGTGGAAATACAGAACTGTTTCCTATGGTAGTTGGTTTTATTGCCGCTTTCGTTTCAGGATATGCCGCCTGCAAATGGATGCTTTCAATTGTCAGGAAAGGCAAGCTGGTTTATTTTGCCTTTTATTGTATGCTGATAGGACTTATTACCATTGCTACGGTTATTTTCTCTTAATGTATTTTCAATGGAAGAATCTCCCCTACAACCTATTCATGAAGGAGCAATCTTCCTTATCCATAAAGAAACAGGCTGGACATCTTTTGATGTTGTTAGTTATTTTCGGAGTTTTCTTAAACGTCATTATAAGCTGAAAAAGATCAAAGTTGGCCATGCCGGGACACTGGATCCACTGGCAACCGGATTATTGATCGTATGTACCGGCAGGATGACAAAAAGGATCAATGAATTCATGAACCATCCGAAAACCTATACAGGAACTATCTGTATTGGTGCTACCAGACCCAGCTGTGATAAAGAAACAGAGATAGATCAATATTTTGCTGTTGAAAATATTACACATAAAAAGGTCCTGGAAACGGCCGAAAAGATGACCGGAGAGATCAGTCAAATACCCCCGATTTATTCTGCCATACGCGTTGACGGAAAGAAAGCCTACGAATATGCACGCAGAAATAAAAACGTTATCATTGAAGCCCGAAAAGTCAGTATAGAGAAATTCGACATCCTGGATTACAGGAAAGAAGAATTCATTGAGGTCGATTTTGAGATAAAATGCAGCAAAGGCACTTATATTCGATCAATCGCTCGTGACCTTGGAGAAAGACTAAATAATGGGGGCTTCCTGGCGAGCCTTTCACGTATTGAAATTGGTCCTTATAAACTTGAGAATGCCTTAACTGTGAAAGACCTCATACAATCACTTAAGGAATAAGATCAATTGCTTGCATCTAATTATCTGTATTACATATTCATTGACAATCTGCAAGTTTTTTATTATCTTTGCAGGCTGTTAAAATATATAGATATCTAAATATAGAATAAGGGATGAAGTTGTCGCAATTTCGTTTTAACTTACCAAAAGAGTTAGTAGCATTACACCCCCCAACACAAAGAGATGAATCGAGGTTAATCGTACTGAACAGGAAAGAAAAAAGCATTACCCATTGTAATTTTACAAATATTCTGGATTTTTTTGGTGACGGAGATGTATTTGTCATAAATAACACCAAGGTATTTCCGGCATTATTGTATGGAAGTAAAGAAAAGACCGGTGCTAAGATTACAGTGTTTTTACTGAGGGAACTAAATAGTGAAAGTCGGCTTTGGGATGTATTGGTTGATCCGGCAAGGAAAATCAGGATCGGGAACAAATTATATTTTGGTGAAGATGAATCACTGGTAGCCGAAGTAATTGATAATACTACCAGTCGTGGCCGTACGCTGCGTTTCTTATTTGATGGCCCTTATGATGAGTTCAAGCAAATCATACAGCAATTGGGAAAAACACCACTTCCGGAGGAAATCCAGCAGATTCGTCCGATAGAACCGGAAGATAAAGAACGTTACCAAACCATATATGCCAAAAATGAAGGAGCTGTTGCAGCGCCAACTGCAGGATTTCACTTCAGCCGAGAGTTGATGAAACGCCTGGAACTGAACGGCATAAGCTTTGCCGAAATTACCCTGCATGCAGGATTGGGAAATTTTAGAAATATCGACGTAGAAGATCTCACTAAACATAAAGTAGATTCTGAAAAACTTCTGATTGAACAAAAAACCGCCGACCTGGTAAACAAAGTCAAACAGCGACGACATGAAATTTGTGCCGTAGGTACTACTTCCATGAAAGCCATAGAATCATCCGTTTCCATTAACGGATTGCTAAAACCTTATCGGGGATGGACCAATAAGTTTATCTTTCCGCCTTATGAGTTCAGCGTTGCCAATAGCATGATCACTAATCTTCATGCTCCCCAATCTCCCATGATGATGCTCACATCAGCCTTCGCAGGATATGATTTTCTTATGAAGGCATACCAGGAAGCTATTGATAAAAAGTATCGTTTCCTTACCTACGGAGATGCTATGTTGATTTTGTAAACCTGTTTATGAAGATAGTTTACTCCCTGATACTACAATGTATGAGGGGGGTTTTTATTTTTATCGTACTCAATATCTATCGTGTGAAAAAAATCCTTATCATCACTGCAGGAGGCAGCGGTAAAAGAATGGGGACCGGGCTGCCGAAACAATTCCTAACCCTGAATGATAAACCCATACTCTGGCATTCAGCAGAAAGATTCCTGCATTTATATCCGGATATCCGTATCATTATAGCCATTCATAAAGAATACAAAGAACATTGCCTTGCTTTGATTTCTACCATGACACAGTCAAAAAATATCCTTGTGATAGAAGGCGGAAAAGAACGGTATCATACTGTAAAAGCAGCCCTTCAACATGTTGATGAAGATGCCATTGTTGCTATTCATGATGCCGTAAGACCTTTGGTGAGTTACCGAACAATTAAAAAAGCCTTTGAGTCTTGCAGCCAGCATCAATCAGCTATCCCGATAGTAGCTGCGAATGACTCCATAAGAATTTACACAAATAATACATATCAGGTTTTTGACAGGAACAAGGTATTCAGCATACAAACACCCCAATGCTTTCATGCAAAACCCCTGAAAAAAGCTTACCAACAAAAATATGATAAACCATTCACTGATGATGCAACTGTTTGGGAGGCAGCAGGACATGAATTATATTTTTTCGAAGGAAACAGGGAAAATATAAAGATTACCTATCCCCATGAATTGATCTTCGCAGAACAATTATTGCATAATATCCGGGAAGAATAACAACCGTTCATCTCATTCAGGCATAAGCTGTGGATTTGCTGGATAAGTTATCGGAACTATAGGTGCCCAGGGTTGTTTGCTTTGATGAACCCTCTGACGTATGCATTATTTATCCTTCCAATTTACCTGAACCAGCTGGCTGACAATCGCAACAATAATAATATAAAAGGGATAAACAAGTATAGCAGGCAATATACAGAGCAATATTTTCCCCTGCTTCATAAACCTGCTGTATGAAAGCAGCAAGGGAAAATCAATAACGAGCTTCATTCCGAAAAGAAGCACAGGAACATAATATTCAGAAGGAACAATAAAAGCATACACCAGGCTGCTTAATTGTGCTCCTGCCATAAAGAAAACAAGAAATGATGTTAAAACAGCCATGGTATTTCTGTATGCCCTTGCCTTGCCAGCCCAACGCAGCCGCTGGCATATGAATGCCTTCACATTTTTTATTGCTTCGGTTTTCACAACAGCCCTTCTGGTTTTAACAAACCCAACAGCACTCCTTCCCCTTTTTTCTATTGCTTTATGAAGCAAAAACACATCGTCTCCGGAACGAAAACCCATATTACCGGCATATCCCCCGAGCTCGTAAAACAACGTCCGCTCAAAAGCTAAATTTGCCCCGTTTGCCATAAACGCCTGTCCAATTCCCACACTTCCGGCAGAAGTCGCCAGCAGACTGTTAAACTCCAATACCTGCATTCTTGAAAAAGCGCTTTTAAAGGGAATCATTTTTACCGGTCCAAGCATCATAAGCGCACCTGTTTTTGCATAATGTGCGGCTATTGAAGCCAGCCAGGTTTTAACCGGACGGCAATCAGCATCTGTGGTTAAAATCAGAACGGCCCGGGATGCTTCTACGCCCGCATTCAGAGAAGCTTTCTTTCCGCTCACGCCTTTCTCATTCTCAAGCAGGCGCAGCGGAAATCCATCTGATTTTTCCATAAAGCGTTTTACCTGTTCAAGGGTTGAGTCTTCCGAATGATCATTTACCACAATTACCTCAAAAAATTCCCTGGGATAGGTTTGATGCAAAAGCGCATTCAGGCAGGCATGAATATGGCTTTCCTCATTTCTAGCGGCAATTACCACACTGATCATTACAGCTTCACAAGAAAACTCTTCATCAGCAGGGATGCGATACCAACCAACTGTAAGCAGCAGGATCAAAAAAGCATACACTATCCAAATGATAAAAAATACAATCACGCTTTATGTTTATTATTTCTGTTCCGGAAAAATCGTAATCTGAAAACAAAAAAAGTACCCAGGATAGCAGGAATGGCAAGATTGATCAGCCACAAAAAACTGGAAGCAGCTACTATCCCCAATTGAGCATCAGCCTCAGTATCTAAATGATAGGTAAAGTATAAATGTATAACATAAATTGAAACGCTGCCCCGTATGCCAAGTTCAGTAATGGCAATGGTCGGAATAACAGTTATAATGAGGTAAATCAATGATAACAATACCATTGCATGCAGGTAAGGTATATGTACCTTAAATAAATGAAGCAATAAATAAAATTGCAGCGTAAAGATTGCATACCGAAAAAAACTCCATGTCAAAACCTTGACCAAAACTCCCAGAGAGTATTCCTTAATAACATCAAGATATTTAATGGCTTTTTTTAGTCTTCCCCACAGATACCGCTGAAAAAATTCCACAAAAACCGCAGCATTGAGGAAAACCAATATCAGAAACACAACAACAATAATAACTAATAAAACAAACCCGCTGTAAACGTAAACAAAAGATGTGGGATGAATATTCAATAACTGCAGCAGAAGATCTTTATAGATCAGTGAAAAAAACAATACCCCGAATGCTCCCATAACAACAGTTATCAGCAATTGCGACATACTTCCAATAATAGTAGACAATACAGCCTTCCAAAGGTTTCCTTTATCCAGGATAAAAACCCTGCCAACATATTCCCCAACCCTGTTTGGAGTAAATGTGCTTACTGTTACACCACTAAAAACCGCTTTCAATGATTTCAGGAAGGAAATTTTTTCAATAGGTCTGATAAGTACCTGCCACTTTAAAGATTCAAACCCCCAATTGATTAGCATCAACAAAACAATTAACAACAATAAGAGGTATTCATGAAGCTCATTCATTGATTGCCCTATGTCCCTGCCAAGAGCTATCAGGTCTTTTTTATAAACAAGCTGTTTATAAATAAATCCATAGGCTAGAATAACAATTATCAGCCTGAGGATAATATTCAGGGTTTTATTTAACTTTGTTTTAGGGAACATAGAATTGAACAGCTTGAGAAAAGAAAGAATCATATTGGGCATTGACCCCGGTACAACTGTAATGGGTTATGGTATAATAAAAACAAACGGTAATCACATGGCCTTGGTTTCTATGGGGGTACTGCAACTTCATAAAAATGACAATCAGGCAATAAAGCTAAAAAAAATTTTTGAGAAGGTCCTTGCATTAATTGATGAACATCACCCGGATGAATTAGCCATTGAGGCTCCTTTTTTCGGAAAAAACGTGCAATCCATGCTAAAACTAGGCAGAGCACAGGGTGTTGCCATAGCTGCAGCCCTTTCACGGGGATTACCCATATTTGAATATTCCCCCCGCAAGATTAAACAATCTATAACCGGGCAGGGTGGAGCCAGCAAAGAGCAGGTAGCATTAATGAGCTGCAAACTTCTTGATATTACTGAAATACCTGCAAAGCTGGATGCCACCGATGGCCTGGCCGCAGCAATATGCCACTTTTTCCAGCGACCTGCTTCTGCTGGTGAAAAGAACTTTACTTCCTGGAAGGCTTTTATGCGTGAAAATCCGGAAAAAATTAAGTGAAAGAAATAATTGGCAGCTACTTGGCTATGCCGGAAATAATTTCATCAGCAATTTTCTGAAACTCCTGCTCTGAAAATTTCAATTTTGGTTTGCTAAAATCAATATCGTAAACCGTTTGCAACGGAACCAGATGAATATGTGTATGAGGGACTTCCAAACCAACTACAGCTATCCCCACCCGCTTGCATTCAATGGCCTTATCAATTCCCTTTGCCACGTTCCGGGCAAAGGAAAATAAACCGGAGAAAAGCTCTAAATCCAGGTCAAATATATAATCCACCTCCTTTTTCGGAATAACAAGGGTGTGTCCTTTGGCGATGGGAAAGATATCTAAAAATGCATAATAATTCTCGTCTTCTGCAATTTTGTATGAAGGAATTTCACCCTGAATAATTTTAGTAAATAGGCTGGCCATGATTTAATCTCTTGTTATTTCAATTATTTTCAATGTTACCTTTCCTGCGGGGACCTGTATCTCTACTTCTTCATTCACCTCTTTGCCGAGCAATCCTTTTGCTATAGGCGAATGAACTGATATTTTACCTTTCCTGATATCGGATTCATTTTCCGGAACCAGGGTATACGTCATAGTAGCTTTATTTTTCAAATTCAACAATTTCACCTTTGATAGCAGCAAAACCCTGGAGTTATCAATTTTCGACTGGTCAATTATACGTGCATTCCTGATCGTTTCCTGCAGTTTAGAGATTTTAAGTTCCAATAATCCCTGTGCCTCTTTAGCAGCAGAGTATTCAGCATTTTCAGATAGGTCCCCTTTATCCCGGGCTTCAGCAATTTGTTTTGAAATGCCGGGCCTCTCCACACTAAGCAGATGCTCTAATTCTTTTTTAAGGTTTTTCAATCCTTCTTCTGTATAATACCTAATATCGGCCATATGCAATGTATTAATGAATCACTAAATAAAAAAAACATTGAGACCCTTAATAAAAAGGGCCCCAAATTATATCTTGCAATAAAATCCGTTTAAAAAGCTACTAGAGATTTATGCGTGCTCCGAGCGAATGGGTTCCTTCAAATTGATTGGTATGCCGATATGAGTAATCAACAGAAAAGGTAGAGCCACTTTCTCTGTTCATCGGAATTTCCACGGAAAACCCCGCACTTGGTCCGGCATAAATAGTTCCGCTTTCATAAACATCATCAGAAAATGCACCTTCCTGATAGGTATAGCCGGCACGAAGCATTAGATATTCCATAAACCCATATTCAGCACCAATTGTATACTGGTCTTTAATAAATGAGTTGGAAGTAAAGTTAAAGGCAGCAGTAAGTCTGTGTTTTTCTCCAAAGTAGAAATCATAGGCAAAGCCAATATTCAGCAAAGAAGGAAGCTCAAATGCATTTGATCGCTGTTCAACAGTGAATGTGTTGTCATTCCCGGGAATAAACCCTCTGAAAGAAAGGCCATCCCCATTGAACTTCATTTTACTGCCCACGTTCTTCAGAGAAATCCCAAATTTCACATTATCCGCTGCACCAGTAACATACTGTATGCCAGCATCCAGTGCAATTCCCTGTGCGGTAGCATCAGAAATGGATTCACTGACAATCTTCATATTGATACCGCCATATATACTCTTTGAGAAAGCCTTTGAATAAGAAATACCTATATTCAAAAGATTGGGTGAAAACGTACCTAAACCACCTTCCGGCTGGTTGACGGTAGTAATAGGAATATCTCCAAACGACATGGACATAATCCCCATTCCTATAACACCTGTTTCACCAACCTTCTGGCTAAAACCGAAAGCATTGATAGAAATATCCGTTCCCTGCATATATTGGGTATGCGCAAAAATAATTTCCGTTTTCTTCGTAAAAGCCAATCCGGCAATATTTGTAAACATAGCTTCCAGTCCATGCACCGAAGCTACATTCACGCTTCCCCAGCCTGATCCTCTTGCCCAGGGATTAATGAGTAACTCTGATGCACCCGCTTCACCGGACCGGTCTTCATTGCCTGCAAAACCATCAGTGCAGGGAAGAATCAACAGCCCAATGATCAATATTGCCAGCATGTTATTCAATAATGTTTTCATCATATTTCTTTTTATATTATTATTCTGTATTATTCTTTTTCGGTCTATTAGAATGCATTCAGGTCAGTCGGCCTCATAGTTCCGAACCATTTCAGAACACGTTCACCTATACCGGGTGCTTCCACATGGATCAAATAAATACCACTGGCAACGGGTATCCCTGCAAAATTTTTCAGATCCCAGTCAACAAAAGTTGAAAGGTTATCATCCTTTGTGTATTGTCTGATGAAGGTTCCGTCAATACCATAAATAGTAATAGTACACTTATCAGGCAGGTTCGTTATTTTAACCCTGTTATCCAGCTGACTTGTTTCATAGCCGGAGTATGCATAATATGGATTAGGCACAACATTGATAATATCCAGTGCTGTTTCAGCTGTTTCCGCCACATTAATTTGGGTAGCAATATCATGTGTGCTAAATGTGTACATCGGATAGTTATCATTCTGAGGATTAGCAGGGCCCTCATCTTTAGTAGAATAATAACGCTGGTATGGCTTGGCAATTCTGATGCGTATACGACAATCATTTGAAAGCCAGTCTTCGTTACTAATTGCTATTGGTATTGAGACCCACATAGCATTTGCATACACCCAGCTCTTTGTAATGGAGTTTCCATCTGTTAACCTGTTGACAATCCATTTTCCTTCATCATAGGCAGGACAGTCACGGGTTGTGTCAATGGAAGTATTGCCCAAATTATTATGGCCCATTATGTACAAGAAATGCTTACCACCCCACAAAATATCACCTAAGTTAGTGGAATAATCTGATGTTGGATTAAACAACATATCGCGTCCATTTTGGCCCACCAGCCAGGAATCTTCACCAAAAATAATATTCAAACGTTCTCCGGTTTCCACATTAATAGCATATCCGGGGAACCAGCTCATGCCAGTACCATAAATATGATTTGAGTTCAATTTCGGATCACTGCTGCTCACACCGGCTTCACCTTCAATATTCAAAGATGCTGATGCCCTCAGATCAAATTTATCAGCATTGCCTTCAGACAAAACATTATCATCACAGGTTTCAACCACAGGAACACGCGTCCATTTGCTTTTATCATCTGTAAAAACAATATCAACACTGGCCAGATGCTCCAGTTTACTAAAGTTGGCAGCAAGATTATCGCTGTAGGCAGGGCCGTTTTCATATTTTGAACACATCTTATAGGGTGCCCATATTCCGCTGATAATCTTTTCATAATACTCATCCGGATCAAGGGCTTCTCCCTGATCAATACCTGAAAGGTTATAATCATTATTGGAAGCCTCGGCCTCATCTACAGTTGTACCTGAACGTATCCAGTTCCAGTCAGTCGGGCCATCCACATCAGGAACACCATAGAGCCACATTCTGGAACTGTCATCATAGATCATTGAAGATTCAATTAAACCGTTACTTACGGCAGCAGAATCCCCCGGGAAAAGGATTTGTTCAACAGTAACTGATATGCCAAGTCCTTCATCCAGGAACAACTGTTCGTTGCCAACCACGATGGTAGTATCCGATTCATATTGGGTACCATCATCATCATTTATTAACACCCAATTGGCACTCTTAATACGTTGTGAATTGTTAAGTGGCGTTGAGGAAAGCTCAACATCGGTAAATTTCAGGGTATAATTTGCAGCTTTAACATTCAGCGGGTCCACCACTTTAATGTTCAGTGGGCCTGCATTATTTTGATATTCAGGATGCTCAATCATAAAAGGAGCTCCGTCCATAATCTGATCAACTGAAGCTTGTGTAAGCTCAAGTGAAATGCCGCCATTGCCCTGGCCTTCTATACGGGTGATCTTGGGACCATCACCATACTCAGCGCCTTTAACAGTACCTCCGTTTTCCGGAGTAGGAATATGAGGTATAGCTGTTACAGCCTGAATAGCGCCGGTAGGACTCTTACGACCAGCCAGGTATGGCTGTTTCTGACCATTCAGTCCGATAACACCCGGATTCTGTGCGCCCGGATCATCGGAATAAATCATGTATTCATTGTAAGCATAGGCTGTGGCCATGTAATAATACTGTTTATTATTCACGAGGGTTTTATTGCCTTCGGCAAATTGATCTTCAGTAATCTTGAATGTATGCTGAATTCCTTCATTAGCCCCAAATACTTCTTCTTCAGGAACACTGGCACCAAGATCTTCAGAATAATAGTAATTGATCAATTGGTCTACAGGATTTTTAAACCTGTCAAAGTTCTTCAGATCACACTGAGCCACAAGGCGTGCCTGATCAGGATCATCCAGGTCAGCAACTGATACAGATGCATTTGCCAATTGATAGATTTGATATCCTTCGAAACGATATAATGAATCGTATCTGTCATTGGGATCTGTAATTGAATCCGGATTCAGTGCCGGGATGGTAGGATCAAATTCTTCATACTGTTCATTAAAGTTATTTGAAGATTTTCTGTTATCAATGTAAAGGATGAGTTCTTTATTCAGTTCCTGAATAATCAGGTCCGGAGCATCCGGGCCGTCCAGTACTTTAAAACAGTTATCAAACAGGGCCTGGCATTTGTCATCCACTACCCTAAGCAACTCAACAGATGCAAAAGGGCCTCCTGAGGCAGCTCTTGCCCAGGGGATACCAACAGTAATATAGTTCACAGCTCCCGGACGCAGGGTAAAGGGCCCCGCAGACTGCATAAATCGCCTGTCATAAGGTACATTATTTGCCGTTTCTTCTGTCCAGTATACAGGACCATTCGGCAATAAACCGCCTGTTCCCCAATTACAGGGGTCGGTATCAGCCGGGAACATAAAGGCACATTCAGGGCCATATGAATTTGATGCCGGATGTGCATTCCCGCCATACTGCATCACGGTGCCATCTTTCCAGATACCCCTCAGGAAATTATAGTACTCAGAGGCAATCTGTGGGTCAGTGATGGCATCATTTCCACCCGAACCGGTATTGTTGTGATACACAAAACGACGCATGCCAAAACGTTCGTTATCCACGACTCCATCCTGGAAATTCACACCATTGATACTTTCATCGCAAACCTGATCGCCATTGTTATCGTATTTCGGATTATCCAGCCCATCATTGTCCATATAAGGTCCCTGGAAGAAGTCAACACCCACTGCAGGAGGCTGTTCTCCGTAATGGTCGAATTTTCCGTTACCGTCAACAGATTCACCGTTAAAACAATATCCTAAACCTCTTTTCACATCACATCCGACATAATCATCATAAGCATATCCAAGATCCGTGTCTACCCATTGACTAAAATAAGTTTCCGTTAAAGTAAATGTTGAACGGTTAATGATCTCATAACTATAGAAAGTCATGTTATTGATCTCATCATTCGTTGCAAAAGCAAATGCCTGGGCACGGATTTCCATACCAACAGGTTGTCCCTGTGTTTCTGTATGCGCATTTCCTTTGTCATTAAACACCCACCATAAAGTCTGGTCCCCTTTAAGTATCTGGTCTACCAGAATTCCATTCCCTTCCATGGTAGAAGTAGAATCGCCGCATAATTCATTTTCGAAATCATAATATGGGTAATCTCCATCATAGGGATCATAATCACCATCACCTGCACGGTCGAAAAAAGGAGCGAGGTAATAGCTTTGATTTTGTTCAACATCACCATGGGCAGGCCAGTTAAGGATGGCATTAGGAATGCTGTATTCCGGATATTCATCGGGATTATTATACCATCCCAGGAATTCTTCTACTTCAGCCCTTGTCATAGGGAAATGCCTGTCATACTCATTACACACATCTGAATTAACAGATGCGGCACCATCAATGGTCAGAGGCCCCGGCCAGTAATCATTGCCGACCTGCCGATAACGAAGGGCAGCCAGTTTTAACTGACCATTTACATCCAGTCCGCCAATCCATAAGGAGGCTGAAAACATGGATGTTTTCCGTGATCCTTTAGGAATCTCATACCGTGAAACTTCAAAGTCCCACCACATATCACCACCGGTATTAATCCTTGCTCTTACATTGTTAATGTTGAGCTCTGATGATCCGCTGGCAGGGAGACATGCTTCAGCTTTTGTAGATTTATTAGATTTATTGGGCTTGTCCGCAGGATTTTTATCCGCTATAGCAAATTGGCATGCCATGAAGAATGTTAATGTTGCTAAGGATATTCGGATCAAATTTTTCATGATATATATAATATTGTATGGTTACTAAATTTATTCATCAGGATTAAAACCTCAACATTAATCCCAACCTTACCCTTCTGGGCAGGCTGTAGTTTGACGGATGATTGATCCTGATTTCATAAAGTTGTCTGAATGATTCACTATCAGTTTGTGATTCTATCTGCGACTGAAATTCTGCTGCTGAAAGATACCCGTCATCATCCGGGTTACCTGTTGTGGCATATACATTAATTACATTTCGTGTATTCAATACATTTAGTACCTGCAGATACACATTCAGGAACATCATTTTAGCATTTTGGTCTTTCCCAAAACGAAGGACAAAATCTTTATCGATATTGGCATCAACCCAGAACTGCCATGGCAGGCGGGATCCGTTGATAGAACCCTGCAGCTCACGTGTACCTCCTCCAAGGAATCCATAATTGGCATTCCTGGAATAAGGTGTTCCGGATCCACCATTAAAGGTGAGGTTAACACCTGTATTTTCGAGTAATAATATAGATTTTACTTTATCCGTTCCCTTAATCCTTCTGCTTATTAATGGCCCGTTATAATCTTTGCCATTTCCAAAACGATAGTCAACAGAAGCCTTTATAGCATGTCGCTGGTCATAATTTAACGGATTCAGGATACGCAGATTGGGGAACCCTGATGTTACAATAGCTGCCTGTGTTCCGGCATCAGAACCTGTGCCTTCAGCAAACTGCAGGGTGTAACTTGTCCTGAGGCGCACATTACTGGTTCTTCTTAAATCATAGGAGATTATCAGTCCTTTAACGGTACCAAAGTCAATATTGTTAAATGAATAATAAGAAACAGGATAGGCTTCGGTAAAACGATACGTTTGTATATTATCACGGATCTCACGATAGTATGCTGAGATCTGCATGGCAGAAGTAGGACTTAATTTTTGCCTGAACCCCAATTCATAATCTACGGTTTTCTCAGGTTTCAGATTTGGATTCGCTATGAAGGAAGTTCCTGCATTTTCAATAAAGAAGTAGTCGGTAGGATCAAGGCGAATACCGGATGTAGGCCTCTTTGTAATGATATCATAATGAGCAAAGAACAAAGCTTCATCAGAGATCGGGAAAGAGAAAGAGATCCGGGGCATGATGGTTGTTTGTGGCTCATAATCTTCAAAAGCACTGGTGTTCACAGAGCCCTGATCAGGATCTACAAGATACGGTGTAATGGTTCCTGTAGAGGTACCACTTGTAAGGATTGACGGATCATCGATTTCCTGGCCCTGGGCATTATACCAAACATCTTCGTTACGGTAACCCAGAATGGAAGTAGGATCCTTGGCATCATCAACATACACTACATAATCATCACCCATATTTCCGGGATGATCTCCCAGATTACTAACTTCACTTACTTTATAAGCTTCATACAGCAAATAAGGATCTTTCAGCACCATCTGGTTTGCATCAAACCTGTCGACACGCAAACCAATGTTAAAGATAAGATCTTTGAAAGCAAACTTATCCTGAATATAACCGGCCATATAAATTGGTTCAAAAGCACCAATCGGGCGGGTATAGTTGCCAAACTCATCCCTCTCATTGAAAAAGTCATCAAAACTTGGTTTATTTGTTAATTTATTTCCGTAAGGATCATATCCATAATAGGAGACAAATGAGCTTCCGAAGCCATTGTCAAGTAATTCATCGGCACTGAACATTTCAATACTGAAGGCAGTTGGATCCAGGTTATCCACATCAATCCAGTCTGTACCATCAATAGCAAGTCCAAGTTTATTACGCATGTTATAATCAAAGAAACGCTGGGATTCCTCATCGTATAAACGATCATAAACGATAGTATCCTGAAAAACGTTGTTGGCATCATAAACCGGCATAGGATTATTCAGGTCAAGCTGAACAATATGCGCATTGGCCAGGCGACGAGCAAGCGACCATAGCTGCACGGGAGCATAACCGATACTTCTCTGTACAAGTTGTTCATACTGAAATCCAAATTCAATGGCATGATTTCCGATATCAGCGGAACCGCTGGCATTCAATCCATATTGCTCCTGCTCATATTGCGAGTAGCCATTATAAGGCACGCCCACATTGGTATACATGCTGTAAATAGCATCCGGAAGGTCACCGTTTAACAATCCCTGGTTAAACTGAATAATTGTTTGGTTGGTATAAGCCCCTGAATAAAGATCATACTGGTTGTAATAATTTTGTGTATAATTTGCAAGTATCGGATTGTAAGTTGAAGGCTGGAATGTTACCAGGGTATCAAAGAAGTTGGTTAACAGATATACATCGTTATAGGCAATCCCATTAACGGTATCGCTGCCCAATTCATAAAACGGTATCTTATAGGTTTTGAAATCACCCACATGACCGTACTGGAAGAGGTTGTCCTGGTGTTCTTCGTCCTGCACAGTCTGTGCAATTTTCGAGAAGTCAACCTGTATCTGGTAGAACACATTTTTCACCAGCGATTTGGATTCCCTGTCGGTGGGAAAGCGCTGGGTAAACTTCCCAAACACCCTCCAGGTATTGTAAATAATCTCGGGATTATTGTTGAAATTCAACATAGAGTTTCCCAGACTCCAGTTCGTTCCTTTGGAATAGCGGAACTGGCCTCCAAATGTGAGGAAGGTATTATCAGTAGTTCTCACATCCAGTTTGCCGGAGAAAGAAGCCCCAATGCTTCCGGCATTAAGCTTGGCATTCACTTTTTCAAGGTCATCGTCACGAATAAATTCACCGGCATAGAAGTTTCCAAACCCTGTTCCTGAGGGAATGAGAGGATTTTGTTCAATTTCTGCCAGCACATTATCTTTCACTTTATAGATTCCTATAGATGACGGGTCGCCATCATAAACAGATGAAAGCTCACCTGAAATAAAGAATCCAAGCAGGGATGATTGTTTTTTCTTGTTTGTCAATAATGGACCGTTAAGGGCAAAACTTACCACATTGTAACCATAATCATCAAAAAGTTCAGATGATACAACTTCAAAATTTCCGCCAAAATTTCTGGAAGGCCCTTTTGTAATAATATTGAGGATACCACCTGTTGCCTCACCATATTTTGCAGGTGTACCACCAGTGATCACGCTTACTTCTTCAATGGCGTGTTTTGGAAGAGCTGTCGAGCCACGAACACGCACACCATCGATATAGGTAACTGTGCCTTCAGAACGGGACCCTCTGATACTTCCCATTTCCCCATCGCGTGAGAATACCCCCCCCACGGTAACAGCTACAGCCTGGGCTGAACGTCCGGGGATCTTGGCTATTTCCTCTGAGGTTACTGTTTCACCAGATGTGGTTTTATCCTTAGAGATCAGGGGAACTTTATAATCAGAGATCTCAACAGTTTCAAGGGTTTCTGTTGTAGATGTCATTTTAAAGTTCAGGAAAGTAATTTTATCGGCATTAATTACCACACTATTGATAACCTTAGTTTTGTAACCGACAAAACTTGCTTTAACAGTATACTTCCCCGGAGGAATAGGTTTAATGGTGTAATATCCATCAAAATCTGAAGTGGTTCCCCCGTATTGTCTTCCGCCTGATTCGATGATGATATTCGCAAAGGCTACAGGGTCTTTGGTGTCAGTATCGGATATTTTTCCTTTAAGTGTACCTGATTGAGAAAACGCCAATATATTGGCCGTAAAGACGATCCCAATAACTAGTAGTAATTTTCGAAACATACCTGTGGTTTTATGTTAAATATACTTGTGATTTTCTAGTGCTATATAATATTCCCTGCTTCCAAAAAAGTTGGTAAAGATAAACATAAAAAAATACAATATCCAAAATTTTTCGGAAAGCGGTCCTGTCAGATTTTGAAATGCTTGCGTTGAAAAATCTCAGAATATACAAATGCCAGCCTGGCGTCAAAGGTGAACCAGGATTGACCATCAGAAGGTTGCAGAGAATAATATTCCCTTGCCTTTTCCATCACAATCTTTTTCTTTTCTTCCTGTTCCAGAACTTCAAGGCTTTTTGCCTCAGGTTCTTCCGGAATGGAATCCAGTATTTCATATGTGTTTTGATTATAGGCCTCGTAATTCCTGGCATCATCAGCCTCAACAAAGGTTGTGTCGTCTTCTTCTACAGCCACTGTTTCCTGGTAATTCTCTTCATGTTCCTCCTCGCTTGTCTTATCCTGCCCAGCATATGCAGGTTTTTCCTCTTTTCCCATGAGGATCTCCTCAAGCATTCTCTTTACATCATCACTTTCTGATTTCTTATCCTCCCCTTGTGGCTGAGCAGGTTTCTGCCGCTCTTTCTTTTTATTGGCCCGCTTATAAAACGTATAAAGGACATAGCCTATGGCAAACAAAAAAGGTAATAATTCATCCATATTGGTAAAAATATATATTATGCAATGTTAAGAAAAGTTATAATCAGTTTTAGGTATATCAAAACCAGTTAACGGTGATGTCATTTATTCACAATTTATTAATCACATCAATCACCTTCTCCCTTTTTCTTCTGGATACGGGTATTTTACTGCCGTCATCCATCAGGATTATTCCTCCGTCAGCCTTTAGCAACCCCTTAATATAGGCTGTATTTACAAGATGTGAGCGATGGGGGCGCAAAAAATTATGTCCGCTCAGCAATGCCTCATTTTCTTTTAAGGTTTTAGATATCAGCAAGGTTTTACCATCTCTGAAAAAAAAACGCGTATAATAATCATCCGACTCACATCGGATGATATGGCTTACTTCCACTACATGCATTCCTTCAGATGTTGAAAGGATAATTTTTCGGGGTTCAGCATCTGAATTCTTCATATTCTCCAGCAATACTTTAATATTCCGGGAAATTTTCGCTTTCTCTTTACGCTGTACCAGCTTAGTAGTGGCTTCTTTTAATTCATCCGGATCAATAGGCTTAAGGAGGTAATCCAACGCACTGTATTTAAAGGCTTTAATAGCAAACTGATCATAAGCTGTGGTGAAAATAACCTCAAAATCGATCTTATCAAGGCTTTCCAATAATTTAAATCCGCTACCGTCAGGCATCTGAATATCCAGAAAGATTACATCCGGATGGTGTGCCTGGATTTTTTCTACCCCTTCTTTACATCCGTATGCACGGGCAATCACTTCAATATCTGCACAATATCGGTTTAATAAACCCTCCAGGGTTTCAACCGATCTTTTCTCATCATCAATGACAATTGCTTTCACCATGCTTGTCTGAATAAACTATAAAGTTTCAAATTTCTGAAAAAATGTCTACAAATACAATGATATATGTCTTTTTATCAGTGGGGTGAGCAATCATTCCACTAACTACTGAAATTATATATCAGCCTGAAAGCAGTTAATATAGTAAAATACTGAATTGAAAGCAGATTTTTGGCAAACTTAGAATAAATATAAATTAACACTCTTTGAATTGCAGCACCAATTCAACCCTGGTTCCGCAGGCTGCTCCTTTCTCGTCAGTGAGGTCAATCACATGTACAGAGAATTGTTTGTTGTTTTGTTTTTCAAGCAATTCCAGCCTTTCTCTGGTAATCATCATGCCTCTGGATTTTCTCGTTATACCGGAATTATCCCTGATTTCCTGTGCTTTTTCCCTTCCAATGCCGTCATCTTCAACGATACAATACATCGTATCGTCTTTCCGGGTAATTTCAAGCAGAATATGTCCCTTTCCTCTTTTACTCACAATACCATGCAAAATGGAGTTCTCTACATAAGGTTGAATGATCATAGGAGGAATTGCAATGAAGTCTTCATCAATCCCTGGGTCAAGCTTTATGTTAAAATCGAATTTCTCATTAAACCTCAGACGTTCTATCTCCATGTAATAGGTCAGTGCACGAATTTCGTCTTTTAATGGCACATAAGACTCCCGGCTGTTTGCCATGATCAGGCGCATCAGTTGTGCAAACTTTGCCAGGTAACTAATTGCTTTGTCAGTATCATTGGCAATTACAAAGCTTTGAATGGAATTCAGGGAATTGAAAATAAAGTGAGGGTTCATTTGCAAACGCAGTGCTTTTTGTTCGATATCGAAAAGCTGTTTTTCAAAATCCAGCATTTTTTTCTGCAGGGTATGTTTCTTACGAATTCTTCTGATGCGGTTATAAATAAACAGCCAAATAATACCTGCCAACAACAAAATAAATGGAATCCTGAAATAATTGCTGGCCCACCAGGGTGGCTTTATGATCACTGTTAAGGAAAAGCCTTCCTCATTCCAAATGCCATCATTATTAGATCCTTTTACGATAAATATATAATTGCCGGGAGCTAAACCGGTATATTCTGCATACCTGCGTTCTGCATTTGTTCTAATCCACTCTTTGTCAACCTTTTCAAGCATGTATTCATATTGATTCTTGCTTGGGTTTGTATAATCAAGGGCAGAAAATTCAAATGAAAAGAAATTATCCCGGTATGATAAAAAAATCGTGTCTCCGTCCTCATAATCCCTTGGCTGGGTTTCATTGTATATTTTAAACGCAGTTACGGCAACAGGGGGAATATTTGGATTGGTTCTGATCTTATCGGGGTAAAATCGGTTGAACCCTTTCATGCCTCCGAAAAACATTTCACCATCAGAGCTTAAACATGCTGCTCCCAGGTTGAATTCATGGCTTTGTATCCCGTCATTAACATCAAAATTTACGAAAGTCTCTGTTTTCTTGTTAAAACGTGAAAGTCCGTAATTGGTACTTAACCAGAGGTTCCCTTTTTTATCCTCAAGAATATCATATACAACATTGTTCGACAACCCATCCTTTTCTGTATACGCCTTTACCGAATCAGCTTTTCTGTCATACTTCAGCAAACCTGCCCCCTGGGTGGCAATCCAATACACCATTTCCTTATCCTGATATAGTGAGAATATGACATCAACATCCATCTTTGTGCGACTCACAAAGTATGACTTGAAAGAAATGAAGCGCTTTTTGGTGCGGTCATAAAGGTTGAGCCCGCCATAGGTACAAACCCACAAATAGCCATTCATATCTTCATAAACAGAAGCAACATTATTGTCGCTTATGCTGTAAAGATCATCCGTATGATGATGAAAGCTGGTAAAACTTTCCTCCTCAGCATTGAAAAGATTCAGGCCGTTATGGGTAGCCACCCACATATTATTATAGCTGTCAAAACAAATGTCATTGATATTATCAGAACTGATACTGATAACATTGGAAGGATCAAATCGAAAATATTTATAATAGTCGAGGTCAGGATCATATTTAACCAATCCTCTGTCGAAACTTCCTATCCACATATTGCCCTCCAAGTCCTCATTAATACAACTCACATTATTACTGGCAAGGCCTTTACCGGGTTCAGGAGAGGTGGTGAGGAAAGAGAATTTCCCGGTAGATTGTTGCATCAAATTAATACCCCCGCCAAGGGTGCCCATCCAAATCACACCTTTTGAGTCTTCAAAAATTGACCATATCAGGTTGTTGTTTAATCCACGGCTGTCAGTTGTAGCAGAGTAATGATTAAACCTGTTCAGCTTACGATCAATCATATTTACTCCACGCCACCGGGTTCCTACCCAGATTATTCCTGACCGGTCTTCATAAATGCTTTGTATGCTGTTGTTGCTAATGGTATTGGGGTCATTAACTGCATGCATGAAATGATAGAATATTCCCTTTTCTTTATCCAGCAAGTTCAAACCTCCTGATTCCGTTCCCACCCATAGCAACCCAAACCGGTCTTCACACAGGCATCTTACTTTATTGTCATTAATAGAATTATAGTTGCTCGGATCATGAACATACTGCCTGAAAATTTCTGTTTCCGGATCAAAAGAATTCAGACCAACATCTGTTGCTATCCAAAACAAATCGTCACTCCCACGTATAATGTGATAGATACTGTTGTTGCTGATAGAACCGGGTATATTTTTGCGAAAAAAATAATGCCTGATTTTCTGGTCCTTTATGTCGAAATGATTAAGTCCGTGTGGCGTAGCAATCCATAAACAATGGCTGTATCTGTCATAAAAAATATGCCGGATTTCATTATCGCTCAAGCTCCTCAGATCGTAAGGATCAGATGTAAACGTATAAAAGGTATCCCGCTTCGGATCATACATATTCAATCCCCCCGAAGTTCCTATCCAAATGCAGCTATCCCTGTCCTGCGCAATACAATTGATATTATCATTTACAATCGCATTCCCGGAGCCTCCACTTTTGAACTGTCTAATTCTCTTGGTTTTTCGGTCAAGGCAGTTCAATCCTTCTCCTGTACCTATCCATAAAAATCCGGAATAATCTTCAAAAAGGGCTGTTATATTAGAACTGCTCAGCCCTTCCTCAGGATGCTCGATATTTTTTCTGTAAATATTAAAATTGTATCCGTCGAAACGGTTCAATCCATCCCAGGTTCCAAACCAGATATAACCGTAGCTATCCTGAAGTATGCTATGAATTGAATTCTGTGAAAGTCCTTTTTCCAGCTTGACATTTTCTGAAAATATATGCTCAATCTTAAAGTTGCTTATTTTCTGCCCAAAAACGCAACCTGCCTGGAAATAAAGCAGGATCAGGAATAGCAGGCTGGCAGCAATACTGGTTTTGAGCCTGAACATAGCAGCACCTTATTTTAAGTCTTTCTGACGAATACGTTTATACTTTCTGCCTCCAAAAATATTCTTCCACCATCTGGCCAGGAAGAATTCCCTTTTGCCGTCTTTGAAACCCTCCGATTGTTTGGCTGTATTTTTCATGCGTTTCTTTGTATCGGTAGTTTGGTTTTTCCAGTGGCGTTTCATGGCTTCCTCGTATTGTTTTTCAGCTTCTTTCTGGCGCTCTTCAACAAGTTTCTCATTTTTCTTGTGCCGGCGCTTTTCCTGTCTTTTCATTTTTGCTGTAGAAGAGCAGGAAAACGATAATGGCATAAGAATGATCAATGAATAAATGACAATGTTCTTAGAAATTTTCATGGCAGCATAATAATTTACTAAAGTAATAAAGCACGCAGAAATTTCTGCATTTCCTTCAAAATAAAACAGGAATGCCTGAAAAATATTATCTTTATGAGGGCGTTTAGCCCATAAAGTGAAGCCTTATGAAACGAATGATATTTTACATTATCCTTTTTACTACATTTAGTCTTTTGTCATGCGATAAGCAAAAAGAAAACAATCCTGTTCCTTATAAGTATATAAACATTTTTCTCAATCCTAATTCCACGCAATATCAGGATTTAAACACAGTGGGAGGCTGGGTATATCTGACCGATGGTGTCGGCGGCAAAGGCCTTATTGTGTATCGACTGGCTATAGATCAGTTTGTGGCCTTCGACCGGACATGCACTTATGATCCTGACATCATCGATGCTGTTGTTGATGTTGAAGCGTCGGGATTAACACTAATTGATTCTGTGTGCGGTTCAAAATTCCTTATCATCGATGGTTCTGTGACCAACGGCCCTGCCACTATAGGCCTGAAGCAATACTTCACCGACTATGACGGGCAAATGTTGCATATTTATAGTGATTAGGGGCTCCTTCTGTACAGGGCTTTTCTGTATCTTAAAACTTGAAACTAATATCTGTAATGCTCCGGCTTATAGGGCCCTTCAGCAGGAACACCGAGATATTCGCTTTGTTCCCTGGTCATCCGGGTTAGTTTTACACCCAGTTGTTCCAGATGCAGTCTGGCCACTTCTTCATCAAGATACTTAGGTAAACGATAAACAGCCACTTCGTAATCCTTTTCCCACAGATCGATTTGTGCCAGCACCTGATTGGTAAATGAGTTACTCATAACAAAAGAAGGATGTCCTGTGGCACAACCCAGGTTTACAAGCCGGCCTTCAGCAAGCATGAATATAGAATGCCCTTCAGGAAAAACATATTTATCTACTTGTGGCTTAATATTAATTCGTTGAACGTCCTTAGCACTGTTTAATTTATCCACCTGTATCTCATTATCGAAATGCCCGATATTACATACAATAGCCTGATCCTTCATCTTTCGCATGTGATCAACAGTTATCACATCCTTATTACCCGTTGTGGTAACAAAAATATTTCCTTCATCCAGAGCTTCTTCCATTGTTTTTACCTCAAAGCCTTCCATAGCAGCCTGTAGGGCACAGATGGGATCAATCTCGGTAACAATTACCCTGGCACCATATGAGCGCATGGATTTTGCCGAGCCTTTGCCCACATCACCATAACCCAATACCACAACCACTTTTCCGGCAATCATTACATCGGTTGCCCTTTTTATTCCATCAGCAAGGGATTCCCGGCAACCATAAAGGTTATCAAATTTGGATTTTGTAACGGAGTCATTTACATTGACAGCAGGCACCAGCAACTCCCCTGCTTCTTTCAT
>CAZZLL010000002.1:7279-53481 GCA_964654725.1 uncultured Lentimicrobiaceae bacterium | reverse complement strand
CTCAGAAACACCTTTCCAGTCTTTTACTGTACGGTGCCATTTTTTTGGATCCTCAACATAAGCCTGCCTGAGAATCTTTAAAATAGCTTTTTCTTCAAGAATATCAGTTTCTACATCCAGAAGAGATGTATCTTTTTCAATCTTAAACCCCTTATGAATCATAAGGGTAGCATCCCCTCCATCATCTACGATGAGATCAGGGCCTTTATCCCCGGGAAAACTTAAAGCCTGCAATGTGCACCACCAGTATTCCTCGAGTGTTTCGCCCTTCCAGGCAAAAACAGGTACGCCGGTTTCAGCAATAGCTGCAGCAGCATGATCCTGCGTAGAAAAAATATTGCAGCTTGCCCATCGTACATCAGCTCCCAATTCCGTCAGGGTTTCAATCAATACGGCTGTTTGTATTGTCATATGCAAAGATCCGCTTATCCTGGCACCCTTCAGGGGTTTCTCATCTCCATACTTTTCCCGTAACGACATCAATCCGGGCATTTCTTTTTCCGCAATTTCAATTTCTTTACGTCCCCACTCGGCCAGATTAATATCAGCAACTTTGTACTTTATATTCTTATCAATGATAGCATTTTCCATAATTATTATATTTTTTTGCAAATATAGGAATTTTGGAGTTACAAGTTTAAGGCCTCAAGCTACAAAGGTTAAGGTTCAGGGTTGTCCCCCGGTAGCTCGAGTCTGGCGGCTATTGAAATCGAACTCATTTATCTTTTACTATTAAATTTTTTAGTAGGTTTGAGTATAGAATTATATTACTATATGCGTTACATTTATCTGCCATAACATGCCTGTAGAAAAACATGTTCTTTCAGAAATTCTGAGAAAAAGAGTGTTGGTGCTTGATGGTGCTATGGGGACTATGATTCAGCAATACAAGCTTTCCGAAGAAGATTACAAGGGAGAGCGGTTTAAGAATCATACATCCTTATGCAAAGGAAACAACGACCTGCTCTCGATCACGCAACCTCATATCATTGAAGAAATCCACCGGAAATACCTGGAAGCAGGAGCAGACATTATTGAGACCAATACATTTAATGCCAATGCCATCTCCCAGAAAGATTATGCACTTGAAGACATTGTTTATGAATTAAATTATCAGTCAGCAACTATCGCCCGTAAAGCCGCTGCTGATATTACGCAAAAAAATTATGATAAACCACGATTTGTAGCCGGAAGCCTTGGTCCTACCAATAAGACTGCATCCCTTTCACCCAATGTCAATGATCCTTCTTATCGGGAGGTTGATTTTAATGCGCTTTATAGAACCTATAAAACGCAGGTTGAAGGACTCCTTGACGGAGGAGTGGATATTTTACTGATAGAAACCATTTTCGACACCCTGAACGCTAAAGCGGCGATGTTTGCCATCGATGACATTCTCCGTCAGCGAAAATTAAATACGGCAGTCATGGTTTCCGGAACCATCACCGATAAAAGCGGGCGAACTTTATCGGGGCAAACAGTTGAAGCCTTTCTGAATGCTGTTTCACATATGGATCTGCTTAGTGTTGGGTTTAACTGTGCCATGGGAGCAGAGGAACTTTGGCCGTATGTTAAGGAACTGTCAGAAAAGGCAGCTTTTCCTGTGAGCATATATCCAAATGCCGGCCTGCCCAATCAATTCGGCGAATATGACCAAAGTCCGGAAGAAATGGGACGATTGCTGGAAGAATTCCTTGAAAACGGTTTCGCCAACATCATTGGAGGTTGTTGCGGTACCACACCCGATCATATCCGCATTTTCTCTGACATTGCTAAAAATGCCAACGTTCGCAAAACACCACCGAAAGATCATGATCTGAAATTGAGCGGATTGGAAGCCCTGTTGATTTACCAGGGAAGCAACTTCATCAACATTGGGGAACGGACCAATGTGGCCGGATCAAAGGCCTTCAAACGGCTCATCATGGAAGAAAAATATGAAGAAGCCCTGAGTATTGCCCGAAACCAGGTTGAAGGCGGAGCACAGGTGATCGACATAAACATGGATGATGCCATGATAGATGCAAAGAAAGCCATGGTAAAATTCCTCAACCTGATCGCTTCGGAACCCGATATTGCCAGGGTGCCCATTATGATAGATTCCTCCAAATGGTCTGTCATTGAAGCCGGCCTGCAACACATCCAGGGAAAAGCAATTGTTAATTCCATCAGCCTCAAAGAAGGAGAAGAAGATTTCCTGGAGAAGGCCCTGAAGATTAAGAGATACGGCGCAGCCACCGTTGTGATGGCCTTCGATGAAAAAGGCCAGGCCGACACCTTAAAACGCCGGATTGAAATTGCCAAAAGAGCCTATAAACTGCTAACCGAAAATATTTATTTTCCGCCACAGGACATTATTATTGATTCTAATGTGCTGGCCATTGCCACAGGCATGGATGAGCATAACAATTATGCCGTCGATTTTATTACCGCTGTAAAATGGATAAAAGAAAACCTGCCCCATGCAAAAACCAGCGGGGGAATATCCAATCTTTCGTTTTCTTTCCGAGGCAATAGCGATGTCAGGGAAGCTATGCATTCTGTATTTCTGTATCACGCCATAAAAGCCGGCCTGGATATGGGCATTGTCAACCCAGGCATGTTGCAGGTTTATGACGAAATTCCAGCGCGATTATTGGAACTCACCGAAAATGTTGTGCTAAATAAACACGTGGATGCCACAGAAAAATTGATCAAATATGCTGAAACGCATACATCAACATACAAAGAAAAGAAGCAGGACCTGAGCTGGCGCAATGAAAATGTTCAGGAACGCCTGTCCTATTCACTGGTTAAGGGAATTACTGATTTTATTGAAAACGACACGGAAGAAGCCCGGCAACAAAAGCCCACTGCCCTGGAGGTTATTGAAGGGCCGCTTATGGATGGGATGAACACCGTTGGTGACCTTTTTGGTGAAGGAAAAATGTTCCTGCCCCAGGTAGTAAAAAGTGCACGGGTCATGAAGAAAGCCGTGGCTTACCTGTTGCCCTTTGTTGAGAAGGAAAAAGCGAAAGGATCAGGCAGCTCTGCCGGAAAAATTTTGCTGGCAACGGTAAAAGGAGATGTACACGATATAGGTAAAAATATCGTGGGTGTCGTGCTTGCCTGTAATAACTACGAAGTGGTTGATATGGGCGTGATGGTACCATCGGATAAAATCCTCGATAAAGCAAAAAAAATCAATGCTGATATCATTGGCCTGAGTGGTTTGATCACACCTTCACTGGATGAAATGGTATATGTAGCCGCAGAAATGCAACGGCAGGGATTTATTTCGCCCCTGCTTATTGGCGGTGCCACTACATCTGAATTACATACCGCTGTTAAAATCCGCCAGGCCTATGATCATCCTGTAATACATGTCAGAGATGCTTCAAAATGTGTAAAGATTGTTGCCAGTCTCTTATCCAAAGAAAACCGGGCAGCCTTTGTGAAAGAAAGCAATGAAAAATACAATGCCCTATGTGAAAAACATGCACGTATGAAAGGGGGCAAGGAATACATTACCCTTGAAAAAGCAAGGGCAAATAAATTCAGTTGGGGAGAAATTCCTGTTCCCAGACCCGCATTTACAGGACAAAAGTTTTTCCTTAATTATCCGCTCCGTGCCTTGCGTGATTTTATCGACTGGAGGTTTTTCTTTCATGCCTGGAAAATCAGCGGGAAATACCCTGCTATTTTTGAAGATCCGAAAAAAGGAAAGGAAGCAAGAAAGCTGTTTGAGGATGCACAAGCTATGCTTGACAATATCCTTGAAAAAAATATGCTGAAGGCAAACGGGGCTATAGCTTTTTATCCTGCCAATGCTTTTGGAGATGATGTTGCGGTTTATGCGGATGAAAACAGGAAAAATGCCCTGACACGCTTTCATTTCCTCCGCAACCAAGAGCTAAAAGAAAACAATCTTCCCAATTTATGCCTGTCCGATTTCATAGCACCTCATGATTCCGGGCATATGGATTTCCTGGGTTTGTTTGGTGTAACTGCCGGATTAGACCTGGGAAAATGGGCCGGAATATATGAAAATGATCACGATGATTACAGCAGCATTATGCTGAAAATACTTGCCGACAGGCTAGCTGAAGCCTTTGCCGAAAAAATGCACCGGGATGTCAGAAAGGATTATTGGGGATATGCCCCAGAAGAAACATTGAATACAGAAGAAATATTAAATGAAAAATACCGGGGAATACGTCCGGCACCAGGTTACCCGGCCTGCCCGGAACATTCAGAAAAAGAAACCCTGTTTCGCTTGCTGGACCCGGAAGGAAAAACCGGCATAAAACTTACTGAAAATTTTGCCATGTACCCGGCAGCTTCCGTTAGTGGATTTTACTTCGCCCATCCGCAATCTCAATATTTTAACGTGGGAAAAATCAGCAAAGACCAGGCCCTGGATTACGCCCGGCGAAAAAACATATCCCTTGAAAAAGCAGAGAAATACCTCAATCCGGTTTTAAATTATACATGATGAAAGTAGTTGAACACTTAAAAGAATCCAAAAGCACATTGTTTACATTCGAAATCCTGCCCCCCTTGCGCGGGGCAAGCATTGAAACAATATACAACTCCATAGATCCTTTGCTGGAATTCAATCCTGCATTTATTGACATCACCTATCACCGGGAAGAAATCGTGTATAAAAAACGAGGGGGTGTTCTTTCAGATATTCGGGTCATTAAGAAACGTCCGGGCACTGTCGGTATATCCGCCGCCATAAATAACAAGTATAATATTGATGTTGTCCCGCACATAATTTGTGGAGGTTTTACCAAAGAAGAAACAGAGAATGCACTGATTGATCTGGGCTTCTTGGGCATAGAAAATATCCTGGTTATTCGCGGTGATAATCTGAAAGGAGAAAAATTTTTCCTTCCGGAAGAAGGCGGACATCCTTTTGCAATTGACCTCATCAAACAAATTATCGATATGAACCAGGGAAAATACCTGGATGAAGAATTGCAAAACTCACAACCTGCCAAATTTAATATTGGTGTAGCAGGCTACCCGGAAAAGCATATTGAAGCTCCCAATATGAAAACCGATATTAAGTATTTAAAAGCAAAAATTGATGCCGGTGCAGAATATATTGTTACACAAATGTTTTTCGACAACGATAAATATATTCATTTTGTGAAAGCATGCCGGGAAGCTGACATTCATGTTCCGATTATTCCCGGACTTAAACCCATAACCACCAAACGACATTTGGCTATTCTGCCCCAGGTTTTCAATATCGACCTGCCGGATGAACTGGTTAATGCCGTTGAGAAATGCAAAGACAACAAAGAAGTCAGTGAAGTGGGCGTAGAGTGGGGTATTAAACAGTCGAAAGAACTGATGGCATTCGGGGTTCCGGCCCTTCATTATTTTACCATGAGTAAATCAGACACTATCAAAAAAATCGTTAAAGCTGTATTTTAACCTACATTTTTCACAAAATGGCATAATGTGCTCAAATAATGTTGGTTAACCCCGACTTAGATAAGCTTGCAATTTGAAAAACGAAGTGCCTCAAATTGTTAGCTTTTCTTTGTCGTCAGGATAATTCAGGTTTTTACGATTTAGGTTTATGAATTATCCGGGTTAAAAAAGTTAATTTATCTTTAATTGATCAAAACTAAAGCATACTACACCAGTTTTAATCGAAATTTTTGCTAATATTGTACGAGATTTTGAAGTATGGATATTTACGCTACTATACAGCAAAAAATAGCTGAGGAAAGAAAACAACTTGCAGTGCTCGTTGATCCGGATAAGTTCAGCACAAGCAGTCTTGAATGCACTATTGATATTAGTATCCGTGCGGAAGTGGATTATTTTTTTGTTGGCGGAAGTTTACTTACCGAAAACAAGCTTAGCAAATGCCTGGAAGTCATTAAATCAAATTCCGATATTCCGGCTGTTTTGTTTCCGGGCGATGTGATGCAAATTGACTCTCTGGCTGACGGCATTTTGCTGTTATCCCTTATTTCCGGCAGAAATCCGGACTTACTTATCGGCAAACACGTAGTTGCAGCTCCGCATCTCAGGGCCAGCAAACTGGATATTTTACCCACAGGATATATGTTAGTTGAAAGTGGCAGCCAAACAACTGCTTCCTATATGAGCAACGCCTTACCTATTCCCAACCATAATAATGAAATAGCTGTGTGTACAGCTATGGCAGGAGAAATGCTGGGTCTCAAATTAATCTATCTCGATGCCGGCAGCGGTGCCCAGATCCCGGTTTCTGCTGAAATGATACAGGCCGTAAAAGCCAGTATTCATGTTCCTTTGATTGTTGGCGGGGGTATTAAAAGCCCGGAAAAAGCTTACGAAAATTATAAGGCCGGTGCAGACCTTCTCGTTATTGGCAATGCCATTGAAAAAAGCCCTGAATTAATCCATGAAATCCATGGTGCTGTTTCCTCATTATAGCAAAATTCCTTATTTTTATCCGCTTTATATGAGCCTTTCAGAGTCTCTTAATACATTAACTTATTGTACAAATTACCTCATAATTATGAAAAAGCTCTTTAACGTTAAAACCTTTCTAACCCTGGCTTTCATTATGCCTTTGGCCATATCGGCACAGGACAAAACATTAACGATAAATGATTTCTTCACCAATCCCGACATCTATCCTCACTATATCAGCAATTATAAATGGATAGGTAACAGCAATAACTTCTGCTATGTCAGCAATGCTTCCCTTGTTAAAAGATCACCAAAAGTCTTTACAGGAGATACCATCGTCAGGCTTTCTGAAATCAACAAAGAAATAGAAAAACTGGAATTAAATAAAATCAGTCGGTTTCCCTCCGTTAAATGGATAAATGAAGATGTTTTTTATTTTACTTCCGAAAACAAATACCTTGCCTGGGATCGTGGTGACAAAAAACTGACAATCCTTGGTGAATATCCTGAAAATGCAGAAAACGTTTTTATAGGCCCCTCCCATAAAACCGTAGCTTATACCATCGATAATAACCTGTATGTAAATATTGACGGAAAAGAAACAGCTGTAACCAATGACCAGGATCCGGGGATCGTGAATGGTTCCGACTATGTTCACCGCCAGGAATTCGGGATCGACAAAGGTATTTTCTGGTCACCGAAAGGAAATTACCTCGCTTACTACCGCAAAGATGAAACCATGGTTACGGATTATCCTCTTGTAGATCTTTCGGAGCGCATCGCAAAACTTGACAACATTAAATATCCCATGGCCGGGATGAAAAGTGAAGAAGTAACACTGGGCGTGTATTCCCTGAAAGATGATAAAACCATATTTATTAACACCGGAGAACATTCCGAACAATACCTTACAGCCATTAGTTGGGGCCCCGAAGAGAAATATATCTATATCGGACTACTTAACCGCGATCAGAACCACCTGAAACTTAATAAGTATAATGTAGCTACCGGTGAACGTGTGAAAACATTGTTTGAAGAACAAAATGAACACTATGTAGAACCCGAAAAGCCTTTGTATTTCAGGCCAGGATATAATGACCAGTTTATCTGGTTTAGTGAAAGGGACGGTTTCGACCATATGTACCTGTATAATACCGAGGGTAAACTCATAAAGCAACTCACCAAAGGAAACTGGATGGTAACAGAATTCACAGGATTTGATAAGGACGGTGAAACTGTCTTTTTCAAAGCAACGAAAGAAAGCCCGCTCGAACAACACATATACAGCTACAATTTTAAGAAAGGGAACCTTACCCGATTAACGCCGGAAGAAGGTGTTCACAATGGCCAACCCAGTGCTGATGGCAAATACCTGCTTGATACCTACAGCAGCAAAAATGTCTCCGGTGAATATGTCGTTAACAATGCAAAAGGTAAAAGGATACAAACATTCCTGAAAGACAAAAGGCCTTTGACAGATTACAAAACCGGAGAAATAAAACTAATCACCCTCAGGGCCGGTGACGGCACCGACCTTTATTGCCGCATGATCATACCCCCGGATTTTGATCCGAAGAAAAAACATCCTGTTTTCATGTATGTATACGGAGGGCCTCATGTTCAGCTGGTGAACAATTCATGGCTTGGCGGAGCGAATTTTTTTCAGTTGTATATGGCACAGGAAGGCTTCATTGTTTTCACTATGGACAGCAGGGGGTCGGCCTACCGTGGATTTGAATTTGAAAGCAGCGTACACCGGAATATGGGTACCATTGAATTGGAAGATCAAATGAAAGGTGTTGAATACCTGCATTCACTGGATTATATCGACAAAGACCGCATCGGTCTGGATGGCTGGAGTTATGGTGGATTTATGAGCCTTTCCCTTATGCTGAAACATCCGGGCACTTTTAAGATTGCCGTTGCCGGCGGGCCGGTTATCGACTGGAAATATTATGAAGTAATGTACGGCGAACGCTATATGGATACCCCCCAGGATAACCCGGAGGGTTATGAGAATGCCAATTTACTGAACTACGTAGAAAATCTGGAAGGAAAAGTCCTGGTCATCCACGGCACCAACGACCCTGTTGTTGTATGGCAGCACAGCCTGCAGTTTATTAAAAAATGTATAGATGAAGGCAAGCTGGTGGATTATTTTGTGTATCCGGGCCATGAGCACAACGTAGGTGGGTACGACCGTATGCATCTGTACAGGAAGATAGAACAATATTTTAAAGAAAACCTGTAGAATTGAGCAATTGTTTTTAGTACAAATAACCTATTAACCTATGAAAAACAGCATCTTACTTTTCCTTGGATTATTCATGTTTTCAGGCCTTCAGGCCAAATATGTTGATCCGCAAGCCGCCATGCTCGTGGCGAAAAATGCCTGGTTTGAGCGGGCATCCCTTGAATTTACAGTTGATTATGACCAGATCCGCTTTGAAAAACCAAAAGTCATTGAACGCGATAATCATACCCTGATATATATTTTCAATGAAAGCAATAGTAAAGGGTTTCTGATGATTGCAGCTGATAATCAGGCCTATCCCCTGCTGGGCTATAGTTTTCAGGGTATTTATAATGATTCGGCCGATTTACCT
Source organism: uncultured Lentimicrobiaceae bacterium (assembly GCA_964654725.1). GTDB lineage: Bacteria > Bacteroidota > Bacteroidia > Bacteroidales > CAZZLL01 > CAZZLL01. The sequence goes on along the minus strand of CAZZLL010000002.1, from coordinate 44,473 downwards.
CCGGCTTTTCGCCGCCAATTAAACATTTACACTAACCAGATAGCCTACATTATCAGCAATAAAATTCCGGCTGATGAACGAATACAAAATGCCTGGGAATACTTTAGGAAAAAACCGGCAGGTCAAAAATCTTCCCTGCTTTCTGTTTCACCATTGCTGAGCACTACATGGGATCAAGGGTGTTATTATAATGCACAGTGCCCAAGCAACAGCAACGGCCCCTGCGGACACGTATGGGCTGGTTGTGTGGCAACGGCCATGGGACAGATCATGAAATACCACAGCCATCCCCTGCAGGGAAACGGAAGCCATAGTTATAATATGCCGGGATACGGCAACCTATCAGCCAACTTTGGAAACACAACCTATACCTGGAGCAATATGCCCAACAGCCTTAGCACTGCCAATGCAGATGTGGCCCAGCTCCTTTATCATTGCGGCATTTCTGTAAACATGTATTATTCGGCCAGTGGTTCCGGCGCCATGTCTGCTAATGCCCGCGATGCCCTCATCAATTATTTTCATTACCAGGAATCAGCTCAAATCATCTATAAATCATATTTTACAACATCCAACTGGGAAAATACCCTGGCAAATGAGCTGGATGCAGGCAGGCCAATATATTATGCCGGAGATGACCCTTCAGCAGGAGGGCATGCCTTTGTATGTGACGGATACCAGGGAACAAACCACTTTCATTTTAACTGGGGATGGAGCGGTTATTATAACGGATATTTTTATGTATCCTCCCTTAGTCCGGGCAGCACTAGTTTTACCGCAAACCAGGAAGCCATTATTGGAATAAAACCAATAGATACAATTTGTTCCGGCCTCAGCACAGAAGTTTCAGAATACGGAACCATATCCGATGGAAGCGGAATATATGATTATGGCAATAACAATGATTGCCGGTGGCTAATACAACCACCGGGTTCCGTTGCCCTTATATTATCATTCAGCTCCTTTGATACCGAAAACACCTATGATGTGGTTGAAGTATATGACGGCGCTGATACAACAGCTACCCTCCTGGGCAGTTTTTCAGGAAGTACTGTGCCGGCAAATGTTGTTTCCAGCGGCGGAAGCATGTTTATTCGTTTCCGTACCAACGACAGCATCCGTTCTTCCGGCTGGGCAGCCACCTATTATAATACCCTGCCCCCAAAATGCTCCGGAACAACAACCCTCACAGATTCTGCAGCAACCATTGACGATGGCAGCGGATCCGGTGATTACGGAAACATGACAGATTGCTACTGGCTGATCAAACCACAGGCATGTACATCCGTTAGCATCAGCTTTACTTCTTTTGATACAGAATTAGGATATGATGTATTGAAAATATACAACGGGGAAACAACCTCCGATCCGCTCCTGCTGATGTTCTCCGGGACAAATATTCCACCCTCCAAAACATCTTCAGGACCCATGTTGCTGCATTTTAAGTCGGATGAATATGTAACCGGAGGAGGATGGTCAGCCACATATACTTCTACCTCTAATACGGAAATCGCTGAAAATGAAATAGATCTAAATATTCTGCTTTATCCCAATCCGGTGAAGGACATGTTAAATATAAAAATGCAAAGTGATCTACGGGGAGAAATGCAATGCGACATAAACGACCTAAGTGGCAGAAATATTCTTGCTGCAATTTTTACAAAGAATCAACAACAACAGGAGTTCAATCTGAACCTGAATGATTTGCAACAGGGAGTTTACTTTTTACATTTGAGCTGCCAGGGCGAAAACCGTATGATGAAATTTATGAAACAATAAAAACGAAAACCCGCAATACACTCAGCTTACGATTCGCTTGTAAATCAGTTTTGTTCATGGTTGAAATAGTTACCCGTGAATTTTTCAGAATGAAAAATCTTTGACAATTATTGCAATGGATACGTTGGGAAATTATAATTTTGCCCGACACTAACACAAAACCTTTGTCTGATCTTATGAAAAAGTTACTCTTCCTGCTGTTTGCAATATGTATATCATTTACTACTTCTGCGCAGTTAGCTAATGAAACCGAAGCAAAAAACTATGCCCGTGAAATTATCTCACACCATCCTGCATATAAACACATCAACTTCCGAAACCTGCGCTTAAAAACCGATGTTATCCGGGAGGCAAATGAAAACCTGATATATATTGTTAATGTAAGCGATAATCAGGGATGGATGCTATTATCTGCGAAAAGTAACACATGGCCATTGTTAGGATATAATAATTCCGGAAATTTTGATACTATATCCATGCCGGTCTCCCTTGAAAACATGCTTATTAATTATGCCAATCAAAATAAGCATCCCGGAGATCATATGGATCAAAAAATAAATGAGTATTGGGATTTTCCTGTTTCTCTGCTGGAAGATCAGAAATTTGATCAGCGCAGCGTCTCTCCTTTATTGAGCACCACGTGGTCGCAGGAATGCTTTTACAACGAAATGTGTCCGTATGACATAAATGGCCCGTGTTTACACACTCCTACCGGATGTATTGCCACGTCCATGGCCCAGATCATGCGGTTTCATTCTTATCCTGTCAGTGGTTCCGGAAGCCACTCCTACAATCATTCCAAATACGGGCAACTATCCGCGAATTTCGGAAATACAACTTACAACTGGAACAATATGCCTGACACCCTGTCTTTTGCCTGCAGCCAGGCAGAGAAAGATGCTGTTGCGCAACTGATGTATCATTGCGGTATTTCCGTAAACATGAACTATGACGCAGCAGGTTCAGGTGCCAATACGGCTGATGCAGCTACAGCCCTGAGAAACTACTTCTCATATGCTGTAAGCACCCAGTACCTTGTAAAAACGATTTATTCAGACGCCCATTGGGAACAGATCATAAAGTACGAACTGGATAACAGCCGTCCCATAATTTACGCAGGAGCACCCATCGGAGGCGGAGCAGGACATGCCTTTATTCTGGACGGTTACCAGGGAACCAATTATTTCCATATCGACTGGGGATGGGCCGGCAGCAGTAATGGTTACTTTTACCTGAGCAACTTAACACCGGGTACTTCCAATTTTAACAGCGGACAAGAAATGATCATCGGAATAGAACCTCCACAGGGAAGCTGTTCCGGAACAAATATGATGTATGCCAATACAGGTACATTCGATGACGGCAGTGGAGATGCTAACTATATCAATAATGCTGATTGCAAATGGTTGATCCAACCGGGTGTAAACAATCCCATCAGCATCGATTTCTCAAAAATGGACCTTGAAAATGGTGTTGATTTTGTAAAGGTATATGACGGGGCCACAACCTCCGCAAATTTACTGGGAAGCTTGAGCGGAAACAATATCCCTTCAACCCTTTATTCTACCGGAGGTTCCGTACTTGTGCACTTTACTTCCAACGGTAGCGGAAATGCCGGCGGATGGGAACTGATTTATTCCAATAATCCACCAACCTATTGTTCAGGTTTAACTACATTAACAGCAGCATCCGGTGCAATTTCAGATGGCAGCGGTCCTTACAATTACCTGGATAACGCTGATTGTAAATGGAGCATCAATGTTTCCGGAGCCAGTTATATTCAGCTTGATTTTTCTGAATTTAAACTGGAACAGGGCGGAGACTTTCTAAAAGTCTATGACGGAAACAATACTTCTTCCCCGCTGCTGGGAACATTTTCCGGAAGCAACCTGCCATCACAACTCATATCCAGCGGCAATACCATGCTGATCTATTTTACATCCAATTACCAAACCTCCTATGAAGGATGGGAAGCAACCTATACTTCAGATGTAGCCGGATTGGATGAACAGAAATTAGCTGCTGAAATCAGCGTATTTCCCAATCCGAATAATGGCAGGTTTACATTGCAGATGGAAAACACCTTTACCGGAAAATTGGTCATAGAAGTAACAGATATAAACGGACGGATTATTGATCAACGCCTGGAAAATAAAACACAGGAGTTATTTGTTACAGATTTAGCCTATCCGCAGCTTGAAAAAGGACTCTATTTTGTGAAAATCACATTTGAGATGTTTTCAGAATATAAACACTTCATTGTTAATTAGTTTGTTAAAATTCTTTCATTGAATTGAAAAAAAAAGTAAATTCACAAAAAATTTACCTTTTTTTTATGAAAAATTCCAAAACAAAACATATGAATTCCAGAATTACATTGCTGACAATGATCATGTGGATGTTCATTGCGCCCCTTTTTGCTGATGAAGTGCCCATTCAACAGAGTCGTCAACTTGCCTTAAATTTTTATCAGGAACGGCTTAGTCAATACCAACAATTGCCGCAGGATTTCACCCTAAGCGTGCAATCAGAATACATCATCTCTGAGAACGGACAATCCCTTTACTACATTTTCAACATGAATACCGGAGGTTATATTATGGTTGCTGCGCGGGATGAGGTTTATCCGGTGCTGGCATATTCATTCCACAGTGATTATCCCGATGTAAATAAACCCCCTGCACTTGAAGGAATGGAAGTCAATTACAAAAAACAGATACAGGAAGTTATTCAAAACAATATTCCGGCTACAGGCTATATCGTCAATACCTGGCAACATTATTCTTCTCCATCCTTTTCTTCGCAGCTTGCCGGCTTACTAAATGTAACGCCCTTACTTACCAGTGTCTGGAACCAGGGCTGTTATTTTAACGACAGCTGTCCGGCAGATGCCTCCGGGCCGTGCGGACATGTTGTTACAGGCTGTGTGGCTACAGCCATGGCACAAGTCATGAATTATCACCAGCATCCCATACAGGGAACAGGAACCCATTCTTATAATCACCCTACCTATGGTACATTAAGTGCTGATTTTGGCAACACCAGTTACAACTATGCAGCCATGCCGGATACGGTAACAACTTATGCACCTGAAGTAGCCCGCCTGATATATCATTGCGGTGTTTCTGTTGAGATGGATTACAGTCCTTCCGCATCCGGGGCAGGTTTTCCGGTAGATGCCTTTAAAACTTATTTCAAATATGCTTCTTCTACACAATTGCTGGCAAAGCAATTATTCACAGACACAATCTGGAATGCTTTGCTTAGGATGGAGCTTGATTCTGCACGTCCGTTGTTTTATGTAGGCAGCGGTTCAGCAGGACATGCTTTTGTTTGCGACGGCTACCAGGGCCTCGACTTCTTTCATTTTAACTGGGGCTGGGGAGGCTCACATGATGGTTATTTTTACCTGAACAGCCTGAATCCGGGTGGTTTAAACTTTTCTGTTGACCAGTCAGCTATTTTCGGGCTCAAACCTTCTAGCGGAGGCTGTTCCGGATTGACAACATTGATAGCCCCTTCTACATCATTTGAAGACGGCAGCGGCACCGGTAATTACATGGCCAATTCAAACTGCCTGTGGCTGATCAGTCCGCCGGGAGCAACCAGCATTGCCATCACCTTTGATTCACTGGATCTTGCCAGTGGCGACAGTATCTATATTTACGATGGCTCCAGCTCTCTAAGTCCGCTTATAGGAGCCTATTCAGGAAACACCATACCGCCAACCCTCATTACTACTGATACAGCGGCCTTTATTTATTTCTACAGTGATGCTGCCGGAAATGCCGGTGGATTTACCATATCCTATACAGCTACCATGCCGGGCCTGCCATGTTCCGGATTAAGTGTGCTTACATCCCAAACAGATACCATTTCCGACGGCAGCGGCCCGGGTGTGGATTATTCAAGTTATGCCGATTGTAAATGGTTGATTCAACCTGCCGGAGCTTCATCAGTAACGCTGGAATTCTTAGAATTTCAAACCGAATCCGGGTATGATTTTGTAGATATCTATGATGGTACAACCACCAATGCCCCCTTAATAGGCAGCTACTCAGGAAGCACCCTCCCGCCTGTTGTTTCATCCTCTGACAGCAGCATGCTGGTTCATTTTACATCCGACGGCGCCCTTACTGACAGCGGCTGGAAAGCTGTTTTCAAAGTTTGTGATCCGGCTCCTGTCATCACCGGAAACCCAGGCCTTAGCATCTGCAATGGCGATTCTGCTGTACTTTCTGTGCCTGCTATTTACCAGACATATACCTGGTTTTTCAACGGTGCGCCCATCATTGGTGCCGATTCCAATGAAATCACTGTTTCCGATACCGGACTATACCGCGTCAGGGCGGTCAATAATTGTGGGTTTGTTGTAAATTCAACAAATACCATGTTTAACTTTTATCCCCCAATACCTGCAAATGCAGGCAATGACACGATTATTTGTATCGGTTCCTGCACCAACCTGATAGCAAGTGGTGGGGTTGCCTATGAATGGAGTACCGGACAGAACACTGACACCATCAATGTTTGCCCGTTAAGCGATACAACCTTCTATCTTACCGTAACAGATGTAAATGGCTGTATGGAATATGACAGCGTTAATCTAATCGTGCGACCACTGCCAGTCGTAGGCTTAAATGCACCTGATACCATTTTCTGTCCGAATGATCCGCCTGTAAATTTGCAAGGGACTCCCTCGGGAGGCCTGTTTTCAGGACCGGGAATGGCTGGGAAAAAATTCTTCCCGGCAAATGCCGGACCCGGGACCCATAGCATCACCTATGATTATTCAGATCCTTTTGGTTGTTCCGGAAGCGAAACCATTGAACTGACCGTTCTAAACGGTCCTGCTGTTATACTTACTGCTTCACAGGCTCCCGTATTCTGTGCAGGTGATTCTGTAATCATTTCAGCCACTTATGATTCAACTTATATATATCAATGGTATTTCAATGTGAACCCTATTCCTCAGGCAGACTCTACTGTTATAGTTGCCTCAATTAGCGGAGACTATATCCTTGAAACAACCGATAGCATAGGTTGTATAAGTCTTGATACCGTCAGTGTCAATGTATTTGCTCAACCAAATGCTAATATAGGTCCGGATTCAACTATATGTTACTATGATAGTATAAGGATGGATGCCGGCCCCGGTCAGGACAACTACCTGTGGTCGACAGGAGAAACAAGCAGGGTTATTTTTGCCACTTCTGATCCGGGAAATCTGGGAGCTACGGATTACTGGGTAATTGTGACAAAAGACGGATGTGTCGCCAAAGATTCAGCGCTTATCACTTTCGATGCCTGTACCGGTATAGAAGAATGGATGAATACCTTTAGCGTAAGCCTGTACCCGAATCCAAATAATGGTGAGTTTACCATACTTTTCAATGACGCCTGGAACAATAGCTACCTGATAAATATTTACGACATTCACGGACGAATAGTGTATTCAGAAGTTCTAAATGGCGTAAGCAGTGATTATCAGCAGGAAATCCTTTTGGAAAACATTCGTGCCGGATTTTATATGCTAACAATTGAAAGCCAGACATCAAAACAAAGTCTGAAGTTTATTATACGGTAAATTATAATACACCCTATTCATTAATCCCATCCATAAACTATAATGGGGGATATATTAATTCAGCAAGCTCCCGCTTATTAGCTTCAATTCTGTTTCGGCGAGTTTCAGCTGAAAGAAGGCATTATTCATGCTGTTTTTCGCAGTTAACAAATTCAGCTGGGCTTCACGAAGTTCTGTGGATGTTATTTGCCCAAGCTTGTATAAGTCGTTAGAGCGAATAAAGTTTTGAGAAGCTGTTTCAATATTTTTTTCTTCAAGCTTATAAATTTTCATACGCTCCTCATAATTAGAATAGGCATTGTTAATAGCCATCTTCACTTCTTCCTTTATTTCCTGGTATTGTATTTCTGCAATTTCCATATGCAGGCGGGCATTCTGTTGCTGGATATTTTTTCGGAAACCATCGAAAAGGGATACAGATGCTGACAATCCGGTGGTTAATCCGATGCTTTCATTTGTAAGAAAAAATCCTGCTTCAGCCTCTGATTTACTATACGACCAGGAAGAATTCCAGGCAATAACCGGATAACGAGTGGCTTTGATTTCCTTATATTCCAAAAGGCTGATTTGTTTATTGGACATCGCCTGGTTAATGGATGAGTTGCTTTCATTTGCCATTTGATGATAAGCAACAGGCAGCATAATTTCAGGAAGTTTCTTTTCATATGCAAGGCTAAATTCTTCATTAGCATCCCGACCCATAATAAAGTTCAGGTTCCTTAGTACATTTTCATAGGCCAGTCTTTTCTGGAGATAGGCCGAACTATCCCTGTTCATATCCACGCTTGCATTTAATGCATCTATTTTTAAACCGGCACCAAATTCAATGCGGTCTTTTATGCGTTTTAAACGCTCCGATGAAATCCTTATATTCCCTTCCAGGGCAATCAGTTCTTCCTGCAGGCGTGCTGCTTCAAACCAGGCAGTAATAAGCTTACTCAGGGTATTTTCTATAAGGATCTGTGCTTCAATGTCGCTCAGATTTTCCAAAACTTCCAGTTTCCGGTATGTATAAAACATGCCAAATCCGTTGAAAAGGGTCCAGCTCATTTCTACACCTGCATTAGAAGTTGCAGACCTGTTGTTGGCCTGTTCAATTTTATCTCCGCTGGCAAACTCCATATTTATATCATTGGATGTACCATTGTACGAGCCACTGGCATTTAAAACAGGTAACATGCCAGCATTTCCCGGGTGGTTCGAATTCTTTGCGATTTCAGCCGTTTTCCTCACAATACGTATGGCATAATTGTTTTCCAGTGTAATTTTTACTGCATCATCCAGATTAAGGATTTCCTGGCAACGGCTTTCACCATGTGAAATTAAGATCAACAGGATAAGCAAATATTTCCAGTTTTTCATTATCATCATCTTATACTTTCTTGCATTTATACTTTTTGAGGAACATCATCCTTCATAGCATTAATTCGTTTTATTTCTCTTACGGCAGGTTCAACAACTTCCGGTTCAGGATATACTCCATTCCAGAAGAAATAAAAATATCGCCTAACGTAATTCAGCACGATTACCATTACCGGCAGAACGATAAGGATAAGAAATGTAGCAAACAACAATCCATAAGCAACAGAAATCGCCATGGGAATTAAAAACTGGGCCTGCCGGCTGGTTTCAAAAATGAGGGGAGCCAGTCCGAAAAAAGTAGTAAATGTAGTTAGTAATATGGGCCTGAACCTCGACAAACCGGCCTCATACACGGCATCTTCAAATTTCAGCCCTGCTTTCAAATTAATGTTAATGGCATTCACGAAAACAATAGAATCATTTACAATAATCCCCATAAGGGCAATAATACCATAATATGACATCATGCTCACCGGCATATCAAAAAGAAAATGGCCCCAGGAGGCACCGATCAGTCCAAGCGGAATAAGGATAAATACCAGCAGGGCCTGCCAGAAGGAGCGAAAGGAAAGAACAATAACGATCAACATTCCCAACAAGGCGATAGGAATGATCTTACGCGATGATTTCATTGTCTTGTTAATTTCTCGCTTTTGTCCATCATCTGTTGTACTAACCGTAGGGTATTTTGCCAGTAAAGGAGCTAAAATTATTCTGTTTATGCGTTCCGATAGTGCCGGCATTTCAATGCGTTGATCGGTAACATCTGCATCCACCCTGATCACCCTTTTCCCATTCAGATGATTGATAACTGCAGAACTTCTGCTGATTGAGTAATCAACCAATTCCGAAAGCGGAAATTCATTGCCGTTCATCATACGGATGCGCATATTCTCCAGTTTGTTCACTGAAGACCGGCCTTCATCAGAATACCTCACCCATACTTTAACCTCATCCCTTCCTCTCTGAATACGCTGCACCTCTTCACCAAAGAACCCCTGCCGGATCTGCCTGGCAATTTCAGCCCGTGTAAGGCCTAAAAGATATGCTTTTTCTTTCAACTCAAGATTTACTTCCCGAAGTCCAACCATATCATTATCAACAATATCTTTTAATTCTTCCAGCGTATTGAGGCTTTGTTCCAGCTCATTTTTCGCTGCATGCAATTCATTCAGGTCAGCACTGACGAGAGATATGGAAACTGGTTTTCCAAAATGAAAAGACCCGCCCCCAAAGGATACCTGCTCAGCTCCGTAAATTGGCCCCACTTTTTCACGTATAGCATTGGCAACCACATAACTCTCCAGGCTGCGATCTTCGCCCTGTTGCATTATTATCTGCAAAAACCCGGTATGGGCTCCCCTTCCCTTTGAAATATCCTTCTTTATATCTGTTATAGGAAGAAACCCGTTATTGCTTTCTTTCAACTCTTTATTCACGTCCCATGCAGCCTGTTCGATCCTGTCCAAAACACTTTTTGTAATGTTCTCACGGGTACCGGGCTTCATAATGATTTCGATATTCACAATATCGCTGTCGATATAAGGGAAATACGTTGTTTTAATAATACTCCCTTTAAATGCTCCCAGGGTAATCATTACTGTAGCTGCAACAATAGCAAGGATTAGCAACTTGTTTTTCAGAAAATAACGCAGGGAGGGCGCAAAAAGCCGTTCTCTTCCGGCCTGGAGGTATCTGTCTGTTATTTTTCTAAATCGTGTTTTCTTCTTAAAATCCCGCAAAGCCCCACCATGAGCAATGTGCACAGGCAACAAGGTAGCTCCCTCCAGAAGGGACATTGCAATGGTTACGATCACCACAAAAGCCATATCCCGCATAAAATCGCCCATACGACCATCAAGGAAATAAAAGGGCAGAAAAGCAATCATGGTAGTTACTATGGCAGCAAAAACTGATGGCAAAACTTCCATAGTACCATCAATCACAGCCCTGCCTGGCGCCTTTCCTTTTTCAAAATGCTGGTAAATATTTTCTCCGATGATAATGCCATCATCCACCAATATACCCACCACGATGATCATTCCGAAAAGGGAGATCACATTAATGGTAATGCCTGAGAGGGGTGCCAGTATAAACATCCCTGCAAACGACAGGGGTATGGCAACAGCAACCCAGAATGCCAGGCGGAGATTAATAAAGAATGTCAGGGCAATCAGAACGAGCACAAATCCGATCATACCATTCTTCATCAAAAGAAAAATCCTGTCCTTAAGAGGTTTGGTGGCATCAAAAATGATATGGGCCTGTATTATTTTGTTATTTTTATTAAAATTTTCAATATATTTTTTAACTTCTTCAGCAATTTGCAAAATATCTTCATCAATGGTTTTATTAACCGCGACCATCACACCCGGTTTGCCATTGAGGTAGCTTCTTTCGGGATCTTCTTCCCATTTATCTCTAAGCGTTGCCACATCTGACAAGCGTATCGTTTTGCCATCATTTGATCGAACCACAATATCTTCAAATCCTTTAGCATAATATTCCTTGGATTTGAATTTTATCAGCAACTCTTCATTATCAGTACGAATATTCCCGGAGGTAATTTCCAGGTTAGCATTGCGGATAGCATTGGCAATATCATCAAAATTCAGCTCATAGTTTCTCAGGTTTTCCTCATCCACATAAACTACGATTTCCTGTTCAGGGTATCCGCTGATCTCAATCTGGGATATTCCATCAATAGCAATCAGATCATCCTCCACCTGTTCGGCAGTTTTTTTCAGGGTAAGCAGGTCAACATCCCCTGAGAGGGAGAAACTGATGCCCATATCGAATTGACGTGCCTTAAAAATAACGGGAGATTCCATATCCACCGGGAAGGAATTAATGCTGTTTACGGCATTCTTCACATCCTGCAATACTTCGTCCACATCATAGTTTCTAAAAACTTCCACAGTAATGGTAGCCGTATTCTCCATAGAAGCAGATGTAAACCTTTCTATTCCCTCAATACCACGAATATTTTCCTCGATTTTAAGAACAGCTCCCTCCTCAATTTCTTCCGGTGAAGCACCCGGATACATAAGTTGAATGCTGATATTTCGCGAATCCCTTTCCGGGAAAAAAGAAGATGTTAAGCTCAGCACGGAAAAGACACCAAAAACGATAAGGATAATCATGATCATCTTATCCCAAAGAGGATATTTTAATAAAAATTTGATTATGTTTTGCATAATTGAGTGCTTTCAGTTGAATGACTGCTACTTGATCTTTTTCTTCTCAACAGCTTTTACAATGAGGTCGGGGTTGACATTGATGAGGGGTTCGGTAACCACAAGGCTGTTGATTGTGATTCCGCTAATATATGCCCTTTCCTCGTCCTTGCGGATCACGTTCACTTCTTTTTTAGTCAACGAACTGTCCTGCAAAACATATACATGGTTTTGATCCAGGAGTGCTTCGCGGGGTACAGCAAAAAGATTATTCATATCTTCCCCGTGAATAATGGCTTTCATGTACATGCCATCGCTTAGCTCCTTTCCCTGCAGAGTAATAAAGACATCAATAGTCTGGGAAGAAGGATCCAGGGTGGCATTGATCCGGCTTACCCTTCCTTTCCACTCACCTTCCATATCCTCAGAAACTATATCTACTTTATCGTTTACAGCAACATATGCTGCATCCTGGTCATCTATGGCTACCTGAAGCTCGTGTACATCTATCCCTTTAAATTCCCCCAGGGCCTGACCAGGCATAACCATGCTCCCCGGATCGGTATTTGTGCTGCTGATCAGCCCGTTAAAAGGTGCGATAAAACTGTATTTTGCCAGTTGGTTTTCTGCATTCTTAATGGAATAATATGCCGCAAATATCTGGCGGGATGCCAGGAAATATTTCACCGTTTCCGAATTCACTGCCGGTAATTCAGGACTGGTATTTTCAATCTCAAAAGCATCAAGATATGCTTTCCATTTGGGAAAGGCTTCCGGATAATCTGATTTCATGTCGGGCAATAAATTTACCAATGAAGAAATAAAATTACTTCTCAGCGAATACAGGTTCATGCGGGCATCTTTATCGTCGAGCTTTAAAATAAATTGTCCTTTTTCTATATACGTTCCTTCACGAAATTCCTTGCCGCTGTTTAAGATTTTTCCGCTGACTTCTGAAATAAGATCAAGTTGATTCAGGGCATGCAATCTTCCGTAAGCAATAATTTTTGTGGGAATATCCGTATATTCAACTGCAGCTACCTTCACATATTTTAGTGATTTGTAATCGCGCTGCTTATTGTTTTCCTCTTTAGAAGACCCCAACACCTTCATAATAATATATCCCAGAACAATAACAATAACAGCAATCAGAATGGAAATCTTTCCTTTCATATTCTTTTCAATTAGAGTTTTTTAATACTAACTTATTGCTTCAGACGACATTTATCCTCTGATTCTGCAAATTACAATAAAAAAGCAACAACCCAGGCGAAAAGAAGTTCAAGGCTTAGGCAGTGACGCTACCCTGAAGAGCTTTTATCAGGGCTTCTACCTTAAGGGGTTTACTTAGGTAATCATTCATGCCGGATTCCAGGCAATCCTGCCGGTCTTTTTCAGTAGCATTGGCTGTCATGGCAATAATATATATATCCTTCTGACTGAAATTCATCTTACGGATATTCCGGGTAGCAGTGAGGCCATCCATTGTGGGCATCTGCATATCCATCAGCACCAGGTCAAAATTTTCCTCCTCCAATCGGCTGATAACGTCTTTACCATTATTCACCAATTCCGGGGCGTAACCCAGTTTCTTGAGAATTTGCTGAATCAATTTCTGATTGATGGTGTTATCTTCAGCCACAAGGATTTTCAACGGCAGGCGTTGACTTAATTCATGATCAAAAATTTTTGTTTCTGCTTTCTTTTGATGAACAGCAGGATTACCATTAAAAACATTGTTGAGTATCATTTGTAATTGACTTTGTTTCACTGGTTTAGTCAGATAGAAGATATCATCTAATTCTCTGGCTTTATCTGTTTTTTTCCAACCCAAAGAGGTCAGGATAACCAGTGGTAAATATTTATATTTGTAGATCTCTCGAATTTCCCTTGCAAGGTCAAGGCCGTCCATTCCCGGCATATGCATATCCAGAATGGCAATATCCAGTTCAGGCTTATCATCCAGATAATTAAGGGTCTCAACAGCAGAAGCTGTAACAGAGCATTTCATGCCCCAGGCTTTTGATTGTAAGCTGAGGATTTGCCTGTTGGTTTCATTGTCATCAACAATCAGAATCCTTTTGCCACCAAGGTTTTCTTTCATGCTCTCCGCATTGGTATGTTGGAGTTTAGCTTTTTGTGTTTTAACAGAAAAATAAAAAGCAGTGCCCACACCTACGGCGCTTTTCACCCACATTTTACCTCCCATGAGTTCACACAATTTTTTACTGATAGCCAGGCCAAGGCCTGTCCCTCCGTATTTTCTGGTTGTGGATGCTTCAGCCTGGGAGAAAGATTTAAACAATCGGTTTAGGCGTGATTTGGGAATACCTATTCCGGTATCTTTTACTTCAAAAACAAGATTGAGATCCTCATTTCCTGCTTTAGAGATAGATTTCACTCTCAGGGTAATTTCACCGTACTCGGTAAATTTCACTGCATTGCTCAGCAAATTAATAATGATCTGTTTCAGGCGGGTAACATCACCATTAATGTACTGTGGAACCTCTTTCTCCAGGCAGTATGCCAGGTCAAGGTTTTTCTGAGAAACTTTACCCGCATGCAGGTCGATGCATTCTTCAAGGCATTCCCTCAAGTTAAAGGGTTGATTTTCTATTTCCAGCTTACCTGATTCAATTTTAGAGAAATCCAGGATATCATTGATAATTGCCAACAGAGCATTTCCTCCGATACGTACAGAATCCGTGTATTCCTTCTGTTCAGGGCTTAATTCTGTATCCTGAAGCAGTCCGGTCATACCTATTATGGCATTCATGGGTGTACGTATCTCATGGCTCATATTGGCCAGAAAATCACCTTTTGCTTTGCTGGCATCAAGGGCTTTTTTCCGTGCATGCACCAGCTCTGTAACATCAATCAAATTAATAATGACTCCATGGTATTGATCATCCTGGTAGACCGGCTGTATGCGGTAAATAAACTCCATCTTCCCGATTGCAACCTGTATATCAAGGGCTTCAGTCTCTTTTTGATCTTTAAAATCCTTTATTGCATTATAAAGTTCCTGGCGTGAAAGGCCTGTTTTTATGTTCCACAGAGGCTGATCAAGAAGTTCTTTTTTCTTTAGTTTAAAAATATCCAGGAAATAATCATTTACCTCAATAACTTTATTTCTTTTATCTGCAAGTATCACCCCTTCTTCCATACCCGAAATCATGGCCGACAATTTGGCTGCTTCCTCCTGAATTTTTTCCTCGGCTTTCCGGCGGTTTTTAATTTCCTGTCTTAAGCTTGCATTCGCCTCTTTAAGTTCATCCAGAGCAATTTCTCTTTCAGCTACCAATTCTGCTCCTAAAGCATTGGCCCTGGACAAGGCCCTGTTCAGTTTCTGAATTTCATCTTCTTTGATCTCAATGATGGCCATTAATTCAGCTGCATGTGCATTGGCCCGCGCAAGTTCTTTATTTGTTTTTGTAAGGTTTTCATTCTTACCTTCCAGTTCCATCATCAACTCCGCTGATACTGCATTTGCTTCTGCCAGGCGTTCATTTAACTCCGTTAATTCTTCATTTTTATTTTCGAGCTCAGCCATCAGCTCTGCTGATTCAGCATTCACTTTTGCCAATCTCTTGTTGAGCTTCATCAGGTCTACATGATCTGATTCCCACAATGCATATCTGGATTTTATGTCCATATAGCTTTCCTCAAGTGCAGAATAATCTTCACGGATCTTTATGAGGTTATTCTGTAATTCATCAGCATTACAGATCAACGGATCTTTATGATCACAATTCTTACTATTATTTCCGGCGATATTTTTATGCATATCAAAAGGTCACTGTTTTTGTTTTTTGTCCAATTTTAGATACGATGGTAGCCAATCCGGTAAGAGCGGCACCATCTACCAGGGCAGCTTTCGTTTTAGCATTATCAAATGCGCAATAATATTCTGTGCAGGGAGCACATACCAGCAATTCACCACCAAGGCTGATAAACTGTTCCAGGTAAGCATCAAGGGATTCAAAACCTCCAACAGTTACTCCTTTCATGGCCCCTTTTGCTGCCCAAACGGTTCCTTCCATTGTCAAGAAAATGGCTACTTTTTGCCCCATTGCCAGGGAAGTACATCCCCATGAAAAGGCCAGTGTGGCACGTGTTCCCCTGTCCTGCTTTCCTGTTGTAAGTGTTATTAAGGTATCTGGTTGTTCTTTCATGTTTAGCTCCATTTTAAATATATAATACCATTTTACTTTTAAAAGCCTGATTAAGAAATGTTGCTGCACCGCAAACATCAGTATCTTTACCCGTGATCAGCTCTTCTGCTTTCAGGCCAAAAAGCTCGGTAGAGCTGTCACACAAATGAATCTGTCCTCCCAATTCTTTCACATCATCGTACAGGGCCTCAATATCATCCATGCCCTTCTTTTTCATCACTTTCCGCATAAAATACTTTCCCACTCCCAGCATATTAAATCTGGAAAGAGGCATCGCTGAAAGTCCACAGGGAAGAATACCATTGAACATTTTTTGCAGAAAAGTTTTAGAGGATGGATTTGTTTTGTCCCTGCATCTCAATGCACTAACCGACCAGAAGGTGAAAAATAAGTGCACATTCATTCCCATGGCTAAGGATCCGTTAGCTATGGTAAGGGCAGCATAAAGCTTGTCATAATTACCACTGAAACAAATGATATTCACCTCATTGTTTCGTTTTTCTTTATCAACTTCTTTCTGAAGGGTATTTAACTTGTTTTCAAGCTGGTTGATTTTTGCTTCCAGAGTTTCCTGAGCAATATAGCTAATTTCCTGTCTCATGATAGTGTGGCGGTTTTAATACTTACATTATATTTTCCATCATTCTTTTCAAACTTCATGATTTCGGCATTGACATTTTCAGCCCATGCATTTACATCGCTTTCAAATGCCAAATCATCTGCTGTAATGTGTATTAGTCCTCCCGGACTCAGTTTTCTTGCGGCCTTGGCTATTTCTATGATAGGCCTGGGGCATTTCATCCCTGTGCAATTAAGATTGATTTCATTATTCATTGGTTGGTCCTCCGGATTAGTTTAAAAAGTATGCCACAATAATACACTATCACAGCCGTCAGGAAAAAAAATAGTGATGTATGTTGCTATTTTGTGGACAAACAAAAAACTTTTATTGTTTTTTTTCAGTGAGGGTTACCTTATTGTCCAACTTTGTATTAATTGAATGGATAATTATCCGAAGAGACTATGAACAACTTAGCTAAACAACAACTCAAGAACACTGACGTAAACGAACTCAGTTTCCTCATGCATCTTTTTATGGAATATAAAGATGACGAGCCTTTCTTCGTTCAGGGCCGCTTAGTTGCTGCCCACCAAATGGCCATGCTGAAAGGAAAACCTAACTATGCTAACAAACTTTGGAAAGACGAAGCTAAGCTGCGCGGACTTCTCAGACATCTGGAGAAAAATGGTTTAATAAAACAGTTTTTCTCTGCCAACTTTGTCAGGATAAATCATAAAATAACTTCCAGGGGGGTTGCCTTTATGGGCAAAGGTGGATTTACACACGGAAATATTTTCTGATCCTTACAGCCAGGAACATCATAACTCAACAGCATGTCTATTTCTCAAAAGGATTTTCCAATATTAGACTTTTTACTTAAATTCTTTCTTATCCATAAAGAACTTGATTTCTTTAATGTAATGGCCCAATTGTATGTTTACAGTGTCAGGGCCGATGATGAAGCCACAAAAACCCTCGCCCTGGAAATTCATCAGAATGAACGAAAACTTGCTGAATACCTCGACATACTGGAAGACATGAACCTAATCGAAAGCAAACCCTCCTGCACATCCAAAGACAAAATCTACCGCATACTCAAACAAGGGGAAAGCTTTTATCAAAAGGGTGGATATACCCATTCTAAGTTTGAGCCAAATTAGCATAAGTCTTGCTAACAAACCTCAGTGCCAACAACATCCACAAAAACCTGGTTTGGATACAAATGCGTACCGGGGATAGCAAGAAATACGATGTTTTTGCATAGATCAACCACGCACAGCTAATCTTATTATCTTTGCACAAAAATCCTGTTATGAAGAATCTCAGCCTCTATCTCGTGAGCATAATTTTCCTTTGCTTACCGCTTTTCACGTATACACAGGAGCTGCCGGCTTATATGACGGAAAAAGAAAAAAGCCTGATGCCGCAATACCTGCAAAACATTTCCAGTCGGGCTTACACAAGCCCGCCCAACGGCATACTGAGAAACATGGCCGAATGGGAAGAAATACAAGCACTTACCATTACATGGAGAAGCTATTATCCTGAACTGGCTGAAATAATAGATGCTGCCCAGGAAGAATGCCTGGTGCTGATCAATTGCACTGATTCTAATTCGGTAAAAAGCAGCCTAAGCAGTTACAATGTTCCCCTCACCAATGTGATATTTAATATTGTAAGCAGCAATTCTGTTTGGATAAGGGATTACGGCCCAAACAGCGTTTATATCAATGATGTAGACACCCTGATCATTGTCGACTGGATTTATAACCGTCCCCGTCCGCAGGATGACGCAATACCTGCAAGCATTGCCAATTATTTCGGACTAGATATGTATGAAACAACAACCAATCCCTGGGCACTGGTGCACACAGGCGGGAATTATTTCAGCGATGGTTTCGGAACAGCATTCTCAGAAAAACTCATTTTGGATGAAAACCAAAGTCTCTCCACTGCTATGATAGACAGCATTATGAAAATGTTTATGGGCATTGAGCGCTATATCAAACTGACCAACCTTCCTTACGACGGCATCCACCATATCGATATGCATATGAAATTGCTGGACGAAGAAACCTTACTTGTGGGGGAATTTCCGGCAGGTACTTCTGATGGGCCACAGATTGAAGCCAATCTGCAATATATCCTGTCCAATTACAATTCTGTATATGGAACCCCATACAAAATAGTACGTATACCCATGCCTCCAAGTACCAGCGGTAGTTACGCGCCTTCAGCCTATTACAGAACATATTCAAACGGTGTGTTCGCCAACAAAACCTATTTGTTGCCAACCTATTACCAACAATACGACACAACAGCCATCCGCATACTCGAAGAAAATATGCCGGGTTACAAAATTATTCCTATAAATTCAAACAGTATCATTCCTGCCAGCGGAGCCATCCATTGCATCACCCATTCGGTTGGTGTGCCTGACCCCCTGCTGATCTCCCACCAGGCCTATCCGGATACCACCTCCAATATTTCATCCTATCAGATCAATGCCAAAATTATGCACAGAAGCGGCATTTCTCAGGCAAAGGTTTATTACCGTATAGATACCAGCCAAACATTTTCTTCGGCGAATATGACATTGACAGATACTATCAACCATATCTGGACAGGAAGCATCCCCCAGCAAAGCTCCGGGGATACCATAAAATATTACATTGATGCCACCGCCAATAGCGGAAAAACCTTGCAGCGACCTATTACCGCACCCGAAGGTTTCTGGAAGTTCAATATCTCTACCTATACCTTTGTAGATGAAAATACCCTGCCAACCGTACTGGAATTATTGCCGGTATATCCCAATCCGGCTTCGGCTGTTACATGCATTCCGGTGAAAACCAATAAAACCCTGAAAGCAAGCATCCAATTGTATGATATTATCGGCAACAGGGTGGAAAATATCTTTGAAGGATATCTGCCAAAAGGAACATCGAATTACTTCATCCACGCCCATACCCTGCCTGCCGGAATCTATATTGTTGCTTTAAAAACAGATAACAACACGGCAAAGCAGATGTTAATTGTGAGATAGAATGTATAGAGAATTTTATGGATAAGGGAAAAAACAATAACAAGCCTTCATCTGCCGGCCATCAGACTCCAGCCGCCAGCAATCAGGAGTCAGAACCTAATTCTTCACCAGAGGATAGAAGCCTGGCAGCTAATATGCTCTATATAGAGACCTACGGCTGCCAAATGAACGTTTCCGACTCGGAGATTGTGGGTGCTGTCATGGCCGATCAGGGCTGGCAGATTACAACAGATGCAAAGGAGGCCGAGCTTATACTGCTGAATACTTGTTCGATTCGCGACAATGCCGAGCAACGCATCTGGAAAAGATTGAGGGAACTAAAGAGCCTTAAAAAATCAAATCCGAAGCTTAAAATTGGCATCCTGGGCTGCATGGCAGAACGCTTAAGGGAGGAGATCCTGAAAAAAGAAGAATCGGTAGATATTATCGCCGGCCCGGATGCTTACCGCGACCTTCCGAAACTCATGACTGATGTCGAAAGCGGACATAAGGCAATGAATGTGATCCTTTCCGCCGAAGAAACCTATGCCGACATTCAGGCCGTAAGGCACCATTCAAACGGCATCAGTGCCTTTATATCCATTATGCGGGGATGTGAGAATTTCTGCGCATATTGCGTGGTGCCTTATGTAAGAGGGAAAGAGCGCAGCCGGAAGGCCGTATCCATTATAGAAGAAGCCAAATCTCTCCATGAAAAGGGATTCAAAGAAATTACCCTCCTCGGGCAAAACGTGAATTCTTATTCATCCGAAGGCAGGCATTTCCCGGCATTGCTCGCGATGGTCTCTGAAGCAGTGCCTGCATTGCGTATCCGATTTGCTACATCACACCCCAAAGATTTAAGTGACCACTTGCTGGAGGTAATGGCAAAATACACTAATATATGTCGCGCCATCCATTTGCCTGTACAATCCGGCAGCAACCGTATCCTAAAGTTGATGAACAGGAAATACAGCCGGGAGTATTACCTGGAGCGGATTGCCGCTATCAGAAAATACCTTCCCGATGCCGGCATTTCCACGGATATTATCTGCGGATTTCCCGGGGAAACAGAAGAAGACCTCAGGCAAACCCTGAGCCTGATGCAGGAAGTAGGCTATGACTTCGCTTATATGTTTAAATACTCTGAGCGCCCTAATACACCGGCAGCAAAAAAATTCAAAGACGATGTTCCGGATGATGTAAAAAGCAGGCGCTTAAATGAAGTGATCGCTTTGCAGCAGGAATTAAGCCTGAGGGGAAATGAACAGGATATAGGAAAAACATTCCCTGTGTTAGTCGAATCCATTTCCAAACGATCTCTTGAACATCTTTCCGGACGAAACAGCCAGAACAAAGTGCTTATTTTTCCTAAGGAAAATTATTCTCCGGGCGATTTGGTGAACGTGAAGGTAACGGAGTGTACGTCGGCAACGCTTCTTGGAGTGCCTGATTGCCTGATTGCCTGATTTATTGTTGATTTGGGGATTTAACAAAACCTATAGCTAATAGCTAAAAGCTCGTGTCTCGTAGCTAAAAATTTACTACCTTAGTAATTTAAACTCCAGCACTCCATGCCACGCTTCAACAAAATACTGGTACTCGACATGGATGAAACCCTGATACATTCCTCTTTCAAAAAGATTGATGGCAGGGAAGCAGACATTCATTTCGAGATGTTGCATACCTACAAACGTCCGGGAGTGGAGTATTTTCTGGAACAGGTGTTGGATTGGTTCACCGTAGGTATTTGGACATCAGCCATCGAAGATTATGCTCACCATATAATGCATGAACTTTGTGACGATCTGGAAAAATTTGATTTCTTTTATACCCGCCAGGATTGCCAGCGTACCATAGACTTTGAGTTTACGGAAGCATACTTTCTGAAGGATATTAAGCTTTTAGGCGATCACAAAGGCTATCCTCCTGAAAGCATTATTGTAGTTGATGATACTGAAGCTACGGCAAAAAACAATCCGGACAACCTGGTAAAAGTAGAGATGTTTCGGGGCGATGAAAAGGATGATGAACTCTATAAATTATTGCCTTTTTTGGGGTCGCTGGGGTCGCATGACGGTGATATCCGAAGTCTCAACAAAAGAAACTGGAAGGATTTTACTTAGACATTAATTCACCGGAATTTTCTTTTTGATCTCTTCCATGCTGATGGGATAAAGATAGGGCAAGGAATCAGCCAGTAAAAGAGGATGCATGATTACTTATTAAGAGGAGAAAGTTAATAATTCCACTAATCCCAAATAAATCAGACAATTCCCGATTTCACTTCGTTCATCGGGACAGGCAGGCAATTGACTCGGCTGCATGTATGAGCTTCTTTGTATACTCGCTTCTTGGGTGCTTGTAGATTTCCTCTGCATCTCCCTGTTCCACAATCTCTCCATCTTTCATTACGATGATATGATTGGCCATATGTTTGACAACAGCCAGGTCGTGGGAGATAAAGATGAGGCTAAGGCCGAATTCCGCTTTGATATCATTCAGGAGGTTCAGCACCCTGGCCTGCACGGAAACATCCAGGGCAGAAACGCTTTCATCGCATATGATGAGCTTTGGATCCAGTGCCAGGGCTCGTGCAATACAGATACGTTGCCGCTGCCCGCCGGAGAATTCATGAGGATAGCGGTTGAAATGAGCTGCTTCCAACCCGACCTTTTCCAGCAATTCATATACTTTTTCCAAACGCTGTTTCTTGCCGCCATGCAGGGCATGAACGTTCATAGGCTCTAATATCGCATTGCCAATACTGATGCGGGGATTAAGGGAAGCGTATGGATCCTGGAAAATGATCTGCATCTCTTTCCGGAGTTCCCGGAATTTTCGGCAGGAATAGTCAGAAATATCTTTGTCGAAGTAGATGATTTTTCCTGAAAATTTTGGAATAAGTTTCAGCATGCTCCTTCCCAGGCTTGTTTTCCCGCTTCCGGATTCACCTACCAGTCCGAGGGTTTCTCCCAATTGCAATTCAAAAGAAGCTTCCTTAACAGCCTTGAGTTCCCGGGTGGTTTTGCCGAGGAGGTTGCGGGTAAGGCTGAAGTTTACATTTAAATTGCTAACTTTCAAGAATGTTTCTTTCTTTTCCAAGTTCTTTTCTTCCTCTGGCCGCTGGCGTTTGGCAGATGAATGCTTTGCAGCATCGTCCAATGTCCTTAGCCTCTCCACTTTCTCCCCAAGCTTCGGCCTGCATTCAAGCAGTCCTTTTGTATAGGGGTGTTTAGGGGTGTTGAATACATCCTTCACTTCACCGGATTCCACCACTTCCCCTTTGCGCATGACGAGAACTTCATCGGCAATGGTTTTTACCACGCCCAGGTCGTGGGTAATGAAGAGGATGCTCATGCCGTATTCTTCTTGAATATCCTTCAGGAGTTCCAGTATAGACTTTTGTACCGTAACATCCAGGGCGGTGGTGGGCTCATCTGCGATGAGGATATCCGGCTTGTTGGCTATGGCCATGGCGATCATTACCCGTTGTTTTTGTCCGCCGCTGAGCTCGTGGGGGAAGGCTTTGTAGATTCGTGCTGGATCGGGCAGTTTAACTTTTTCGAACAAGTTTAAGACTTTTTTAGCTGCCAGCTGCGAGCCTCTATCCTCAAGTTTTTCTTTTTTTTTCAATTTAACAACAAAATTATCAGCTAAAAAACGCGTAGCTCTTATCGCTTCTTTCACCTGCACTCCGCATCGCTGCACCGGATTCAGGCAGGTCATGGGTTCCTGGAAGATCATGCTGATGTTGCTGCCGCGGATCCTGCGCATCCGCGATTCATGGTGTAGCCGGAGATCCACCAGGTCTGCTTCCTTGTCGTCAGTGCCATAGAGTATCTCCCCCTTGTCAATACGGGCATTGGGAGGCAATAATCCCATCACACACAAAGCGGTAATGGATTTTCCCGAGCCGGATTCACCCACAATACCGAGGGTTTGGCCTTTTGCGAGGGTGAAATTCAGATCATGAACAACGCTTATGTGTTCTTTTTCATACGGGAAACTGATATGTAGGTTTTTTACTTTTAGCATGATTTCTTTTAAACCACAAAGGACAACATGTACTTCTGCATCCCTTCCTCCTAAATATCCATATGAACCGAGCGATATAAGGAAAAGAGAGAGGGAGGCTTCATATAATAGTCCCTCTCCTTGAGGAAGAACCAACAGCTAAAAGCTAATGGCTAATAGCTTTTGACATTTAATGATCCAATGTCTTTCCCTTAAGCTTTTCACCTGTATCTTTAATAATGGCTCTGTAATACCACTCCGGATATCCCGGCTGATCAGGGAAAGCCGGCTCGGTGTAATCGTTGTTGATGAACCTTCCGTTTTCTTCTTTCTTGATATTGCCATCGATGTATTTTACCAGCAGGTATTGGAACAATTCATCCCACTTATTTATGGTATAATCGGCCTGGGCTATGGAGAAATCCGTAATGAAATCCCGTGCTACTTTTTTATCCGTTTTATACATTTCTGCTGCTGCCTTATCGTACATTTTCACTTTTTCTATAAAGCCAAGCTCCAGGTCTTTTTGCACTTTCCTGACATGGGGCACCATATCGCTGTACCGGAGGTAACAGAAATTTGTTACTTTATTAAAGAGCCAGAAAGCTGCCGTTTCAGAGTATTCCAGCATGTTGCCGTTTCCAACAGCCACACATTCCGGCACTTCTGTCATTCCGCAATACATAGGCATATAGCATGTCGTGTAGGTATCATCCACACCAAACCAGAAGACACCTCCAACAGGATCCGGCAACCAGGAGCGGCTCTGGGCCACAAAAGAAAATCCTGTTTGCTGGGTAGAGGTTGCTCTTTCATTTACATAGGTAGCGCCATCGATATCCCATGTCAGCGGACGCCAGCGGTAAGGACATCCAAAAGGACCGGCACCCACGTCTTTGCTCATGTCCAGCTCGGTACCCTGCAGGTAATCGCGCATGAGTTCCATCACATCATGCACAGAAACGTTCTCAGTGGGTTTAATCCACAAAGGCATGCGGTTGGTGGCATACCCATGCTTACCGTGTTCAATGTGTCCTTTGGCATATTCAAAATATTCGTCCATGCCATCGGCAACGCGGTTAAAGGCTGCCCAAACGCGCATTTCGCAGAAGCGGGCACCTCCAAAAGAAACCGGGGCATAGGTGTCGGAGAAGCTGAACTCCTTGTCTTTTCCATCGAACCAGCCTTTTTCACGGGCAAAGGAGATCACATCTTCCGAATAAATGCAATTTTCCGGATCATTCAGCGGAAAAGTGGTGATCCGTGCCTGGTTGGCATGGCCGCTGATGTATCCATCAGGAATGCGCAAGGCCACCCATACGGCTCCTTTATGGCCTTCACCTTTCCCTATCAATTCCATGATCCAGGCTTCATTGGGGTCAGCAATGCTGAAGGACTCCCCGGAGCTGGCATAGCCATATTCGGCCACCAGTTCGCCCATGACCTCAATGGCTTCGCGGGCAGTTTTGGCACGCTGAAGAGCCAGCCACATAAGGCTGCCATAATCAATGATGGCACCAGCTTGTTTGCCAAGCTCTGAGCGACCGCCATAGGTTGTTTCGCCAATGGCCACCTGGTATTCGTTCATATTTCCGACCACAGAATACGTATGCCGGGCCTGCTTGATTTTTCCCAGATATTTCCCCGTATCCCATTCGTAGATGTCCATCATGGTACCTTCAGGATAATCCGCTGCCGGACGAAAATACAGTTCCCCGTAAAGGGTGTGGCTGTCGGCAGAGTAAGTGATCATCACAGAACCATCGGTGGAAGCTCCCTTTGTGATGATAAAATTGGTGCATGCCAGTATCCAGCCAGGCAGCAGGACGGCAAAAAGTAATAGATATGCTTTTTTCATAGTATGTAGGTTTTTGCATTTGAAGGACGAAGATAGAAAAAAGTTATGAGTTTCTCAGTGACTAGCGGTTAGAAGCTAAATATTTACATAAATTTAACCCAGCCCCATTCTTTATGAGAAAAAATCATTATTTTTGCGGCAATTTAGCAGCGAAACAAAATAGCATGAAACACCAACGCATACTTTTTATAACCCTTACCGCAGCCGCCATCCTCCTCCTGGCCGGCTCCTGCGTGCCACACAAACGCATCATATACCTCCAGGATAAAAGCGAAACAGCTACTTCTGACACCATACAGCACCAGAAAACTGAATACAGGATAAAAAGCTATGATAACCTTTACATTAAGGTGATGAGCATGGACGAGAATACCTATAGTTTTTTTAATACCACACAGGGACAAAACCAAAATATTTATACTGCACAGGGTATCTATTACAATAGTTATCATGTGGATAAGGAAGGGGATATCATGTTTCCCTTTATTGGCAAAATTGATGTAAAAGAATTGACCATTAAAGAGGCGGAAAATATTATTCAGGGAAAAGTGGATGAATACCTCAAGGATGCCACGGTTATTGTTAAACTGGTAAATTTCAATATCACTGTTTTGGGTGAAGTGAATAAGCCCGGCAAATTTGAGATATACCAGGACGATATCAATATATTCCAGGCCCTGGGCATGGCCGGGGATATCAATAGCTTTGGAAACCGTGATAAGATTAAAATCGTGCGCAAGACAGCCAATGGTTCCATTATAAAAGTGATTGACATGACCGATAAACACAGTATCCACGATGAATTTTACTGGCTGATGCCGAATGACATTGTTTACGTAGAACGATTAAAAGGGAAAAGCTTCGTGCAGGAAGCTTTTCCATACAGCCTTATTTTCAGTACCATTACCACCACCTTACTCATCATTAATTATTTAAACTAATGAACGAAAACAACATACAGGATTTTAAGTCACACCAGCAGGAAGAAGGCGCGGATATAAAAACCACCATCATGCGCTTCTGGCGCTATTGGTATGTGTTTGCCATTTCGGTTATGGTCACCCTGGTTATTGCCTATTTGTTCAATAAATATTCCGTGCCGGTTTACGAAATAAAAACCACAGTTTTGATCAAAGACGACCAGACAGGCAGTTCATTAAATCCCGACCAGGTTTTGGGATTTGGAGGCTTGCTTCGCAACCAGGCCAATATTGAAAATGAGATTGGAATTCTAAAATCCTATTCCCTGAGCAGCCGGGCCATACGTGAACTGGATTTTGGCGTATCTTATTACCTGGAAGACCAGTTTATTACCAAAGAATTATACGATGAAACCCCCTTTAAGGTCATCGTGGATACCCTGCACTTGCAACCCATGAATGTGAAGTTTTTCATTGATTTTACCGGTGAAAATAAATTTAAGATCGCAGCCGAAGGGGAAGAGGTGCCAACCTATCATTTTATAAACAATACAGAAGGAAAAGAAATAAATCAGTTCAAACTTGAAGGACAGTTCTCATTCGATCAGCCAATTGAGGAAAAGGATCACTATGGGTTTAAAATAACCACCTCTGAAAATTTTGATTTTGCAACCCATAGGGGAGAGAAATTCTACTTTATGTTTAACGATGCCAACAGCCTGATCAAACAGTTCCGTTCTTTTGAGGTGGAGCCCATTAACCGGGAAGCCACCATTGTTGAGCTTTCCCTGAAAGGGAACAACAAACAAAAAAGCGTGGACTTCCTGAACAAGCTTACGCGGGTTTACCTCGACCGCAGCCTGGAAAAGAAAAACGAAACCGCCATACGAACGGTGGATTTTATCAATGAACAGTTGGGGGAGATCACAGACTCCCTGAGCCTTACCGAAAGCCGCCTGGAATCTTTCCGGACCAACGAAGAGATCATGGATTTGGACTTCCAGGCACAGCAGGTTTTTACGTACATGCGGGAGATGGAAAGCGAAAAAGCGATATTGCTGGTAAAATCCAAATACTACAATTATTTAAAGGACTACCTTGAAAGCAAAGAGGAAGTAGATGCCGTAGTGGCCCCATCATCTATGGGGATAGACGATGCCATGTTGTCTTCCCTGCTGGAGGAACTGATAAGCATGTACACCGAAAAATCCGAGATGCAGCTCACAGCTAAGCCGAACAATCCCGGCTTAAAAGCCATGGAAAATAAAATTGCATCTGTGCGAAATACCCTGCTGGAAAACATCAACAATATTATCCGGACGTCAGACATTGCCATACAGGATATCAACGAGCGCATAGCCAAACTCATCAAAAGGGTTAGAAAACTCCCCAAAACCCAGCGCGAACTCTTAAACATTGAGCGCAAGTTCAAGCTCAATGAAAGCATCTATACCTATTTGATGGAAAAACGCTCGGAAGCTGAAATTGCCCGGGCATCCAATGTGCCTGATAATGAAGTGATTGACAATGCACGCACCCTGGCCGCCAGCCAGGTTTTCCCGAAAAAACAGATCAATTATATGATCGCCCTTTTTGTTGGATTATTTATTCCTCTAATCTATATTCTCTTACGAGACTTCTTCAACGATAAAATAGTGGAGAAAAAAGACGTTGAAAACCTGAGCCATTTACCCATCATTGGGCACATCATCCATAGCTCCAAAGAAAGTAAAATCGTGGTTTCGGATGCTCCAAAATCTTCCATATCAGAATCGTTTAGATCTGTGAGAACCAACCTGCAGTATATCGTCAGGGACAAGGAACAACAAACCATTTTAACTACCTCTACCATGGTGGGCGAAGGCAAGACCTTTGTCTCCATCAACCTGGCTTCCATCTATGCCCTTTATGGAAAGAAAACCCTGCTGATAGGTTTTGACTTAAGGAAACCTAAGATATACCAGAATTTTGGGTTGACCAACACAGAAGGTATTTCAAGCTATCTTATCAATAAAAGCAGCTTTGATGACATCATCCAAACAGCGCCCCTGGAAAACCTCGACATAATCATGGCAGGGCCCATTCCACCCAACCCTGCAGAGCTTATCGCCTCCCAAAAAACGGATGAACTTTTCCGCCTGGCGAAAGAACGCTACGATTATATTATCATTGATACCCCCCCGGTAGGCCTCGTTACCGATGCCTTCCTGCTAATGAAATATACGGATGCCAACATCTTTGTGATCCGCCAGAACTACACCCATAAAAAAGTCCTGGCCTCCATACTCCAGGATTTCGAACAACGAAAACTCCCCAACATGAACCTGCTTATCAACGACGTCAAACTCCAGAAAACGGGATACGGATACGGATACGGATACGGATACGGTTACGGATATGGTTACGGTTACGGTTACGGATACGGTTACGGATATTACACCGATGACGAAAAGAACAGGAAGAAGCAGGGGGGATGGGCGAAGAGGATTTTTACGAGATCGTAGAAGTTATGGGTTTTGGGTTTTGGGTTATGGGTTATGAGTTATGGGTTATGAGTTATGGGTTTTGAGTTTTGGGTTATGGGTTATGAGTAGAAAGCTAAAAACTTCACTTACAACTCAAAACTCAGAACCCAAAACTCTAAAGTTGAAGCAGTGGCAATCTCTATGAATCGCTTAAATTCTTTGGAAATGATGTGGTGATTGCATAAATCATCTTCACTATTGCTATCCCATTTTGCCAAATTGTCAATTTCTTAAAATCTTGCATTGTATTTGCTTTTCTATTTATCCCGAATCATTGGATTTGTTCCTCTGTAAATAGGGGAAATTTTTGAGTAATAAGCTAAAAAACTCTACTTACAACTCAAAACCCAAAACCCAAAACTGAACACTCATTACTTCATCCTCCCAATTTCGAATAAAAAGAAATCAGCATCTTCCTTTCTTCTATTACTTTATTCATAGTGGTATCATACATCTCCTTATTTGAGAAATTTAGCATATCAGAAAGCAGCAATTGAGTTTCTAACTCGAAAGTTGAAGCAGTGGCAATCTCTATGAATCGCTTAAATTCTTTCGAACTGATTCTTCCACATCCCTCCGAAATATTAGATGGAATTGATACAGCCGACTTTCTCATTTGTAAAGATAATCCATACTGCTCATTCTTTGGAAATGATGTGGTGATTGCATAAATCATCTTCACTATTGCTATCCCATTTTGCCAAATTGTCAATTTCTTAAAATCTTGCATTGTATTTGCTTTTCTATTTATCCCAAATCATTGGATTTGTTCCTCTGTAAATGGGGAAAAGTTTTGAGTAATAAACTAAAAACTCTACTTACAACTCAAAACCCAAAACCCAAAACTCATAACTCATAACCCAAAACTAAAAAAACCCATACTGCACCCCCAGCACCACCACAGTAACTATCATATACATAATAGTAAGCGGCATGCCGACGCGGAAAAAATCCTTAAAGTTGTATCCTCCCGGGCCGTAAACCATCAGGTTGGTCTGATAGCCGATGGGGGTAATGAAATTAGCTGCGGCAGCGAAAGAAACTGTCAGGATGAAAGGCATGGGATTGATGTTGAGGTCGTAGGCGATGGTAAGGGCAATGGGAAATATCAGGGCTACGGCAGCTTTGTTGGTTACATATGCAGCCAGGATGGCTGTGATAAAATATATTCCTGTAAGCAAGCCTATACTGCCTAAAGGGATCAGTATGGAAATAATAAAAGACGCGATCATCTCCGCAAAGCCGGTATTGATCATAGCCGTTCCCAAAGCCAGCGACAAAGCAATGATCACTGCCAGGTTGTAATCGAGGTAGCGGGGAAGATCTTTGGGCCTGGCAATCTTCATAAATATCAGGAGTACCAGCAAAAGGGCCAGGGCCATGAAAAGCTCTATCACCCCCAATGCAGATAAAATAATTGCCAATAAGGTGCCTCCCAGGAGAGCCGTTGTTTTATACCACTCCAGTTTTTCTATTTTCCGGACTGATGAAATCGTATAGAAGTCATTGCTGGACTGACTCAGGCGTTTAAAATCTGTTCCGCTGAGAAGCAAGAGTACATCCCCGGCACGCAAAACCAAACTACCGATTTTACCACTCAGCCTTTCGCCATTCCGGTGAACGGCAATGATAGCAGCATCAAAGCGTCCGCGGAATTTGCTATCTTTAACAGTGTTAGCAATAAGGCTTGAATTATGGGAAACCACCACTTCAATCACCTGGGATTTTGCCTTTTTAGAAAACATGCCCACCTCGGCCAACTCCAGTCCGCTGCTGGAACCAACCATATCGGCAATGGTATTGGTATTTCCGGCAAATACCAGGATGTCATCCGGTTCTATTACTTCCTCCGGACTTACCGCATTTATACTGTATAATTTACGCCGGATCTCTGCCAGGTATAATCCTTTGAGGTTTCTCAATCCTGCATCTTCAATGGATTTACCAATAATACTGGAATTTGTTTTTACCCGGGTTTCCACCAGGTATTCCCTGGAGTGCCGGCTGAAGTCTTCCATCACATCCTTGCGTTCCGGCAACAGTTTGTCCCCCACATAAAGCATATATAAAAACCCCAGTATGATCATGGGAATGCCCACGGTGGAGAAATCAAATAAGCCCAATGGAGCTAAGTGGGGTATGATTTGCTGATCTTTTAATAATCCGTTTACTATCAGGTTGGTAGACGTACCTATCAGGGTAGCACATCCTCCCAGAATAGCCGCAAAAGAAAGGGGCATTAATAATTTGGAGGGAGAGATATTGTGCTGCTTGCACCAATTGTGCACATAAGGCATCATCACCGCCACCAGGGGGGTGTTATTCAGAAAAGCCGAAAATCCTCCTACAATTACCATCATCCTTCCCATAAAACCCCGATAGGAAGTAGCTTTTCGGAAAATATGATCAAACAAAACCTGTATTACATTGGCTTTTCGTATAATCTCTCCCAGCAAAAGCAGCAACAAAATCACTGCAATCTGGTCGTTTGCAAAACCTGCCAATATTTCCCCGGGAGTAAGAATGCCAAAAACTCCTAAGGTAATCACCGCAACCATAAATGTAAAGCCTACCCCCAGCAGCTCAAAGTATAAAGATACGATGAGAAAGACGATAACGATGAGTACGATGGCTATGTCGAAGGTGAACATGTGGGAGTGAATGGATTTATGTATACTTAACTTAGTTTTTCAATTTAGCGGCTAATAGCTTTGAGCTTTTAGCCTCTGGTAAGGTATACTGGCAGCTGATAGCTGGTAGCTAATTACGTTGCTAATTTACAATCTTTTAGCTTACAATTAGAAAATTTTTACTACTTTCGCGACAAATTTTGTATGTAGGCACAAAAGACTTAAAGATCTGCACAAAGGACACAATGTCAATTGAAAAGTTTTGTGTGCTTTGTATAAGCCTTTGTGGTAAAAAAAATAAAATAAAACTTGAAATTATTTAAAAACCAATAGCTAAAAGCTCCCATAGGGACTCCTTCGGAGTAACAACCAAAAGCATTTAGCTCAAAATCAAACTTTTATGAGTAAACTTATCGCCCCTCACGGGGGCAAACTGCTAAACCTGATTCCTGAAGAATCTAAAGTAGCTGAATTAAAGAAATCAGCCATAGAATTAAAAAGCCTTACCCTTAACGGCCGTCAGATCTGTGACATTGAGTTGATCATGAATGGGGCATTTTCTCCATTGGAAGGCTTCATGACTGAAGAAGATTATACGGCTGTAATTAAAGACATGCACCTGGCAAACGGCATGCTGTGGACAGTACCCATCACCCTGGATATTTCTGAAGAACTGGCTGCAGGCCTGAAAACAGGTGATAAGATGGCTTTAAGGGATGAAGAAGGCAATCTTGTAGCTATTCTGAACATTGAAAGCAAGTGGAAGCCTGACCTGGAAGCTGAAGCAAAAAACACCTGGGGAAGCAATGATAAGAAACATCCGGCTGTTGCTTATTTATTAGAGCAAAGCCAGCCCTGGTATGTGGGCGGAAAATTAACAGGGGTGCAGTTGCCAAAGCACTATGACTTTGTTGATTTGCGTCATACTCCCGCAACTTTGAGGGCAGAATTTGAAGAAAAGGGATGGGATAAGATCGTGGCTTTCCAGACGCGTAACCCTATGCACCGTGCCCATAAAGAAATTGCCCTGGTTGGGGCCAATGACATTGGGGCGAAATTATTGGTACATCCTGTTGTTGGCCAGACCAAACCGGGAGATGTAGACCACTATACCCGCGTACGTTGTTACAAAAAGATCATGCCTTATTTCCCTGAAGACACGGCT
Source organism: uncultured Lentimicrobiaceae bacterium (assembly GCA_964654725.1). GTDB lineage: Bacteria > Bacteroidota > Bacteroidia > Bacteroidales > CAZZLL01 > CAZZLL01. Next base: position 11,692 of record CAZZLL010000002.1, on the reverse strand, counting down.
GCTTTAAGCCTCTATCCTTTAGCCATGCGCATGGGCGGACCAAGGGAAGCTATCTGGCACGGTATCATCCGCAAAAACTATGGGTGCTCGCACCTTATCGTTGGCCGTGATCACGCGGGCCCGGGCAACGACAGCCAGGGAAATCCCTTCTATGGGCCCTATGATGCACAGGAATTATTCCAACAATTCGAAAACGAACTGGAAATAAAAATGGTTCCGTTTAAAATGATGGTTTACCTGCCGGAAATAGATGGTTATAAGCCTATCAACGAAATTGAAAAGGGAACAGAAACAAAAAATATCAGCGGCACCCAGCTCCGTGAAATGCTTGCCAACGGCGACGATATTCCCGAATGGTTCACCTATCCTGAAGTAGTGGAAGAATTGCGTATTACACATCCCCCAAAATCCAAAAAAGGCTTTACCGTATTCTTTACGGGCCTGTCCGGTTCCGGAAAATCAACCATTGCCAATGCCTTGCTGGTAAAACTTATGGAAGATGGCAGCCGCAATGTAACTTTGCTGGATGGAGATGTTGTAAGACTAAACCTCTCTAAAGGACTGGGATTTTCAAAAGAAGACCGCGATGCCAATATTACACGCATCGGATTTGTAGCTTCTGAGATCACCAAAAACGGCGGGGTGGCCATTTGTGCCCCAATCGCTCCTTATGCCAATATACGCAAGATCAACCGGGACCTTATCAATTCTGCTGGAGCCTATATAGAAGTGCATGTTTCCACCTCATTGGAAGAATGTGAAAAACGGGATACCAAAGGACTATATGCCAAGGCGCGCCAGGGAATCATCAAAGGCTTCACCGGCATAGACGATCCGTACGAAGCTCCTGAGAACCCTGAGTTGCGCATAGATACCAAAGATATCAGTGTAGAAGAAGCTACGGAGATAGTGATGGCGTATTTGCGCAAAGAAGGGTATATCACCTAGCAGCTTCCAGCCTTTAGCCATTAGCTGTTAGCTATCTCATAGCAAACGGCTATTGGCTGTTGGCTTTTAGTTTCTGGCATTAGATATTATCTATGTTTACTATATTTCCCTTGCTTTGTGTGTCTTTCATATTTCCTGATTTAGGTTGGATTTTTGAAATGGGCATTTCCCACATTTGAGAAAATTGTGTAGAATGTACCTTAATTTTGCCCCAATGACAAGCAAAGAAAATAAAGACAATTCCAAGGCTGGCAGCTGGAGACTGACGACTGGAAGCTCCTCCTGGCTCGTCATCTACACCATGCCCCGTTCCGAAAAAAAAGTTAACGAACGCCTCATGACACAGGGCATAAGAACGTATCTCCCTTTACAGCTTGTAACACGCCAGTGGTCGGACCGGAAAAAGCGGGTGGAAGTACCGCTGATCAATTCCTATGTTTTCGTGAAAACGACGGAAAAGGAAAGATCGAAAATACTGGCCACTTATGGGGTAGTACGTTTTGTATACTACCTGGGCCGACCGGCAATAGTGCGGGAAGAAGAGCTGGAGGGCATGAAAGAATTTCTGAGAAGAACGCAGGGATACCGGGTCGAGATAAGCTTACGGGATAAGGTAGAAGTAAAAAATGGGCCCCTGGAAGGACAAAGCGGCGAGATCGTTGAAATCAGCAAACATAAACTGAAGCTGAAAATTGAAGAGCTGGGCATGAGCCTGGTGGCAGAGGTGGACCGGAGTGGGGTGAGGAAGGTTTGAGTCAATTGCCTGCCAGATTTCCTGATTGAATTTTCTGATGGGGGATTTGCCAAGTTTTGGGTTGAAGCGGTTGAACTTGATTATTCACAAGGAATGAAAGTTTCTAACCCGGATAATTCATAAACCTAAATCGTGAAAACCTGAATTATCCTGACGACTTAGAAAAGCTAATAGCTCCCGAAGAGACCTGCTCCCATAGAGCTCCTTCGGAGTAACAGTTAGCAGCTAACAAAAAATTAACCCATTCTTAAACCATTACCTCTTGACATTTTATAAAAAAAGAGTAATTTTGTTACTCAATTTGAAGATGACCCCTTAGTCAGGCGTATGGGACTGACGTGGCGAAGCTGTGTCAAGTGCCTGGATTATTGAGTTTTGGGTTTTGAGTTTTGAGTTGTAAGTATTAGTTATTAGACTGTAAACTTAACTTACAACCCAAAACTCAAAACCCAAAACCCAAAACCCAAAACCCAACAACATGCTCGAAACCCTAATCACCTCCAAGACACGCATCAAGCTGCTCCTGAAGTTCTTCCTGAACGCTCAGGCGAGTGCATATTTGCGTAACCTGGAAACGGAATTCGGGGAATCTACCAATGCAATACGCCTGGAATTAAACCGCTTTGAAGAAGCAAACCTGCTTACATCTGAAATGCAGGGAAACAAAAAAGTGTTCAGGGCAAATACCAAACACCCGCTTTTCTATGCCATTCATAACCTGGTCCTTAAACACCTGGGCTTCGACCAAATGATTGAACGCATTACAAGCAAACTGGGAGAGATCAAAGCGGTGTTCCTTGCCGGCGATTTCGCCCGGGGAATCGACAATAAAATCGTTGAGCTGATATTTGTAGGCGAAAAGATCAACAAAACCTACCTGCTGGAGCTGGTTGAAAAAGCAGAAAAGCACATTAAACGAAAAATACGATACATTGTTTACAAGCAGGAAGAATTTGAGCGGCATGCATCTGATGCAGGGAATGTGACTTTGTTGTTGTGGGTGGAGGAAGATTAGGAGACAGGAGGCAGGAGACAGGAGGCAGGAGGCAGGAGGCAGGAGTCAGGAGGCAGGAGGCAGGAGGCAGGAGGCAGGAGACAGTAGACAGTAGACAGTAGACAGTAGATAGTAGATAGGAGATAGGAGATAGGAGATAGGAGATAGGAGGAAGAAAATGGAAAAATCGAGATCATTTAGAGATTTAATTGTTTGGCAGAAAAGTCATGAATTTACACTTTCTGTTTATAAACTCACAAAAAGTTTTCCAAAGGAAGAGATATATTGTTTGACTTCACAATTCAGAAGAGCGGCAATATCTATTCCGGCAAATATTGCAGAAGGGTATCGTAGAAATGGAAAGCCGGACAAAATACGATTTATGAACATTTCACAAGGATCACTTGAAGAATGCAGGTATTACCTAATCCTTTCAAAAGATCTGGAATATGGCTATGATGAAAAGATGAATAATTTAATTGAAGAAGTTAGTAAATTACTTCAGGCGTATATAAAAGGAATTGAGAAGAGATATTAATTGCAAGTCAGTAGACAGGAGACAGTAGTCAGGAGACAGTAGACAGTAGACAAGAGACAAGAGACAGGAGACAGAATGAAGATAAATCAACAATCATAATTAAACAATATACTGTCTACTGACTACTGTCTACTGTCTCCTGCCTAATAATAATTGACAACAAAAACAGATAAAACATGAAAAAAATCGCAGTCATCGGCCTCGGTTACGTTGGCCTTCCCCTCGCGGTGGAATTTGCAAAGAAACATTTTGTGGTGGGATTTGATATCAAAGAATCCCGCATTAAAGAACTGAACGACGGCCATGACCCTACCCTGGAAGTGACAGATAAAGACCTGCTGGCAGTTACCGTAAAAAGCCACCTGCATGAAGGCAATGGCCTGTTTATGACCAGCTCTCAAATGCACCTGCAGGATTGCCAAATCTATATCGTTGGAGTGCCTACTCCTATTGATAAAAATAAAAACCCGGACCTGACACCCCTGATAAAATCATCCGAAACTGTTGGAAAAGTACTGAAAAAAGGGGATATAGTGATATATGAAAGCACGGTATATCCCGGAGCAACTGAAGAAGATTGTGTGCCGGTATTGGCCAAAGCATCGGGACTGGTCTTCAATAAAGATTTTTTTGTGGGCTATTCTCCGGAGCGTATCAATCCCGGAGATAAGGAACATACCCTAACCAATATCAAAAAGGTAACATCAGGCAGCACAGCTGAAAGTGCACAAGAAGTTGATAATCTGTACAAGGAAATCATCACCGCCGGAACTCACCTGGCTCCCAGTTTAAAAGTGGCCGAGGCAGCCAAGGTAATTGAAAACTCCCAACGCGATATTAACATCGCTTTTGTAAACGAATTAAGCAAAATATTCAATAAACTGGGCATAGATACCCTGGATGTGCTGGAAGCAGCAGGCACCAAATGGAACTTCCTGCCTTTCCGTCCGGGTTTGGTTGGCGGACACTGCATAGGCGTAGACCCCTATTACCTCGCCCAAAAAGCACAGGAAGCAGGCTATCACCCCGAGATCATTCTGGCCGGCAGACGGCTTAATGACGGAATGGGCGCCCATGTAGCCGGAGAAGTGGTGAAGCTGTTATTAAGAGCAGGCAAACCTGTAAAGGAAACCAAAGCCCTTATGCTGGGGATTACCTTCAAGGAAAACTGCCCGGATA
>CAZZLL010000002.1:0-7269 GCA_964654725.1 uncultured Lentimicrobiaceae bacterium | reverse complement strand
AGCCGGCTGACGCCATCCCCCGACATGACGCTGCGGCCCCTGGGCCGACCCGAAAGAAGTTAAAGAAGAATATGGCATTGAAATCCTAAGCAAATTCAATACGAAAACAAAATACGGTGCCATCATCCTGGCCGTCGCACACAACGAATTCCAAAAGCTCAACATCAAAGCACAGAAAGACAAAGGAGCGATTGTTTTTGATGTGAAGGGAATTTTGCCGAAAGAGTTGGTGGATGCGAGGCTGTAAGTTATGGGTTGTTTTTGTATCTTTAAACTGAGCAGTAAATTAGGAAACGGCTTTGGGGAATTTATTATACATCACAATAATTATATAATCAAAACCCAGGCGAAAAGTTGGGAATTTTAGCCGTCAATATTATTGAGAAAAATTACTAAATGAGTAAGAAAGAGAAAATACTGGTAAGCGGAACAGCGGGCTTCATCGGCTTCCATATGGTAAACCGCTTATTAAAAGAAGGCTATGAAGTCGTAGGCTTAGACAACATCAACGAATACTATGATGTAAAGCTGAAGTTTGCCCGGTTGAATGAAACAGGCATTAATCAGGAGAGCAAGCCTATATATTCTATTCTAACAAGTGATGAGTTATCAGTTATGAGTGGTAAGTTAAGTTCTGAAACAAAAAACTCCAACTTACAAGCTATAACTCAAAACCCAGAACTACTTCACCCTTCAGTCCTCAAAGAGCGCAAAAAATCCTCCATCTTCAAATACGGCCAACTATACCAATCAGGCAAACACCCCTCCTATCAATTTGTTCGCGCCACCCTCGAGGACAAAGACCTCATCATGGCGCTTTTCAAAAAAGAGAAATTCGACAGAGTTATTCACCTGGCGGCTCAGGCAGGGGTTCGCTATTCCCTTGAAAACCCCTGGACCTATCTTGACTGCAACATCTACGGTACCTTATCCATACTGGAAGCCATTCGCCAACAGCCAGTAGCCCACCTCGTGTATGCCAGTAGCTCCTCCGTTTACGGTCTTAATACAAAGATGCCCCTCTCGACATCTGATAATGTGGATCATCCCATGGCCTTGTATGCAGCCAGTAAGAAGAGCAATGAATTGATGGCCCATGCCTACAGTCATTTATATGATATTCCGACAACAGGCCTGCGTTTTTTCACGGTTTATGGTCCCTGGGGAAGGCCGGACATGGCATTATTTATCTTCACAAAAAAAATCCTTAAAGGCGAAGCCATAGACGTTTACAATTACGGCGACATGCTTAGGGATTTTACCTATGTGGATGATATAGTGGAAGGAGTGTACCGGGCTATGTTGAATGTACCTGAACCGCAGAAAAGTTATGAGTTATCAGTTATGAGTGGTAAGTTAAGTTCTGAAACAAAAAACTCCAACTTACAAGCTATAACTCAAAACCCAGAACTCAAAACTGGTCTGGATCCTTCATCATCCCCTCATGCCCCCTACCGCATCTTCAACATCGGCAACTCCTCTCCGGTTAAGCTCTTAGAATTCATTGAAGCCATTGAAGAAGTTACCGGGAAAAAAGCTCAAAAGAATATGATGGCAATACAGCCTGGTGATGTACCGGCAACCTTCTCGGATGTTACTAAGCTGATGAATATAACAGGATACAAACCCGGAACCAGGATAATAGACGGGGTAGAGAAGTTTGTGGAATGGTACAAGGTGTTCTATGAATGATGAATCGGGAAAACCGAAAACTGAAAAACAATCCGCGTTTAGCATGTAGCGCAGTTTGCCCAGTAGGGCGTGACGACCGCACTGTGGCGTACTGTGGTCATCCGCGTTCCATTTTAAAATCTAAAAATCTATCGGATACTCACGTAATCACCTAAAGGAGATTGTCATACGAATTACAGAACTTATCGAAGCTGCCAGAAGAAATCCATTTGATGGGATTGGAAAGCCCGAACCTTTGAAGCACCATTATTCATAATTCGACTAAACTTAATGTATTTGTTTAATAACTCAAGTAATGGAAGAAATTGAGCAATATTGTATTGGATAATAAAATCACAACTTATGACAGAAGAATTAAAACAATATATTAAAAAACATAAAGCCCTTTTTTGGTACACTCCTGAAAACAAAAAGGAGAATATAAGTGATGGGTTGTTGGTAGAAAACATATTAAACTATGGCACATTAGACGATGTTAGGCAATTGATGCAAATAATGGGAACAAATAAGGTTGCCACTATTTTCTTCTCAGCAAAAGATCGGGAAAAATTGAATTATTATCCTGAAATATATAATTATTTCAGCCATGTATTCGCAAAATATGCACAAAAACATTCTTAGTAAAAGTCAGACAGATTTGTTACCCTTAATTGGTTCTTTCGGTCGTGAATACTATTTGGTTGACGGAACAGCTATCGCTTTATATCTGGGGCATCGTCGTTCAATAGATTTCGATTTATTTAAATACGCTACCATTAACCACAAAAAAAACTTAGACAAAATAAAGGCATTCAATGTGCCTTTTACCGTAACCCGGCGTGTTAGCGAGCAAATGAATTTAACCATCAATGAGGTTAAAATTACTTTTTTTGAATATCCTTTTAAGGTAAATCTTCCTGCCCGGCTTGATCGGTATATTAAGCTTCCTTCGCTGATCGACTTAGCAGCGATGAAAGCTTACGCTTTAGGGCGCAGATCAAAGTGGAAAGATTATGTGGATTTGTTCTTCCTTATCCGGGATTTTTATTCCATTGATGCAATAGCATGCAGGGCAGAAGAAATATTTGGTGAACTTTTTTCAAACAAATTATTCCGTGCTCAATTGTCTTATTTTGAAGACATCGATTATACCGAAGAAGTCGATTATCTGGCTACTGCCCCAACCAATGTAGAAATAAAAGATTTTTTAATCGATAAAGCAAGCAGTATCATTTAGCCCGGATAATTCATAAACCTAAATCGTGAAAACCTGAATTAAAGAAGGAAGTCGTTGCCTGGATCTGGAAGAAACATCCCGAATTCATGAAGTAAATCATCCGATGATTATCATCTAATTAATCGAATTAAAAACACCCAAATCAGCAACTTACGAAAATCAGCCCTAACCCGCCCTAAACCATCTAAACCCTAAACCCTAAACTCCTAAACCCTTAAACATATACCTGCAATCACAAGCAAATCAGAATCCCCATGGACATCCTCTCCCTCATAGGCCGCGACAAAGGACTCTTCACCGAAGACATTCAAAATCATGAAGAAGAATTATCAGAAAAGGTAAGATCTTCAAGTTTTCTGGTAATAGGCGGCGCCGGCTCCATAGGCCAGGCCGTTGTAAAAGAGATCTTCAAGCGCAACCCCAGGAAACTCCATGTGGTTGACATCAGCGAGAACAACCTGGTAGAGTTGGTGCGGGATATCCGGAGTTCCATGGGGTATATTGAAGGCGATTTCAAAACCTTTGCCCTTGATGTTGGTTCCGGCATCTACGATGCCTTCATCAAATGGGATGGAAAGTATGATTATGTATTGAACCTTTCCGCCCTGAAGCATGTACGCAGCGAAAAAGACCCCTTTACATTGATGCGTATGATCGATGTAAACATTTTCAATACCGATAAAACCATAGAACAATCCATTGAAAACGATACAAAAAAGTATTTCTGTGTTTCCACTGATAAAGCAGCTAATCCCGTAAATTTAATGGGTGCTTCCAAGCGGATCATGGAAATGTTTGTCAACCGCAGAAGCAAGGACATAATGGTTTCGATGGCCCGCTTTGCCAATGTGGCATTCTCTGATGGCTCTTTGCTACACGGTTTTGACCAAAGAATAAAGAAACAGCAACCCATCGTAGCCCCAAACGACATCAAACGTTATTTCGTTATCCCAAAAGAATCCGGCGAGCTTTGTCTGATGTCCTGCATAATTGGCGAAAACCGCGACATCTTTTTCCCAAAACTAAGCGAGAACCTTCATTTGATTTCTTTTGCCGATATTGCGGAAAAATACCTCAAAGCAAGAGGCTATGAGCCATATATTTGCAGTGATGAGGAAGAAGCAAGGAACTTTTTTAAGAACAACGAACAAGGAACAACGACGACAGAACATTCACAATGGCCCTGTTTATTCACCGGAAGCGATACTACGGGTGAAAAGGATTTTGAAGAGTTCTTTACAGAGAAAGAAATCCTTGATATGAAACGATTTAATAATCTGGGGATTATTAAGAATGATGGGGAATATAGTTTGGAAATGATTGAATATTTTGAGCTTAAAATAAAGAAGATAAAAAAATTAGATAATTGGAATAAAAAAGATATTGTTGATTTATTCTTTAAAATGATACCTAATTTTGATTATGTTGAAAAAGGGAAATTTCTTGATTCTAAGATGTAACTAATAGTATTGAAATGGAACAAAACAAAACCTTACTTATAACCGGAGGAACGGGATCATTTGGAAATGCTGTATTGCAACGCTTTCTAAATGATAATATGTTTAACGAAATACGCATTTTTTCCAGGGATGAAAAGAAGCAGGATGATATGCGCAAAAGGCTTAATAATCCTAAAGTAAAGTTTTATATTGGTGATGTAAGAAATCAAAGTTCATTGGATAGGGTTACCAAAGGCGTTGATTATATCTTTCATGCGGCAGCATTAAAACAGGTTCCATCATGTGAATTTTTTCCAATTGAGGCTGTTAAAACGAATATTCTTGGAACAGATAATCTATTATCTGCTGCAGAAAGTAATAATATAAAAAAAGTTATTGTACTAAGTACAGATAAAGCCGCTTATCCTATCAATGCTATGGGAATGTCAAAAGCATTGATGGAAAAGGTAATGATAGCACGATCCCGTAGTTTTAATGGGGAAAATACAGTTTTTTGTGGTACTCGCTATGGAAATGTCATGGCATCAAGGGGTTCCGTTATACCACTTTTCATTGATCAAGTAAAATCTGGAAAACCATTGACAATAACCGATCCTACTATGACTCGATTTATGATGACTTTGGAAGACGCAGTTGATCTAGTATTATATGCATTTGAGAATGGTAATAATGGTGATGTATTTGTTCAAAAGGCACCTGCTGCTACTATTGGTGTTTTAGCAAAAGCATTATTGGAATTATATAAAGCAAATAATCCTATAAAAGTTATTGGTACACGTCATGGGGAGAAACTTTATGAAACCTTGGTAAATAGGGAGGATATGGTAAAGGCTGAGGATTTGGGTGCATATTACAGGATTCCTGCTGATGTGAGGGATCTTAATTATGAACGATACTTCAGTGAAGGGATTGAGGATGTTTCAAAGATTGAGGATTACCATTCCCACAATACAAATCGACTTGATCTTGAAGGTATGAAAGAACTCTTAATGAAACTCCCAATTATTAGGAAAGATATTCTTGGCGATACTAGTTCGGTACAATATCCAGAATAACATTTCTTATAACCAATAATTTAGAAAATAATAAATACATTATGAAAGCCGTAATTCTAGCAGGTGGATTAGGAACTAGATTAAGACCTTTCACTGAAATTATACCCAAACCACTTTTACCTGTTGGTGAAAAGTCAGTTCTTGAAATACAGATTGAACACTTAAAGATCAATGGTTTTGATGAGATTTTTCTTGCAACCAATTATAAGTCGGAATATATAGAGAACTTTTTTGGAGATGGATCACGTTATAGTGTGAAATTGGAAATCAGTAAGGAAGAAAAAGCTTTAGGAACAGTAGGACCGTTAACTTTAATTAAAGATAAATTAACAGAACCTTTTCTTGTAATAAACGGTGATGTATTAACATCAATGAATTTTTCAGCATTGTACAATTTTGCAATTAGTAAAACATCTCTACTTACTGTTACTATTAAGGAATTAATAACACCATTTCGGTTTGGAAACATTTCCTTTGATGGTGATTTTGTTACGAAGGTTGAAGAAAAACCTAATTTGAGAACAAATATTCTAGCAGGCATTTATATATTTAAGCCAGAAATTTTTAAACACATCCCTGTAGATGAGTATTATGGAATGGATACACTAATGAATAATCTTCTAGAAATGAATATACCAATTACAAAATATTTGATTCAAGAATATTGGTTAGATATTGGTGTAGAAGATGATTACAGAAAGGCCCAGGAAGTTTATAAAACCCATTTTGATATTGGAGGTAAATAGCAATAATTGATTACAATTGATCCTGGTTTTATCAAATGTCCATAAATAATATGATTACAGAAATTAGTATAGTTATATAAATTGTTCTAAATACATGACAAAAATTTACAAACATCTTCAAATTTATCTATATCACTGGAAAACAGCACACTTGTGAGATATGTTAATCCGTATTTAAATATGCTTTTCGCTCTTCTTCCGTGTTTTTTAACCTTAATTGGACGGATGGAGTCCAGAAAAACTCCCGCTATATACGCCCAGGTAAAAGCAAATATGACCAGGGCAAGCAGTTTGTTTATTCGGTCAATATCTGTCAAATGCGTGTCCTCAATGTTAAATCCGCTTGTTTTGAGTGCTTTAAATGCAGATTCAATCTGCCATCGTTCTTTGTATAATGAATTTGCTTGATCCGGCTTGTTGAAAGAGGCAATAATCTGAAGTTCTGGAATGCCCTTTTTGTTTTTAATTTTTGACGCAGACAGATAGCAAAGCTGCCCATTGACGTATACGATCCCTTGATGAAAAGCGTACTGATTGATCCCCAAATAGGTAAACAACCAGGATGCTTTAACCCGATGGCCCTTCCTTGGTATATCCACCCAGAAATTATGCTTGATCCTGATGTGGTAGCGTATGTTTCGGCGGTTCAGATATCCCAGCCACTGGTCTCCGTTAAATTCACGATCTGCCAGCAGGCAATCGATGCTGTCAATGCCAAAAAGTGCAATATAGCCTTCCATTAGATCGATCCGCTCCCCAGTAGAAGAATTGCCAAACTTGGGCATCATCTTATACAGTAATGGGAATGCGACACCTTGATAAACCACGGCAAGTACCAATTTGTTGATATTGAACGAACCAAATTTCCAGTTGGTTCTGTCCATGGTCAACCGGTAGGGTCCTTTATGTGGTAAAAGTGAAAAAACAAACCGGGCAATAAGACGCGTGTCCAGCATATATTCAGCCATAAAGCGCTGGATCCTTCTCAAGGAAGAATCCACCTTGGCATCTGCATCAAAAGCTACAGCCAGTTTTTCAAAGCATACTCCTGACTTGTCCGCTAAATTTTCCTTAATTTTTAATGTACTGAGAATGTGTTT
>CAZZLL010000001.1:86174-179659 GCA_964654725.1 uncultured Lentimicrobiaceae bacterium | reverse complement strand
TGGAAAGATAGCAAAACATTCCTATATTTGTGTAGTTTCTATTGAATTAATTGGGTTTAAATAAAGTTGAATAATCTTTTTACATGCAGCATCAAGTTGCTCCAGGTAGGTTATAAAAAGATTTATACTTTGATTTGAATTATAAACTTCTTCAAATTCATCATCTGTTGCAAATGATTCATATTCAAGAGAGCTTAATTTAACATTCCTATTTCTTTTACGTAATTCCTTTAGCCAAACATACCTGGCTACACTGTACAAGAAAGTATGTACTGAACATTCTAACACAAACTTATTATCGTTTAGCTTATCATAGAGAATAATCATACTTTCCTGAAAAACATCCTTAGCATCTTCCTCGTCACCATTATTTAATAAGACGTAACTTTTTATTGATCCATAATATTTATTATAGATAAATTTGATTGTACTACTATCACGGTTTATTATTCCGGTAATAATCCTATTAATCGTGCACTTGTTCATTATGATACCATTTATCCTAAAACAGGACAAACGTTCCAAATGCATTGAATTATCCAGGTAATTTAAAACAAATTTAAACAAGAAGCTCTCCACCTCACCTCAGGCATTTCTCCCTTTCTTGCGGAATTCGCGGCTTATGAATAATTGATTGAGAAAAATGTTAATTTTGGTAAACACAGCAAAGTGTGAAGCTTATGGGCAATAAACCTCCCTTCCACGGATTATGGGTTGGCCTGCTGGTATTGCTGGCGGGGGCATTTGTTGGCGGGATGTATTCCCGGGTGGCATGGCAACCCAATGAATATATGTTCAGCAGCTCGGGCGACGGCCTGAAAAACTATTACACCTGGGCCTGGCAGTTGCGTTACGACAGCACTGCCCTGCATTTCTCGGGTATGCATTACCCTTACGGGGAGCATGTTTTCTATACTGACGGGCATCCCCTGGCGGCTGCGGCTATCCGTTTGTTTTCTCCTACCACCGGCCTTTCCGGCCAATATGCCGTAGGCTTGCTCAATGCCTTTATGCTTATTGCCCTGGCATTTCATTTTATAGCCCTTTACCTGCTGCTGTTACATTTTCGCCTGCCGCCCCTTTTCGCCCTGTTTTTTGCGCTTAGCATAGGTTTTTTAAGCCCCCAGGTTTTCCGCCTCAGCGGCCATTACTCCCTCTCGTACAGCCTGGCGATTCCTTTTTCGTGGTGGCTTTTCCTGAAATGCCGGCAAGGAAAGCCCCGGATAAACATCCTCCTTATCCTGAACCTCTTTTTCTGGCTGTTCATAAATGCCTACCTGGGCGTGATGATAATCTTCTTTCTCGGAGCCACGGCCCTGGTTGGTTTTCTGAGCAAGGGCAGTCAGAAAGGCAGGCCGGGGCCTTTCGCCCTGCAGTTGTTGCTGATGGCGATGCCGCTAATTTTTTATGTGGTATTCCTGCAGCTCACTGATGATCATGCGGGCAGAAACATGAACCCTTCGGGGTTTTTCCTGTACAATGCCGAGCCGGATGATGTGCTGCTACCGCACGATAAGCCCCTGCGGCCTCTGTTTAACAGCTTAACAGGCAATAGCATCCGCCAACAGTGGGAAGCATGGTCGTATGTGGGCATAGTACAGGTATTGCTGGTGTTTTTTATAGGGATATCTGCTGCATTTTCCCTGGTAAGCAGGAGACCCCGGCAAATAGTGCAGGAGCTCTTCTCCTGCCGCATGCTGAACGCAGCCTTAGTGTCGGGTTTTTTCTGCCTTCTTTTTGCCATGGCGATTCCTTTCAAACAGTTTCCGATGCTAACGGATGTATTTCCTTTTGTGAAGCAGTTCCGCGCCACGGGGCGCTTCACATGGCCGTTCTTTTATGCTTTTTCGGTATTTTCGGCAGCAAGCCTTTACAGGCTGGCTCTCATCTATAGCAATAAAACGGGAAGGAAGTGGGTTTTTATTGCTTTGTTTGCTGCTGCGGCAATAGGCATAGCTGAAGGCTGGCCTTACCACCAAAAAACAGCGAAAGCCATCCGCCGTTCTCCCAATCTTTTTCATTACGAACAGTTGCCGGAAGGGTACAAAAATGCCCTTCGGCATACAGATACTTCCCGCTACCAGGCCATCATCTCCCTGCCATTTTACCATAGCGGCTCCGAAACCTTCACCCGCACTGCCCCTGCAGAAGCCATGCAACATTCCATGGTGTTTGCCTACCACAGCGGTTTGCCCCTGGTATGCAGCAGCCTTTCGCGCACCTCCGTGCCGGAAAGCAAAAACATCATTCAGCTCCTCTCACCGGAATGGGTCAGCAAAACCCTGCAGCATGACCTTCCGTCAAAGAAAGATTTCCTCATCATCAAAAGCCATTTGCCACTAAGCCCCTGCGAGAAAGCTGTTACGGAAAAATCACGCTTGTTTTTCGAAGGAAAGGATTTCAGCCTCCTGGAAATATCCTGCGAAAAGCTTTTTAAAGAAATTTCCAGGGATACAATATTTCACACCGACAGCCTGGCATTCCTTTATCATGAGAGCTTTGATGCCACACCTTCGGATACAGCATTTTTGGGTAAAGGCAGCCTGCGCATTCCGAAGAAAGGCAGGCATACCCTGGCATCATTTGCCCCACATACTTTTAAATCGGGCAAAAGCTATCATTTCAGCTGTTGGTTTTATAATGGCAAGCCCTGGAACCTGAACCATCATTTCCAGCTCCGGCTGGAAGTGCATGATGCAGCCCGGGGCCGATGGCAGGTCAAATCCTGGTTTCCTGAATTTTCTGAGGTGATATACGGAGACTGGTCATTAACAGAAGGCTGCTTTCAGTTGGATGATGCATCACAGCATGTGTACATCCGCACCTGGGGAAAAAGCCACAGCAAAGGGGATGTTATATTGGATGAATTGGTGGTCAGCAGCCAGAGGCAGGCTGCGAGCCTCCCGTTTACTTTCCTTTTCTGAAGCCTACCTGACAATACACCTAAAACGCCCCACCCCCTCCGCATAATACACCTTTAATACATACATACCCGCTTGCAGGTGGTTCACATGTATACCATTGAGGTTGGAGGATTCAAAAGATTCACTAAGCATCAGCTCACCCACCATATTGTAAAGTTCAATGCGGGTGTGTCTGTCCTTTTCAGCCGTCTGCACATAGATCATATCTGTGGCCGGGTTTGGAAATACTTTTATTACGGGGCTTGCTTTTGACTCAGCCACCTCATTATACGGAAGCACAGTGATAGTAAGGGTATCCGACCCGAAGCACCCTTGTTCATCTTCTACCACCACCCAATAAGCATAAGTACCGGCACTTAAACTACCGGCAGCGATATGGAGAAAGCGGGATGTTGAGTTATCAGGCCACAAATAAGATGCAAACCCCGGGCCGGCATCCAGCAGTGTGTCCTGGTTTTCATACATCGTAATGTCGGGACCCAGGTTAGGTTGGGGTGCCGAAACAATCGCCCAAACAGGAATGCGGTTTGAATGGCAATCTCCCTCCGGATTAAATCCATAATGATAAAAAACTTCCCCGTTCCAGTCGCGGGGATAATACAAGGCCCCGAAATTATGACTGATGCCGCTGCCACTGATCAGGCTAAGTTCATTGGTACTCCTGAGTGTTTCCTGGGAGAGCCCATTATAAGAAAGGCGGGAGGAAGGGTTTTGTAAGCTGAGGTATATGCCTAATGTATCTCCATTTATAAGGGAAAGAGCGATGTTGCTAACATTCACCATATCGTCAGGACTGCTCACGAATAATGTATCTGTGGCATGCAATGTCCAGGCCGAATCGTTCAATTCATATCCTTTATAGCTTCCTGTTTTCGTCCGCACATCCACAATCTGACTGCCGGTAGAATTTATTTTGAGGTGCAGGCTGTCAATACAGATGCTGTCGTGTGCTATCAGGTCGAACATAATGCCATTCCAGTGTATACCGGAAGAATTTGTGGTAAAGAGGGAATTTTTATAAAATAAATCGCCTTTCACGGCCTGGGCATAATAGGCAGCATTAGCAAGCAATGCCGGAGGGCTGTAATAATTTCCTCCTCCGACAATAATGCCACCGGTGGCGGCATCATACCAAAACAAGGTATCCGCATTGCCGGAAAAAGCACTAAGCTTAGCGGTATCATTCATGCATACGGTATCTTCCATTCCCCAGATCTCCGGTATTCCCGTAAAAACCCAGGAGGCATTGAGGCTGTCGTTCAGAGTATTTGTATCTGAGGGTATATGCATGCTGAATTGAATATCAAGGGTGCCTCCGGCCCAGGTATTCAGGGCAACAACAATGGTATCGGTGGTGCAACTTTGCAAGCCACCATAGAGGGTATCCTGCATATTAACCTGGAATCCTGTTGGTAAAAGATCTGCCTGCAGGAGAAAAGCTACATCCTGCTGTTGCCAGAAACCTATGTTGCAAACAGGGATTAGAACCCGCTGGCCCGAATCACCGCAAGAGCCATCCGGATCCAACATGGCCGGTAAAACAGCATAGTCGGGCAGGTTTCCGGGATCGTATACTTCCATTGGAATCTGTTTATTTTTCACCCGATCGAAGAGGAGGGCATGGCCATCGTCGTTCAGGTGCACCCCATCCCCGGAATCATAGATACTGTCGAGCGCTCCCTGTGCATTGGCAAGGCCTGTCCAGAAGTCGATGGCAAAACTGCCGTATTTCTGGAGTATGGAATCCCTGGCCTGCATTTGCGATTGAATGGCGGAGGCAGAGAAATTTCGGGGCTGGGTGGTACCTATCCATATGGGGATACCCGCGCACTGGGCATGCCACACCATAGTATCGAAATTGGCCAGCTGCTCACTTACAGAAAAACCCATGGCTACATCATTCGATGGAAGGTTGACCACGATAGCATCGGGATTCTGGCTGATAGCCCAGGTGATATTCCGGAGTGTATCAGGAGTGGGGCGGTTGGCGGGAGGCACAAAACCTGACGGCATGAGCTTATAGGTATTATATCCTCCAACGGCCCCGTTATCGACCACATTTTGCGCGTTTATCCCCAGCAGGAAATTACGGTATCGTCCAACCCAGCTGCTGTCGGCATTGCTGGCGCCACTTCCGGCAGCGGTAGAAGAACCTAAGACAATGATTTCAACATCTTTCAGCAACAAACAGGGATTGACCTGGGCAACAATTTCCGGCGAGGACAGGCACAGCAAAATAAGGGGTAAGAAAAAGCGTTTCATAAAGCACAATTCTGAAGAATGAACCAAAGAAGAATAAAGGTATAAAAATAAAGAGTTTCTCTTTGATATTAAAAGGGGTTTTAATAAGGCAAAGTCATGTACCAGCACTCCGTGCACACAATCCGAGAATAATAATGATCAATCCAATGGCCATGACGGCCAATAATGCAGCAAAAGGAAGGAAGTCAGATGTAAGATGCTCTATTCGCAATAAAACTACGGATACAGCCATCACGATCAGGGTCCTTTTGGTGGCACGGGGATTGAAACGGTCGAAAATCCTGTATAGAATAATTCCGGCTAAAACACCCACGCCTGTACCCAGGATTATGGAAATGGAAACCCCGGCCAGTTCCCAGGCAATGTTCACCTGTTCCCCGCTCTAAATACCAATCAATATGCTATACAACACAATAACAAAAACATCGTCGACGGAAGATGATGCCAGCACCAGGGTTGGAATGCCTTTTTTAGATTATCCTTGCTAAGTTCGAAACCTGCCCGCAGGAGGATTACTATAAGTGCTCCCACACGGAATTCGCCGGAAACATCCAGCAGGTCGGCATTTAATAAATTGAATACATAGGGACCAAATAGAACCCCGACGAATAATATTCCTACCAGTTCAGGAATATGGATCTTCCTGAATATCCAGGCAGTGATCAGGCTTGCTATAATAAGTTCTGACAGGGAGTCTATCATGACCCCTTACTCTGCAAAGACTTCAAATGCGAGTTTTACGACTATGTCTTTATGCAGGCGGATTTCCGCTTTATGATTGCCCACTTCCTTAATGGAATCACCATCCACAAAAATTATCTTGCGGTCGATCTCGTAGCCATGCTGTTCTTTGATGGCATTGGCGATCTGAATAGCATTCACAGATCCGAAAATCTTTCCGGTAGTAGCAGCTTTAGCACCGATACGCAGAGAAATATCTTTAATCTTTTCAGACAGCTCGCTGGCATCCTTCACATTCCTGGCCTCTTTAAATTCCTGCTGGCGCTTAATCTCTTCAACGACCTTTATATTGGTTTTACTGGCAACGATTGCAAATCCTTGAGGGATAAGATAATTGCGTGCATAACCGCCTTTTACGGTTACGATATCGTGCTTATTTCCCAGGTTTGGGACATCGTTTCTTAAAATCACTTCCATGGTCTAATCCTCCTATTTTAATAAATCTCCAACATAAGGTAATAATGCCAGGTGACGAGCCCTCTTTACAGCCTGGGCTACTTTTTTCTGGTACTTGGTGGATGTTCCGGTAATCCTCCTGGGTAGAATCTTTCCCTGTTCGTTTACAAAACGGATCAGAAAGTCAGGATCTTTATAATCGATATATTTGATGCGGCTTTTCCTGAAGCGGCAATACTTCTTCTTTTTGGTGTCTATCGCTATGGGCGTGAGGTATTTTATATCTGAGTTTGCTTGTGCCATTATGTATGCATTTTTTGGGGTTCAACATTAATTTGATTTTTGTTCTTCCTTCACCTCTTCTTTCTCCTTGGCTTTCTTAGCCTTTCTTTTCTCATTGTACGCAATAGCGTGCTTATCAAGGGCAAGTGTCAGGAAGCGGATGATACGTTCATCCCGTTTGAAGTTTACTTCCAGTTCCGAGATGATTTGGCTGTCGGCTTTGAACTCAATGAGGAAATAAAATCCTGTTGATTTCTTCTGAATGGGATATGCCAGTTTTTTCAGGCCCCAATAGTCTTCATAAATAATTTTTGCCCCTTTTTTTTTAAGGAACTTCTTGTACTTTTCGACCGTTTCCTTCATCTGGTCATCAGACAAAACGGGAGTCATAATGAAAACGGTTTCGTATTGTTTCTCCATTTGAAAATTAATTAATGTATTAAAACGCGTTAATATTAAATAGTTTAGCTAAAATCCGTAAAATGGAGGGCAAAGATAGGTATTTATTTTGAATATGCAAGGCATAATAAATTGCTAAATTGTTGAACTGCCATATTATTAAAGGCTCAATTGCAACATTGTTTTCACCATGATCACGGATGCCTGCTTATAACTTTTGGCTTCTGGCGGATGGAAGCTGGAAGCCTCCTGAACAGGGAGGTAAATTTGACATCTGTTAAAAAAAACGATGCAATAATTGATCATTATAGTAATTTATCGGCATCAAATATCTTAACTTCGAAAAATGATATCACTGAAGCAGATAAAATTCGTCAAATCTTTACAGCAACAAAAATTCAGGAAAGAACACCGGCTTTTTGTTGCTGAGGGTTCTACCCTGGTAATGGATCTTCTGGGGGGCCGGTTTAAAGCAGAAGCCATATATGCTATGGAAGATTGGGTTAAACAGTCAGGGCAATATCCGCTGGTATCCGCTGAAAAATTGTTTATTGTGTCGCCCAAAGAAATGCAAAGGATGAGTGGCATGAAGACCCCTGCCCCTCTTATGGCTGTTTTTAGTATTCCCGACACCAGCATTGAAATACCCGGTAATTCGCTGGTATTGGTACTGGACGGCATTCGGGACCCGGGCAACCTGGGCACCATTATCCGCACTGCCGACTGGTTTGGAATAAAGCACCTCCTTTGTTCTGAAGATAGTGTGGAGATGTATAACCCCAAAGTGGTACAGGCAAGCATGGGATCGCTGGGACGGGTAAATGTGGTGTATAAAAATCCTGCGGCCTGTTTTTCCGGGTACAATTCCCGCAACATTTTTGGCACTTTCTTAGACGGGGCAAGCATCCATGAGGTGGCGCCCCCTGAACAGGGATTTATTGTGATTGGCAGCGAATCGCATGGCATTCGCGATGAAGTCAAACCCTACATAAAAAACCGTATCACCATAGCTGCTTCACCGGGATCCGGAGTGGAATCCCTCAATGCAGCTGTTGCTGCAGGGATAATATGCTACTGGGTGAAGCAATGAAGGTGCAAGGGGGCTCGGAGGAGGCTGGAAGCCGGCAGCTTGAAAGCTTGCAGCTATCAGCCATAAACTCTCTTCCACAAGTTTTCAACAACTTCATTCCCGGCAAAAAGAATCTGTATTTTTGATAATGAAAATTAAACTGAACCCATGGAACCTTATATTGTCTCTGCCCGAAAATACCGACCGCAAACTTTTAATGAAGTTGTAGGACAGGATAGCATTACTTCCACATTAAAAAATGCCATCAGGAATAATCATTTAGCCCAGGCCTTTTTATTTAGTGGGCCTCGGGGTATTGGCAAGACAACTTGCGCCCGCATCCTTGCCAAAACCATCAATTGCGAGAACACAACTGAAAGCATTGAACCCTGTGGCAGCTGCCAGCCCTGCATATCCTTTAAAAACTCTTCCAGCTTCAACATCTTTGAACTGGATGCTGCTTCCAACAACAGCGTAGACGATATCCGAAGCCTCGTGGAGCAGGTACGCATACCGCCTCAGGACGGAAGATACAAAGTCTACATCATCGATGAGGTACACATGTTATCGGCATCGGCTTTTAATGCCTTTCTGAAAACACTTGAGGAACCCCCGGCCTATGCTAAGTTTATTTTGGCCACTACTGAAAAACATAAAATCATACCCACTATTCTCAGTCGCTGCCAGGTGTTCGATTTTCGCCGCATTGGGGTTGAAGATATTGTAAAACACCTGCAATACGTTGCTCAATCGGAAGATGCAAAGGCGGAGGAAGATGCCCTGCATATAATTGCACAAAAAGCTGATGGGGCTCTGCGCGATGCCCTGTCTATTTTTGATCAGTTGATGAGTTTCTCCGGAAAAGAATTATCCTACCAGGCTGTCATTGAGAACCTCAATGTGCTGGATTACGATTATTACTTTAAAATAACAGAAAATCTGCTCTGTGCCGATATTCCTTCTTCCCTCCTGCTTTTCAATGATATTCTGGATAAAGGTTTCGACGGGCAGCATTTCCTGCTGGGATTGAATGAGCACTTCAGAAACCTGCTGGTATGCCAGCACCCTCAAACTATTTCATTGCTGGAGATCAGCCAGACACTTAAAGAAAAATATGCCGAACAAGCAAAAAACTGCAAGGAGTCCTTTCTGCTGGATGCATTGGAAATAAACAATAAAGCAGATATCAATTACAAAGCCAGTAACCATAAAAAACTTCATGTGGAAATGGCCCTGCTAAGCATCTGTAAACTTAAGCATACATCAGCCAGTCTGCCGGGAGATACCCAAAAACCCCTGCCCCCACCAGTTAGCAAACAAGAAACCAAAGCTGCTGACCATCAAAAAAAAACTTCACTAAGCAGTAAAACAGTTGCCACAACAAAGACTAAAGAGAATAAAGCCACGCAACAACCACAAACCGGAATAATCTCTCTAAAACAAAGCCTTAGCGCTAAAACAGAAGAAAAAGAAAACCAAGAGGAGGATGTTGAAGAAAATCTTTCCGGGCCATCAGATGATTTTACACAAGAACAATTCCTGGAAAAATGGAATGCTTTTCTGATGGCCTATAGTGCAAAATATCCCAGCTTTACCAGTGCCCTGAAAAAATACCCGCCTGAGCTCAAAGAAAACGTTGTGGTTGTCATAAAAACGGATAATAAGATCGTGGCCCACGACAAACCCAAGATCAAAGAAATCCTCGATTACCTGAGAAGTGAGCTTAGTAACTACTCCATTCGAATACAGCCGGTAGTTATTGAGAATCAGGAAAAAACAACAGCATACACTGATACGGAAAAATATGAGCAAATGGTGCAAAAAAACCCCAAGCTGAAAGAATTAAAGGATAAACTGAAGCTGGAGATAAATTTTTAACCGGTAAAGAAATAGAATTTATTCCACGATCTCTTCTTCCAGATTCTCCTCAGGATGCTCTTCAGCAGGTTTTTCTTTACTAAGCTTTTCCTTTGGAAGCATAATGATCTCTGTTATGTTATCCCCATAATAATTATTTGCAGCAGCCTTGATATCTTCATCGGTAATGCTTTCAATAAGTTTATTGAATTCATCCATGCTCTTTATTTCCTTTTCGTGAAAATAAAGGCTTTTCAGTGTACTCAGCCAGAAGTCGTTTTTTTTCAGGGATTCTTTTCTTTCTTTCAGCATATTTTCCTTCACATTATGCAGGTCTTTGGCTTTGGGGCCTTCTTTTTTCAGGGTTTCAATCTCTTCATAAACAATAGCCGTCAGCTTCTCCACATTCACCGGGTCACAGCTAAACCGGATATTTAAGACATAGCCTTCATAGGGATAATGATTCTGGCTTGTCCAAACCCCTACCCCATAGGTTCCACTTTCCTCTTCACGAATAGATTCGGTATACCTGATGTCAAGGATATCATTCAGCATTCCCAGCAGCATCATATTTTTTGCATTGTATTCATATTCACCTGAAACAGCAATATAAGCCGTACCTTTAGGTGTTTCCATTTCCCGCCTAAACATTTTCTTCACCATTCCTTTCGGCGGACGAATATCGTCATCTTTCCAGCTTTCCGTGCGGTTAACAAGAGGTAAACTTCCAAGGTAAGTTTCTATCAGTGGTTTCACTTCTTTAAGATCGATGTTTCCGACAAAGAAGAATGTAAAGTTGGAGGGGTCGCCAAAACGGCCATTGTAGATGTATTTAATGCGGTTAAAGTTTGCTTCATCCAGCATGGCTGATGACATAGGCCTGGCCCTGTCAGAATACCGGGCCATAACCACCTGCACGGTATCCCTAAAGGCTGATCGCGGATCAGCAGAGCGGTTATCCATCATTCCTTTATAGCGAGTAATCAATGAACTAAAAGCCTTCTTATCAAATCGGGGATTAGTGAAATAGAGATGGATAAGTTTCAGCATCGTCTCAAAATCAGAAACACTGGAGCTTCCCCTGAAACCTTCCTGCTCACCAGCGATAAAAGGAGATACATTCACCACTGTTCCGGCAAGCTTTTTCTCCAGTTCGATCTGATCAAATCTTGAGATTCCGCTGTTCTCAATAAGATCCGTTGTCAGATCAACTGACATCAGGTCTTTGGCCTCATATAAACTGCTGCCGCCGTAACTGAATGCTGAAAACAATATCTGATCATCTTTAAAATCGGTAGGTTTTAAGACCACTGTAATTCCATTTTTTAATTTCCATTCGACAAACCCCAGGGCTTTGTTTTTCTTTTTCTTTCCTACTTTTCCTGCTTCAGGCACCTCACTGATCAAAGGTTCATCAGAAACTTTATCCACATAAGGTTCAATGTTCATACTTTTCACTTCATTAACCCACTGCAAAACTTCTTCTTTTGTAGGGATAACTGCATCTTCCTTTTCAGGTGCCATAATTGCCAGCACCCTGTTTTCTTCACTGATCCATTTCTTGGGCAGCATATTCATTTCTTCCAGGCTAATGGATGGTAAAATCTTGTTTGCCATATTATACTCCCATTCGACACCAGGTGTGGGATCATTGTTGAGATAATGCTGGAAATACTCCCAGGAATAATTGGATGATTCTGTTTTATTTCTTTCTTTAAAAGCTTTTTCAAAGCGGCTCAAAATACTAGTTTTGGCCCTTTCCAGCTCAGATTGGGCAAAACCGTATTGGTTAAGGCGCTCATTCTCAATAAGCAATGCTTTCATAGCAGCATCCACGGCATTGTTTTTTGCAACTGCCAGAGAAAAAAGTGCAGCTTTTGACTTCACAACATTATTCTGATGAGAGCAATAACCATATGCAAACGGAGGATCTGCCTGCAGCAATAATTCTGATAAACGATTATTCGTCATCTCATTGAAAAGCTGGGTCATCAAAAGTTGCTTGTAATAAGAAACCTTGCTTTTTTCTTCAACAGGATCATGTTTGTAAAAGATCTGTGCAATGGTATATTGGGCTTCATTATCCGTTACAATAGCTACCCGTGTATCATTATGGTCAGGAACTTCAAAAATTTTTCGATCGCGAGGGTTCTCTCTTTTGGGGATAGCTGAAAACATATCCTTAATTTTCTTTTCAATCACAGCAACGTCAAAATCACCAACAGCAACAATGGCTTGCAGGTCGGGGCGGTACCAGTCCCTGTAGAATCTTCTGAGGGTTTCATATTCACAGTTGTCAACTATATCAATGTCACCGATCACATTGTGCCTGGCATATTTAGAATCCTTATATAAGGTTTCATTGATGGTGTTCATCATGCGGAATTCAGGTCCGCGCCCGGAACGCCATTCTTCATGGATCACACCCCGTTCATTATCAATCTCTTCCCCTTCAAAGGCCACTTTTGAGGCCCATTCATACAGGATCATAAGGGAAGTGTCGATGTTCTCTTTTACGTCAACAGGCACTTTCTGTAACATGTAATTGGTTACATCATGACCGGTAAAGGCATTGATTTCCGGTCCGAACTTCATTCCGATTGATTGCAGGTAATGTATGATTTCATGTTTTTTAAATCGTTCGGTACCATTAAATGCCAGGTGCTCGCACATATGTGCCAACCCGTTCTGGTCAGCATCTTCCAATATGGCGCCGGCATTAACCACAAGCCAAAATTGAGCACGGTTTTCCGGTTGACTGTTTTGACGGATATAATAGGTAAGGCCATTGTCCAGTTTTCCAACCACCACATTCGGATCCATCGGAATTTTTTCATTAAGATCAATGTCTTGTGCCTGAACAGATAAACCAGCAAATAGCAGAACAAGGATTAAATTTAAAATGCTTTTCATACGTATGTTTTTTATGATTTTTCTCAATCTACAAAGATAGATATTTTACATTCAGAATATTATACTATTTCTAAAAAAACGAAATTAGGCAGCTGTTCAAACAGCCATTCAATCATTCGGGAAATTTCTATCTTTACAAAAAAAAAGCATGTTCAGCAAATTAATCCTCAAGCTTACAGGCTGGAGTGTTGCCTCCCAACCTTCTGATGATATAAAAAAATGTGTTATGGTGATAGCGCCACATACAAGCTCATGGGATTTTATTTGGGGCAGGTTTATATTTTCGGCTTTAGGATTAAAAGTACGTTTCCTGATCAAGAAAGAAATGTTCTTTTGGCCTTTTGGATACTGGTTAAAGGCCATGGGCGGCATTCCGGTTGACCGCAAAAGAAGCAGCAATGCGGTTATAGAAATAGCTGAATTTATTGAGAAACAGGAAAGGATCATTTTTATCGTAACCCCCGAAGGCACCCGTAAACTGAATAAAAACTGGAAAAAGGGCTTTTATTATATCGCCCTGCGGGCAAAGGTTCCTTTGGTGTTGGGATATATTGATTACGCTAAAAAAGAAGGGGGTATTGGTCCGATCTTCTATCCTTCAGGAGATTACACAAAAGACTTTACCATCATGGAAGATTTTTATAAACATAAAACAGCTAAATTTCCTAAGAACTACAACTTAAGCAGGATTTATTGGGACAAAGAAGAAATACAATCTGAATAATTAAACACCCACAAAATAATCAATGAAACACATATTTATCACACTCATATTCCTGGTTGGATTAATCAACAACGTTTTCTCCTGCACCAACATCATCGTAACCAAAGGAGCCTCTTCGAATGGATCCAATATGATCGTTTACACCTGCGACGGAGAGTTTCATCCGCATTTGCGTATCACTCCGGCAGCAGTTCATGAAGAAGGGGATTCATTAAATATTTATAATTACAGCGGACAAGTCCTTGGAAAAATTGCCCAGGTGCCGCATACCTATAAAGTGATGGGTTATTCCAGCATGAACGAGCACCAGGTGGCTATGGGCGAAACGACCTTTGGCGGCAGGGAAGAACTGCTTAATACGGATAAATTCCTTCATTACTGGACCCTTATGAATATTACCCTGCAACGCTCAAGAAGCGCCCGGGAGGCCATAAAGGTATTAACAGAGCTTGTAGAAACTTATGGTTATGCCAGCAGCGGGGAGTCTATTTCCATATGTGATAAGGATGAAGCCTGGCTCCTGGAGATCATTGGCACCGGTCCGGGCGGCGAAGGAGCTATTTGGGTGGCTTTACGTATACCGGATGGATATATATGCGCCCATGCCAATAAAGCACGCATAGGTGAATTTCCGCTGGATGATCCTGAGAATTGCCTGTATTCTGACAATGTGATAGATTTTGCCATAGCAAAGGGTTATTACGACCCGAAATCCGGTGAGGCCTTTCATTTCAATGAAACCTACGATCCTTCTAACCCCGGCAACCTCAGGTATTGTGAAACCCGCGTTTGGAGTATTTTCCGAAGAGCTGCCCCCTCCCAATCATTTTCTCCCGATTATCACCGCGGTGTGATAGGGGCAAAACGCTACCCTTTGTGGATAAAACCTGACGAAAAAATTGGCGTGGGTGAACTGATGACTCTTATTCGTGATCATTATGAAGGAACACCCTACGATGAAACAAAAAATCTTGCTGCCGGAGCCTATGGCAATCCAAACCGCTGGAGGCCTTTGGTGTGGGAAGCAAACAAAAAAGAAGCCAGCTGGGAAAGATGTATTTCCACCTACAATACCGGGTATTCAATCATTACACAGTCGAGAAGTGAGCTGCCCGACGAAATAGGCGGCCTAGTCTGGTATGGCGTGGACGATACCTATTTCACCTGCTATGTCCCTATTTACATCTGCATGGATACTATCCCCGAAGCATACCGCACAGGAAACCTGGGGTATTTCAGCATGGAATCGGCATGGTGGGTGTTTAACCTGGTTTCTAATTATACTTGCCTGAAATATTCACACATCATCACCGATGTGCAGAAATGGCAGAACAGGATAGAAACTGAATTTTTACAGGGACAGGAACATATAGAAAACATTGCCAGAAAAAAATATAGTAAGGACAAGGATATGGCGAAAAAATATCTGAGCAATTATTCCTTTGAGCAATTGAAATATGTCTTTACGGAGTGGAGCAAATTAAGCAATCTCCTCATAGTGAAATATAACGACGGCTATATAAAGGATGGAAACGGCCGTCCGCAGGATGCAGGTTATCCGGAATACTGGTATGAGCAGTCTGTTAAGGACAATCCCGGATACTATATGCCGGTATGGGAAGACCATAAAAAAACCAAAGAACCTGATATGTATTAAGCCAGCTTAGGGTTCGAACACAATCAGTAGTCGTGATAATCCCGATAAATTATTCCAGGTCCATTACTATCAGAAAATTTGTATATGCCTAACCCGGATAATTCATAAACCTAAATCGTGAAAACCTGAATTATCCTGACGACAAAGAAAAGCTAACAATTTGAGGCACTTCGTTTTTCAAATTGCAAGCTTATCTAAGTCGGGGTTAACCAACAATATTTGAGCACATTATGCCATTTTGTGAATAATGTAGGCTAAAAGATTTAATGGGATATTTTTTGCACATAATACCCTATGGACTTCAGAAAGTTCCCGGGGTTTTCCATATCGCAAATTAGCTGTTCCCTGGAACATTTTGCCGGATTAAAGCTGCCTCCTGTTGAAGCTTCGCTTTTTTCGAGAAAATCAAGGCATACCGAGGTTCGGGAGCAGAAAGCGAAAGAGATAATCCGAAAGAAGCGTTGTTTATTCTCAGAAGGAAATTCAGCATATTGGAGCAGGTTTATTACATCAGACAATATGCTTTGATACTTTTCCCGCACTTCCGAAATGTGATCTGACCGGGTAAGCAGCGTAGAAATAGCACTATTGTAATCCTTATGCACATCAAAAATATCATTCCCCAGCTGCATCATGGCCCCTGTGGCAAACAACAGTTCTTCCTCATCCTTATTAAGCGGAAAAGGGAAAACAGAGCGATAAAACAGGAGGGACTCTCCTCCTTTTTGTTTTGTAATCTGCCAGATTTCGTCTTTGTCCAGATCGGGTTTAAACTGCTTTTTACTTTCAAGCTGTGCATAATAAATACGCAGTATGGCAGCTTGTAGCGGGCTTTTATCGGCGACATTTTCCAGGGCTTTTCGGTAAAACGTCAGAAAAAGGCACTCATTGGAATTTGCCCCTTGCATTTCAAAAGGTTTATCTATGAGTTCCTTAAGTTTTGCATCCTGTTTATCATGATCATCAAAGAAATCATCCGACAAACCCGTCATGGCTCCCTGGTAGGTGGAAGCTGTCCGTTGCTTTTTCGTCATCTTCCTCCCGTGCAGGAGACAAAAAGCCTCGCCCAGTATGGCAGGAACAAAATAGCCATAATACTGTATCATTTTGCGAAAGTCCTTTTCCTGCAAGCTGCCATCATTTGACTGGCGGGCTTCAGCAATATCATGATACAGCGTTCCGGCCATAAAGTGCTTTTGACGCAACAAAAAACGTGTTAGCTGAACGCTTGTACCGGGAAACCTTAATAATTGCTTAATACTGACCTTCATTTAATCTGATAAAAAGAAAACATCGAACCAAAGATAAATAAAGGAGCTAAACAATCAGGGGTTCTGCGAATTATAAGCATTGCTGTCGGCCTTTTGTCCGGATTCTATCCACTTCCTTATTTCGGCCTGGCGAAAGTAATACAATCCCTCCGACTGAATAAAGGGTATTTTGTTATTCCTGACCAAGCGATATACCCGGGCTACCGGCAAGCTTAGATAACGGGCAAGTTCTGACAAGCCCATAATCTCAGGAAATAACTGACTGTATGAATGGCTGGACTGGGGCATCTCATATTCCATTTCATCCCAGTGAAACAATCCGCCTTCAGCCAAGGATATTTTAACGGCTTCGTCCTCGAGAAATTCATGATATTTACGAAATACCCAAATGATGGGCACTGTAGCATCAATCAGGTGGTTCCAGTGATACTTTTTCTGAAAAGATTCCTTAAAATAATCATACATGCCGGGTTCGTAATATAACAGGCTTTTCTTCAGATATTTCTGTATCTTATTCAGATCATCCAGCTGAAATGAAACTATACTGTTATTGGCATTCCTGAGCACTTCCCATTGATAAGCACGGTATGCATACCACTTTTTCAGATATTGTATCCTGTCACGATGAGGTATTTCATTAAAAAAACGAATCAGGAACATGCGTTCACGGTTAACAAAAGCATCCCTTTCTTCCGGCGTATTATTTTCCGTCTGCTTGTTATGATAGGAAAGCTGTATATGTTGATAATAATCCTGGGTTTTCTTTAAAAGCTCTTCCAGTTTATCATATAGATAGTGTATGATTAATTTGCTGCTAATATTCTCCATAAAGGCATAAGATACAAAATATTGCGGAGAAAAGAAAGTAAAATCAAATAAAATTTACAAAAAAACCGTCCTATTAATCATTTATGTTTACCTGCTTATCAGTATGCATGTATTGATTAAAAAAACTCAACAGATGATCAGAACCATAAAGCAGGTAATGGCTAAAGGCAAGGCTTAGGAAAACAATATATTCACCATGATTGTTTTTCCAGAGCTGATTCTTATCTGTTGTTGTCAATGACAGCCTTTTATCTTTAAGGAGTTCGTTCACATAGCACTCTGGTTTTTCAACATCCAAAGGAATATAATCAATGACAAGCTGCAGGCATTTATCAATGAAAACAAAGCAGCGTTTTGTTTTCAGGTTCATAACCACGATATTTATTCCAATCGCCTTTATTACAGTATTATTGAGCGTTTCAATATTAAGATACTTCATCATCTGCCTCCTGCTCACATTTCTTTCGCATTCATCATGAAAGCGATATCCGTTGAACTCCAATTCAAATTCGTTCTCAGGTCCATCATATGCATTCACGTGTTCAACAAACAAATGGATAAAGTCCATTATTCGCTGGTTGAGGCAAGAGCGGTATTTTAATTTTTTTGAATAAGAATATGCTTTAGGCGATTTGTATTCCATCTTTTCACATTGCTGATAAAACATAAGGCTTCTTTTTCCATATAATATCTTGCAGATCATCAACCTTAAAGCATACTTGTTTATCATAGCTTACCTGTATTTTAAAGTAATTAATTATTGGATTGCGTTAAATGACATTGGATGGAACCATACTTTACATTTTCAAAAGTAAATTGATATGAATAAACCAACCTAAAAAAAGGCCTTAATCTATTGTTAAGTTTTACCTGATTTGAAAATGCCTGCCAGGAAATATGAATTTAGCAAGCAAACCTATAAACCCCAAAAAATATGCAGGAGGTCAAAGCATAATCAAATGAACAGGGAAGATATTCAGGAAGCCATCATGCTGGATGATTATTTTGGAAAGAAGAAAACATCCTAAAGAAAAAGAATTATCATAATCTTAATCATTTTTTTAAGTAAAGATGTGGCTTGGAATATTACCTTTGCAGCCATCAAAAAACAACTTTTATTAAAAAACTTATTTTCAGCATATTAGCAATAAACTTTAAAGCATGTCATTACAAAAATTAAGAAATATAGGGATTGCTGCTCATATCGACGCTGGCAAAACGACAGTAACCGAACGCGTATTGTATTTCACGGGCACGACGCGTAAGATGGGTGAAGTGCACGACGGACAGGCTACCATGGACTTCATGAAGCAAGAACAGGAAAGGGGAATCACCATTGCATCAGCAGCCATCAGTTGTAAGTGGGACAATCATTTGATCAACCTTATTGACACCCCGGGGCACGTTGATTTTACGATAGAAGTAGAGCGATCACTGCGTGTTATTGACGGCATTGTGGCCGTTTTTTGTGCTGTTGGAGGCGTAGAACCGCAAAGCGAAACGGTTTGGAACCAGGCTGATCGCTATCGTGTGCCCCGCATAGCATTTGTAAATAAGATGGATCGTACGGGGGCTGACTTTAATGATGTTGTTAACCAGATGCATGAATACCTGGATGCCCATCCGGTAGCCTTTCACCTGCCAATTGGTGCCGAAGAGAACTTTGAGGGGGTTATCGACGTCATTGCTCGTAAGGCTTATTCTTTCACAGATACAGAACGTGTTGAAAAGGATATCCCTAAAGAATATTTGGAGAAGGCTGGGGAAGCAAGAAATTCCCTTATTGAAAAATTGTCGGATTTCAATGATGAAATCATGGAATTATACCTGGATGAAAAAGAGATCCCGACAGAACTGCTTAAAAAAGCTGCGCGGCAAACAACGCTTAAACTCCTTATCACACCGGTTTTTTGTGGTGCAGCTTACAAAAACAAAGGGATACAATTGCTGCTGGACGCTGTGGTCGACTACCTCCCCTCCCCGCTTGATATTGGAGCTATAGTCGGAACAGACACCATCAATGAAGAAAAAACCCATACACGCTGCCCTTCTGCAAAAGCACCCTTTTCTGCCCTGGCTTTTAAACTGATCCATGACCCCTTTGTTGGCCAGCAAACCTTTATCCGTATCTTTTCCGGTCACCTGAAAAGCGGTATGCAAATACTGAACAGCACCAAAGGAAAAACAGAACGTATTGGAAGAATATACAGGATTCGGGCCAAAGAAAGAGAAGAAATCACCGAAGCTGGTCCGGGAGACATTGTTGCACTGATAGGAATGAAATTGACCAAAACCGGCGATACCCTTTGTGACACAGACAATCCGCTTTACCTGGAGTCTATCCATATTCCACCAACTGTGGTGGAGCTGAAAGTCAACCCAATAACGCGCAAAGACCAGGAAAAGATGGGCCTGGCCCTGAAAAAGCTGGCCAACGAAGATCCTTCTTTTAATATCAGGTTTGATGATGAGACCAATGAAACCATCATTGCAGGCATGGGTGAATTGCACCTGGAGATCATTGTAGACCGCTTAAAAGAGGAATTCAGTGTTCCGGTAGAAGTCGGTGAACCTTCCGTTGCCTTCCGTGAAACCATCACTGCAGCTGTTGAAAACAATTACAAGCACTCCAAGCAAACAGGTGGAAAAGGACAATATGCCCATACAGTTATCCGCATAGAACCAAATGAAGGCGGAGGCTATGAATATACAGATGTAATCAAAGGAGGATCTATTCCCAATGAATTCATTCCTTCGGTAAACAAGGGTATCACCAAAACCATGAACAAAGGTATTTTGGCCGGATTCCCGATTGTAGACCTGAAAGTGGTACTCCTCGACGGAAGCTATCACCCTGTAGATTCATCGGATATGGCTTTTCAAACCTGTGGTTCCGTATGCTTCCGTCAGGCATTTTTAAAAGCCTCGCCTGTATTGCTGGAACCGGTGATGAAAATAGAGATCAATACCCCGGATGAGTTTATTGGCGAAATTGTTGGCAACCTCAATAAAAGAAGGGGAAAAGTTGAAAGTATGAGAAGGTATCGGAAAGGGTCACAAAAGCTCAATGGCTATGTTCCCCTGATGGAAATGTTCGGTTATGCTAATACCCTCAGAAATCTATCAAGTGGCCGGGCCAACTACTCCATGGAATTCTTCAAGTATAAGCCATTGCCAGACGGTATACAGGAAGAGGTGTTGAAGAAGCTGGAAGCAGAAAACAAATAAAGAGTCGCTATCCTACCTCACAGATGCAAGACACTTTCAAGTACCTTGCATCATATTTTTAGAAATCTTGAAACCCGTATTCCAAACTCCCCGACTATGCGAACAAAATATATCCCGGAATGAAAACCCCCAACATTTATCTGAAGGTTGTTATCAGCAGTATTAGTAACATAAACCCTGTGCATATCGGTACTGAATATCTCCAGAGAATGAATCATGCTACCATCAATATTAACAATATATAAGGACTCCTGACACGGATTCGGAAAAATCTTACATTCAGAATCAAGCATAAGGTTTTGCGTTCCAACTGTATTGCCAGCAAATTTGTATATACCTCCCTGAGTACTATTCTGAGTGAATCCACCTGCCCATCCGGTTACATTTCCGGGAAAGCTTAAGGCAGTATACTGGGTCCCGGAATTTCCGGAAATATCATACCAGGTATTGCAGCCATCATAGGAAATACCTGCACCAGATGCCCCTGTTTTGTACCCTGTTGAAATATAAGTGCTGTTAGTCCCCTTTATATAATGCAGGTCATGACCATATACAGTTCCTGTGGGTGTCAGCTGCTGCCAAGTCTGACCACCATTGGATGTTGCATGCATAGTAAAAACATTGTTGGATCTGTCAGCAATAACTCCATTCAAACTGTCCATAAATTCACATATTCTAAGCTTACCGCTATTGGTTATCGGTGTGTTAATAGCATTCCAGCTGTTGCCCCTGTCACTGGATGCAAATACCCTGCCTTTACTGGTACCAAAATACACCTTGTCGCCAATAACACTAAACTCTCCTTCGTAACCATACTCTCCGGAAATAATCGTAGGTTGATGCAGTGAATCTACACGAACCCATGTATTACCGCCATTAACCGTGGTATATATTTCAAAATACCCATTTGTAGGGTCTCCCATTGCGAACCCAACGTTAGCATCCCAGAAATAAACCATATTGGGATATGCTTCAAGGCTGTCGACAAATAATGCTGTTGACTGGTGCGTCCAGCTAAGTCCTCCGTTATTTGTCCGCATAATGCGCCCACCATCATTGTCAGGATGATACAGCGTTACCCAGGCAGTATCCGCATTTAAAGCAAATACAGAATTTACTGAAAAACCAGCACACCCGTTTATTATTCCAGTAGTCCAAAGACTTCCTCCGTTAATCGTTTTAGTAAATTCCTGTATGGCTGAATCATTGGGCGTTGCATCATAAGCAACCGCCCAAACTATATTATTATCGACCGCCCAGATGTGCTTAATACCCCTGAGTGAATCTGCGAAAGCTGTGGACTGGGATTGCCATTGAGCCTGCGAAAATAATGATATCAAACAGAACAAAATACATAGGTGCATTTTTCTCATAAGCTTGTTTTTTATAGCAAGGTAATTATTGCAGAATGGTTATGCAAGCTTTAAGAAAATTGTATCTCCGAAAACACCAAATTCAGGATCATTTAACCTATTATCTGAAAATATTATTATAGCTTAAAATATCATATTTTCTGCTTCAAGAAACAGATCGTTAGCAATTTCTCTAACTAATTCAGCCCAGGCATTTATAGTATGGGAAATCCCAGACAAGCTTAACTGCATAAAACAATTTCTATGGGCATTTTTAAATAGCCGGGTTGGTATGATTTTGGTAAGACATGTTAGGTTTTCCCAAAACCTTGCCAAACTTTCCCAAACTTTTACTGTCTGTATTTTCCTTATCATTGTTTATCGTTTAAGTCTGCACATAATTTAGGATTTGATTAATTTTGTCATATATATACTAAAATTCATTCTGTAAATATTCTAAGCAAAATGGTGTAATAACTATTCGCTAAAAACTTAAAACTCCAAATAAAACAAATGAAAACCTATCTTGACTGTATACCCTGCTTCATGTATCAGGCATTGCGAGCCGGAAGAATGGCTACTTCAGACGAATCCAAACTAAAAAACATCCTGGTACAGACAGCTAACAAAATAAAAAGCATTTCCATGAAGTCTACACCTGCCGAAACGGGTATGATAGTTTACAATATTGTAAGCAAAGTCAGTGGGAATGCAGACCCTTACAAAAAAATCAAACAAAAACATATCGAAGAAGCTAAATCTATATTTCCCGAGTTAGAAGAATTAGTTAAACATGCAGAAGACAGGCTCCTGACCGCAATAAAAGTAGCTATAGCCGGAAACATCATAGATCTTGGTGTCAGAAGGGAGTTTAATATAGTGGAAGACGTAAGAAAAATTCTGCAACAGGATTTTGGAATAAAGGATTATATAGCCTTCAGATCCCGCCTGGAACGTGCCAGGGAAATTTTGAGGGGCTATCAGGTTGCCATAAACCGGTTTTCTTTTTATTGAAGGCAAAGTGCCATGTTGTTGCCAACCACCTGGGAGTGCCCGAAGGTGCAATAGTGTTGAAAGAAAATCGCCCCAGTGAAACATAATAATGTGGTTTTTGAGAATGGTAATCCACAGGCACACATAATGTTGAGAAGCATATTACCGGGGTATAATGAGGATCTCCGTGGAGAATCATTAGTAAGAAAATCAGGAAAAAATTATTTAATCACGATTAAATATTGTAAATATGTATAAACATCTTTTTGGCCCTGTACCTTCACGCAGGCTCGGAATGTCGCTGGGAATAGATCTGGTTCCTAAAAAAGTCTGTTCACTTAACTGCATTTATTGTGAGGTTGGCAAGACTACAAAGCTAACTACCGCAAGACTGGAATATGTGAAATATGATAAGGTTATTGCTGAGCTGGTGAAATTTATGGGCAATAATCCAAAAGTGGACTATATGACCTTTTCGGGATCGGGAGAGCCAACCCTTAACATAAACATTGGACATGTTTTATCTTTTATTAAAAAAGAATATCCGAAAGTTAAAACCGCCCTGTTAACTAACGGCACTCTCTTACATGATCCGAAAATTCGTAAAGAAATAAGTAGTTTTGATGTTATTCTGCCGTCGCTGGACGCTGGCAGCAAAATGATTTTTGAAAAAATAAACCGCCCCCATTCCTCCCTGTCTTTAGAGGTTTATGTCCAGGGACTTATCGACCTGAGAAATGAGTTCCAAAATGAAATCTGGCTGGAGGTATTGTTTCTGAAAGGTATTAATGACACCCCGGAAGAATTAAGTCTGCTAAAAGAAGCCCTTTTAAAGATCAAGCCGGACCGTATACAGTTGAACACGCTGGATCGGCCCGGTACCGAAGGAGGATTGATTCCTTTAAGCAAAGAAGAGCTACAGGAAATTAGTGTATTTTGGAACCTCCCTGATACCGAAATCATTGCCAGTCCGCCAGAACGGGCACAAATTGAATCTTACCGGTATGATATAGAAAAAGCAATCCTCGAAACAATAAGCCGAAGGCCCTGCACACTGGAAGACCTTCACCAACAGCTTGGGATTCACGTAAATGAAATCAATAAATACCTGGGGAAACTAGACGCAGAAGACCGTATTGAAACCACACAACTTGAAAGGGGTACCTTTTATAGAGCACCAAAATCATGAGATTTCAGGATTCGACCAACTTATTATATAAGGCAGAAAATGAGAGGAAAATTCACAAGTAACTGAAAATTGGCAAGTTACTTGCTTAATTTTTATTTATTAAATCCTTAATTTTGATCAAAAAAAGACAGGAGTCCTTCCGTAGTCGCCAGGCAAACTCATAACACAAAATTCCCAGAAAAAGTTTGTCATTCAAAAAATAAATTCTATTTTTGCACTTCCAATTTTGGAAAGTAAATCGTTCTTGTATCTATAAATAGGGAGTTTAGCTCAGTTGGTTCAGAGCACCTGCCTTACAAGCAGGGGGTCACTGGTTCGAATCCAGTAACTCCCACCTAAAAATTAACCACTTACATAAAATAAACCTGTAAGTGGTTTTTTTATTTGCCAACTATTTTCAAGCTAGCTTAAAATTATGTGCCTTTACACTACAACCTTAGCCAAAGAAACCAAAGCAAATTCCTCCAGCTGATGAAAAAGCGCATATGCATATGATTTGTTAAAGTTAAACAGCGATAATCATTATAACATAAAACTTACAAGCAGAATATATTGTACCCTAACCGGTTTATCTCGCTGCGTTCCGGGTTTCCATTTAGGCATAAGCTTTAAAACACGAAGAGCCTCTTCATCGCAACCTCCGCCAATACCTCTGATTACATTAAAGTTTGATAAAGAACCGTCTTTCTCAACCACGAAACGCACATATACGTTTCCTTCAATACCATCACGAAGGGCCTCCTCCGGATACTCCATATTCTCACTGATAAAATCTATTCCCTTTTCCAGTCCTCCCGGAAATTCAGGCATGTCTTCTACGTTAATAAATATTTCTTCCTCATCTCCAATCTCCTCAACTACTTCAATCTCCTCAACTACTTCTTCCGTTTCAGCAGCATCATCACAGGCTTTTTTAAATAAAAAACAGGATGATAACATGGCCGGAAAAAAAAGAATAAATACAATAAATTTAATTGTTCTCATATGGCATGGAATTATTGGTTGTACCCATTAAAACTGTTGGCGAAAATCCCGTATCGGTTTAAAGGTAATGAAATAATCCGAATAACAGCTCTATATCGCCTGTCATTTTTTTCTACCTTTAGCCAAACTTTAAACCATGGTGAACGATTGCTGCTTTTACAACGGAAGCTACCTGCCTTATAACGAAGTGACCTTTCCCGCCAATGATATCGGCATACAGCGTGGTTACGGACTCTTTGATTATTTCCGCATCCGTAACGGAAAAGCTTTTCTTCTGATTCATCACCTCCGTCGGCTTGAAAGCTCCCTGCAGGGATTGAGAATAATACTCCCTTACAAATTATCAGAATTGGAATCCATTGTCCAACGGCTGATATCAGACAACAATATAAAAGACGGAGCCATGCGTATTCTGGTAAGTGGTGGCAAAACTGAACAACAGGGAATCTACACCAAACCAAACTTTGCCATACTTGCCGAAGATTTTATCCCCTATCCGGAGATCAATTATACCCGAGGAGCATACCTTATAGCAAAAGAATACATGCGCTTTTTGCCAAAATATAAAAGTATCAACTACCTTCCCTCCTTTTATTATCACCGGGAATTGCATGAAAATGAAGCCATTGATATACTTTTTCATTTTAAAGGAATACTCTATGAAACTTCCCGCAGCAATATATTCCTGGTAAAGGATAATACGCTGATCACCCCCGAAAAGGATGTTCTTCCCGGAATCACGCGTAAGCTGGTACTGGAGCTGTCCAAAGGAGTAATTAAAACCGAATGCCGGGAAGTCAGGTTTGAAGAGTTAAAAAAAGCAGAAGAAGTTTTTATTACCGGTACCTCCAAAGAAATCATGCCCGTTATCCGTATTGGAAAGCGGATTATTGGCAACGATACCATCGGTAAGACTACCCATATGTTTATGGAGAAGTTCAGGGGGTTTGCTCTCGAATCAAATGAAATACCATTGGTAAATAAATAATAACCCGCCTGGTCTTGCCCTAAATGCGGGTACCTTACGAAAAGAATCAGGCAGTCAGGAAATCGGGCAATCAGGCAATTGTTAAAAGTCCCCATTACTCATCACTACATCACCTAAGCTCTGTTGTTCATCACAAAAATTTTCTCTGACAGCCATTGTACATGTATAATTACACTGTTTTTATAAGAAATCTGAAAGAGCTACTCAACTGAACTAAACGCACTCGAAACTACTTAAACTGCTAAGCTATGATACGCACATCTACCAGGTTTCTTTTTATTTCTCTAATTTCAATACTTCTTTTCTCTTCCCAGGTCTTTTCCGGCAATGCTAAATGGACAGGCCATGTCGACAGCGACTGGAATGATCCGGCCAACTGGGATAGCGGAAGTTTGCCAGGATCAAACGATCATATTACCATTGATAGCACAGGTAATTATACTGGTGCGAAAGCCCACCCTGTTATTTCATCGAATTCTCTTTTCACACCAAAAATGATTTTACTTAAAAATGGCGGGAAGCTATATATCCAAGCGAACCTCACCATTAAGGATAATTGTAAAATAGATAATGCCAGAAGTTCCTCTATAGAAACTATTTTATATATTTCTGCAGGATCATTTAATATCATAAATGATAAGAAAATTGAAATTAAGGACGGAGGCCAGCTAATACAAACAGGTGGTTCAATCTATGTTACTGAAGATGTTTCCATAAAACACGGTTACTATTATATAGACGACAGCGATGCTTTGTCCATCCTTGTTGTGAATGCAAACTTAACGGGCAATCTAACCCATAAAGGCAATCTTGATCTGGAATGCACACATCATGGAGGCTCTGTTTTTCAGATGGCAGGAGGTACAGTAATTCTAATTGCCGGAGAAGCCCCCCAAGAATTGTGCATCAATGGAAATAGTAAAGGAGGGGTAAGTCACGCATTATTGGATATTTCAGGAGGTACTTTTACAAATTACGGACACACAGCATTTAAAAATGCATCAGGGGATAGTTCTGTTATCAGGATTACGGGAGGCACTGTTGCCTTCTATAATGATATCGGAAAAGGATCTTCAAAGGGCGGTGGAGAAATTGATATGTATATGGATGGTGGAACTATGATTATTGCTGGAGATGTAGATATGGAGAATCAGGATCTGTTAGAACATCACTCAGGAAATATTCGCTTCCAGAATACCGGCACCTGGACCAATGAAGGGAGTTTTATTTCTTCTTCAGATACTATCTTTTTTGCAGGAAATACTACCTTATTGGGCTCCGGAGGCAACTGGCAGTTTAAAAACGTTGTAATTGATGACGGTAACACACTGCACCAATCGGAACCAACAAACATCAATATTTCCGGAGATTGGCACAACAATAACGGAACATTTTCCCACGGAACAAATAAAGTAACATTCAACGGAGACATTGATCAGACTGTTGCATGCAACAATACAGAAAGCTTTTATGATCTTGAACTGGATAAAACCGGTGGTGAAGTCATATTGGAAAGCGGAACTGAGATTGACATCGATAATCACCTTACACTAAATAACGGTATCCTAAATACCCGCACCAACAATGCCATTGTAAATTTTGGCTCCGGCAGCACCTCGGATGAAGGCAATTCAGGCAGTTACATAATAGGCAGGGTGAGCAAAAGCGGAACCTCAGCGTTTGTATTTCCTATCGGAGACACAAATATTTGGGCACGTCTTGCGATCACTGCTCCGGCTGTAAATACCACATTTGAAGCAGCCTATTATTATGACAATGCGGATGATGCAGGTTATGATGCGGGTAGCTTAATGAATGGAGTTAACAATGTTAGTTTAAATGAATACTGGATCCTGGACAGGACAGCGGGATCAGATGGTGTACAGGTAACATTGTATTGGGAAGATGCCGAAAGAAGCGGTATTTCTAATATGAGTGACCTGCTGGTTGCCCGTTTCGATGGTACATCCCTGCAATGGTGTAACCACGGACAAGGCAGCACAACCGGTGGTATCGGCACCGGAGTTAGCGGCAGCATTACCTCGTCCGGTATCATTACTAACTTTAGTCCGTTTACATTTGGTTCCGGTTCATCAGGAACCAACCCACTGCCCATCGACCTCTTAAGCTTTGAAGCCAAAGCCATGCAAAATCATGTGGCACTAAATTGGAAAACGGCAACAGAGATCAATAATGATTATTTTATGCTGGAACGGTCAGTAAATGGTGTGGACTATGAGATACTGGAAACAGTAAAAGGGGCAGGCAACTCAAACGAAGTGCAGCACTATCAATTCATTGATTATCGACCAGTCAGCGGAATAGCCTATTACAGACTGAAACAAATCGATTTTGACGGTACCCTCAGCGTTTTTGACCCCATTGCAGTAGAATATATTACCTCAAAAAATATTGATTTACTGCTGTACCCGAATCCTAACACCCAAAGCGAATTTACTGCCCGTTTCTCAGGAATAAAAATGCGGTCAGATGTCGAGGTACTCATATTTAACAGTATAGGACAGCAGCTTCATCAGGAAAATTTTATTGCTGATGGATACGGTAATTCAGAAATTACAATTCAACAAGACCTACTGCCGGGAATGTACTGGATAACTGCCATCGTGGACGGACAAAAGATAACAGCTAAGCTTCTGAAAAAATAATCTGACAGAAGAAGACTCAACATCCTGTAGAAACAGAAAAACAGAGGCATTTAAATGCAATTCAAACCTGCCGGATTCATTTCGGCAGGTTTGGTTTTTTACGATCCAAAAAAGGAACCAGTTCATATAGTTAGTTAACGGTTTATCATCACCTTGCGTGTTTCAACAAATCCCTCCCCTACAAGGCTCACATAATACATGCCCTGTTGTTTTTCTGACAAATTTATCCTGAGCATATCGGAGATACTGTTCGTCAGTTCCTCCTCATGCACTGTACGTCCCATCATATCCCTTACCTGCAGTTTCAATTTACTTTGATTTGCCAATGCATAGGAAATATTGAGAATACCATCAGATGGATTCGGGTATACATCCAGGAATACTTCCTGCTTTATTTCTTCCGTATTCATCAGGTAACCGACCGTAAAGCGATAGGCTATTTCTTTTCCAAAATCCGGTTCTATGATCTTGATAATGCTACCGTTAAGTCGTCTGAAGCTAAAGGATCCGGAACCATCATTGTTTGCCCAGAATGAAATGCCGTCATCATCTGTGTCATCTATCTGTAAGGCATAACATCCATTGGTAAGTGTTATTGTATCCTTATACCAGGTATTATTGCTTAGTCCACTTCTCGACCAATGCACATTTCCATGTGTATCCCTGATCTCATAATACGTTTCACTGGCAGCACTATTCGTCTTTAACCAGATAATGAAAGTAGTGGGCAAAGCCGGCGTAGTATAAAAAGTAACCGCACCGCTGTCGTTTTGCGGATATTCATCCGCGACACCATTAGGATTACTCAGAGAAACATAAAAATGGGAATTTCCATTCCAGTTATTCCAGCTCATGGGATCCAGGGTCACGATCTCAGATTCGGTAAAATCCAGGTTACCTGTCCATTGATAACTTTGATGCACGCTGCCAGCGCCATATTTAACATCCAGGCTTGTCAGAGGATCGGAACCGGAATTTTTAATGCGAACAACAGGACTGCCACAAATCGGATTAAGGCGGCCATAATATTTCATATCATTGGGGGCCAGAATTTCTTCCAGGGATGCGTTAGTGATAAAATTTGGATCACCATAGGATATTAATTGACCCACAAATCGGTAATTGCCATAAGGATCGGTCTGCGAATTATAATCGATACTATTGGAATCATTCAACATCATGTAGTCTGTAATTTCAACATCCCTTGTTGTTACTTTTTCTCCGGGGCACCATCCGGCCCTGTCGTAAATCCAGGTACCTCCCTGCGGGAATAATGGGTTATCAGCACATTCCTGAATAATCTGCCAACTGTCAACCTGTGTACCATTCACAACAACACTATGTATTTTCGGGCAAAACTCAGCACAATTAGTAGCATTGGAGAAATCATGCCCCGAAGCCCGGGTCTTTAAGCGGAACATTTTTGCAGCAGAATCTGCCTTAATAGTTTGTGGAGCAATGGTTTGGTCAATTTCATCCAAATAGTAGGTTCCCCGCCAAAGCTGTTCAAATTTAACAACATCTCTTTCGGGTATTCCTTCTATCATCATGAATTTCAGGTCCAGCAATTCCTGCCAGTTTCCGGCTGATATATGGACAGAATCAGCCAGCAAGGACCGGTAGTCAGTAACATCAAACACCCATGTAAAACCGTCATTTCCCAAATCTATTCCGTACCCATAAGGCGTGATATACCGGGCAATCTCATAAGTATTGATAACCTCAAAAGGAGCTTCCCAGTAGGGATGCTCTTCCTTATATAGTATAGTATCTGCCTGTACCAACAAGGAATCAATGGTGTTCCCGGATGAGTCGAAAACGTAATTGTTATAATAGGAAGGCCATTTATATAGTGTATCTGTGGGTATGTTCGTATTGGGGTGAATGGTATCACTGAACATAATAACCATGAGCTGATTCTTTGCCAGACTGTCCATCACAAATACAGAATCCATATTTGCCGCATTATATGTTCCGTTTTCAAAAACAACATACGGCCGGTAATTATACGGAACAAAATTCCGGAAACGCTCCTCACCCCTGTAGCTTTTCCAATCCGGCATGCCAATCAACTGAGCAGTTTCTTGCGTAGGGCTATGATCAAGGGTTTTATTTGTTTTACCTTCATTAAAAGGGAAATATGCAACCAGGTGCTGGTAATACGGATGGCTGGTATCCAGATCAACATACATCCAGTCTTGTATAACGCTGTCAGGAATTTCTTCATTCCAGATCCTGAACTCATCCACTTTACCATCGTAATAATTACCACTGCCATCCCATTGACTGCCTATCAGAAAATCACTGATACCTTCCATAGTTTTATTATTGCCGGTACCACTATGCCATAAACTGCCATTCAGATAAATCTTCATGCTTCCCGTATAAACATTCTTCACAAAAGCCCAATGGTTCCACCTTCCTCCAATTTCTTCTATGCTGGCAGCTTTATATATCCTGTCGTAACCACTGCCATCGTTACCAGCATCCCAGTAAATTTTATTATCACTCCATGGCAGGTGCACATTTAATTTCCGCTTGTCATTAATATCCCTTCCTTCGAAAATGCTGTTGTTTTTCGGAAGAACATTCAAGTCTCCGTATGCCCAAAAGGAAATAGTTACAGAACTGTCAACAGTATTAAAGGATGTGCCTGGCACATCAATAAAGTTAGATGTTCCAAAATCGAGATGGTAATCCTGCTCATCAGATATCAAACCTGAAACAAAACTGGAAGAATCCGTTACCAATGTTGAGTTTCCTGATGACTCATGTTTAGACATACTGACATCAATGAGAATATTGGAAGAAGCATCCCAACTAAATGGCCAGGTAAAATAAAGGGTATTCCACCCTGTTTGTGTAAAATTCGTATGCTTGTTATAAACGAGTGTAAAGCCTGTATCGGGAGGGACAACACCATCCAGTGAACTATAAGAAGTATTCTTTAATTTAATTTTAAGGTGTTTAATTTCCCCTCCCAATGCAGCCAGGTTAAAACGTAAGGCTGTAACATCTCCTGAATCCAGGCCAGCCTGGATTAATTCAGCCTGGTTCCATAGAAAATAGAAATGAGCGTCAGAACCACAGCTACAAGACGGTAAATTATAATAGGCATCCGGATTCCCCAGAATGGCTGAATCC
The DNA here is from genome assembly GCA_964654725.1 of uncultured Lentimicrobiaceae bacterium. Taxonomy (GTDB): domain Bacteria; phylum Bacteroidota; class Bacteroidia; order Bacteroidales; family CAZZLL01; genus CAZZLL01. The sequence continues at coordinate 147,792 of CAZZLL010000001.1, read as the reverse complement.
GTCATCAGCCCCTGATTGGTATATTGATAATCCCATTCATACCTCCATGAGGACTGATTCATCAATAATAAGGAATCTGGGGTGTCTCCCTCCACAATAAAATTAGGGTGTAAATATTGGGTAGAATCCATCATTCCTGTATGTTCATATAATAATGTGTAGGTCAAATAATCCCATTCGCCACAGGGCGGATACTGAGAGGGATCACACTTCAGTGTGTAATACATAAGAATTTTCTCATAAGATACAGTGTCTGAGGGAAATAATACAGACGAATCCCGCACTGACCCAAATGTAAAAAACTGCACAACAGTCGTATCGCCCGGACCAGCCTCCGCACGAAAGAATATCAGAAAAAAGATAAATGCAATATAGAATCTTCTCATTTTTTTTATTTTTATGCTTAATTTTCAGTATTATCCGACAAAGATATTTAATTACGAATATATATGTCGCAGAGAAACCATAAAAGAGGTATTGAAACAGGCATATAAATTGTAGTTTTATGCGTTGAGTATCCGGAATTAAAAACCAGCAGATTTGAGAAAACAGGCGGATTCAGTATTGTTATTTTTTGTTTCCTTTCTTATGATTTTCGCCGCATGCAATCCCTCAAGGCATCTGGAGGATGGGCAATATCTATTGGTGAAGAATGATGTAACGCTTCAAGATAATCAGGACATCCCTTCTTACGAAATTGAAAGTTTTATCAAACAGAACCCTAACAAGAAACTTCTTGGGTTAATTCCGCTGAAAACCAGTTCGTATTTTTTTTCTCAGGGAGGAAAGAAAAACTGGCTCAGAAAATATGTCGAAAAAACCTTTGCAGAAGAACCTGTCATTTTAGATACCATTTTATCCTATCAAACCAGTGAACAAATTTCGTTGTACTTAAACACCAAAGGTTTTTTTTATGCAGAAGTAAACCATACTAATGATTTTAGAAAAAAAAAAGCCAGGGTAACCTATCATGTGCTATTCAATAAACCCTACCGGATCAGAAATTATTCGGTGGTGGCCCACGACAATCAAATTAAATACCTTACAGACCAATTAGAAAGAAAAGACCCGATTGAAAAGGGAGATATATATGATGTGGAAGCCCTGGAAGATGAAAGAAGTGCCATTGCTAAATATCTGAGGAATAACGGATATTATTTTTTCAGCAAAGAATATATAAACTTTTTGGTTGACAGTAATCTATCTTCCAGGCAAATGAATATTCAGTGTATTATTGATAATCCTGTGCATGATAAAACAGATTCATTACAAATTTCAGGGCATAAACGTTACCGTATCCGACAAATACACATATACCCTGACTTTAATCCGCTGCTTACCGGAAACGGGCCATACACTGATACCATCATTCGTGTGCAGCATTATCGGGAAAAAGACCGGAAGGATAATTACTACTTTCATTATTCCAAAAATCTTACATTCAAACCAAAAACAATTACCCAGTCAATATTCATCTCCCATCTTGATTTTTTCAATTTGGATGATCTGCAGAAAACCTATGACAGATTATCAGACCTGCGAAATTATAAATACATCAATATAAGTTTTGAGGAAGCCGAAAGCAATTCTACTGACACTTCTATCCACAGAGCTTACTTCCTCGATTGTTTCATAAAACTCACCCCAAGCCCCCGTCAGTCCTTTTCCATTGAAACAGAAGGAACCAACTCTGCCGGTAATTTTGGTGTGGCAGGAAACTTTGTTTATCAGAACAAAAACCTTTTAAAAGGTGCCGAGATTTTTCGGCTAAAGCTTAAAGGTGCTCTTGAAATGCAACAAGTTGTGGGTAAAAGAGATGAGGGGAGCCTCTTTAATACCTTCGAATCTGGGATAGAGAGCAGCCTGAATATTCCCAAATTTTTAATTCCCATTCGTCAGGAGCGTTTCCCAAAATATTTCAAACCTAAAACGAATATAAACCTGGGTTTCTATTACCAGCAACGGCCCGATTATTCACGCTACATCACAGATATATCCTTTGGTTACGAGTGGAAAGAAAACCCCAGGAAGAAACATTTACTCTACCCGCTAAGTTTGAACTCCGTGAGTGTATTCCTGGATTCAGCTTTTATGCAAACCCTTGAATCATACAGCAAAACATTGCAGAACCAATATACCGACCATATTATTTCTGCGCTGAAATACAGCTTCATTTTCAGCAACCAGGAGATTTACAAAAACAAAGATTTTACGTATTTCAGGGCCAATTTTGAGTCAGCCGGAAACCTGCTTGCATTAAGTCAGAAAGCCGGCAATGCTAGCAAGAATGCGGATAAACAGTATTTGGTTTTCAACATTCCGTTTTCGCAATACATAAAAATCGATGCTGATTATCGCTATTACAATATCGTTCGATCAGAGAGTTCACTGGTATTTCGAACCTTGATAGGACTTGGCCTGCCATATGGCAATTCGGATGTCATGCCTTATGAAAAAAGTTTTTATGCCGGCGGATCCAACGACATCAGGGCATGGAGGTTGCGGTCACTTGGTCCCGGAAGTTTTATTGATACTTCTGGCAGTGATTTTGATAAAACCGGAGATATTAAATTTGAGCTCAACCTTGAAAATCGTTTCCCAATCTACAAACTGCTTCATGGCGCCCTTTTTCTCGATGCCGGAAATATCTGGCTGATCAATAAGAGCGATGAATTTCCCGGCGGGGAATTCAGGTTCAATACATTCCTGAATGAAATCGCCCTTGGTGGCGGATTTGGACTAAGAGTGGATTTTGATTTTTTTATTATTCGTTTTGATTTTGCCCTACCCCTCAGAGATCCCAGGATTCAGGAAAAAAATAAATGGTTGATAGATGAACTCCAGTTCAGGAAATTTTTCCTGAATTTTGGTATCGGTTATCCTTTTTAAGATTATGGATGCAAAGAGTCTTTTTTTAGCACTTGAAAAACACCTCCCTTTTGAGCCGACTTCTGATCAGGCGAAGGTAATGGAATTACTATCGGTTTTTATTTCAAAGAAAAACCTGCAAACCATTTTTATGCTAAAAGGATATGCAGGCACCGGGAAAACAACCATGGTAAAAGCCCTGGTAAAGGCTTTGGAAGAACTTGGAATGAATACATTGCTTTTGGCACCAACCGGACGGGCAGCAAAAGTTTTGCAAAACTTATCAGGCCAGGAAGCATTTACAATACACAAACAAATATATATACCCATCGTTAAGAAGGATGGATCCATTCACCTCAGCCTAATAGAGAATCCCCTGAGCAACTGCCTTTTCATTATCGACGAGGCTTCCATGATTCAAAATGATCGTTCATCAGGTGATTCCGGTTTGTTTTCAGGAAACAGCCTGCTGGATGACCTCATTCATTATGTCTTTCAGGGAGATCATAACAAGCTCCTTCTGATAGGAGATACCGCACAATTACCCCCAGTAAAACTGGATATCAGTCCAGCACTGGACAAAAAATTTCTAAAAGACCATTTTAATATAGATGCCATTGATTATGAATTAAAGATAGTGGTCAGGCAGTCCCGGCAATCCGGAATATTATCAAATGCCACTACCCTTCGTCAACATATCAGCAAACAGGATTTTACGCCACCTTTTTTCAGGGTGCAGGAATACAGGGATATTCTTTCCATCACCGGTGAAAACCTGGAAGAGCGGCTCAATGATGCCTTCCATGGAAACAATCCGGAAGGAACAGTTGTTATTTGCCGGGCCAATAAAAGGGCCAACATATTTAACCAGGAAATTCGAAAGCGGATATTGTTTAAAGAAGACGATATATCTGCCGGAGATATGATGATGGTGGTCAGAAACAATTATTTCTGGTTATCCAAGAAATCAAAAGCAGGTTTTATAGCGAATGGCGACATGATTGAAATACTTCGAATAAAGAAACGGGAAGAAATGCATGGGTATAAATTCGCAGATATTGAATTTCGCCTGCTGGATTATCCAGATGAACCTCCGGCCGAAGCTAAAATCATCCTGGATACTATCATGGCTGAAACGCCATCCATGCCTTTTGAAGAAAACAGAAAGCTCTATGAGTCCGTGAAACAGGACTATATGTCTATTAAATCATCCTATCGACGTCTTCTGAAAATGCGAAGTGATCCTTATATGAATGCGCTTCAGGTGAAATTCAGTTATGCATTAACGTGTCATAAAACTCAAGGAGGACAATGGGAAACGGTTTTTATTGACCAAGCCTATTTTCATGAAGATATGATAGACAAATCCTGGCTCCGTTGGTTATACACTGCTGTTACACGTGCCACGAAAAAACTGTACCTGGTAAATTTTAATGATCGTCTTTTTTATTAATCAACACGATGCAATCAGCAGAAATACCTTCAGATGTTCCAATGAATCCTATTTTTTCACCTGTCTTTGCCTTTACTGATAATTGAGATTTACTGCAATGTAAAATTTCAGCCATGCAGGATATCATCTGAGGAATAAATGGAGAAAGCTTAGGTTTTTCGAGATTTACAGTACAATCCAGGTTATTAATACAGAAGTGCTCCTCTTCCATGAGTTTCACCACTTCTCTTAATAACAGTTTGCTGTCAATATTTTTAAATTTTTCATCGGAATCCGGGAAGTGATATCCGATATCCCTCTTGCCCAGGGCGCCTAATAAAGCATCACACACTGCATGAATAAGCACATCTGCATCAGAGTGGCCAACTGCCCCAAAAGGAGCATCAATACGTATTCCTCCTATCCACAAATCATAATCCGGCTGCAGGCGATGAACATCTGTACCTAGACCAATTCTGACATTCATAGAATCTTATTCTTCATTATCGTTAGCAGATCCTGCCAATGCCTGGAAATCAAATAACAATGTAAAACGGAGTGTATTTTCCAATGGATTGCGTTGTTCCACAGGAATCAGGTAAGCGAAATCAAGGCCGAAAACATTGTATTTCAAACCGGCACCCAGGGTAAAATATTCCCTGTTTCCCTTAGTAGGATGCTCATGAAAATATCCGCCACGGATGGCAAATTGTTTGTCGTACCAATATTCAACACCAATACCGTATGTAAACTCCCTGATCTCTTCTTTAAATCCGCCCGGGGCATCATTAAATGACTGAAATATTCCTGATACAACCGATACATTCGGGTCTTTTCCTTCCAGTATATCCTGTTGGCCGTCGCCATTACCATCATAGGGATTGCCCAACGAATCCAGTGCATAAACCGGTGGCGTGGGCACCAGCAATTTATTTACATCGACCATAATTTCCAATGTATTGTACTTGTCGAGATCAAGTTTAAAGGAAGTTCCAAGGCGCATGTTTGTGGGAATAAAATCTCGCTCTGTTGTTTCGGTATAAGAAATTTTCGCCCCGATATTGGATATATTTGCCCCAACACCTAAATGAGCCCGTTGTCCGGCCTCCAGCCTGATTTCACGGGTATAATAAACTGATACATCAGTAGAAATAGACTGGCCGGCATGTGTAGCATTCCCTCCGACAAACTGCCCCTGAGTTAAATTTGAATAAATATAGCGCAGTGAAACGGCTCCGGAAAAATTATCTGATAACTTACGGGAATAAGTACCATCTAATGCAAACTCATTTGGGCGGTAGTTGCCAATATTGTTTCCCACAATGTCTGTAAAAGTAATATCGCCCAGTGAGAAATATAACAGAGAAGCTGCAATGGTCTGTTCATCATTTAACCTGAAATAACCTGTAAGGTAAGCAAGGCTGATATCATTAACCAGGGCCCTAAGCCAGGGGCTGTATGAAAGGGAAAACCCCATATCATCATCAATAAAAGCATATTTAGCCGGATTCCAGTGCATAGAGTTTGCATCAGGTGAAGATGCTACCCCACAGTCACCCATAGCTCCAGAGCGTGCATCCGGTGCTATTAACAGAAAGGGAACAGCTGTTGTAATGGTATTGATCTGACCTAGAAGCTCATCCGTAGTTAATTGCTGCTGTGCAAAACTTTTTTGTGATATAACTAATACAAGAACAAGACTAATTAAAATCTTGCTGCGTTTCCAAATCCTTTGCATATACTTCATATTGTTTCGGGAAAGTGCAAATATAACGATATTTTTATACAATTATTTGTTTATTTCAAAATAACAAGCTTTTCAGTTTCTTCTGCCCAGGAGCCTCCGGAATTCCTGACTTTCAGGCGATAAATATAGACACCTTTACCAATAACATCACCATAATCATCCCTGCCATCCCAATCAATCTGGTCCACCTGAAACCCGTCGGTAAGAATAACCTCCCGAATGGTTTTCACCAGCTTTCCGCTTATGGTAAATATCTGTATTACCACTTCCAGGTCTGTCCCGGGCTGGTTGTGTTCAAAATAAAAGGAAGTCCTGGTCGTGAAGGGGTTGGGATAATTCATCACATGTTGCAAAGCGACCTCGGCTGAATTAGCAACAACGAACTCGGTATATACCTCAGAAGAATTATTATACACATCCCATACTTTCAAACTAAGGCGATGCAGGCCTTCCGCCAGCTTCGCAAAGGGATATCTGACAATACCGCTGGTATAAGAATTTAAGTCTGCTTCATAATAATCGTTCAGGACGTAAGTATGATCTGTGTTCTCATCCAGAATCGCCACCACATCATGGCCGATACCGTTTCCAATGGTATTTATGCCACTCGAATCTGAAAGGTATGCCAACAGTACAGGTGATTCATTTGTAATACCACCAAATACAAAACTTTCATCATTCAGGTAAAGTTCGATGTTGGGCCCGGCCTCATCCAGAGCTGCATTATCATAAGAGCCCCCCACAATAAAGCCTTCATAGGAACCATTTGCATCTGTTACATCATTGTGTGCGTAATAACTGATCTTTCCCTCTCCGTATTGATATGCAATATCTTTAGGAACAATAAAACTGAAAGAGAATTCCCCGTTGGTAACACTCGCTTTCCCTTTGTAAAGCAGGTTACTCTGTAGTTTAAAATTTGTCGGATAGCTCGCCGGATCATTGCCTAAGGTAGTAATGGTAGAGTATTTATCAAATACGCTGGGATAAATAATACCGTCGAAATCATTGATAGGGTTTCCCTGATCATCTGCAATATATCCTTTTACGGTAACCTTTTCCAATGCACTAATCGTATCTGTTGTAGCAAGGGAACTTCCATTTATTTCAGAAGTAACAACACTGTATTCAGGATACACCATTTGTACCGCCGGGTCTCCCAACAAAACAAAATTCCGAATATTTAAATTTGAAGGGGTTTTCGCCATTCTGATCAGATCTCCGAAGCGCGGGAATTCCCCGTTAATCTTAGCAAAGGCATTTTGATAAAAATTCATATTCAGCGAGAAATTGGAGTGTGCAAACGCAAGCCGGGTTGTTGTAAACAGGCAAATAGCTCCTCCATTTTCATTTAGAATCACCAATTCTCCGGCAGAAACCCTTTCAGGATCATCAAAGCGACTAAATTCACAGGTTGCAGTAATAAAGACGGGTAAATTATTGTAATTACACCACTGATTGATATCCGAAATTTCCAGAACCCGTTCATGTGCCCATCCAACTTCCCCTCCATGTCCGGTGTAATTAACGATAAGTGCTCCCTTAGCTACCCGATCGTTTATGGCTTCATTCACTTCGTAGTAACGCTGCCCTCCAGGTGTGGATTCCTGGGAGTAAGCATCAAAAAAGATTTTGTCAATATTGTAATCTGTATAGGATGTGTCAACATAAGTAGCCATTTGATCGGACTGGTCCAGGTGAAGGTTTCCGTCTTCATCATCTGCAATAAAGCATATAAGGTTTCGCCAGTCAGCCATATTTGCTACAGAGATTACTGATGAGCATGCACCGGGAGCATCTTCCGTATACTCTATAGAGGAATACCTTTTTACTTTGTCAACCATAATGCCCGCCTCTTCCCTGCTGACTACCGGAAACCGGCCAATACCAATATCCAGATTTCCATTTGAACCATTGCCTTCCGAATCATCCAGTAATCCAAAAAAATCATCCGTAACATACGATGCAGTGGGCTGCAGGGAATTTTTAGAATGAAAAGTCGGAATAAAATTCGTATTGTCAGCGATCCTGGATTTAGGATCATATGAACCATCTCCAAATAACAGCAGGTACCTGGGCATAAGTGCAGTATTACTTCCGGCACGATCGTAGAACATTTTCATAAAATCCCGAATAGCAGATATATCCTGCGCTCCGGATGAAAATTCATTGTATATATGCTGGGGTTCGACAACCAGAACATCCAGGTTATTAACGTCCCTATGGTGTTGTGCTAACTCCTCGGCGTATGTAAAAAAATCCGGGTAACTTACAATTACATAGTCCACCTGGGCTGAGGCATGCAGGTCCTGATTTTCAACTACTTCAATGATTTCAGGATTGCGGTATGAAGTTCCGTCATAAGCAATAAATTTCCTCAGGCTATCTGTTTCTGCTACGAATGAAAATACATTGCCCGTATATGTTCCCTGCAATTCTTTAATATTGAGCGAATTGCTTATGTCCCATACCTTCAGGTTGGTATTTGTATTACTGATTGTAAAAGACGAAATATTCCCGGAACCAACTGAACGGGTGTCCCTGAAGCTCATTTGTCCACTTGTAAAGCTCAGGTTCTTCCTTACATTCATTTCGAGGTAATTCAGCCAACCCAATGCAGAAGATGTAGGCTTGTTGTAACTGATGCTGACATTCAAATTTGATGTGGATGGTAAAAAAGCGATGGTGTCATTTGATGACCTTGCATAGTCAGTATTATAGCTGTTTGTGATGGCAGCAATGCTAACTGTATATGCATTTCCGTCGACATTAACATAAAACTCACTAATAGCAGTAGACCGGGCTAATAAGCTGGATTTCATATACACAGGCTCACTGAGGATCAGGTTCGGAAAGCTGAATGAAAAATCATACTGGGTGATGATATCAAAACTTTCACCATACCACCTTCTGCCGGATTTTATAAGATTCACCAGTTCCAGCTCATGATAGTCATAATCATCAAAACTGTTAACAGTTACATTACTAACTGCTGCATAATTCTCAGTAATGATACGTTTTCCGGAGGCCTGATCCGGTGTAAAAAAGTAGTAGGTATGATCTGAATAGTAATTGATCTGATGATGAAACTTTTCATCGCTGTTATCATATTCCCAAACATGAGGAGACTGCCCATAAAACAAAATATAATCTCCCTGATCAAAAAGACTATTATTATTGTTATCCGCAACAATAATAGCATTCTCCTGTAAATCATCATAACGAAACTCAGCATTTGCTTCCGGAAGCATTCCTGCGCCGTTGTTAAATAATCCAACCTTCTGAATGGGATAGGAGTTAGACTGAAGTCCGTTATCTTTCAGATCAGCAAAAGTTAATTTGTAAATCCCGTCATTCTTAACCGAAATCCTGATCCATTCCCCCTGAGATAAAACAGAGTGATCAGCATAATCCTTAAGTGATTTCTGTTGGCTTTTCAATGGCTTTCCATAGGTAATTTTCAGATCAAAACGCAGAAGTTTTTGATAGCCTGAACGTGTTTTACGAATAGGGATCACATATATATCAAGATATTGCTTTTTCCTGATTTCAGCTTTAATAACCTCTGCGCGGAATTCATCAGATAAAATCATGTTGCCGTCCAAAAGTGCCGCTTCATCCTGGCTCAGGTTAACAAATTCAGGTTTGATAATCTCAGCGTGCACCTCAACATTAATTTGTTTGGGCAAAATCCTTTCAAAATAAAGTGGGAGCTTTCCGTAATTTTCATCGTAAACAGCATTCCTGAAAAACAACATGCGTAATTTTTCCTCTTCATTATAGGAATAAGTTTTTATGCCTTCCCATTGAATTTGCCTGCTTTCCCCTCTTGATTCCTGGCCGGAAATGGTAAATACAGATAAGAGAAAAATGAGTAAAAAAATAATTAGGTACCTCATTAGCATGAAATCATTTTATAGAAATTTCAAAAATAAACATGTTTTTTACATTATTATTATATGCAAACAAAAAATAATTGAGAATTGTTCTAAATAAAAAATAAGAAATGAAAATCCGGATGTAAGATCATCGCAGAATTACTACTTTTTCAAGTTTCTCGTCAAAGGATCCATCCCTATTTTTTACCATAAGTTTATAGATATAAACTCCTTTTCCCAGGCGGTCTCCATAATCATCCAGGCCATTCCACGGAATGGGATCAGAGCGGAAACCATCACTTAAAACTACCATTTGAATGGTTTTTACGATTGTTCCCCTGATCGTAAATATCTGCATCAATACTTCCAGTTCATTCGCTTTCTGATTATGTTCGAAAAAGTCAGGGGATTTCCAGTTTATTTTGGCATAGAAAATTTCTTCCTGAGGGAAAACCAAGCCTGCAAGGAGGACACAAAAAACAGCCAATAACAGTAATTTCAGATTCATATCATGTATTAAATACAGGGGATAAAACTGTCAAAATTATAATTTATTATGATCCGATTTTACAGGAATATCTCCTGATAAGTGCACCGTTTGGATACAAAACATTAAATCTCATCACAAAATTTTGAAAAAGAATGGCCATACCTATTAATATTACAATAGATTCTATTGGAAACTATGAATTATCAGTGCAAAGAGAAAAAGTGGCAAAAAAACCAAAGAAATTGAAACATTGAAATAAAAAGAAAGTATAAATCAAAACACTAATAAAATGACCCGGTTTCAAAATAGCAGATACCAGGAGTTTTACCCAGAATTCAACGGTATTAATTATTCCGAAAAAAGTTTAGTACTTTTAAAAAAAATTTGTATTATTGTGTTCTTAAATTTGTCAAGCAGACTTAATACGTCCAGGGCTATGATCAAGAAACTAATATTTACCTTAATCGTTTTACCGCTAATTTGGATCAACGGAACCAAGGAGGTATCTGCACAGGATCCGCATTTTTCTCAATATTACGCCAATCCTATATACCTCAATCCGGCATTTGCGGGTACAGCGGTATGCCCAAGGCTTATATTGAATTATCGGAATCAGTGGCCGTCTATCTCAGGGACTTTTGTAACCTATAATGCTTCGTATGATCAGCATATTGATAAAATCGGAGGCGGAATTGGTTTAATGTTGGTCTCTGACAGAGCAGGTGAGGGTGCCTTAACCCAAACAATCATAAGTGGCATCTATAGTTATCGGCTACCTGTTAACAGGGAATTTGATATCAGGATGTCGCTACAGGCTACCTATCAGCAAAGGAGCCTGGATTGGGACAAACTGACATTCGGTGATATGATTGACCCAAAATTCGGTTTTGTTTATAATACTGCAGAACCAAGGCCGGGAACCAATGAACTTAATAAAGGATTTATAGACTTTTCGACCGGAATATTAGGATACAGCAAAAACTTTTTTGCAGGTGTAGCCGTTCACCACCTCACAGAACCTGAAGAAGGATTTATAAGTATAAGTAAATTGCCACGCCGCTATACCATGCATGCGGGTATGATTATTCCATTAACACGTATCCACAGCAAGGGCAGAACCCTTGAAGATCCGGTTATTTCTCCCAACATAATGTATATGCAACAAATGCAGTTTAAGCAGTTAAACTATGGTTTTTACCTGAACAGGTATCCTTTTGTAGGCGGAGTGTGGTTTAGGCAGAACTTTGAAAACCCGGATGCTTTTATCGTGATGGCAGGTTTAGTGCAAAGCACATTTAAGTTGGGCTACAGCTACGATATTACAGTTTCAAAATTAACCAATGTTACAGGCGGAGCACATGAGGTTTCTTTTGCATGGCAGTTCAAATGCCCTATTAAACGACCAAAAGTAAGAACAATAAATTGTCCGTCGTTTTAGTTATCAAACAAAACAAGCACAAGAAAATAAAACACCATTAATATGAGATCTTACAGGAAACTAATTGGTTACTTAGCGTTCACGGCAGTAATTCTTTTATTTGCCTCTTGCTCAAGGGAAAGGTCAAACACAACTGGTTGGGAGTATAATAACACCAAAAATGGTGGATTTGAGAAAACCCCATACTTTGAACAAATAACAGGGCCCGGCCTCATTTTTATTGAGGGCGGTACTTTTGTTATGGGCACTACAGAAGATGATGTCATGTATGATTGGGATAATATTCCCAGGAGAATGACTGTACATTCATTCTATATGGATGAAACAGAGGTAAGAAATATTGATTATACAGAATACCTTTACTGGCTTAAACGCGTTTTTGGCCTGGATTATCCGGAAGTAATATACAAAGCACTTCCCGATACGCTTGTATGGAGAGATGAGCTTGCATACAATGAACCATATGTTGAAACCTATCTTAGGCATCCCGCTTACCATGATTATCCGGTAGTAGGTGTAAGTTGGGTTCAGGCAGTGGATTATTGCTCCTGGAGAACAGACAGGGTCAATGAAATGATCCTCGTGGAAGAGGGAATCCTCGAAATGGACCCCGACCAGCTGAATGAAAATAATTTCAATACAGAAGCTTATCTAAACGGACAATATGAAGGTATTGTGAGAAGAAATCTCACCGATCTGAATCCAAATGGTGTTGGAGAAAGAAGAGTAAGAGTAGAAGATGGAATCCTTCTGCCCCGTTACCGTCTCCCGACAGAAGCTGAGTGGGAATATGCAGCCCTGGGACTTATTGGTAATACCTTGTTTGAAAGAGTCCTTGAAAGAAGAATATACCCATGGAATGGACATATCACAAGAACAGATGATAAAAATTTCTATGGTGATTTTGTTGCTAACTTTAAGCGCGGACGCGGAGATTATATGGGTGTCGCCGGTAATCTGAATGATGCCGCTGATATTACTGCTCCTGTGTATGCATACTGGCCTAATGATTATGGTCTTTACAATATGGCAGGCAATGTTTCTGAATGGGTATTTGACGTGTACAGGCCACTAAACCTGGAAGACATGAACGATTTTAACCCTGTCAGGGGAAATCAGTTTAAAACAAAAGTCAAGGATGAAGAGGGATACCTGGAAGAAAAAGATAGCCTTGGACGTATTGTCTACAGAGGTGTTAACGTTCAGGATGATCCCGATCTTGCTACAAGAAGAAATTACAGAAGAGCCGACAATAGGGATTATATTGATGGAGACTGGCAATCAAGTATCTACTATGAAAATGAGGATATGAAAAATGATCCGACAAAAGTAGATAAGTTGATGTATGATTATGGAATTACTTCCATGATCAATGATCAAGCAAGAGTTTATAAAGGTGGCTCCTGGAAAGACAGGGCTTATTATATGAGCCCCGGAACCAAGCGATTCCTTGATCAAAACGAAGCTACCGATTTTATTGGTTTCCGCTGTGCAATGCACCGTGTTGGAAGTCCGTTCCCAGGAAAATAACAATTTCAAAAAAAAATATTATGCAAACCCTGTCCGCTCTGGATGGGGTTTTGTTGTTATATTTGACCTATGAAAAAGAATGCTGAAGACATATACGCCATCTTTCAACAATATCCCGCCATCTCTATTGATTCCAGAAAAATAGAAAAAAACAGCCTGTTTTTTGCCCTTAAAGGAGAACACTTTAACGGAAATCAATTTGCAGAACAGGCCTTGCTGGCAGGTGCTTCCTATGCAGTCATAGATGACAAAAAATACGCACTAAACGAAAAGTGTCTGCTGGTGGAAGATGTACTTCAAACATTGCAGAATATTGCCCGTATCCACCGAAAACAATCCAACGCAAAAGTTATAGGTATTACCGGAAGCAATGGAAAAACAACTACAAAAGAATTAATCACCAGGGTTCTGTCTCGAAAATACCATTGCATTGCTACTGTCGGAAATCTTAATAATCATATTGGGGTCCCTTTGACTCTTCTGTCAGCTAAAGCCAGCACCCAACTAATGATCATTGAAATGGGGGCTAATCACCTTGGGGAAATTAAATTACTTTGTGATATTGCAAAACCCCATTTCGGTCTCATAACAAATATTGGCCGTGCCCACCTGGAAGGATTCGGATCCTATGAAAATGTCATCCGGGCAAAAGGGGAGTTATATGATTTTTTGAGGAATACGAAAGGCCTCGTATTCTATAATGAGGATGACAAACTGTTAAAACGTTTATCCAGAGATATTCAGCGAATTTCTTATGGTAAAAGTAAAGATGCGGACTGCCAGGCTACACCAGGACTAATGAATGAAAACATGCAGCTTGTCATTCACCTGAAGCAGGATGATACATTTCATAAGATTTCCAGTCAATTAACCGGAGCTTATAACTTTGATAACATAATGGCTGCAATTTCGGCAGGTAAATACTGGGGCGTTGAACTGGAAGACATTATCCATATAATTGAAGAGTATAAACCGGAAAATATGCGTTCACAGATCATTGAAACAAACCGTAACACATTATTTCTGGATGCATATAATGCCAACCCCAGCAGCATGGAGCAGGCCTTGAGAAACTTTGCAAATATCAAAAAAAACAGTAAAATTGTGATATTGGGCGAAATGGCAGAGCTGGGTGAATATGCAAAGGATGAACATCATAAAATTTTTAAGCTGACACAACAATTGAAGTTTAATATAGCGTATTTTATTGGACCTCATTTTATGGCATTACAATCAGAAAACCAAGGCAATTTCTTCCTCACTACTGAAGACTTCAAAACATATTTAAAAACCAACCCTATACGCAACGCAAAAATACTTTTAAAAGGATCCAGGGTAAATGCCCTTGAAAAGCTTGTTGAAAATTTATAATATGGCATCAAATTCCTTCAAAGTCATCGGACTTATGTCGGGAACCTCACTGGATGGTCTTGATATTGCCTACTCACATTTTGAAAAGCAACATCATAATTATACTTATTCCCTTTTTCATTCAGAAACCATCCCTTACCCCCCGGCTTTAAAAAACAGGTTGCAGAATGGACATATGCTAAGTGCATATGATCTGAGTTTACTTCATATTGAATATGGGAAATTCATGGGCGATCAATGCCTGAAATACATTCACAGGCATACTATCGAACCAGATTTCATCGCATCACACGGGCATACGGTATTTCATGATCCACTTACAAACAATCACCTGCAAATAGGAAGTGGAGCGGAAATTGCTGCCATAACAAGTATTGACACTATCTGCGATTTTCGTAGCAAAGACATAGCATTGAACGGACAAGGGGCCCCGCTTGTACCCATCGGTGATGAATTGCTCTTTAGTGATTATGACTGTTGCCTAAACCTGGGTGGTTTTTCGAACATCTCTTATCGTTATCAAAATGCCCGTATAGCCTATGACATATGTCCGTGTAATATTGCATTGAATCATTTTGCTGCATTGTTGGGATTGGATTACGATAAAAACGGACAAATAGGAAAAAAAGGGCAGGTAATAGACGGAATGCTAAAACAGCTAAATGAAATTGATTTTTACACTATGTCCCCTCCCAAAAGTCTTGGAAAAGAATGGTTTGACCGGATATTTCTGGGCAATATTGCTAATTATGAAAGCCATCATAAAAATATTCTAAGAACTCTTTATGAGCATATAGCATTTCAGATCGGTCTTCATATCAGTAAAGATTATAATGTATTGGTAACAGGAGGAGGTGCATTAAATACATTTCTTATTGAAAGAATAAAGAAATATACACAGGGAAAGATCTACTTACCTGACAAATCTCTAATCAACTATAAAGAAGCTATAATATTTGGTCTACTGGGAGTGCTTTACAAAGAAAACACCCCAAATTGTATTTCATCCGTTACAGGGGCAGATCGTGACACTATTGGGGGTGCTTTGTATAAAGGCAAATAAGATTTTTTTCTATATTAATGATGCAGAATCAAAGACTGGAGATAATACACTCCTGCTCCGGCGAAATATCCAAGCAAAGCAAGCAATGATATCCGTTTGAGGTACCAAATAAAATCAATCCTCTCCATGCCCATGGCAGCAACACCCGCAGCAGAGCCAATGATCAATATACTTCCACCTGTACCAGCACAATACGCCAGGAATTCCCAGAATAAACCATCTACCACAAAATTAGAAGCATAGGCCTGTTGTGCAACCGGCATTGCTTCCAGCATGTCAGGTGAAATAGTGGGATACATTCCCATGGCACCTGCAACCAAAGGTACATTGTCAACAATAGCTGATAAAATTCCAATTGCCATATCAATCAGGAAAATATTTCCTAAATTTTCATCAAGGAAATTTGCAAGCAAGGCCAGATGACCGGCTGACTGTAAGCTGGCAACTGCAGACAATATTCCAAGGAAAAACAACACAGTTGGAACATCCACCTTTTGAAGTACACGGATAACAACAAGATCCTTATTACAGTTTTTCATTTTCCGGTGACGATGCATTATTTCTGTAATAACCCACATATTACCCAATCCAAGTAACATACCCATATAAGGTGGCAGGTGTGTTACAGTTTTAAAAACCGGAACAAACAGCAAAGAACAAACACCCAAAATCAGGATAAACTTACGCTGAAACATGGTTGTTTCTTGTTCACTTGTTTTCGCAGAAATGTCAGGACGTGTAACATTTCCACTCATGGTAAAAGACAATAATATCAGTGGTACGATCATGGTAAACAGGCTGGGAACAATAACCCTTACAATAATGTTTAACGTTGTTACCTGTCCGCCTATCCAAAGCATAATTGTTGTGACATCACCAATAGGTGACCATGCACCACCTGCATTTGCGGCCAGAACAATCATACTGGCAAAAAACCATCTGGTGTCTTTTTCTTTTACCAGTTTTCTGAGCAAGGCTATCATAACGATAGTAGTAGTTAAATTATCAAGTGCAGCTGACATGAAGAAAGTAAGTACACTTAATATCCACAATAGCTTTACTTTTTTAATCGTAGATATCTTATCTGTGATCACACTGAATCCCTGATGTTTATCCACAATTTCCACTATAGTCATTGCACCTAAAAGGAAAAACAATATCTCGGAAATTTCACCAAGGTGATGAATGATTTCATGATGGGTCACAAAATGCCTCATTACATCTAATTTGGTAGCTCCGGGTTTTTCATGCAGAAAATCCTGATAGTTTGTACTTTCCATGTAATGCTTCCAGGACGGACTGAATCCCAGGTTCAAAATATCTACAATTCCTATAATGTATATTACCCAGCAAAGTGATCCAATAAGTAGGGCTGATGCAGCTTTATCAACTTTAATAGGATGCTCCAGAGCAATAGCTGTATAGCCAAGAATGAAAATAACAACCATTAAAATAAACATAGGCATGAAGTTTACGGTCAATCAAGGGGCAAATGTAAGAAAGATTATCAAAATTGAGATTAGCTTATATTTAACAATTTAAATATGTTACGTAATTTATATTCATTCTATGAAACAGGGAGGCAAAAAGTATTGCAATAAACCAATATTAACATGTTCATGTTAACAAATACAATCTTAAAAGCCATGTTAAATCAAGGCATTTCGTACTTTTAAACAAAAAATTTAAGAAAATGATATCCGGAATCTTATTACAGATGACTCAAGCAAACACTGCAGTTAATGACACCCTGATAAATGCTGCAGAGCCCCTGGTGAGGGATGAAAAACTTTCTGTTCTGGAACTTGCTGTTAAAGGGGGTTGGATAATGCTTCCCCTTTTAATACTATTGGTGATAGCAGTATACATATTCTTTGAGCGTTATTTTGTTATCAAAAAAGCATCCAAAGAAGAATACAACTTCATGAATAACATTCGGGACTTCATTCACGATGGCAGGATTGACTCTGCTTTAGCCCTTTGCAAAAACAATCCTTCACCCATTGCAAGGATGGTTGAAAAAGGCATCAACCGCATTGGAAAACCCCTTAGCGATATTAATACAGCCATTGAGAATATAGGAAAGCTGGAAATTGCCAGATTGGAAAAAAATGTTGCCACGCTGGCTACCGTTGCCGGAGCAGCACCCATGATTGGTTTTCTTGGTACAGTATTGGGAATGGTAAAAGCGTTCTTTGATATGGCTAACGCAGGTAACAATATAGATATTCCCGTTCTTGCCTCTGGTATTTATCAGGCAATGATAACAACCGTAGGCGGATTAATTGTTGGTATTATCGGTTACATCTTTTATAATATTGTGGTAGCAAGAATTGAGAAGGTCGTATTCATGCTGGAAGCCCGAGCAACAGAATTTATGGATTTACTAAATGAACCTGCTTCCTGATCAGTTGTACAATAGTTCAAATGAAACAAACGTTAAATAAGCATCATGGCAATACAAACCAGAAATAAAAGAGACGCCAATTTTAACACATCCTCTATGTCTGACCTGGTTTTTCTTTTATTAATATTTTTCATGCTCACTTCTACCCTGGTTAGTCCAAATGCAATCAAATTACTTTTGCCACAAAGTAAAAGCAAAACCATTGCCAAACAAACCCTCAATGTAGGCATTGAAGACCAGGGAGGCTTTTATCAATATTATTTCAATAAACGGGCTGTTCATAAGGAGGCCATTTCCGACCTGCTTATGCAAAACCTGGAAGGACAGATAGATGCTTCGGTGGTTTTGAGTGCTGACAGTACAATTAGTATCCAACATATCGTTAATGTTATAGATGCTGTGAACAGAGTTAACGATATTAAAAACACAAAACACAAAGTTATCCTGGCAACTTCACCAAAACGATAACCCATGAGTCTGAACATAAATCAACGAAAAAGTCTTGTAAGTACATCATTATTCCTGGTGATGTTCTTCCTGATTTTATTGTTCAGCAGCCTAACCTACCAGGTTCCTCCCCCACCTGAAGAAGGTGTTGAAGTAAACCTGGGTAATAGTTCAGAAGGCATGGGCGAAGTACAACCTTTGGAGCCCAGCAACAGCGAGCCAAGCAACCCAAGCCCAACTCAAACGAATGAGCAGGAAGAGATTGCTACACAGAATGCTGAAGAAATCCCTAGCCCGGATAAAATTGCGGACAAGCCTAAACAAGAAAAAACAGTTGATAAACCGCAAAAGGAAGAAAAGAAAGATCCTGAACTAAAACATAATCCGGCCGATTATTTCAATAAAAACAAAAATAATAAAGGGGGTAATGAAGGGAAAACAGGAAAAGAAGGCGACCAGGGAAATCCTTTTGGTAACCCGAATGCCGAAAACTACGATGGCAATCCCGGAAATGGTAATACCCCGTCATATTCTTTATCCGGCAGAGTAAAAATAAAGCTTCCTCCTCCATCTAAAAATTTTCAGGAGCAAGGCACTGTTGTCGTTACGATTTGGGTTGATAGAAACGGCAAAGTAGTAAGAGTTGAAGCCGGAGCCCGCGGCACAAACACAACAAATCCAAATCTCTGGCGTTTAGCTACTGAAGCAGCAAAAAAAGCTGAGTTTTCGCAGAAAGCTGACGCATCAGAAATACAAAAAGGCACAATAACCTATAACTTCATCAAAGGGCAATAAATAAACTTCATGAACTATCAGCAAACTCTGGAGTATCTGTATAGCCAGTTACCCATGTTCCAGCGTGTAGGACCGGCTGCGTACAAGGCTGATCTGAAAAACACTTTAGCCCTTGACAAATTGTTGAACCACCCGCATCAACACTTCCAATCAATACACATTGCCGGTACAAACGGAAAAGGATCTGTTTCTCATCTAATTGCATCTGTTCTTCAGGCAAAGGGACTAAAAGCAGCCTTGTACACTTCTCCTCACCTTAAAGATTTCAGGGAACGAATAAAAGTGAATGGTAAAAATGTGACCAGAAACTATGTGACAAGCTTTGTAGAACAATACCAAACTGAGTTTAATAAGATTAAACCCAGTTTCTTTGAGATGACTTTTAGCATGGCCATGCAATACTTTGCCGAGCAAAAAGTGGATATTGCAGTGATTGAAACCGGAATGGGAGGCCGGCTAGATTCAACCAATATCGTTCATCCAATCTTAACGATTATCACCAATATAGGATACGACCATACTCAGTTTCTCGGTAACACCCTGCAACAAATTGCATCTGAAAAAGCCGGAATCATAAAACCGAACATCCCACTTGTTCTCGGTGAAAGTCAGACAATAACAGATAGTGTATTTGAAGAAACGGCTGAAATAAATCACAGCCCAATGTATTTTGCCGATCAGCGCTATAAAGCAATAAACATACAGCATAGTGGTAGTGCTAATGCCAAGTTATTAATGGATATAATCCGAAATGAAAGGGTATACATCAAGAAACTCCGCTGCCCGCTTCTGGGTTATTATCAAACGAAAAACATTGTTACAAGCCTGTCAGCACTGGAATTGCTCGTAAAAGCAGGGTATGATATCCGTAAAATACACATCACAAAAGGCATTAACGATGTTATTAAAAACACAGGGATACAAGGCCGATGGCAGGTTATACAGCAGGAACCGCTATGCATTTGCGATGTTGCACATAATAAAGACGGCATTAAAGAAGTGGTCGGACAATTAGAAAAACTTAGCTATAGCAAACTCCACGTTGTTTTAGGAAGTGTCTTCGATAAAGAATCAGATGAAGTACTTAAGTTGCTTCCAAAGACTGCAGTATACTATTTTTGCCGTGCAAATGTCCCACGGGGAATGCAGGCAAAAGCACTAAAAGAAAAAGCTAATGTATATGGTTTAATAGGCGATGCATATCCTGATGTTCAAACTGCCTATGAAAAAGCTCAAGAAAATGCCGGCAAAAATGACCTTGTTTTTGTAGGAGGAAGTACTTTTGTAGTAGCAGAAATCTTATAGTCCTGTCAACACCTATGATAACAATATCTACCCTGATCATTGATCCTGAAATGTGCCGGAAGAATATCCGCAAAATGGCCTCTAAAGAAAAAATGCTCAGCCACCACTGATAAGATGAATAACATGCACTTTGTCTCCGTCATGAATCAGTTTGTCATCATAGTTCTCTTTTCTAATAACCTTTCCGTTTATTTTAATCACTAAAAGCTTAAAAGTAAAATGCTTTAACTTCAGCAATTCATTAACAGAGAGCGATTCCTTATCAAAGTGTTCTAAGCTATTGTTCAATGTGATATTCATCTTCTTCAGTATTCAATAATATTTCCAACACCTGGTTAGCCTGCATATGGGCAACAATACCAACCCTGGGAGCTAAAGGCGGCATCATTGCACTGATTTCCTTTGTCCAGTCACCACAAATATACAGATTATCGAACTGTAAGGTCTTAATAGAATTATTGTCTCCCCATCCGGCCATTCCAACCCCGCTAACTATTGGTTTTTCCGGATATATGCCATGAATAGATTCAATCAGCATTTTCTTTTCTTTTGCTTCATCAACAGCTTCAACCACAATATCGCAATGGCTGAAAACTTCATGTGCATTTTCAATCGTAAGCTTTACATTGTGCATTTCCAATTCCACATCCTCATTAACCCAATACAGATTATCCCCTAAAGCAAAAACTTTTTGATACCCCAGCTGATCACGAAAATAATACTGCCTGTTCAGATTGCTTTTTTCAACCACATCATAATCCACTAAAACCAGCTTTCCTATACCAATTCGACATAAAGCCACGGCACAGTTCGATCCTAATCCTCCGCATCCTGCAATACCAACTACCTTATCTTTTAAGACTTCCAGCATTCAAATTAATTTCGACAAATATAAAAAGATAAATACTTAAAAAATGAAGTCCTTCATAATTTCGTCCATAAAATTCCTAATTTAGTAAGCCAAAATAAGGCAAAACACTATGTTACGTGCACCCAATAAAAAAGCATTTATCCTTCTTTTCCTGATCATCTTCCCCCAACATATTTTTGCAGATGCCGGCCCAAAACCAAAATTCACCTATGACATTGTTTATGAAACCACAAAAGATATTGATTTAATAAAAGGCATACAACTAGAAAGTGATGATGCCGGCTTTATGCGGTATGATACAATTCATTCAGAAGGGGCCCAGGGATTCACCTGTTTTCAGGATCTCTGCTATGCCATGGCATATAGCTTTAAAAAATACCATCGGGTAATTCTTATATTCAACGACACGGTAAGGGTAACGCCCGTATTTAAACATAAAAGCTTTCAATCCAATTTCCTGATTACTGTTTATGAGGACCGGCTGGAAATAGAAGATAAAACAACCCTAATAGGCAGTTCGGCGATCTTTCCAACCTTTCTGAAAGCCCTGATCATCACCTTGATCATTGAGCTTTTCGTGGCATTGTTATTTCTGCTCGTTGGGAAAAAACCATTAAAAACCCTTCTTCCAGTTGGCTATGCCAACCTGTTAAGTATTCCCCTTTTATGGTTGCTCTTTCCTTTAGCCTTTAGCTATCATTATGTATGGATTCCTGAAATAATTATCTTTATTGCAGAAGCTTATTTTATCAAGGCCCTTGTCCGTGAGAAACTGAGTATACGATTCCTCCTGATCATGAGCCTGATTATGAATTTAGCCAGTTTTATCGTTGGTACAATGATCTTATTGCTTTCATTCATCCTTTAAAATTGCTTTATTATCCAATTTAATGCAATAGAATAAAACCGGACTCAAGTCAACACCACCCTTATGCAGGGTATATTCCCCGGCAGCTATAATAAAATCATCTTTCACATTGTCCATCATATTGCTTCCCTTTTTAGCAATTCCTGAAATAAGATTTCTGCCGCCCATTCATGGCCTTTTTCATTCCAATGCCATGAATCAGGGAAGTATAAATTAACGTGCTGATTGAGAAATTCTTCTTTCAAGCTAAATAATGCTGCCTTATGTGTCCTAAAAATAGAATCCATTTTGCTATAGGGTAAATCCGGATCGAATTTCGGTAAATCAAAGTCTACATATTCCGGATAATATTCCAGGTAATCCGTGGCACAAACTTCAACAGCACCCGGCACATAAAAGCTTAAGAAAAAGATATCATTGCCCATACATAAAGCCTTCATTTTTCCCACATAATTGCTCAGGCTTGAAAGGTTTTGCTGCTTGTAATAACGATTAATGCGTGTATCATAAAACGGCAATAAAGCCTTCCAGTATCTCCATTGACCGTTTTTACCAACAACAAACTCCACGATGCGTATTCTTTGTTTATTCGCTCGTTCAAGGAACTGAAATTTTTGCAGGTACCCCCAAAAATCCTCCGCACCTTCCCTGCTGAGTCCAATATCCCTTAGCCGGTCATCTGGTGTTAAAACACACTCAGCAAACTCATTGAGAAACAATTGGTATAAAACCATATCAGGTTGAAACCTCTCTATTAGTTCTTTCATTTGTGGGTATTGTTCTGCCGGCCCATAGCCTGTTACACCTCCGTTTATGAGCATGATGTTTTCATCCGGGAAAGCTTCTCTTAACTTTTCTTCCAACACGCAAACGTAAGATTCTTCATAGTCCAGTCCCTCCGGCATGCTAAAAGCATCCCCTATTACCAGGATTTTATAAGACACAGTATCCATGTAATTCCTGTTATATCCTGACAGACCATATGAGTCGGATTGAATGATGTACTGGTAATTATTGTAATGCATCTTCCCCCTGTAGTTTTCTTTCAGGGAATAGGTGCGTGTGGGATGCACTTTCAAGGCTTTCAGCTCACCCCAGTTTCCGCTCATTTCAGTAGGGTTATAAAGCCTGGTGTATCCTTCAATGCTGATTACAGAAAACACCCATAACAAAACGCTGATCCAGCGTCTAAATGATGGTGAGGGCATAATTACTTTGACAATCCGGAAAATCAATAAAAACCACATCCAGGCAAAAAAAGCCAAAAACTTATAATCAGAAGGCAAAATAAACAACGACAGGAACAGAGCCGGAAGCAATGAGAAATGAATCAGTCTTTCCCTCCCGGTCATATTTTCCACTGAAAAAGAATACACAATTACCAGCAATAAGCTACCCAGACCTGCTATCAGAAACAATCTGTAAATCTGAAAATTGATTCCATAGACGCCGGCAAAAAGGGTAAAAAGATAGTATACCAGGGCTAGCACTAAAATCAGATCTTTTGTTCTGACTTTAATAAAATCCCGAATAATATCAATTTTTCCTGACAGGCTTTCCTGCACCAGGTATACCCCTGCTATTCCAAGTACTGTGATAATCAAAGAAACAATAAGTTGCATTTTCCCGTCAAAAAACCAGGACACCCAGATAAACAATGGCTGATGGATGAGGTAGATCCCATAAGAATAAATCCCGAGCCAGAGTATTGCATTAGCAAGAGCGGTCCATTTCCTGAATACCAGCATCCAGATAACATAAAACACTGCCGTTAAACCTGCTGCAACCAACAAATTAGAGAAAACACTAGTATACCAGCTTAAAGAGGCAACAAACCCCATGAAATAAAAAAGCAAGCCCCATAAAAACAACTTTCGGATTTTCATAGCATGCCCTTTTCTGATCTTTCCGGCCAGAAACATTCCCAGGGCAAATTCAGGGAGGCGGGAAAGAAATACCTGACCGGTAAGCAGGTAATAAGTATTACCGTTGCTAAAAATACCTGACAAAACCAAGCCTCTGAAAACAAAACCAATACTCAGCATAATGAGAAGGAACTCTTGGTCTCCAAACCTTTTATACAGCTTAACCAATAGCGGAAAAACCAGGTACATCTGTATGATCAGCCAGATAAACCACCAGCTGGGATTCAGGTAAAAAAAAGAGGCTGTTGTAAAGCGCAATCCCAGTAAACTCAGAAAAGAAGTCAAGGTAAAATCAAAAGTTTCTCCGCTGATAATAATCTCCCCTCCCATTATTAGGAGGTGACAGAAAATATAAAACGGAAATATGCTTCCCAGCCGTTTCAGGTAGAAGATTTTAACAGGCAGCTCACCCCTGTTCAGGTAGGAGAGGGTTAATCCAAGGCCACTCAATAAAATAAACACGCCAGGACCGCTATCTCCCAGCCAACCTGCAAACTTCACCACAGACACAAAGAAGTTTGAGGATTCAGGCCAAATATGCAGCATTCTTTTTGACAGAGGCAACCAATCATCTGAAGGATTAGTAAACCAGGGTCCATTTCCAAATGACTCCGTCAGGTGATTCAGGATGATACCAAGTATGGCAAATGCTTTGGCTGCATTGATCCAATCGTATTGAGGGGCAGTATTTGGGGATGGGCGAGACATATCCTATTTATCAGGAATTTTTTTTCTGAGCCTGTTTTCGTTCTTTATTCTTTCTGCAAAATCAATCATACGCATGACTGAGAAATTCTTTTTCAACTTTTGAATAACCTCCCTGAAAATTGTCTTTTTTGTCTCGCTGTCGACCTTCATACCGGGGAAAAATTTAAGATCACTGAGCTGATCCCCTCCGATCAGATCAAGAGGATGCAACAAAAACGATGGTTTAACACCGCTTACCTTTACCTGAAACAATGCATGATTCATGTATATCTTTCGCAATAAAGGTGAAAAACTGTCGAGGTATACCAGGTAACTAAGGTGAAAAGGGATTCTGAAACAGGGCATGGTTGTAACAGGAATTTCCAGTAATTCTTCAGAAGCTGTTTCCCAGACAAACGGATTGTCTGGTCGGAATCCATCTTTAAAGGCACCAAACAAACCCTTTCTTACTTTTCTTTCTTCTTTTGACAATCCGGATGTCCAGAAATAATACTTACGTGCCAGCGGGCCTATCCAGGTCGGCAGAACAGATGCATCATATACATAATCAGCTGCTGAGAGTATATTTAGCAATTCGTTGCACCAGCTAAAGCCCGGTCCTCTGAATCCCTTTATTTCAGTGTCTATTACCTTTCTGATTGCATCCTGCGTTCTTAGTACCTCCTGCTTGAGTTGTTCTGTATGATACAAATGCAACCAGGATTCATGATGTAAACTATGATTGCCGATTTCATGGCCCCGCCTGGCAATTTCCTGAATATACTCCTGATTCTCCACTTGCTCAGCATCCTTACCTACAATAAAGAACGTAATCTTCAACCTCAGCTCATCCAGCAAATCCAAAACATAAGGCACAAAAACGGGTAAATAAGTGGGATAGGATTCCCAGGAGGTGCCACCATGTATCTTCAGGTAAGACCACTTATTATCAAGATCCAGTGAAAGGTTCATTATTCTCTTCATAGGTGTTCCATGGTCAGGGCATAATATATGTAAAATTATTTTCCAGAAGTTTGATGGTATCATTTACATTCAATGTACCCTCTGTTATTCGTGCATTATTCAGGATGTATAGCCCATTAACGGATGTTTCAACTGCAGGTAGCTTATCCGGATAATCAATAACGGGCAAAGCAAATACATATCGTGCTCGAGAAACAAACACATCAAGGATATCATCTGACGATAGTACCGGATACATTTTCAATAGGTTTTCGGTAAAATACGCTTTCACATCTTCGTCAGGCTGGGCAAACAATTCATGTTCCGGATCAACATATTTAGGCAGGTAAATCAGGTTTTTTCCATCGAACATATCTTTGCTTGCCAGGCTGGTCATTTCAATTACACCGGTAAAAGGCACCCAGGCATCAGTAATATTGGTAACATAATACGGGCTAATACCCTTTTTCAGCAAGACAGACGGACACACCACTCCCAGGTAAAAGATTGATTTATGTTTGCTTTTTTCTTCATTTGTAAGATCTGGACAACAATCAGTAATGTAAGCTGACGGAATTGTCATGATCACTTTATCAGCATTCTGTAGCGATTGACCTGAAAATTGGAGTTTAAAACCCTCTTCCGTCTTTTTCATCACTTCCAGTGGATGGGAAGTAAATATTTTAACACCGTGTTCTTCCAGTTTACTTTTCAGTTTTTCAAGAACCATTGCATATCCGCCAGGCAGGTATCCAAAAAGTTCTGTTTTCATTCCGCTTTCCCTGGCAGCATACATTCGTTTTATTGTTGTCCAGATAAAAGAGGCCGATGTATGTTTGTATTGATCCCCTAGCTTGGCTTTAAGCAGCGGCAACCATATCTTTTCAAAAACCCTTCTGCCGCTGAGTTTTCGCAACCAATCTTCTACCAGTAAAGTCTGTAGTTTCTTTGCATTTTTAATGCGGGAGGCATAAAGAATAGTCATTCCCAGTCGAAATTTATCGATAAGGGAGAGAGGGGGGAACTTCAGGAATTCAATGGAATTCGACATACTGAAAAGCTTACCTTTCACATAAAAACCGGTTTTTGTTTCATGCCATTGCAGTTGTTCTTCCAGATTTAGTTCTTTCAGTAAAGCACGGGTATATGCATCAGAATAAAGGATTACATGGTAGAAACGATCAAAGCGAAGCCCTTTCCATTCCAGTTGATCGGCCAGTCCGCCCAGGTTCCTGCGCGCCTCAAACAGCTTTACATCGACACCCTTTTTGGCGAGTTTTAGGGCTGTAAGCATTCCCAGCATTCCTCCGCCAACAACAGCCCATTTCTGGTTTATTTGTGTTTTTTCAGACATTTTGTGCGATTTTGATCATCCGGGGTGTAAAAGCATTATACTCCGGGATTTCTGTGATTTTTGCCGCATCAGCCAGCAGACAACCAGTTGTGCAGGTTGCTGCCAGGTATTGTACCTTATTGAAATCTATTATATTAAAATCATCCTTCACATAGCATTCATTGAAGAAATCTATAAGGTGCTGCATTTCATTGGCAACACCTGTTTCCATCAACCTAAAACAACGGGTAACAAATCCAGATAAATCTGCATCCGGAATTTTTGTTCCACGCCCAATTCCGGCATATTTGATATGTGTTTCCGCAAAATCTTTCTTTGAATAGATATTACAGGCATCCATTAAACCTCTACGTTTATCTGAATTCGACATGATCACCTCCTTTTGCTCCATATAAAATCTGTGAGCCGTGCACATGAATATATATTCCACATCCTGCAATGCCTCATTCAAATCATTGGTAAAGTCATTCTCAAGCTTATATTTTAGGAGGTTCTGATCATCTTTCTTAACATAAGGATCATGAATAACAAGCTTTATATTTTTTTCCTTTAACAAGCGTGCTAATTCCAGTGTTGGAGAGTTACGTGTATCTTCTGAATTAAACCGATATGCAGCTCCCAGCAGGGCAATCTTCTTCGATGTTAGATTTCCAAAATGTTTTTCTGCAAGCTTAAGACAAATTTCGGGTGATTCATCATTAATGGTTCGTGCATGCAAAATAAGGCTGTCAGGGTTTTTTTCCTGCAATAGTTTCCGCCACCAAAGCAATATACCATCTTTCGGAAGGCAGTGCCCGCCAACTCCCAGCATAGGAACCAATAAGCCGCCTGAAGGCACTGCATTAGGGTCATCTGATGCTTCATCTTCCTGTGATAATTGCTTATTGACTTTATCCCGAAGGGAAAAAAAATCAATATTCTTTTCATCACAATACCTTACAATTTCTGCAGCGAAGGCTATACGTACATCACGATAGGCGTTTTCAAAAGTCTTAACAATTTCTGCTGTCAGGCTATTGCATTCCAGCAATTTCCCCTGTTTTACAATATGTTTATAGACTTCTTTAATCATAACCGGAGTAGCAGGGTAGAGGCCCCCCACCAGTTTATCAGAAACAGTAACTCTTTCTACCAACCTTCCGGGCATCACCCTGTTTGGGCTATTCCCCAGCAATATATTCTCACCGTCTTTCAGGCCATATTCCTCAAAATGATCAGCAATCAGGGTTAGCATGGAAGTGGGTGCCAAGGTAGACTCGAAAACAATCAGGGGAATCTTCTCATCAGGTTTCTTCTGAAGGGCTGCTGCTAAAGAGTGCAGCGCACCAAAAAGGGGTCTGTAATCCGGCTCAAATCCATTTTTATCTGTCTGTACACAAACCAGCACCATATCAACATCATATAAGTCTTCCATGCTATTTGTGGCAGCTAGCAAGCCTTCATTTACACAGTTTGCCACAATATCGTCCAGACCGGGTTCAATGCCGCCAATAGTACTTTTACCACTATTGATAGCATCTACTTTCCAACCGGAGTTCAGGGAATTCCTTTGCATAACCAGGACTTTTGCCGGTTCTTCCTGCCCGATTTTAATGCGGGCATTCGCTAAAAGGGCAGCCATAGGCATGCCAACAATTCCGGGACCAATAACACCAATTTTCTGCACCCTCCAATGGAGGTTTTTGTTGTTCCTGAGTTTTATTTCCATTTATTTATCTATAAACTGATTAAACCATAATTCAAGACACAGAGCACCCCAAAGTACACGACCAAAAGGTCTTTCAGCAGTAATTAGTTCTTCCATTCTTTGAGGATGAAAAATATTGCGTTGTTTCGCTTTTTCTGACAACAGAACATCCCGCATAAAATCTCCGGCTTTGTTTTTCGCCCATAAATGAATTGGCACGGGAAATCCCATTTTATCTTTCCTGTTTAGCACTGATTCGGGCAATAAATCTGCAATAGCCCTTTTGAACAAATACTTCATTTCCGCTCCTTTAAACTTCATTCCTGCAGGCATGGTTGAAATCAGATCAACAATGCGCCTGTCAAGCAAAGGCACCCTCGATTCAATGCTAACGGCCATGCTTACCCTGTCTTCAACATGCAATAAACCGGGCAAACTGCCAAACATATCAAAATGGGTCATTTTATTGTAATAAGACAAGGTATGCGGATGATTGAAAATAGCTGCAAACTGATCAAAGATCATATCCCTGTCAAAATTATTCCTAAAATCATCTGTAAATGAATCCAGCTGACCTTCAGACCTGTCCAGTAAATAAAAATATCTTTTTTCCATTGGCTCAACAAAAGCACCGCTTCCCATAAATTTATGCAACATGGGAATATAACTTTTCAGAGAAGGAAGGTTTGGCAGAATAGAACTAAGGGAAACAATGTGTTCCTTTTCCTCATTATTGGCAAAGATAGCACCTTTAATTGCCTGTTCCAGGTATGCTATAATATACCGTGTATAACCGGCAAAGATTTCATCTCCTCCCTGCCCGGACAATACAACGGTAACATGCTCAGAGGCAAGCTTAGAAACCATGT
Source organism: uncultured Lentimicrobiaceae bacterium (assembly GCA_964654725.1). Taxonomy (GTDB): domain Bacteria; phylum Bacteroidota; class Bacteroidia; order Bacteroidales; family CAZZLL01; genus CAZZLL01. Next base: position 117,797 of record CAZZLL010000001.1, on the reverse strand, counting down.
ACTGCGGAAACAATCCTGGGCCTGCCACCGGCTCATCCAGGTGATATATTAGTTTTGGCAGGAGGTCAATAAAATCCTGTTCACCCGGATATATTTCATGCAGATTGGCATGATACTTATCTGCTACCGCCCTGGCATGATTGATCTCTGAAAATTCAGCGCCCTCATGAAAAGCACCAGAAAAACAGTCCAGGCTCCTGTCAAGTTTCTTTGCTGCAAATGCTGTAATGCTGCTTGAATCCAATCCTCCACTGAGGTAAGTTCCCAAAGGTACATCACTTCTCAATTGTATCCTGATGGAATCTTCCAGCAAAGCCCGAAGTTTATCGATATAGTATTCTTCAGTATGGTAAAAGTCTACCTTAAAATTAGGTTCCCAATACTTTACAGATACATATTGACCTTTATTCAAATCCAGCACCATATAGTGCCCGGGCAACACTTTAAATATGTCCTGGAAAAGGGTATCATCATGGAGTAAAAACTGAAATGTCAAGTAAAACTGTATGCTTTTCATATCGGCCTCAGCAATAACCTCAGGATGTTTCAGCAGGGCCTTTATTTCTGAAGCAAATTTAATGGAATTTTCACTGCTGTGAAAGTAAAGAGGTTTGATTCCGAAATGATCCCGGGCAGCAATGACCCTGTTATTCCACCTGTCATATATCAGAAAGGCAAACATCCCGTTTAAACGGCAAATAGCTTCCAGTCCGAAAGTTTCATACATCTTAAGAATAACCTCTGTATCAGAACGGGTATTAAAAGCAACACCTTTTGCTGACAGCTCTTCTCTTAGTTCAATGTAATTGTATATTTCCCCGTTAAAAACAATGGTATATTCTCCGGAGGTCATGGGTTGTTGGCCCGTTTCAAGGTCAATAATGGATAATCGCTTGAAGTAAAAACCAATATTTTTTTCAATAAAGTGGCCATCTTCATCCGGTCCGCGATGATGAATAGTTTCTGCCATATCACGCAAAAGAGGAAGTTGAACATCCCGGCCGTTTTTATTGATAATCCCGACAAATCCGCACATAATCAGGTTGTTTTAAAAATGTTCCAAATTAATAATATTCCCTTCCTGATTTTTCTGAATGGCCTCAAGAAGTTAACATTCTGATGTTTATTTCCATGCTTTCTATAAAAAGGAATTGCCAATTCATTGCAATAGCTGTGGTTCTCCCTGTCCCTGACCGCAGGATAAACGTTTTGCATGCATTCCAATTATGCATTCAATGATTTATGTATAACTTAATAATAGGCATTGATCCCAGTCAGGTGAAACATCGTGAAAAGCAGCGAGCAGGCTCAATACTAATCCGGTATACCCATCCAGGAGAGAGTGGCATAATCTTTTTTCACATTGTTCGTTAAAATCCTTTATCAGGCTAAAATTTTTCAGTTGTTCATACCAATAGACAGCCGTATCCAAAAACACTTTCTCTCCTGTATATTGATAAATACGGTTAAAGGTATGTGCAATCCCTCCTACACCATGGCAAAAATAAGGATCTTCAACAAAATTCATTGTCAGGCTCTTTCTTTGGGAGGTTTTTCTCAACATTTCAGAGATGCTGTTTTTCAGCACACTATCCTCAATAATTATAGCAGCAGAGAGCGTGGAAGCAAGGATTCCCAGGTCACCGTAGCACCATGCCAGTCTTTCAGCAGGTGGAATTTCATCCTCAGAAATCCAGGAGGGAAAAAGAGCATTGCTTTTCTGCTGAGAAAGCTTATGCTGAAATAAAAACCCAACAGCTCCTTTCAATAATGATTTCGTTAAAGACGGTTTAATTTCTTTATACACACAGCGTGCAAGAAAATGGATGACTGAAGCCATACCATGTGCGAGCGACAGGTTATACCCTTTTTTTTCGGGTTCTTTTTGCAGCACACTCATCCACATATAGTTTCCGAGCTTATCAACATGTTTTTGTTTGTCAATATAGGTAATCAGCCATTCAACAGCAGCCCTGCAGGTATTCACTTCAGAACGATCGAGCAGGAACAATCCGTTTCCAATTGCCCCGTGAAGATAATCCAGGTTAGCTGCTATTGTTGCCTCTTTCATATGATCAATAACATAAGGCTGCAGCAGATCGAGTATTTCAGCGTCCTCAATATTCACCAGATCATATTTTCTGAGGTGATTAATGGCCCAGCAAATACCTGTAATTCCATTGGCAAAAGCAGGGTAGTTAAACCCCCTGTTGATATCAGAAATAATATGTTCCAGGTTTTCCCAGGATTTCCGGGCATCCTTTTCATTAAGGATTTTTGAATTGTACGCCCACATAAGGGCACTGCCGGCTTTTCCTGCCATAAGCGAAGGAGATGCTGCAGGAGCTGATTCGTCCAGGAAATTCATCAGGCTGATCAGGAGATCAATTAAATCAGCATTTTTTTCTTTTGTTAGTATGGCTTTCCAGGGAGGTTGCTGCATATTATTCATATCTGAGTGACTCTACCGGATCCTGGCTTGCTGCTTTTTTCGCCGGCATGTATCCAAAAATTATTCCTATACCTGCTGAAACAACAAACGAGATCAAGATAGAAACACAGGAAATCACCGTTAAGATATGAAAAAAATATGAAATGCCCCGCGATAAAACAATCCCCAGGACGATTCCAATTAATCCGCCACTTATACTGATAAGGGTTGATTCTGTAAGAAACTGAAGAATAATATCTTTCCTGCGCGCCCCCATAGCCATACGTACCCCAATTTCTTTTATCCGTTCCATAACAGATGCCAGCATGATATTCATAATCCCTATGCCTCCCACAATTAAAGAAATGCTAGCAATAGCACCAAGAACAATATTGAAACGTTCTTTGGTAGCCTGTTCCTGTTTTAATTCCACCTCCGGCAATAAAATCTCAAAATCTTCGACCTCGGAATGCCTTCTGAGAAGCATTTTTCTGATCAAGCTTTCTGTTTGCCGGATATACTTACTGTCTTCTACCTGTACCACAATTTTATCAAGCTGATTAAAATTATTGCTCTGCTTTTCTTCTTCATCAATCAATACAACAAAATCCCCCCCCTCATACACATCCTCTTCCCTGAATGATTTTTCTGTAATCCTTGACCGGTCTTTGTAGCGCAACAGCATAGTTTGTATGGGTGCATAAACTGTATTGTTAAAATTACCCACATTATAATTATTCATGGCTGCTGAACTAACAGCCCTGTTTTCCAATACACCAATGATTTTAAGCCACACATTACCACATTTAATACTTTTCCCCACAGCACATTCTCTGGGGAAAAATTTCACCTGTATATTTTCTCCAATGATACATACAGCCTCTCCTTTTTGCATCTGATGTTTGCTGAATATTTTTCCCTGAACCACCCTGAGGTTGTATACCTGAAAATAATCTTCCGTAATACCATTCACCTGGGCTTTTTTTTGTATCCCATCTTTCAGGATAAACGTTTCATATTTAACCTCCGGACTCACACGCTGAACAACAGGGATAATATCTTTTATGCTGTTCGCATCAGCCAGGCTTAATCCGGGAGAATACTTTTCACTCATCTGCGGGCCATCTTCATCCTCGATCTCCGAACTGCCTTTCATATCATTGTTCTTAGGAATGATCACAATGTTGTTTACTCCAACAAGTTTTATTTGTTCAAGGGTTTCCTGCTTTGCACCATTTCCAACGGCAAGCATAGCAATAACGGCAGCAACTCCGAATATTATTCCCAATGCCGTAAGTATCGACCGAAAACGATTAATGAAAACAGCTTCCAGCGCAATACGAAATATATATATAATTCTTTCCAAGGCTAATCTGCTAAATATTTGATTTTAAGTTTCTCTTCTTCTTCAGGGGGAATCATAAGAATTTTGTCACCCTTTTTCAATCCATTCAAAATAATAATTTCATTTTCATTAGCCTTTCCAACCTCCACCTCTTGCTTGACAACCCTGCCATTCATACTATACACAAAAGAAATGCTATCGTTATTATGGAGGCATTCCAGAGGAATATGAACAACATCTTCAACTACTTCAGTTATGATTTCATTCTTAGTGGTCATGGCCGGCCTGAGAATAGAATCAAATTCATTTACCATAATCAACACTTCAAAAACCTTAGCATTGGTATTTGGAAGTTGTTGTCCGATATTTGCAATTTCAAAAACCTCACCGGTAAAAGCTTTTTCAGGAAATGCATCTATGCCAATATTTACTTTCTGTCTTAATCTTACTTTGCTTATATCGATTTCATTGACATACGTTTTGGAAATCATTTCACTCAGGTCCGGCAATGTTGCCACGACATTATTCCAGGCACTAATATTTGAGCCAATACCTTGCTTTCTTCCATTCCAATCCCTTTTATATATTACCATACCAGCCTTAGGGGCATTGATTGTAAATTGATGCAGGATCTCAACCATTTCATTATATTTATTTTGTGTTTGAGCCAGTTCAGCAGCCACCTGTTGCATATTAGCCTGTGATTTTTCAAGTTTTAGCTTATAGTTTTTCACAGCTTGCCCATAGGCACGCTGGGCTTTCTCAAGTTCAATTTTGGCCTGTCGTATTGTTGCCGGAGGTTCGTATTTTGATTGATCCAGTGTAATTTGTTTTTCTTCATAGGCATATTCCAGATTTATCAGTTCATCCCTGGTATTACGCAATTCTAAAGTGGTATCCAGGCGGGTTTTGGTAAATTCCGAATTCAGTTTATCCAGCTCAATTTCCAGGTCTTTTATTTTATTGGTGATTTCACTTCTGTCGAGTTCTGCCACGAAATCCCCGGAATCAACTATGGTTCCGTCTGCAATCATTTCTGTGATCTCTACCTGCCAGATCCTGACGGTTCGTAATCCGGAAGGGCCATATATTTTATCAGAATTCTTAGCTAGAAGTTCACCAGTTGTAATAACTCCAATGAGAAAATCCCCTTGATTAGCCTTTGTTATGATGAAATCACTTTTTGACCCAGTCCTGACGACAAAATAAATAATTACAATAATACTTGAGATTAGTATTCCGATGCCAATAATTCTTTTCTTCTTCATTCTATCGTTTCTCCTTAAATAAATTTGTTTTATTCATGCTGAACAATAGGACCACCAGTCCGACAACACTTATGCCCAGCCATATAATGGCTTGCACATACTCTGCAAGCAAAAAATAACCGATCAGGAACAACACTGCATACACCATAATAACAGCACTAATCCAGCTAACAAACAAAGGCAAAAGATTATTCTTCTTTTTCTTTGTGCAAAAAGGTTTCCAGGCACCATCGGGTTCTATTTCCTGATAAAAGGATGTCAAAACAGCATTTTTTTCCGGTTTTGTAAAATAGGTAGCCAATATCCAACAAATGGTAGTAAAGCCTACTGTAACAAAAAATGAACCTCTGTTTTCAATGAAAGAGGCGGGCAGATAATCTTCAAGGTAAAATTTCAACAGGGCATAAGCAACAAAAGGTGCAATACTGGCAACAATCTCACTCCAGGCATTAATGCGCCACCAATACCACCGCAAAATAAGCACCATGCCCAATCCGGCACCACATTCAATAATAAACAACCACACCCCTTTAATGGTTTCTACCTGGGTAGTCACAGCTAAGCCGATTAACATAATCAATACAGTAACAAATCGGCTCCAGCCAATGAATTTCTTCTTATCTGCTTCTACATCCTTAATAATAAAACGTTTAAAAAAATCATTCACGAGGAAACTTGCTCCCCAGTTCAACTGGGTAGATATGGTACTCATGTATGCAGCCAGGAATGCAACCAGAAGCAAACCTTTCAATCCAACCGGAAGGAAATCTTTCATAGCCATAACATAGCCCAGTTTCTTATCATCAGCTGATAATTCGGGATATAATACCAGGGAGGCAAGACCGACCAGTATCCAGGGCCAGGGGCGCAGAGCATAATGTGCTATCTGAAAAAACAAGGTAGCAAAAACCGAATGCTTTTCATTCTTTGTGCTCATCATTCTCTGGGCTATATATCCTCCTCCTCCGGGTTCATTTCCTGGGTACCATGAAGCCCACCATTGTACTGAAATGAACGCAAAAAATGCCCCAAATGTAATGGTGAGGGTACTGCCAATATTTTCGGTATTGCTGCCGATCCGTGGGAAAAAGTTCAGGCTTCCTTCAGGAAGCTTGGCTTTTAACCCGGCCATACCACCTATCTGCTCTGAATTAATCACCAGAACAGCAAGGATAATTGTACCAGTCATGGCAATCGCAAACTGAATGGTATCGGTAACCACAACACCCCATAATCCGGAAAGACCGGCATAGATCATGGTGATTACCATAGCTCCGGCAACATACCAGATCAGATACTGATCATCAATATTGAAAAATACCTTTAAAATACTTGCCAGGGCTAAATTTACCCAGGCAATGATCAATGTATTCATAAACAATCCCAGGTAAATGGCTTTGAATCCCCTGAGAAATGCAGCCGCTTTACCACTATACCTTTTCTCTATTAATTCCAATTCAGTTAAAACGTTCGCCTTTCTCCACAATTTCGCAAAGAAAAAAGTAGTAAGCATTCCTCCTATCAGCATGTTCCACCACAACCAATTTCCTGAGATGCCGTTTACAGCAACCATTTCTGTAACTGCCAGAGGGGTATCCGCAGCGAATGTCGTGGCTACCATGGATATTCCGGCAACATACCAAGGTAGGTTCCTGCCGCTCAGAAAATAATCAACAAGACTGCGACCTGCACGCTTACGAAAACTTAAACCTATTCCAAGCGAAACAAGCAGGTATGAAACGATTATGACCCAGTCATAAAAACTTAATTCCATAGTACAACATGCCTTTTGTTATTGACTTTCTATCCTTGCAATCAACTCACTCAGGATATACATTCCGATTGAACAGAGAATTTACAAATATAGAATAATGATAGGAAAAGCGCTCTTTGATGCTCACAATCCAGTCAAATAAATTAATTTTGAAGATCGAACACCCCAATACAATCCATCATGAAAATAAAATATCTTGTTCCAATCATTTTTTTCGGAACAATATTCAGTTGTAATACACATAATAAGAATGATATGATACAGGCTCCAATTGCAGAAAAAAAACCAAAAGAACTGACCATACATGGTGATACCCGCATTGATGATTACTATTGGATGAATGACAGAACAGATTCGAATGTAATTAATTATCTGAAGGCAGAAAATACCTATCTCAAGCACGTATTGAAGCATACCGAAAATTTCCAGAAATCTCTCTTTGAGGAAATCAAATCACGCATAAAAAAAAACGATTCGTCTGTTCCATACTTTTATCATGGCTATTATTACTATACAAAATATAGCGGAAACAAGGAATATCCGGTTTATTGCCGTAAGAAATCCAGTCTTGATGCACAAGAAGAAATAATACTGGATCAGAACAAATTAGCTAAAGGACATGCCTATTACAGCATTGGTAATTTTGAAGTATCCCCCGACAATCATTATGTAGCCTTTGCTGTTGATACACAAAGTCGAAGAATATATACTATTTATTTTCTGGACTTACGAACAGGAAAGATCCTGGAAAACTGTATTGCAGGCACGACCCCAAATATGGAATGGAGTGCTGACAGCAAACATTTCTACTACACCATTCAGGATGAAACCCTAAGGCCACACAAGTTGATGCTGCATACTATTGATGATCAAACAGGCAATGACAAAGAAGTATATACTGAATCAGATCCTACCTTTCGAATTTATGTTACCTTATCAAAATCAGAAAAGTTCCTGATGCTGATCAGTGAAAGCACCTTGTCAACGGAATATCGAATACTTGCTGCTGATCAGCCTGGGGAAGAATTCAGGATTTTTGCGGATAGGAAAAGAAATCATGAATATGATGTGGATCATATCCATAACAGTTTTATCATCCGCACAAATAAAAATGCAAAGAATTTCAAATTAATGCAATGTCAGGAAACAGATTTTAGCGAAACCTCCTGGACAGAAATGATACCGCATCGTGAGGATGTATTTCTGGAAGGTTTTGAGCTGTTGAAAGACTATTACCTAATAGAGGAAAGGAAAAAAGGCCTGGTACAGTTTCATATTAAATCATGGGATAAGAAAAAGGATTATTACATTGATTTCGGTGAAGAAGCGTATATGGCCTATGCGGCATATAATGTAGATCCCAAGTCCAACGTATTACGTTTCGAATATACCAGTTTAACCACGCCCAAATCAACCTTTGATTATGATCTCGGGAGCAAAGAAAAAGTGCTTCTAAAAGAACAGGAAGTAGTCGGGAGTTTTGATAAAGAAGATTATACTACCCGCCGTTTATTTGCCAGGGCTGATGACGGCACTGAGATCCCAATATCCCTGGTTTACAGAAATGATTTGAAAAAAGAAGGGCCACAACCTTTATATCTTTATGGTTATGGATCCTATGGTTATAGCCTGGATGCTTCCTTTCGATCACAGCGTCTGAGCTTGCTGAACCGGGGCTTTATTTTCGCTATTGCCCATATTCGTGGCGGACAGGAAATGGGGCGTGACTGGTATGAGAATGGTAAGCTCCTGAAAAAGAAAAACACATTTACTGACTTCATTGATTGTGCAGAATTCCTTATTCGAAATGACTTTACCGACAAGGAAAACTTATTCGCGGTGGGCGGCAGTGCAGGAGGCCTACTTGTTGGGGCAGTTGCAAATATGAAGCCTGAAATCTTTAAAGGAATTGTTGCCCATGTTCCGTTTGTAGATGTTGTAACAACCATGCTGGATGAAAGCATCCCATTAACAACAGCTGAATATGACGAATGGGGAAATCCAAATAATAAAGAGTATTATGATTATATGCTTTCCTATTCACCTTACAACAATGTTGAAAAGAAGGAATATCCTGCTATGCTGGTGACAACAGGATTACATGATTCACAGGTACAATACTGGGAACCTGCCAAATGGGTAGCTAAACTAAGGGAAATGAAAACAGATGATAATCCCCTACTGCTTCATATAAATATGGAGACAGGACATAGCGGTGCATCAGGCCGTTTTAAATATTATAAAGAAGTGGCAATGGAATATGCTTTCATATTTGACCTGAAAGGGATCAAAGAATAGCTCACACTGGCAGTTCTAATTTAAAGCCAGTTCCGTGGACATTGGTAATGGATAGTTTAGGTTCCTCTTTGAGATACTTACGTAGCTTTGTAATAAAAACGTCCATACTTCGTCCAATGAAATAATCGTCATCACCCCATATTGTTTTCAGGGCTGTTTCGCGAGTCAACAGGCGATTCGCATTCATACAAAGTAAACGTAGAAGTTCAGCTTCTTTTCTGGTAAGCTTTTTCTCCCTGGAATTACTATATGACAGGATCATATTTGAATAATCGAAACGTATGCGGCCCAGCTGGTATATTTCATCATCCAGGTTATCCGGAATTTGATATTTTCGCTGACAGCGCTTTAAAATAGCTTCTATTCGAAGGCTTAATTCTTCAGTGCTGAAAGGTTTCGTGATATAGTCATCGCAACCTATCTTAAAACCTTTGATCTTATCTTCTTTTAAAGATTTTGCCGTGAGGAATATTATCGGAATCTCTTTATCTTTTAGACGAATCTCTCCTGCAAGGGCAAAACCATCCTGTTTCGGCATCATAACATCCAGGATACATAAATCAAATTTATTCCGTTCAAAAGCGTACATTCCCTGCTCTCCATCCCTGGCTAAAGTGGTTTTATAATTCAACATCTCAAGGTAATCCTGAAGCACCAGGCTCAGATTAGGGTCATCTTCCACCAGCAATATGTTCATCTTGGTCTTTTTCTTCATCATCAAATGTAATTTGAGTTTTCGATTTAAACGGGAATAACAATTCAAAAGTGCTTCCCCTACCCAATTCGCTTTTTAACTTAATTGTTCCGCCATGTGCTTCGATAATGCGCTTCACGTAAAACAAGCCCAAACCAAACCCTTTTACATTATGTATGTTTCCGGTAGGTACACGGTACAACTTCTTAAATACCTGCTTTTGATTTTCCCGGCTTATGCCTATACCATTATCTTCAATTCGAATAAGCAGGCCTTGTTTTGTATTCCATGTACATATTTCTATTTCAGGTGATGCAGGAGAGTACTTATTCGCATTATCCAGGATATTCGTGATAATATTATAGAAATGCATACGGTCTGCCTGTATCTCACATCTTTCCGCATCTAGCATTAATTTTATGATCCCTTTGCGTTCCTTCAATACAACATAAAAACTATCAGTACATTTCTCTATGATTTTATGTGCATTGATGGTACGCACTTTCAATTTAAAACTGCCTTTGTCCAGCAATGAAATTTGCAAAACCCGTTCAACCTGGTTTTGCAACCTGTTATTCTCATCATAAATGACACGGGCATATCTTAAAACCCTGCTTTTTGAATCGTAAACAGTTGGCTTCATCAACATTTCACTTGATAGCGACACTGTTGAAATGGGTGTTTTAAACTCATGTGTCATGTTATTTACGAAATCCATTTTCATCTCCGATAACTTCTTTTGCCTGATCAATGTATGTACTATAAGCAAAAAACAGGCAATTACAATTAAGATAAACAGTATAGTAAGAACAAGCCATAACATCATTTGGTTCAGAATAATAGAGCTTTTCTGGGGAAAGTAAGCATGTAAAACGCATTGTTTTTCTGATAAGGAAACGGGCAAATTAACCTTATATGAAGAAGTGCTTAATTCACGGATATACTCACCGGGTCGTCCAATGATCATGTTATTTTCTGATTTCGAGAATATCCCATATGTATAATCACAGTTAATTCGCATGCAATGAAATTCCTCACGAAACAAGGAATCCAAACCCTGAAGCGTAATACTGCTTTTATCAATAATACTGTCCTGATTAGAATTTTTACTATCAGGTACATATTGGTACATGAGAAACAAGGTATTGGAGATACTTTTTAAGGCCATTTGGGCCTTGTTATCAAACTGTTCCTCTTTAAATCTGAGGGAATTTTTAACCCAGAAAAACTGCATGATAATAATCCCCAATAAAGAAATACTTGTCAGAGTGATAATAACTACGGAGGTTCGGTTGTTCATTGTTCAAAACTATAGATGAATTCTGTACCCCTAAAATACATTAACATCAGATTAACACATATTAACAACTCATTAACAACAAATACATGTCATTAGCTGTACTTTTGAATCATTCTAAATAAAAACAATTATACAATTATGAAAAAATTATTTTTAGGATTTATTGCAATTGCTATCATAGCTTTAAGTGTTGTTGCTATTGAAAGTAACCAGAGTAATAACGACAGCAAAACAAGCATTAGCGAGAATGTACCTTCATTTGATAAAGATAAAGATAAAAAAGGTGATAAAAAAGATGATAAAAAAGACGGAGATAAGAAAAAGAAGAAAAGTACATGTTGTGATGAGAAAAACAAATCATGTGATGATAAGACAACTTCAAAGAAAAGTGACTGCAATACAAAAAGCTGTTGCAAAGAAGATTCAAAAACCTCATGCTTACAAACAAAATCGAAGGGTGGTGTTAATTAAATAATTCATTCGTTGATCAGTGCTTATCTTTTTCTTTGGACGAAAGACCCCGGAATTTCGCGGGGTTTTCTTATTTTTAGAAGCAAACACCATGCATACCTCAGAAATAGAATATACGGGTAGTTTGCGCACGCGGGCTAAGCATATACTTTCAGGAAATACAATTAATACTGATGCCCCACCTGACAACGAAGGTAAAGGGGAGTATTTTTCACCAACCTATTACAGTTGTGCCCGGTATCACAAAGTTTACATCCTAATTTAAAGCAACGCATCTTTTTTCATTATTAAGAATAAGCCTAATCTCCTATTTTGGCTTACATTTGCATCATAATCAAAATAAATCAGGATGGAAAAAACGGATCAGGTTGGGATTTCGGTTGTCATTCCTGTATATAATGAGAAGGAAACCATCACACACCTTCACAGGGAGATTAGTGCAAGTCTGAAGGAAAAATTTATTTTTGAAATTATCATTATTGATGATGGTTCAACGGATGATACAGTTTCGGAATTACTAAAACTACATCCGGTAAAAATTATACGATTCCGAAAAAATTTTGGACAGACTGCAGCATTGGATGCCGGCATCAAAGCTGCCAGAATGGAATATATTGTTACCATGGACGGAGATGGACAGAATGATCCGGCTGATATACCGGCGCTTTACGATCATATAAAACAGCATCGGCTGGATGTTGTATCTGGTTGGAGAAAAAGCCGCAAGGATAAGTTTATTAAGCGATTTACTTCAAGGGGGGCAAATTTCTTACGCCAAATTCTTATTAAGGATAAGATACATGATAGTGGGTGTTCCTTAAAAATTTATCGAAGAATTTGCTTTGAAAGCATCTCTTTATATGGAGAAATGCATCGTTTTATTCCCGCCCTGCTTAAAATAAAAGGGTTTAGGATCGGTGAAATGGTTGTTACCCATCGCCCCAGGGCTATGGGTAAAACCAAATATAACTGGAAAAGAACCATCAGGGGATTCATCGACATGATATCTGTTTGGTTCTGGAATAAATACTCTGTACGACCGCTGCATTTACTGGGTGGAATTGGGTTGATGTTTATAATTTTCAGTTTTATTTCTGCCATTGTCACATTTATTAATTTCATACAGGGACAGGGAATGTCGGAAACAGCGTGGCCCCTGATAACTGTATTTTTCTTTTTAGCAGGAATCCAATTATTTATCTCCGGTCTTATTGCTGATATTTTATTGAAAAACTATTGGGAAAGCACACGTGACAAATCTTATAGTATTATGGAAACCTATGAAAAATAGTCAACAGGAGTTTGACATTCATCCGGGAATAACGCACCGGAAGGATATATAAGTGTTGGAATAGACGATAATGCCAAACACTTAAAAGCAACTACAGCAGGTAAAATGGTTTACAGTCAGTCGGAGCTAATAGCAGTGAAAGGAAGAAAGCTGACCTTCATTATTTCAGTCCGGGATGAAGAGGGAAAAATCGGAAAATGTGAACATACACGTATTTTTGTTGATCGTGAAAAATTTATGAATAACTTATGATGACTGAGGGTTCCGATAATATTTATTCTGTCATTGGAAAAACATTTTCCGGACTTGAAAACCTCTTAATGGAAGAATTGCAAGACATTGGGATAAAAAAGCCTACTCCGATAATTCGGGGAGTAGCGTTTAAAGCACATTTAGAAGATATATACCGAATAAACTACTGTTGTCGCTATGCCCTCAGGTTTCTAGTTGAAATCAGGAGTTTTCAGGCTATTCATGAAGATATGCTTTATCAGGGAGTCCGAAAAATAGCCTGGGACGATCTATTAAATGTTAAGCAGACATTCGCTGTTTATGCCAATGTTGTAAAATCAAACATTAGCCATTCACACTACGCAGCCTTAAAAGCCAAGGATGCCATTGTTGATTATTTTCGTGAGAAATATGGTTTAAGGCCCTCGGTCGATAAATTGCATCCTGAGATTTCCATTCATTTATATATCCATAATAACCAGTGTATGGTTTCACTGGATTCATCAGGAGAGGCATTATTTAAAAGAGGATACAGGAAGTCAGCAACAGCAGCACCTTTGAATGAAGTTCTGGCGGCCGGCATGGTAGCTCTATCGGACTGGAAAAAAGACCAGCCACTTTTTGATCCCATGTGTGGTTCCGGCACAATACCCACCGAGGCAGCAATGAAGGCAAACAATATACCTTCGGGTTTTTTCAGAAGTGAATTTGGCTTTATGCATTGGGGGAATTATAACAAAAGAATTTGGGCTGACATAAAGCATGAAGCAGATCAACATATTTTGCATGATAATCTGAACATTCATTGCTCAGATATCAATAAAATGGCCATTGATATTTGTCGAAAGAATTTTAAAGCAGCTGGTTTGGAAAGGAAGATCAACCTTGCGCATGCAGATTTCTTCAAAAAGAAACTTGAGCTAAATAACGGGATATTGATCATAAATCCTCCTTACGGAGAACGCATGAACCTTGAAAGTACAGATGAACTTTACAATCAATTAGGGAATGTACTAAAACAAAACTATAGCGGAAACACCGCATGGATATTAAGTTCGGACATGAAGGCATTGAAGCATATAGGTTTGCATGCTGAGAGAAAAATAAAATTATTCAATGGGCCTTTGGAGTGCAGGTTTATAAAGCTAAGTCTGTATGAAAGCAGTCGAAAAAAGAAACATCAAAATCCGGATAATTAATAAACAATGATAAAGCAAACGATGAGTACAATACAACGAATAGGTGTATTAACTTCCGGGGGTGATTCACCAGGAATGAATGCAGCAGTAAGAGCCGTAACCAGATCAGCTATATATCACAATAAAAAAGTATGCGGTATTCTTCAAGGATACGAGGGTATGATACAGGGATTTTTCAGGGAATTACAAAGCAAAGACGTTGCAAACATCATCCAACGAGGAGGCACCATACTAAAATCTTCCCGCAGTGAAGCCTTTAAAACGAAGGAAGGCATGCAAAAGGCCTTTGAGAATTTATTAGCAAACAATATCGATGCGCTTGTAGTCATTGGTGGTGATGGGACTTTTGCAGGAGCATTAGAATTTGGCAACACGTATAATTTTCCAATCGTAGGATTACCGGGCACGATAGACAATGACCTTTACGGAACCGATTTCACCATAGGGTATGATACTGCGATAAACACAGTAGTATCAGCAGTAGATAAAATCAAAGACACAGCTGATTCTCATAACAGATTGTTTTTCATTGAGGTAATGGGTCGGGATGCTGGGTTCATAGCGCTTCGCAGTGGAATAGCAGTTGGGGCAGAAGATATATTAATTCCGGAAGAAAAGACAAGCATAGAAGAACTAATTCATATTCTTGAGCATGACTGGCATAAGCAGAAAACCTCCGGAATTATTATTGTGGCAGAGGGTGATGATGCAGGTGGAGCCTTTGAGGTAGCCAGGAGAGTCAGGGAAAAGTTCAACTATTACTCAACGAGGGTAACTATTCTGGGACACATTCAACGCGGAGGAGCACCAACATGCATGGATAGGGTATTAGCCAGCAATTTGGGTTTTCAAGCTGCACAAGCCTTGATTCAGGGTAAGCGAGGAGTAATGGTTGGTACTGTAGATAAAAAGATAAGGCATACACCATTTGAGCAATCGATTAAGCATCACCAGGATATAAATCGGGAATTACTGGAGATGGCAAGGATATTGTCGCTATAAGACCATAGATCTCGAAATGATATTAGCAATCTATTCTCTCAATATTACTTATCACACTATTATCAGTTTCTAGTAATCTCTTATGCAAAAAAATAAAGTTCTCTCTATCTTGAAACAAATTATAAACATATTTTTTATTTATAAAACTTTCTTTATCATATGCTATTATTTTATATGAACTATAGCTGTAATTTTGAATATTTGACACAAAGTTATGTTTTACAGGATTTTGGTGAATATAGATAATCAACTGTTTTAAGTATTTTTCATTATCAACCCTAATCCTCTTTAAATGCTCTTGAAAAACACTTCCCGAACGATTATAATACTTATTAAAGGCTTTTGCATACGCGTTAAACAAATTTGCAAAAGGAAGATGAATACGATTTCTATCTGAATATTTTATTGGTAAATCCTCATAATCATTAATTCTTAATAGAAAATGAAAATGATTTTTAATTAAACAATAAGAATAAATCTGGCAAATTGGAGTTAGATGCGATCGCATTAATCCTATGAAATACAAAAAGTTGGTTCTTTGCAAAAAAATATTCTGTTCATTATTTCCTCTATTGAATATATGGTAAGTAATACTTGGTTCGAATATATCTCGCTTTATCATAAAATTAAATTTATGTTAGTATAGATTTTTAAACCTAACAAATCTTAAAGATTTGTTAGGTTTTATTAATCCATTTTTACCAACTTCGTCCCTCCACTTTTTTTCAACAAAATGTTCCCAACCATCCCGCTAACCTGCAATTTCTATACCTTTATAAAATATTAAAGAATACGATGTACGCAGATCTAATCATACCAGTACCCGTTAAAGGTGTTTTTACATACGTCGTGCCTGACAACCTTGCTGATTCTATTCATATTGGATCCAGAGTTAGCGTGCAATTCGGCAAAAGGAAAATTTATGCAGCATTGGTGTATAGATTGTTTAATGACTACTCAGCCAACATTCAACCTAAACCAGTTCTTGATATCATCGATAATAAACCTATTGTTACTTCAAGGCAGTTCGAATTTTGGAACTGGATTAAAGATTACTACCTAAGTGCAATGGGTGAAGTCATGAACGTTGCATTGCCTCCTGTATATAAATTGTCAAGTGACTCATACATCTTCCTCAAACAGGATGCCGACATCAATCAACAGGAATTAAATGAAAGAGAATATCCTGTTATTGAGGCCCTGATGAACCAGAAATACCTCTCCCTAAGTGATACACAGATTTTATCTGGTCAAAAGAAAATATTGCCCCTCATCAACAACCTGATTGAAAAAAATCTTATCGAAATTTATGAAAAAATTACACAGAAAGAAAAGCCTGCCAAGCTAGCTTATATATATATTTCCCCTGATCAAAGAAATGAAGAAAAGATTAAGAAACATTTTGATGAGCTTTCTAAACGAGCATATAAACAATTGGAATTATTAATATCCTTTCTTCATCTGAGTGAAAATGATTATCAGGCAGGTATACCGAAAAAAGAATTAATAAAACACGCAAAAGCAACCACCAACCAAGTAAATGACTTAGTTGAAAAAGGGCTTTTTATTCAGATTTATAAGAAAATTAGCCGATTTGAAACTGTAAAATCCCAAAAGAAGGTGGAAAGCATTAAGCTGAATGAACATCAGGAAAAAGTATTGAAATCTATCAGGGATTTATTTCAGTCGAAACAGGTAAACCTGCTTTTTGGCGTTACTTCTAGCGGAAAAACAGAAATTTATATTAAACTAATCGAGGAAAGCTTTAAAAAAGATCAGCAGATACTTTACCTTCTTCCCGAAATTGCCCTGACAACACAAATTATTAACCGCTTATATACTTATTTCGGGAGCAATGTTGGTATTTATCACTCAAAATACAATGAGCAGGAAAGACTTGAAGTATGGGAAAAAACAATGAACAGAGATTATAAAATAATACTTGGCGCCCG
The DNA here is from genome assembly GCA_964654725.1 of uncultured Lentimicrobiaceae bacterium. GTDB lineage: Bacteria > Bacteroidota > Bacteroidia > Bacteroidales > CAZZLL01 > CAZZLL01. The sequence goes on along the minus strand of CAZZLL010000001.1, from coordinate 100,541 downwards.
TTCTGCCGTTTTCCTGCCCTTTCAGAAACTGGGATTAATTATTATCGACGAAGAACATGATACATCTTATAAGCAATTTGACCCTTCACCAAGATATCAGGCCAGAGACGCCGCAATATACCTCGCAGGTTTACACAAAGCTAAGGTCCTGCTGGGAACAGCCACTCCTTCCGTAGAAAGTTACTTCAATGCCATCAATGATAAATATGGGCTCGCAGAACTCAAGGAAAGGTATGGTGGAATTGAATTGCCTGAAATTGAAATTGTTGATATGAAAAAGGAAAGCCGATACAAAAACAGGCATGAATTCCTTTCTCAAATCCTCCTGAACAATATTTCCGCTTCACTGAAAAAAAAAGAACAGGTGATCCTGTTCAAAAACCGCCGAGGATTTAGTTACCGCCTCGAATGTGATGTATGCCATTGGATGCCGCAATGCAACCATTGTGATGTCACCCTTACTTATCACAAAATGGCAAAAAAGTTACGCTGCCACTATTGCGGTTATTCATCCGGTATTCCGAAAATATGCACCGAATGTGGCAATACTCGATTGTTGATGAAAGGATACGGTACGGAAATGATTGAGGAAGAACTTTATCATTACTTTCCTGAAGCCACTATCAGACGAATGGACCTGGATACTACGCGTAAAAAAAATGCATATCAGAAAATAATCAATGATTTTGAAAATAGAAAAATCGATATCCTAGTCGGTACTCAAATGATTACCAAAGGCCTTGACTTCGAAAATGTAAGCTTAGTTGGGATTTTAAATGCAGATCAAATGATCTATTTCCCAGACTTCAGGTCACATGAACGGAGCTTTCACCTTATGGCCCAAGTTAGCGGACGGGCAGGACGAAAACACAGAAGAGGGAAAGTACTTATTCAAAGCTACAAGGCAGATCATCAATTGTTATATTTTGTTTTACGCAATGATTATAAACAGTTTTTTCAACAAACATTACCTGAACGCAGAATTTTTAAATACCCCCCCTTTTACCGCCTTATTAAAATAAGCCTGCGCCATAAAAAACAGGATAAACTGAACCAGGCAAGCAGAGAACTAAATAATATGCTAAAACCAGTTTTTAATGAAAATATCCTGGGGCCAGAATATCCCTTGGTTTCCAGAATAAAGCAATACTACATGAAAGATTTTATGCTAAAACTGGTACGCGATAAAAGCTTAAAGGATAATAAGAAAATTCTAAGCAATCTCCTGGAGGTTTTTATGCAAACAACAGATGTAAAAAGTATACGAATAGCTGTAAATGTCGACCCGTATTAGTTTCCTAATCAATAAAAGTAGTATAGCGCTTCAGGTTTAGAATGATTTCCTCTCTTTTAAAGGGTTTTCTCAGCAATGCATCAAACCCGGCCCTGTAAATATCATCTTCGTCCATAATTTTATCTGTACCGGTTAATGCAATTATGGGGGTATAGCATTTATTAATAAACTCATAATCCCTAATACGCTTTGTCGCTTCATAACCATCCATTACAGGCATTTGTATATCTACAAATAAAAGATTAAAGGTTGACGCCTCATATAGATCTAAAAGCTCCCTGCCATTTTGTGCAACTGCAACATCAAGCCCCAACTTTTCCAGTAAAGTTTTAAGCAATGCCTGCATGGATACATTATCATCGGCGATCAAAACCTTTATCAGATGCTTATTTTCCATAGAATCAACCTGCCTACAAAGGGTTATTACGAATAATGAGAAAAATATCTTCATCATTTCTTTTCATCAAATATTGCTCCCTTCCAAATTTCTCAAGGTTCTCCATATCGGTCATTAATTCCATGGCGGCTATGCTGTCCTTTCTGATCTCATTCAGATAGTAGTCCTTTATCTGCTGGGACTCCGTAAGTTGTTTGGTTTTTCGATATTGTGATATGAAATTGTGTTGATCAAAAAAGACCATCCAAACCAGAAATACTATCAATGTAAATATATACCGATTCTTAATAATGTTGAATATTCGTGAAACCATTTTACGCATCTTAACACAAAATTAACCCATCAAAATCGCTTAAGATAAAGGGCAAGGAAACAACTTGTTAACTATTTATAGTTAATATCCTGTCACTAATGCATATCCAACCCATGAAGCATATAAATTAGATGTTTCAGACCCTTATTAATCTCTGTCATATATTCTTTTACGGCTTTCAGGCTACCAGGAAGTGTAAAAACAAGGCATTTGTCGATGACCCCGGCTACAGATCTACTGATCAAAGCATTAGGTTTATCCATGCCGTATTTAATACGAATGTGATCCATAACGCCCGGAATCTCCTTGTCAAGCATAGGTTGGATCGTTTCAGGAGTTATGTCTCTGGGTCCAATTCCAGTGCCTCCAGTGGTAAAAATCAAATCTGCATTGTTCTTTCGGGCTTCCAGAATCAGATGATGCAATTCTTTTTCATCATCTGAAATAATATGATGATGGAAATCTACCGGATAGTTAATATGTTTAAAAAATTCTTCAAGACCAGTTCTGATTTCAGGTCCGCTCTTATCAGGATATATTCCTGCACTGGCTCTGTCACTCAGTGTAATAATATAAACCATAAATACTTTTTCCTCAAATATGAATTCATCTCCAGCCTGCAATTCACCGCCCTTTATAACCCGGCAAAAAATTCCTTCCCTGGGCATCACACAACTTCCGACTTCACGATAGATTGCACAGCTATCTCCATGACACGCCTTGCCAATTTGAGTCACTTCAAGCCTAAGGGATTCATTGTAAAACATATCCAGCGGTTTGCAATTATAAAGTTCAATTCCCTCAGTTGTTATGTTCTCTGCAAATTCACCATGAAGGACTTTCCTGCCGGCAAGTTTCTCAAAGCGCTGAACACTTTCATTTGCCAACAAACTAAGCTGGCGATTCCAATGACCGGAATGCGCATCGCCTTCTGCACCTGCTTCATTTAAAAGGATTTTCGCAACTTCCTTTTTAACCGTCCCTTTTTTCTCTGAGGTATTTACAGATATGACTTTAAGTCGTTGCATTATATATTTTCTTTAATTTTTTCTACCAATTTAATTTCTCCAATTTCCATATTTTTATCTACCGCTTTACACATATCATAAATAGTTAATAAACCAACACTTACCCCGGTTAATGCTTCCATCTCCACGCCTGTTTGTCCGGTGCATATCACTTCACAACGAAGATGTATTCTGTCTTTCCTGACCAGGGTGTCGATATTTACACTAGCAAGCTGCAAGGGATGGCAAAGCGGAATAAGATCAGATGTTTTCTTTGCAGCTTGTACCCCTGCAATTTCTGCCAGTGTTAATACATCTCCCTTTTTCATCTTATTATCCTGTATCAGCAGAATAGTATCTTTGCTCACTTTAATCTCCCCCTCTGCTAATGCCCTTCTTTTTTGCCGGGGCTTATGGCTAACATCTACCATTTTAGCTTTTCCTTGCTTGTCAGTATGACTTAATTCAATCATGTGTATAAAGTTTTATATTACCCACCAATATTGTAAAACCGGTCTTTTTGATTTTTGCTGCCCGATTCCGGTTTATTAGCCAAAGCAAGACTAAATGCATGCTGCACACCCAAATCCCGGATATTATAAGCAATATCACTAAAAAGACAAGGTTTTACATTGCCGTCAGCAGTTAATCTTAAGCGGTTGCAACGGATGCAGTTTCCCCCGTCACCACCTTCAACAACGGAAAATTCTCCACATGATAAATCCATTTGACGAATAAACCGAACCTGATATTCATTTCTCTGGGCAAATTCTCTCAATTCCTTCTCTTGCTGTCCGGAATGTTGTTTCAGTCTCACACAATTAAGCTTAATAGGATTCAGACCTGCGTCCTTTGCTGCTTCAATTCCTTTCAGTACATCCTGTAAATTACCAACACGGGTAATTTCATTATACAAGTGATCATCCAGTGTATCCAGGCTAACATTCACCCTGTGCAAACCAGCTTTCACCAGATCATGCGCATACTTATCCAGCAGTATCCCGTTGGTTGTCATGGCAAGGTCTTCAATGCCTTTTATTTCAGCCAGCATGGAAACCAGGTTTACAATACCTTTTCTTACAAGGGGTTCTCCTCCGGTAATCCTTACTTTGTTTATTCCTTGCGCAACTGCATATTGCACTGCATCACGAATTTCGTCATACGATAAAATATCCCTGTGTCTGATTAGTTGTATCCCTTCTTCCGGCATACAATATGTACATCTTAGGTTGCATCGATCCGTAACCGAAACACGCAGGTAGGTAATATGACGATTAAATGAGTCGTACATATGCAGATTCTCCTTGCAAAATCTCTTTTTGGCCGATATCCATCATCATTATGGCATCAGCTGCTGTTAGTGCATTTAGGTGTGCCGAGCCATGATAGTCTATCGGATAAACACGAGCATCTTTAATCCGGACCGGAATCCAAGATCTTCGCTCGCTTCGCTTTCTGGAAAAATCGATTCCCATGGGCATATTCAGGCTAAGTGGTTTATAAACATTGCCCATCATATGCATTATTGCTGGTTTAACCAATAATTCAAACTGTATAAAAGATGATACCGGATTACCCGGTAAGCCAAAGCATATCTTGGTATCCTTCACACCAAAAGTGGTTGGTTTTCCGGGTTGTACAGCTATTTTTCTGAAACGAATATCAAAACCTGCTTTTTCCATCATCAGGGGTACCAGATCAAAATCACCCATACTTACACCTCCTGTAAGCAAAATAATATCCTGTTCAGATGCTGCTTTTTTCATGGCACCTAAGGAAGACTCCTCTGAATCTCCAACAATGCCATAATAAGTTGGTTGAATACCAATACGCAACAACTGAGCTATCAATTGAGATCCATTGCTGTTCCTAATCTGCGAAATATCAGGTTTTTGATGTGGCTCAACCAATTCTTCCCCTGTAGTTATAACGCAAATTTTGGGCTGCTTATATACCAGAGGATTTGTACAACCCACTGATGCCATTACAGCAATATGCTCTGGCTTAACACGAATGCCTGCAGGGATCACCATTTGTCCGGCTATAATATCTTCACCTTTAATACAAATATTGGTTTTGGTTTTTTCTTTTTTATACCGGATTCTTTGACCTTCCACTTCTTCGACATCCTCAATCATGATCACGCAATCAGCACCTTTGGGGATCATACTTCCTGTCATAATCTTGGCACACAAGCCCCTGCTAATTTCTTTCCTGGGGTTCGTTCCTGCCGGAATCACTTCCACACAAGTTAAAACCTCGCTCAAATCTTCCATCCGACAAGCATATCCGTCCATGGCCGATTTGTCAAACGGAGGCATATCCATATCTGAAAGTATATCTTCAGCAAGCACACGATTCAGGGATGCATGTATATTAACCCGCTCATATCCGAGTCTTTGTGTGTTATCAATAACTTCTTTATAAGCTTTATCAAAAGGTATCATCTTCAACATTTAATCTACAAAAGTACTCCTTATTCATTTAATAACAACCAGGCTCCGCTTTTGATCCCCAATTCGATACGAAAGCTATTTATCTCTTGTGGCTGTCCATTCGTTTCCAGTAAAAGATCTGCACGGGATGCCTTCCTTAACGAACTACTTTTCGGATTTAATACTGTTTTGTCCCTGACATAAATAAAAACACCGGGACGGATATAATCATTAATAGCGCCAGACTCACAAACGAAATAATGTTTTCGGCCATATTCATTAAAAAAAGTTTGCAAGGCATCTTTCAAATATTTTTCGAAAGTTCGTATCATGTATACGTTTGCTGCACCGGCCTGAAGCATTCTGGCAGTATCCTTATGGATATCCCTTCTCCATTCTTCTGTTATTCTGAATCCATGCTCGAGCATACTGTCCTTTTCACCATGCTCCTCAGCTTCCCCTTTTCTGTGAGTAATAACTTTCAAGCCAACAAGTTTATGTTTTTTTGAAAATGTGTGAATGATATTACAAGCCAGGGTAGTCTTGCCAATATTCCTGGCATTTCCTCCGACAACAAGCATTGAAGGCATTTTCCAGTATGCATTTGCCAGTCCGGATTTTGTCATGCTAATTCTTAAGGATGGTAAATGATTTAACAACCTCTGTTTGCACAGATGAAATACGAAGATAATAAAGCCCCGGATCAAATTTACTCATATCCATTTTGTGCTTCGTTTCATTTGTTTTATCCTCTTTGACTAATTGTCCGATAACATTGAAAAGCTCAAGGTGGCATACTCCTATTAGATTATCAAGGATCAATTCTTCTATGCATGGATTCGGATAAACATGAGTCAGCAATACATCTGTATCCTCAACATTATTAATAATTTGAGTAGCAGCAACAATAAAGATATCATCAATTTTTGATTTTCCAGATGCTGCAACAATACTGCCATCAGAGGCTGAATCAGTGTTCATGAGCCACCTGATAAACAAAGAATTCTGGTTGTCACAAGCTGGTGGCAACACCATACTGTCAACCACACCTGTTGTCCAGTCATTGTGCACTTTTATCATCCCGTTTGGGACATCCGACCAGCTTATCATACCATCAATAGAATACTGCAATTTAAAATCACGGGGCCCAGGATCATTTCCTCCTGAGGACTGCCTGGAAAACATATATATATCTGCATAATCATAGGTATTCACCTGTATAACCCACGCCTTGGTATCGGTTCCTCCATCCCATCCTGTCACCTGAGCCGCTTTACCGGTATATCCATTTTTAAAATTTAATGTGCTGGTGCCCCCGGAGGTAAAAATACCCATCGAAAGATTATCAACTGTTCCGATGTCAGCCAATGAATCAGCTCCCTGATCAGGAAAAGTCCATCCAACCAAGGTATCCTGAGAAAAAAGGTTTATATTACAAATAAATCCCACTAAAAAATAAATAAATGCTCTTTTCATATTAATTGGTATTATTGAATTTGATATTTATTCCTAGCATAATAAAGCGACCGGGAGAAATCAGGCCTTTCCTGTCAGTATACTTTGTATCCAATAAATCATTCATATCCAGACTTAGCTCCAAATAGTCAGAAATTTTATACAGGAATCCAAGATTAAATAAATCATAGGCTTGAACACGTGTAGTGTTTTCATCATCATACCATTGTGCACCGGTATATTTATAATCCAGGTGCACCCAAAAGCGCTTCGACTGATAATCCAGCCCGAAATAAAACTGATAATCCGGAAACTCATTTAATTGTTTACTGTAAAGATCTTTTCCATCTTCTCCGGTGATGAATTCTGTGATTTTTGAGAAGTAGCGATTATAAAAGGTTCGCAACCGCAAATGCTCAAATACAAACCACCCTAATTCGAATTCAGCACCATAAACTGTTACCTCTCCCACATTTTGTCGCTGAAGCACAGGTTTCAAGCTATTGCCGCCTGTCGACAGGGAATCCCCCGTACCAGAAAAATAATGAAAATCCTTCCCCTTGCTATAGAACAGGGAAGAAAACAGATATACTCTTTGGTGTTTCCATTTCACTCCGTACTCGTAATTATCAAGATATTCAGGTTTAAGTTCAGGATTTGCCAGTTTAAAACCCTTGCTTATCTTTCCGTTTCTGCACATATCATCCAGTATTGCCGGTCTGAATCCTTTAGCATATGAAGCAAACATATTGATCCGCTTTGTAAGCTCTATATTTGCAGCGAATCTTGGACTCAGGGCCTGCCATTTCCTGTCCGTTGTTTCACCGACAAAAGGAAGCATATAATTGCTTTGAGCAGAAGGTTCTATAATATTGAAACTTGCATCTGAAAAACCGGCAATATCAAAGCGTAAACCTGTAATAAGGTGTATGCGGTCGTCAAACAAATCACATTCATCTTGCAGGTAAAAGGCTGTTGTTTGCATTCGTCCGGAATTTTTCACCAGGTCGGTAGAAGTCTTGTAAATCAGGGCTGCATCCACCCTGCCATCTTTTACATCCATACCTGCAGAGATACTGTGATCATCATTGAAATAATATTGCATATGAAGCATCGCTCCCATATCTTTTCGTAAGGCATATGCATTGGATAGCTGGTATCGTCCGTCTGATTTTACACTTTCTTTTTGTTGCGCGTAATCTTCTTCCTGATGGTAAATGCTGAGATAATAATTGAACTGATTATACCTGCCACGATAGGTGGCCGCCAGCAAATTTGTAGGAGAACTGTTATATCCACCGGCCTCTTCATACACCTGCTTTCCGTCGCCAATGGTATTATCAAAATGTTCATACTTTAACTCCAGTTGATGGTGCGCATTAAAACGGTATCCCATCGAAGAAATAAGCTGCCATTGATTCAGGTAGAGATCCGTATCGGTAGAGTCTATTTCAGTTTCAGATACCGGATTATATCCATCACTATCCAGATAATCAGCATAGATGTTCCAATAAAACCCTTTATTGTTTTCAATATCATTGCCACCAAATCGCAAATGGCCACCAAAAGTACTGAAAGTGCCTCCTTCAACACCAACTTCCCCTTCCAATCCATGATCTGCTTTTTTCGTGTTTATCACTATAACACCAGCCATTGCATTTCCGCCATAAACGGCTGATGCCGGACCTTTCAATACTTCTATACGTTCAATATTATCAGGATCAATCCTGTTCCAATTTATGAATCCTTTATCAGCCTTATTAATGGGAACCCCGTCAACTAAGACCAATACCCGCGAACTACTTGACAAGCCGCGCATGGTAACACTGGCAGATTTTGATAAGATTCCCTGGTTTCTGTTGATATATAATCCCGGAATTTGCTCAAAAAGCTGATCAGAAGTAAAGGCAGGGAAAGCCGAAATATCCGCATGATTTATAACATGTATGCTTGCAGGAATATTTTTTTTCGTGGCCAGGTTTTTTGTTGCTACAATTACTGCCGAATCCAGTTCAAAAATATCGGGCCGGAGGTAGATCATATGAATCATTTCCACGCTCTTGATATGTTTACAATGCTTTTCTGTATTCACATATCCTACAAAGCTAACTTCCAGATAAACATCACCATACTCTACACCAGGAAGTTGAAAATTGCCCTCAATATCTGATACAGCCATCAATCCCTGATCCTTCAGTTTTATATGTGCTCCCTGTAATGGGGTGCCGGTTATTATATCAAGCACCTTACCCCTGAACATTCCTTCCTGTCCTAAAGCCAGGAATGTAACCATGAGCAAAAAAACCGTACTTAAAAACCTTTTCATTTGTCCTGAATTTTTAAAGCAATCCGAATGATCCCTGTATCCTGTCCATTTACCTCCAGCACCCTGAATGCACCTAATAAATTATCAGGTGACTGAAAAAAATAGATGTCATCAGATGCAAGGTTCTTGGCTTTTCTTTTGCTTTCCGGCTCATTAAAAAGGGCTATCAACATGCTGTCATTCTGCATGCTTTCAAAATCATTAACAACAATATTCATTTTTAGCAACCTGCTTTCCCTTTGCACAGACCATTGATCCAGTCCCTGCGGCCCCGGAAATATTCCATCTTCGATATTCGCACCGGGAGAAGAAATAGTATTCATGTCATCTCCAAAATAATAAAGAAAATCTATCCTCTCCTGATGAAGAAAAGCTTCATCAGGAAAGAAAACAGACGTATCCTTTAATGAAAAAAAACTGCCGAACAAGGAGGATTTTTGTGCCCCCATTATGATTTCAGGATAACTCTTTAAAACTGAAAACTGATTAGAAGTATCCCTTACAATCTTTAACGAAATCGATGCCTTCATACGATGAATATCCATTACGGTAAATATCCACTCTTCCTCATCATCAAATCCTTTAATGAAGGTTTTACAACATTCCGCATAAGAAGTGTTCATCCCTGTATCAAGATATGCCAGTGCAGTATCTGTGCGCTTTTTTATGGTAATATTGGTTATGTTGCCGCTACCTGCAAAGGCACGTATACCAAACGACATGTCCTGCCCTGTAGAAAAAACGGAGTCCTGAAATGTCAGTTCAGGTGACTCAATAAACTCAATTCGGGGAGGATCTTTTATCTCTCCGGTTTTCTCACAACTCCATAGTACAGATATTAAGAAAATAAGCCCTATTAACATCAATCGACCTGTAAGGATTTTCATATCGGTTAATAAAAATATGGTGTGGATTCGCTTCATAAAGGGTTTTTATTTTTTCAGATAATTCAGGATAATGCTTCCTGTTATTCCACCCAGGAAGGCAAAAAGAAAAAAGGAGGCATAAGTAAATACGAAGCCGTGCTTCAGAAAGGAATTATACGGATAATCAAAAAACAGCATAAACAAGGATCTGCTAAGTGGGATCAGCATATATGATAACCCAGCCAATACTCCCATAAGAAAAGCAAATTTGCGGCCGCCTGCAATTACAAAGAATAAAATATCAAGTGCCAGTCCGGGCAACATATAATGGAATCCCATAAAAGGATCTCTAAAACCCAGTACAGGAAACAATAATAACAAGCCGATTCCTACTGAACTCATACTTGCAGCAAAACGCAATTTAGACAACCAGCGCACACTGATCAGAATAAGCATAAACTCAAAACCATGGTGACCTGGAATATTGAGTGGGATTCGGAGGCGGGCATGCAGAAAAATGGCCAGCATTCCTGAAAGCATCAGAAACATCAGCTCGAGTATGCGTGAAGCATTCTTAGTCAGAAATTGACCTGACAAGCGTTTTATCAGCACATGTCCATTCATAATCCGGATTATTGTAAACCTTTTCTGCCAGCAAAATAATTTTGTTATTCTTTATGACCGGTCTTACCCAATCGTGAAGAGAAATCCGTTCATTCTCATTCAGCTTTTTTTTGTTAAGATCGAGAACATCATCTATCCTTGTCAAATTTTTAATACTGCGAATTAAATAAATTCCTTTCAATTCGCGTAATTTTATTTTGCCATTTAAGAAAATTATTCGACCATCGCTGCCGGATTTTCTAAGAGCAACTGCAGCCAAAGCACCTATAACACCGCCTTTGTCGCCGGTAAAACCTTCTAAAAAAATAGTATGCCTGGACGCAAATTTCCAGGCATCATGTATATTGAGCACTTTCTTTTTTGCATCCAGGCCCCAATTTAATAAATCCTCCGGGGCATCCTTGTATGAGACAATACATAATCCACCATCAGAACCCAGCTCACAATTGTCCCGCATAAACTCCGCTGAAATATTTGTCAATACATCACTGTTATCCACGGTAATATCAATGCACGCAGAACTATTTTTACTTGTATACCGTATATCCGGATGAATATAAAGCTGATGCCGGGATACACTCTTAACAGTAAAGTTGGCCTCCATATTTAGCCTCTCTGCCAACATTCTGGCTTTATATCCGGTGCCACGACTTTCAGCATTGTCGGTATCATCAATTCCCACTAAATATCGCATGTATCCTGAATTAATCAATCACATCCAATTTTATTCCTTGCCAAAATTAATGGTATTTGTTTGACGGCGCATATAAACTTTCCATGAATCTGAACCACTTTCCCGACCCCCGCGTTGATCCGGTGAGTGAAACCAGCTTCCCGAGGGGTTCTTTGCATTTTCTCAATTCCACACCCAACTGACGAACAATCTCACCTCGCTTTGGGGCAGGTACCATACGCCACTCCCTGAAAGCCTTTTGTGCTCTGCCCATCACCTCCTCATAATCATTCCAGGTTCCTTGCCTCACAGAAGCAATTTACTTTCCGTCAGCAGGGGAATATGATTCCAATAGATCCCCTTTTGTTTCTAAGCAGTTGATTCCATCAGAAGCTCCGGGATTAACGCCCTTTATTCCAAGTTCATTTAATACGTCCTGAATTCCATAATTAATCATTTGCATAAAAAGTATTTTAACCTACATTATTCACAAAATGGCATAATGTGCTCAAATAATGTTGGTTAACCCCGACTTAGATAAGCTTGCAATTTGAAAAACGAAGTGCCTCAAATTGTTAGCTTTTCTTTGTCGTCAGGATAATTCAGGTTTTCACGATTTAGGTTTATGAATTATCCGGGTTAGGTATTTCCAATATGTGAGATATTGCAATTCCGAACAAAATTATACATTTACTCTCTGAAAAAACAAAAAAGCTACAGGATAGTTCTTTGATTGACAATAAAAATTACCGCTGCTTTCAGGGACATACTGAATGCAACATTTAATATTTTTGTAAGAAGTTTTGGTTAAAAATCATGATACATATTATCAGAAACTAAAAGAACTTGTCAGAGAAGGCAGGCTCATCATCACGGCTATCGTTTCTCCAGCCAGAACATCCTCGACATTGCTTTTGAAAAGCCTGTCTCAAAGCAATGACATCAGCCTGGCAATTAATCAGCCATTTCATCTGACATATCATGATCCGTATATACCTCCGAATAACAGGGAAAATGATGCATACCGGTATATTTATGCTATTTGCAAGCCGGTGATCACGAAAAGAAGTCCCGCTAAAGTACATATGTTAATAAAGGAAATGGCCAAAAATCTGGGACCCGGTGATCAATTTGATCGATTCAGTCAACTGGTTGATAATATGATATTGCTGGTACGCAATCCCTTGCTAACAACAGAATCTCTGCTTCGGGCACAGGTAGAAGTTCAACAATTCATGCCTGAAGTGTTTACGAAAAACCTGAATGTATATGCATCTGGTGTAGCGGAAAATAATAAACCATTCTCTGACTGGGAGTCCCTCAAAAGATTCGTGCTTTCATCAAAAAAATACATCCTTATTGAAGACCTCCTTAACCACAGCCTGTTTAAAATTGAACTTAACCGTTTCGACAGTTTTATTATCAGGGATTACCTGAAATTATTGAGTGAGCAATCAGAAATTACGATCAACTCCGAAAATAAAAAGTATGACTATAGTATTTTCAGTCTTTCTTCTGCCACTGAATTTAGAGAGGCCATTACAGCACCTCGAAATTATTTTGACGGAATTTTTAGCGAATACCTGAATGAAATATTTTCAACTTCATGGACAGGGTGGTTCCCATTCTATTATATTTACAAGAAACAAATACAAAATGGTAATTCCATTTTAATTGATTCCACATTATTCAGGATGAACCCAGATTTTTACTTAAAAAATACAGCTAAGCGTGCAGGCATTTCCTTTCATCAGGGCATGCTAAATCCAGCAAAGAATAATGCAACAGCCATATACAGCAAATTCAGAACAGACTGGATGCATCATTGTTTTCAGGATAGCCTTAGCAGTCATTCTATCAGAAAAGCCCATGAAAAACCTTTACCAATTAATCATTTCCCGGTAATTTACCAAAATCATATCAGAGACTTCGCCCTGCCTGCATACAGGCAAATGTGTTTATCATCGTTGACATTACTTCCCCCAAAACCAGTATTCCATAAGATACTGGCAGAGATCAGTAAATATGATCCCATTGTATATGACACTTACCAATCAATCAGAATGTAATAATTATTAAAAAAAAGTGTAAATAAAATCCAACTATTTGTATATTTATTGGGAAGCAATTGATGATGTATTAATCAAAAACCTGCATTATGTTAAGTTTGAAACGTGTATTAATCGCTAGTTTTTTATTTAAGGCTAAACCTGTCGGGCTAACTAAGTAGTAATGCCAGACTCCCCGGATGAACTTTTACCATATCTTGCCAGCAATATTGTTGCTTTATTAATGATTTGGCTGGGCTGGAAAAAGCCATATTGTGCAAAGCTTATCTGGGGAATAGTATTTATTGTTTCCGCTGCAATAAGTTTTTACTTCGGGTATAAAGATCCTGAGCTTATCATAAAAGAATTCAGGGAAACAATGCTGTTGCCATGGGATGAGAACAAAGCGCAGGAATATTTCCGAAACAATGCCCAATCAATTATTATAACATTGTCCATGTACCTATTTGTTTGCGGAATTTTGCTGCTCCCCCTCAGGCCATATTACCAGATTGGCAGCATTGCCGGAGCATTTATTCTCCTGTGCATTGCCACCTTTGGTCCGGAATCTGCATTACCAGCAACCTTAACCATGGCTGCAAGCCTGGTCATTATGAAAATAAAGCTTGAAAAACAAGCCCGGCTCCCCTCCATTTACAAGCAACTACTAAACAAATAATGCCTCGTTATGCTGATAACCAACACAGTATACTACCTGTATTTACAAAGATAAGAGCTTGTCTTTTCCACCTTGACACCAAACTTTTTGTCTTTCTCAACAATAAAGCTTTCCCCTTCTGAGAACTCCTCCCAGTTGTCTTTTCCGGGCAACTGAATAGTAAGTATTCCGGAAGTTACGGTCATGATTTCTTTTGTTGTGGTCCCGAATTCATATTTGCCGGGAGCCATTACTCCAATAGTTGCAGGTC
>CAZZLL010000001.1:53393-86164 GCA_964654725.1 uncultured Lentimicrobiaceae bacterium | reverse complement strand
CCGTCAGGCATTTCATATGCTATCGACTTGACCTTACCGTCAAAATACTCATTTACATTAAACATCTTTCATTTCTATTAAATTAAATATAAACTTTACGCATTAGCGGAAGGAAGATTTTCGTACCCCCATTTTCATCAATAATATCCATAACACGGTGATCCGAATTATTGAAAACTGCTCCAAAAATATATTTAATATTTCCATACGTTTTCATATGTGGATGTAAAATGGAGGAAGGCCCAAGCAAAAACACATCACACTTCCCGTTGGTCCATGCGATCAACTCATTAAAACTTTGGTTAAAAACAGAAGTGGATGTAAGGATTAAAGCATCCGACCTGGAAATATATTGTTGCTGATCTTCTATTTTCTCCAGGCTGTCATCCTTAATCTGTTTATCAAAAATATGCAGGGAAATACCCGTACTGAGGAATTTACTCACCAGGCTGGTAAAATAGCCTATCATGGTAATCTCATTATAGGTATCAAAAGGAATCTTATCAAAAATATCCTTTTCTTCTTCATACCTGCTTTCATAATTCACGATGGAATTTATATAGGCATTGTAAAATACCCGATGTGAACGCTGACTCAGATCTATATGGAAGGGAGGCTGATCCATCTGAATATCTTGCATAAGCGTAGCACATACACCAATGTTTCCATTTTCATGCATTACAGCAAGGTATTTTTCTCCGCATGCTATTCGCTGAACCAATCCCTTAGAATAAGCATACTTATTAAGGAACCATTCAAGTGGTTCATAAACCAAATCAAACATATCGTATTGTATGACATCAAAGAATATGGATATTTAAACAAATATACGGAATTCAGACACAGAAATATAAAATCCTTGCTTATGAATCCCCTGATTTGGCATGCAGGCATTTTCTATTCGGTATTAATACTTACATTTGGTGGCTGATAAACATATTAAAACTTTTTTTAAACCCCTGTGTTTATTTCTTATTAAATCATAAATCGGTGAATAATGAATAATGCAATTTTTAAAATGAGCTATCCCTCCAACGAACCAGTAAAAAACTATGTACCTGGTTCACGGGAAAGAAAAGCCCTTCGCACGGAGTTGGATAAAATGAGTAAAGAAGAAATTGAAATCCCGTTGATTATTGGAGGTAAAGAAGTTCGTACCGGCAATACCGGGAAAGTAGTCATGCCCCATAATCATAGCAATGTGCTTGCAACTTATCACAAAGCCTCTGGAAAAGAAGTTGAGATGGCAGCAAATACTGCCAAAAAAGCCCAGAAGGATTGGGCTTCTGTATCCTGGGTAGAGAGGCTCTCTGTAAGCATGAAAATAGCAGAATTACTTGCCAATGAATACCGGGCCTCGATCAATGCATCAACTATGCTGGGACAGAGCAAGAACGCCTACCAATCAGAAATAGATGCAGCCTGTGAAACAATTGACTTTTTAAGATTTAACTCCTATTATATTTCAGACATCTATAATGATCAGCCACATTCTGAAACCGGAATAATAAACCGCTTAGAATACAGGCCTCTGGAAGGATTTATATTTGCGGTTACCCCTTTTAATTTTACGTCCATCGCGTCTAATCTGAATATGTCACCTGTTCTTATGGGAAATACCATGCTTTGGAAACCGGCTACTACATCTCTTTTATCTAACTACATATTAATGAAGGTATTTAAAGCAGCAGGTTTACCTGACGGAGTAATAAACTTCATACCCGGACCCGGTTCAGTAATAGGAAACGCAGTGTTCTCGAATAAGGATTTAGGAGGCATACATTTTACTGGTTCCAATGTAACATTTAACCGTTTGTGGCAAATGACCACACAAAACTTAACGAATTACAAATCATACCCAAAAATTGTGGGAGAAACGGGAGGCAAGGATTTCGTGTTTGTTCATAGTTCGGCTGATGTTGATGAAACGGCAACAGCCCTGATTCGTGGTGCGTATGAATACCAGGGCCAAAAATGCTCAGCAGCTTCGAGGGCTTATATTCCCGAATCGCTGTGGAAGCCCATTAAAGAGCGCATGGGAGATATGATTCAACAGATCAAAGTCGGTGATCCACTTGAATTCAGCAATTTTATGAATGCTGTAATTGATGAATCTGCTTATGATAACATAATGGGATATATCCAAAAAGCAAAAGATTCAAATGATGCAGAAATTATCTTTGGCGGTAAAGGAGATAAAACAGAGGGATATTTTATTCAGCCAACTGTTATTAAAACTAATGATCCGCACTTTATTACCATGGAAGAAGAAATCTTCGGGCCCGTATTAAGCATTTATGTTTATAAGGATAAAGATTTTGATAATATGCTGGAGATATGTGATAATACGTCACCTTACGGACTTACCGGTGCAATTTTTGGACGTGACAGGAATGCGGTAAACCATGCTTGCAGAAAGCTTCGTTATGCAGCCGGAAATTTTTACATCAACGACAAGCCAACAGGAGCAGTTGTAGGTCAGCAGCCCTTTGGAGGAAGCCGGCAAAGTGGAACAAACGATAAGGCAGGAAGCCACCTCAACCTGATCAGATGGACAAGTCCGAGAACCATCAAAGAAAATTTGATCCCGCCGAAAGATTTCAAATATCCGTTTATGAAAGAAGATAAATGTCACTAAAAAAAAGGGCTGCGAAAACAGCCCTTTTTTTTAGTGTGTCATTAACCTGGCAAGATAGGCTTCCCCTTTCGGAGTTACTTTGTAAATAGAAGTCCTGCCCTGCTTTTCAGTAATCTTAACCTTTTCACTTTTAAGCAAGCCATAGATTCGGGTTGTCACATTTTGTAACATGATCCCCTGTGACTTTAATAACTTTGAAACCTGTCTGGTTTTGAAGATTTTATTATCATTCTTATTTTGAGCATACATGCCGGCAATAAGAATCCTGTCGATTTGCTTTAGTTTTGTGCGGAAACTACCGATCCATTCATTGTATGAATCGTCTTCATTTTTCCTGGTATCAATTGTTTTTGCTTTAGGCGGCCTGCCTCTTTTTCTGGCAGGTTTCTTGTCAACATCAGCTCCTTTTGCTTCAGGAGCGACTACTTTTTGTGGCGGTGTTTGAATGGTATTAATAACGCGATTTAAGTTGTTAATTTGTTTATCAACAAATTGTTCGCTTCCTTCAACCTCAATTTCACCAGTTTGAATGTTAATCCTAAACTTCGTACTCATAGTCATATTATCTTAATTATTTTGGTGAATATAGTATAACAGGCAAAGATAGACATAATTTACATAGAATCAACATATTCAATACAATTTATATAATTAAACCAATAATAATATAAATTATCTATTAACACATTAAATATATATTAGTTAAAATCAACATATTCAATAAATCATCTTAATAAACTTACATTAAATAAAAAACCCGCAATGATTAACTTTGCGGGTTTTCAGACAAGCAATAAAAATATTATTGATAATGTTCTATAACTTCAAGAAGTTCGGGGATATCCATGCCAAGGCTTTTCAGATGCTCTACTTTAGGAACACCATCATTGGTCCATCCGCGGCGTTTATAAACAGCATCACACAGTTGCCTGTATTGATCTTCACGAAAATCTCTAAGCAGTTTTACTTTCTCCGCCGAGGACTTTCCGTCACTATCAGCACCAACAATTTCTTTCAATTGTTTATCATATCTTTCAGCCCTTGATTCATATTCTTCAACAGTAACCGGCCCAACTGAACGATAAGGGATTTGATCACTTTGGCGCTGTCCATTTCCCATTCTCAGGTTAAATATACGTTGGAAATTATATACTCTTTCTGATTGCTTAATTAATTCATCATTATCAATATTTAAACCAGTCATGCCATTAAAATAGTTAATATATCCTTCAACATGTTTGGGGATTTTATTAGGTTCTTCTTCCTCAGCATTGTCAGCAGGTTCCACGTCATTCCAGGGTAATTTACATAATCCATTCAGGCTAAACCAGGTCCTGAACATGGGAAAATAATGCAATGCTTCAGCTTTATCTTCAAAGGTAGGAATCTGGTTGTTAACCATATCCATAAAGATCAGCCATGCTTCATCATGCTGTGCACCTTTATTCGTTAGACCATAGCCACCCTGCATGGCCAAAGATTCTTTGGTAACATATTCAGAATATTCCATTCCTTTACATTCCATGCCAATATCCTGCATAAATTTGATTTGTTCGTCAGTCAACTTATATTTTTCGGCAAATATGCGTTTCATTTGGCGAATACCCTGCCCAAGTATTACGCCAAAGCCTTCACCCCGGCTCATTTGATGCAATACTTCAAGAGCAGCATCCGTATTCCCAAAATGCAGGTCCAGGCCCCCAGTCCTTTCTTTATTTAAAATTCCGTTTTCATAGCACTCCATAGCAAATGCCAGGGCAGTAGGAAAAGATATTGTATCGATACCATACGTATCGCAATAAAAATTCAGTTCAATCACAGCTTCAGGATCCCAGATTCCAATATTTGATCCGCATCCGGCTACTGTTTCGTATTCCGGGCCATCAACCAAAACCTTATCCCCTTTGTACGGACCTGTTTTTAATTCAAAGTTATCTGCTGCTTTAGCGCAGGCCATGCTGCATCCCACCCAGCATCCGTCAGGAATTTCCTGGGTAAGGTATGGAAGGAATGAATCAGAAGAAATTTTTGGTGCGTCAGGATGTGAGCCAAATTTATAATTATGGGTTGGTAACAAATCATAGTCGTTCATAATTTCGGATAAGTGCGCTGTACCTACTCTTCGCATACGGCACTGCTGATCATCCAGTTGCACCACCTCATGGGTTACCCTGGAACCAAACTTAGCGATGCGGTCCGGATCAGCTGGATTATTGGGATCATGTGTGATCCTGATGGCTCCGGTTGGACAGATCTGAGCACATTCACCACAACCGAGGCATTGTTCCATATGTTGTTTGAAAGGCATGTTCACCTCACGCTTTGCGCCACGACCATTGAATCCAATAATACTTTCCCATATACCCTGGCTGCACATACGAACACATAAACCACAAAGGATACATGCCTTTTCATTGAAATCAACCATTGGGTGAGAATAGCCCGGTTTCTCAACCTGATATTTTTCGGCAAGTTCCAGAATATACGGAACCTTTGGCCAACGTGCCAACATCATTTTAATGATGGATTTGCGGTTTCTCTCTGCTTTTTCAGAATTCGTTTTAACCGTAATGGGCTTTCTGAGCGGATAATTGCATGCGGTAACCATGCGGTCTTTTCTTCCATCATTTATTTCAACCATGCAAAGGCGGCATGCGCCATATGGTTCAACGGAAGGATGATGACACAAAGCAGGTATTTCAATATTAAGTTTTTTTGCGGCATCCAGAATGGTACAGCCGGCTTCTACTTTTATTTTTTGATTGTTTATCGTTATTTCTATCATGATTCCTCCCTGGTTTTATTGGATGCTGACGGCATCGAATTTACATACATCGTAACATATACCACATTTAATACAGCTACCCTGGTCGATGTGGTGCAGTTTTTTCTTTTCTCCGGAGATGGCATTAACCGGACAATTAACAGCACAGACAACACAACCGGTACAATTCTCATTGATATCAAATCGTATCAAATCTTTACAAATACCGGCAGGGCATTTTTTCTGCTGAATATGCTTTCCGTACTCCTCCCTGAAATACTTAATGGTACTCCGAACAGGATTGGGTGCTGTTTGACCAAGCCCGCAAAGTGAACCAGTTTCCATAACACTGCAAATTTCCTCAATGGTTTCAATATCGCCCTCTTTGCCATTACCCTTGCTAATCTGATCAAGCACTTCATAAAGTAAAACTAAACCTTCCCGGCAGGGAGAGCATTTCCCGCAGCTTTCATCTTTCAGGAAATTAATAAAATACTTTGCTACATCCACCATACAGGTTCTGTCATCCATTACGATCATACCACCTGAACCCATCATAGAGCCGACCTCTGTAAGCTTATCAAAGTCTACTGCCATATCCAGCATTGATTCAGGAATACAACCACCTGAGGGGCCACCAGTCTGCACCGCTTTAAACTTTCTGCCCTTTGGAATACCTCCTCCAATATCGAATATGATCTCTCGCAGGCTTATACCCATTGGCACCTCAACAAGACCGGAGTTTACAATGTCTCCTACAAGTGAGAACACCTTAGTGCCTGAACTGCCATTCCATGGAGATTTGGAAACATCCCCAGATCCAATGCCAGCAAACCAATTGGCTCCTTTTTCAATAATAATTGGAATATTAGCCCATGTTTCAACATTGTTTAACACAGTCGGCTGATTGCGATAACCATACTCAGTATTATGGATATATTTAGCACGGGGTTCGCCAACACGGCCTTCCATAGAAGCCATCAGGGCTGTGGATTCACCACAAACAAAAGCACCGGCTCCTTGATGGATTTTAATATTGAATTTAAATCCGGTTCCTAAAATATCATCTCCCAAAAGGCCATGCTCCTCGGCTTCTTTAATAGCTTTTCTAAGTCTTTCAAGTGCCAGGGGATATTCTTTCCGAATGTAAACATATCCTTCTTCAGCATCCAGGGCTTTAGCGGCAATCGCCATGCCTTCAATAACTGCATGCGGATCAGCTTCCACTATACTTCTATCCATAAACGCTCCCGGATCTCCCTCATCTCCGTTACATACTATATAAGGTTTTACCTTGCGTTCAATGGCAGCATGGTGTGCACTTTCCCATTTCACACCTGCTGGAAATCCTCCGCCTCCGCGTCCGCGCACAGCAGATTTTTTAACCTCATCAATAATATCTTCAGGCTTCATGTCTGTAATTGCGCTGGATAAGGCTTTATATGCACCATGAGCAATAGCATCCTCTATGTTTTCAGGATCAATAATGCCCCTGTTTCTCAGGGCAATCAGCTGTTGTTTCCCGAAAAACTGAATATCATTCATCTTAGGTATCTGCTCACCCTTTCCGGCATCATGGTATAAAAGTTCATTTACAACCTCACCCCCAATTAAATGTTTTTCAATGATATCCTTGATATTTTTTTCACTGACTTTTTGATAAAAAACACCTTCAGGCTGGACTACCAGTATGGGGCCCTTAGCGCAAAAACCATTGCAGCCTGTTGGAACCGCAACATATTCTTTATCCAGTCCGCGACTTTTTAGTTCTTTTTGGAACTGTTCATACAATGACATGGAACCAGCAGATACACAACCTGTACCGGCGCAAATCATCAGCATGGCTTTATATTTGGATTGTTCAGCCCGGCGATTTTCTGCAATTTTCTGTAGATCTTGTATATTTATTTTTTTCATAATGCCCTCCTACAAATATTTCTTAAGTAATTTAGGAACTTTCGATGGTTCAACTTCTCCGTAAAGATCATCACCAATAGTGATTACCGGAGCCAGGCTGCAACATCCGAGGCACCTCACACCTTCCAATGTAAACTTTTTATTTTCAGTTGTATCCCCGTCTTTAATATTCAGCTCCCGCTCAAACGCCTCCAGTACACGTTGCGCTCCTTTCACATGACATGCTGTTCCCATACAAACCTGAATTTGGTATTCTCCCCTGGGCTCCAGGCTAAAGGCTTTATAAAAAGTAGCTATATGAAAAAGATCAGCCAGGGGTACCTGGGTCACTTTATTGATTTGTTCCAATGCATCTTTTGAGATATGCCTGAATTCATCCTGAAGATCCTGCATCATTTCAATGACATACTCCTTGTCTGCATTCCATTTGTTGATTATTTCATCAACAGTCTTGTGTTCACAATTAGAGCAACTCATATCTTAAATTTTTTAAATATTTACTTAATCTCCGGAATTCTTTCCTCAATTTCCCATTTTGGCCTGAGGTTTTCTGTTTTTACCACCAATGCCTTAATCTTCTTATTTCTGAACACTGAACCAATACCACCCCTGCCGGCTTGTTTCACCCTGGCAGCATTTCTTCTCCAATCCCAGAATGAAAAATTCAGGCAGCCCATGCGTGAATGTTCAGCAGCACTTCCGGCTGAAACAACAGAAACATTTTGCTTATCAGTCATTTTAGCTGCATACATCTCAGTAAGGACCTCAGAAACCAAATGAGTATCAACCGGTTCTAGAGGTGCTGTCTCAATACTTACCGTGCGCTCAACACCATCAATAACAATGATAATGTCTTCTTTAGCCTTGCCCTGGATTTCTAAGGCATCAAATCCGGCAAATTTTAATAATGGCCCGAAATGCCCGCCAACATTGCTGTCTACAGGAATCCCGGTGAGCGGGGAAATTGAACAGGCAATAGATTTACCAGATCCCGGAAAGGAAGATGTACCACATAGTGGACCACCGGAAATCACAATCTCATTCTCCGGACTATCCCATTTTGTATCCCTGGTAACTGCATGCCACAATAACCACAAGTTAAACCCCCTTCCGCCAACAAATAACTTTTTCATTTGCTCGCTTACCGGTTTGATATCAAATTTATTCTCCGAAATATTCACATATAAGGTTTGATTGTTATATCCCCGTTCAATTTTCCCCGGAGGATACTGAAAAGTCCCCAAAACCTCATGCTCTTTCTTTAAATCAGCAATGTTCATTTTATTTTTCTTTTAAAATGTTTTACGTCAGTTCCTAAACAAAATTATAAAATAAGATGTTGGCTGCAGAAAATTCAGACCTGCATGGTCTTGCAATTCGACCCTTTATCAGCATAACATACTTCCGTTGTTATTTGATTAACAACACTTTGAAAACAGGATACGGCTATAGTCGATCTTATTTAAAAAGAATATAAATTACAAAAGACACAGATTATATTTGCTTAAGACATATACAAAATAACCAAGAACCAATTATAAAAAACTTTGTTAACTTATAAGGACACTTTAAAAAAAATTGTAATTTCCCATCTAAATATAAAATTCAATACTATGAAACAGACATTTGCATTTTTAGCACTGATAATAATTGCAGTAAGTTCTTCAGCACAACAAAAATCATTTTATGATTTTCGTGCAAAGAATATAGACGGAGATGTTGTTGATTTTTCCGTTTACAAAGGAAAAAAGGTACTGGTAGTTAATGTAGCCTCAAAATGCGGCTTTACCCCGCAATACGAAGAACTACAGAAATTATATGAAGAATACGGCGGAGATGATTTCGTAATCATTGGATTTCCGGCCAACAACTTCATGGGACAAGAACCGGGATCAAACGAGGAAATAAAAGAATTCTGCACCAAGAATTACGGCGTTACTTTCCCTATGATGTCAAAAATTTCTGTAAAAGGGGATAATATCCACCCTTTGTACAACTGGCTCACCATGGAAAAATTAAATGGTGTTATGGATGCTGAGGTAAAGTGGAACTTTCAGAAATTTATGATAAATGAAGCAGGACAGATAATAGATGTAGCCTATACAAAAGAAAGTCCTTATTCTGAGAAGATTATTAAGTGGCTGGAGGAGTAATATAGCTAAAAACTGCGAGTTACGAGCCGCGAGATGTTCATACGTGGTTATCTAAGAGTTTGTGATAAACGCCTGTCAACAAAATACTATCCACGCTGATTATTGGAAGCCATTCAGAGAAAACACTGCAAATATCAAACAAAACACTATCGCCCACCTGTAAATTAAAATCATACAATGTATCGAGATGATGCAGTGTATCCAGGTAGAGCACCCTGTTATTCTGTGAATAATATAACTTCAACCATCTATTATTATTGATGAGGGGTCGCCGATAAATCCGTAAATACAGCTTGTAGTAGCAGCAAAAGTGTCAATAATTTTTTCATAATCAAATATAAATATAATCACTGGTAGTATGCGTACTGTCGCAAATCAAATAGTATCATGCGTTTTATCGACATACAAGGTATTTACAAATAAATGTTAATAAATGCCTGAAGCAGGCAAATCAAATATACTATTGTTTTATACATTTGTTTTAAGATCAACAATGGTATTCTGTAAAATTGTTTCTAACATACTTAATCAATCAAAATAGGTATTTTATGGAATGCCATTTTATACATTATTCATGATAAAGGAAAACCAAGCAGACAAGCCCGAAAAACCCCTAATAAGTCTTATTACACCAGGGTATAACGAGGAAGCTATTATCAGCAAAAACCTGAAGGTTATCTACAATTACATGGAAAGACTAAGTTCGAAATTTGATTTTGAATTGTTGTTCATTAATGATGGCAGCAAAGACAAAACAGGAGAACTTGCTGATACCTTTGCCCGCAAACATCCCAAATGCAGGGTGATACATCATCCGGTGAATCTGCAGTTCGGAACGGCACTAAAAACCGGTTTTGTTCATTCAAAAGGGGATTATGTTATTACATACGATTTAGACCTGAGTTATTCCCCTGACCATATTGAAAAACTAATAGATACTATCATCACAACGCATGCTGATATGGTTATCGCCTCCCCGTATATGAAAGGTGGCAAGGTCACTAAAGTACCCTATATCCGCAAAATACTCAGTAAATTCATAAACCGGTTTATGAGACTTGCAGCCCAGGATAAGTTTCACACTTTCACGGGTATGGTTAGAGTATTTGACGGTAAGTTTTTACGGTCGCTGAACCTTAAAGCCCGTGATTATGAGATTAATCCAGAGATAATATACAAAGCCTTGATTTTACGGGCCTGTATCGTTGAGATCCCTGCTCACCTTGATTGGAGTTTGCAAAGAAAAGAAAGACGGAGATCTATTAATATCAGCAGGATACTGAAAGGGATCATTGCCGGCCTGATGTCAGGTTATATTTTCAGACCATACATCTTTTTCATTGCTATTGGCTCTGTTCTGTTGCTTGCATCAATCTATATCATTTCCTGGATATTCATAAATATATACCATATTTATCCTGACATACCTGTTGTTAGCGGGTATTTTGATGACAGGTTCTCAAATGCGGTTGCTGAGGTATTTAATAAAAGGCCACATGCTTTCTTTGTGGGAGGATTTACGTTTATATTTGCTATCCAGTTTATAAGCATTGGGTTCATAGCCCTTCAGAATAAGCGATATTTTGAAGAATTATTTCACATAAACACTACCCAACTTAAACATCACCAAAAATTCAAATAATACAAATTGCTGATGAACATATATTTAATCATCCAGCAAATCCGTCACAATAAACTGCTAACAGCAGCATTCATTCTGATTTTCGGAGCAAGCATTCCCATTGCCTTGTATCTAAACATATGGATAGATGAAGCCTATTCTTTAAATACAACATCCGGCGATATAACATATACCCTTCATCAAAGCCTGCATTTTGAATCACAGCCTCCGCTGTATTTCCTGATCTTATTCTTTTGGCGCTTATTGCATCCCTCTATCTTTTTTGCACGATTGCTTTCCATTATTTTCGTAGCAACAGGATTATGGCAGGTTCATCTCATTGCAAAAAGGTATTTGCCCACCCTGCCAAATGGCCTGGACACTTTGCTGCTATCTGTTCATCCGGCAATCTTGTTTATGGCTACGGAAATACGCTGCTATGCTTTGGTTTTCTTATTGAGTGTATTATTTTTCAGATTTTACCTGCAAATGTATTTTCAGGAAAAAAAAGATATTAGTTGCAAAGCAGGTATTGTGATCATATCCGTTGCAGGGGTATTCACCCAGTACTATTTTGCTTTTCTTTTATTTGCCGGATTTTTCCCTCTTGTGGGCAAAAATCTTAGAAAATCATTGGAATATATCCTGTTAATGATTCTGCCCCTGGCCAGTCTGATGGGTTTTATTGCCCTGTTAAGTTCGCAACTGCAAAGCCACTGTGCCGGAAGTTATTTTACCATGTCTGCCGGACATGCAATCATATACTATTTGAGAATAATTGAAACCTATTTGTATGGGATGCAAAACCTTGAGATAGAATATTTACCATGGCTCAAATATATTCTGCGCATTATTTTGCTGGGGTTGATTGTTTTTAATCTTTCCCGCATAAGTTTCCATGAAATTGCTGCCCGTATAAATAATATAAAGCCCCTTATTATTATTATACTGATAGTATCAATAATATTTATTGGGCTGTTGCTTTTTCTGGGAAAAACATTTGTACTGCCCCGATATACGGTTTTAATAACCTTGCCCCTTATTTTGAGTTGGCTGATATTGATCTATTACAAAAGATTCCCTCATCTTTACGTGTTAATCCTGTTATTGCTGTTTATTTCGACTGTGATTAAACATATTCCTTTTGCTAAAAACATCGACTATAAAAAGATTTCATTGTTTATTGAATCAAAAGAAAGAAAGCATCAACCAATTATTCTGTACCACAATGAACTGAATCTTCCCTTTCAATATTACTACAATGGCATCAATCTATCCTATCCCCTACCTATAGAAATCAATTTTTCTCATCCTTATGATCATTCAAAATGGGCAATAAAGGATGTGAACTCGCTGAAACATTCTATGAATAAGATTCCTGAATCTGATACTATCTGGTTGATCACTGATAATATTAACGAGCTATACGGAACGAAGTTCAATCGGGATATTCTGGAAGATTACATGCATAATAACTACACCCTTCTTCAGGAGAAGCACTTCTATAAAGACATAACGGTCCGATTGTTATTAAAACAGTAATTGTTTATAATTCATTACAGGTATCGCTTTATTAAAGCATTAAGCTATTAATTTCGTGTTATGTTTCCTTATAAGGTATATATCAGGCGTGTTTTCAACCGTGATGATTTCCGGAATTTCCAGGCAAGGAAACATATCGTCATCTCCTATTTTCTGCGTGCCCTGAGTTCTATAGCATCATTGGCTATGATACCAATAGTATTGGATTATATCGGGAATGAAGCTTATGGAATCTGGATTACATTAAGCTCTGTTATTGCCTGGATAGGTTTGTTTGATATAGGATTGGGCAATGGTCTAAGAAACAGATTTGCAGAAGCCCTGGCGAAGAATAACATCACATTAGCCCGTACTTACGTGAGCACTACCTATGCAGCAGTATTTTTAATATCCTTGGTTTTATCCATAATCTTCTTTGGAATTTTTCCTTTCCTGAACTGGATTAAAATATTGAATGCACCGTCAGAGATGGCAACAGAATTACAATGGCTTGCAGGTATCATTTTTATCTTCTTTATGCTGCGCTTTAACCTCAAACTAATAGGTGTAATATTGGTGGCAGATCAAAAACCGGCACTGAACAATGCCTTTGATCCCATCTCCAATATATCTGCTCTTTTGATTATTTTAATATTATCGCATTATACACATGGATCCATTCTTTATGTGGGTGTCGTGATGTCGATTCTGCCAGTACTGGTTGTCTTAGCTGCCAGCATGATTTTATACAATAGCACCTACAAAGCTTATCGCCCTGCTTTCAAATACATTAGCTTCCAATACCTAAAAGATCTTGCAAATTTAGGCGTTCAATTCTTCATTATTCAAATCTCGGTGATTATCATCTTTGCAACAGATAATATAATCATTACCCAGCTATTTGGCCCTTCTGAGGTTACAGTTTACAATATTGCACATAAGTATTTTACCATGCTGGTTGTTGCATTCGTTATATACATTTCCCCATACTGGTCCGCCTTTACAGAATCATGGGTAAAAAAAGAATATAACTGGATACGAAAAACCATGAAGATCAACCTGAAATTTTGGATATTTTGTTTTTTTGCAGCATTGATTATGCTGGCAATATCCCCCTGGTTTTATACAATATGGATAGGTGACAGGCTTAGTATTCCGTTCAATTTATCCATGCTCATGGCCATTTATGTTATCATTTATAATTTTACAAGCATATATACTAACTTTATCAACGGAATCAGTAAAATCAGGCTGCAATTGTATGTTGCCATAATTCAGGCAGTAATAAACATCCCTTTGTCTGTTTTCTTTGCAAAGCATATGGGCCTGGGAATAAATGGGGTCATACTCGCAACCATATGTTGTTTGCTTATTTCCATCATCTTTATGCCCATACAGTACCACATGTTAATCAATAATAAAGCACGCGGCATATGGAACAAATAAAGGTTTTGCATCTCAGTACCTATGATCAAAATCATGGTGCAGCAATAGCCGCCCGGAGAATACACCAAAGTTTATTACGGGAGGGCATCAAAAGCTCCATGCTTGTTAAAGAAAAATACAGCAGGGAGGATAGCATTCACGAAACAAATAAATCATTTTTCAACCGAAGCATCCTAAAAATCCGTTCCCTGAAAGAGAAAAAGCTTTTATCAACATATTCGCATGAATATTTTTCTCCGGGAATTTCCGGCTATAAATCCCTCAAAGCTATTCGTAAATTCAAGCCCGACATTGTTCACCTGCACTGGATAACTTCAGAATTCTTAAGCATTCAATTCCTTCATCAATTATCTATTCCGGTGATATGGACATTACAAGATTGCTGGGCATTTACAGGAGGGTGCCATTATTTCGGAAATTGCGATAAGTTTACATCTATCTGTTCCTGTTGTCCGGTGCTGCATTCAAAAAAGAAGCATGATCTGAGCACAGATTGTTTTTTGCATAAACAGGAAGCCTATAACGCCAATACACTTTTCTTTACAACACCAAGCCAATGGATGTTCAATCAGATCAGGCAAAGCAGCCTCCTGAAACATGCACCCTGCCGGGTAATTCCGAACAGCCTTGATTTGAATGTTTTTAAACCATTTGATAAAAAAGAAGCAAGAAAAGAATTAAAGATCCCTGCTGATAAAAAGATAATCCTTTTTGGAGCATTGCATGCCAATACAGATAAGCGGAAAGGCTGGGATGTGCTTTCAGAAGCCCTGAGTGTGATCCCGAAAGAAGAGACAGAAGTAGTTGTATTTGGGGCGAAAGAAAACGGAACGGATACCATTCATACCCTTCCCCTGAGATTAATAAAAACGGTTAACAATCCAACTGACCTCGCTAAAATATACAGCAGTGCTGATGTTATGATTACCCCTTCCCTTCAGGAAGCATTTGGCCAGACAGCCTCAGAATCTCTTGCCTGCGGCACCCCTGTTGTTGCATTTGATGGAACCGGCGTGGCAGATATTGTCGATCACACATTAAATGGCTTCCTGGCAAAAAACTTCAGCCCTGAGGCACTGGCAGATGGAATACAATATGTATTATCCAAAACGGATTCTATTGATTTTAAAACCAAGGCTCTTGAGAAAGTGCAAAAATCATTTAATGAAGCTATAGTCGCAAAAAAATATATATCTCTTTATAAAAGTATCCTGCAAAAAGATTTTTCGTGAACGACCTCCTCATAAAACGTATCCTGCTTATCACAATCATATTGTGTGGACTATCATTCTATGAGTTGGCCGCAGTTGGCTACGATACATACAAATTTCTGGAATTTGCCGGTGGTTTGTTGATTGGGCTGAGCATCATTGTACATTTATTATATGATCCAAAAGAAAAAATGAAAGGGCATTTTTACATGCCCATTATCATTATTTTCGCAGCCGTATTCCTCAGTATGTTCATTGCCTATTCTGCCCACGATCAAAGCTTTATTGTCACTGCATTTGCACAAAGAGGCATTTACTATTATCTCCTTTACTTCATGTTGCATTTGTTTATACTGCGCCCCAATCATCTTGAGCGGATTATTCTTGTATTTGGCCTTCTTTTTATTGTCCTGTATATTTTACAATATATTTCTTATCCTGTTGTTTTTTTTGAATCCAGAATAAGTGCCGACAGAAACACACTACGAATATTTATACCAGGACTCGGATTCCTTGGCCTGGCCTATTTTATAAGCCTTACAAAGTATTTGTCGGATAATAAACTGATTTATGGTGTATTTTGTCTGCTTGCTTTTGTAATATTTATTCTTCTGGGAACCAGGCAATTTTTACTTAGCATGATATTGCTCACCTTTACAGGTATATTATTCATACGCACCTTTCATTCCAAATTGATTTATTACAGCCTGATTATTCTTGCCACTCTGCCGGTCATATTAATGTCCTGGGGAATTATACAGGAATTACTGGATGTGACGAAGGCACAATCAGCAAATATTGAAGGCAATCCCAGAACAAAAGCAGCTATTTACTTTCTGCAACAGTTTTTTCCTAACCGGATATCTTACCTGCTTGGAAATGGAGAGGCAAGCTATGCTACAGCTTTTGGGGAAAAAATTAAATATTTGAAGGAAACCTATGGATATTATCAGTCTGATATTGGAATCATTGGAGAATACACTAAATACGGGCTTATTTTTCTTGCAGGAGTTTTGGTTATATTATGGCGCGCACTGTCGAAAAAGATCCCACAGCGTTTTATCTACATCCGTTTTTTTCTTATTGCCGAAATTCTAACGATATTTACTGGTGGAAGCATATTTACAGAAGCAGATAATGTTATTGTCTTATGCCTGGTATTTTACCTGATAGATATTTCAGTATATGAAAAAGAACAGGCAGTTAATCAACATATCACGAAATAAAGGAACATGTATTTTTTAATTCCTGTCCGATCAGCAAAAACAACTACAAACTGGAAAAAGGTTTGCCTTCTCTTATCAAATACGCTGGATTCGATTTTCAACCAGGAAGATGATCATTTTAAAATAGGTATAGCCTGCCATGAAATACCGGATATTGAACACATCCAACACCCTTGTGTGCATACAATACAACTTGACTATCCCGTCCCGAAAACCCATGAAGAGCGTATGGCAGATAAATATTACAAAAAAAGAGCCCTGACACATTATGTCAGAAATGAAGGAGGTGGTACTATCATGTTTGTGGATGCAGATGACCTGATAAGTAATAAGATACTTTCATACGTAAAGAAACATAGCCATTACGATGGCTTTTATATTAAAAAAGGGTTTCTGTTTATGGAAGACAGGAATAAGCTTATTCCTGCACCCCGGTTTATGCAAATTTGTGGCACAAGTTTCATCGTTAATTTTAACAGGGAGGAATTACCTGATAGGTTTGAATTTGAAGGATATAAACGAATTAACCGCTTCTTATTTGACTATGGACATCATGAATGGCTGAACCTATACAGGAAAAATCATAAAAAAATGAAAGCATTGCCATTCAGAGCGGCTATTTACAGAAGCCATACAGGTGAAAATGCATCCCTGCACGACTTTGGTATCTTTAGGAGAATATACAATAAAATGATTCCGGTGGTGAGAAACAGAACAAAGATCTTTGAAGAATTTAAACTCCCCAAAGCATGATAGCCATTATTATTCCTATACATAATGGCCTTGAGTATACAAAGGTATGCCTGCAAAATTTGCAAAAGCTATTCATACAGGCAAAAATCAGCAATCACTACAAAATAATCATTATTGATGATGGTTCAACGGATGGTAGTGCAGATTGGATACATAAGCATTTCCCTGAAATACACATCGTAAAAGGAAATGGCAATCTTTGGTGGAGTGGTGGTGTTAACAGGGGAATAGAATGCGCCCTGAAACAAAAAACATTCTCACATGTATTGCTCTGGAACAATGATGTTACAAGCTCTCCGGAATATTTTACACTCCTTCGGAAACTTGCCAATAATTCATCTATTGACACCATATGGGGATCTAAAGTAATGTATAAAGGACAGGAAGAAAAAATATGGTCTATGGGTGGCTATTTTAATCCTTCTAACGGAAAGAAAGATATGTATGGTCGAACAAAACATGATCATGCTGATTACAAGAAGATATTCCAAGTTGATTGGCTGCCCGGTATGGGTACCCTTATTCCTGTTTCAGCTTTTAATAAAATTGGTTTGTTCGATGAAAAAAGATTTCCACAATACCATGGTGATAGTGATTTTTCTTTAAGAGCCGGAAAGAATGGATTAGAAATTAAAGTCCATCCTGAATTAATAATATATAATGATAAGAGCCAGGGAGGACTTATGCATGATAACAGCTTTAAAAAGCTCTGGCAATCTCTGAAAAGTATAAAATCAGGCTATTGTTTTCGAAAGGATGTATTGTTCTACCGTCTGCACGCAGACTCCCTCTGGGCATATAAAGAACTGATTAAAAAATACGGACGGTTTATCGGTGGATTTATTAAATGGAAGATTCTAGGATTGACTGGACTGAAACGAAAAAAATACAGGATATGAAAAAAATATATTTATATCCTTTAAGTGCCCGCCTGAAAACAGGGATATACAATCCATATATGGATGATCTGGAACAAGCCCTCAGCAATATATATCACGTCATTAATGCAAAGAAACACTCCCGGACAGGAATAGCAGATATCCTGATTTACTTACATAAAACAAATATTATTTACTTCAACTGGATTGAAGACCTGCCGGATAAAAAGTATGGCAGCCTGCAAACTTATGGATTATTCGTGCTGCTTCACTTTTTTAAATGGTTGAATATAAATATAATATGGACATTCCATAATAAACATCCGCATAATAATATTAAAATACATTTAAAGCACCGGATCAAAAACCGTTTAATTAAGAAAGCCGATATCATTATAACTCATAGCAGGGATGCCAGATGTCATCTGATACAATATGGATGTAATCCATCAAAAATCCAAACCATACATCACCCCATAAAAAACAACCTACATAAACTTACGGACCAAAAGAAAACCATTGACATTCTGATATGGGGAGTAATTGCACCCCATAAAGAAACTGACGAGTTCCTGAAACTATTGCATGACAATGGATTGCAAAACAGATATCATATATTACTGGCTGGCAAAGTAGTGAATGAAGACTATTACAAATTACTGACAACATACCTGAATAAACATATCAGGCTGTTAAATAAATACCTTGACCTGCAAGAACTGGAGGACCTTTTCTCAAAAAGTAAAATTGTTTTATTCTGTGTCCCTTCACAACTGGTATCAGGTTCAGGCGTTCTTATGGATTCCTTATCGTACGGAGTTAAAATCATCGGGCCGGATAGTGGAGCATTTGCTGACCTGGTAAATGAAAACCTGATCTACACATATAATAATTTTGACGATCTACTATTGCAACTGGACGCTGTTATCAATAAAAAAGGGATACACCCCTTAAATTCACCGGAAACATTTATCAAAAATAATACCTGGACTGAATTCCAGCGAAAACTTAGCAAAGCTGTTAATGATTTGTAGATTATATTCTTACAGGGCTATATATAATTATGTATATTCAACGCAAAATTGCTTGAAATAAATGAAATTCGGGATTATTATACCGGCAAAAAATGAGGAACATTTCCTGAGATATACTCTTGAAAGTATTGTTAATCAATCTGTAATTCCCGAAACTTGCTTAATAATAAATGATGGCAGCACAGACAAGACACCTGAAATCATAGAAACATATAAAAAAAAACACCCCTTTATTTATTCACTGGATAGCACAGACAAACCCGACTATGTCCTCGGGCAACGTATCGTTGAACTGTTTCATAGGGCTATTGAATGGTTTGACAAAAAACAAATTGAATATAATTATTTGTTTAAAATGGATGCAGACGTCCGGTTTGGGGAGGATCTTTTTGAGCGCATCAGGAAGAAATTGGAAAATGAAAAGTATGGTATCTGCAGCCCAAGCCCGTTTCAATATATCCGGGGAAAGAAAAAATACATTTATAGTCCGCTGTGGCATACCAATGGTGACTTTAAAGTCTATCATAAAGCATGTCTTAAAGATATTTTACCCTTACCTTCCTCACTGGGATGGGACTGTGCAGACAATATCTTAGCCATGGAAAAGGGTTGGAAAACAGAGGCGTTTCGGGACATACACTATGAACAACAGAGACCAATTGGTAAACACTCAAAAATCAATGCACGGAAAAGGCAAGGTGCAGGAGCTCATCTGCTGTCATATCCTATCATATATTTTCTGCTAAAAGCCCTGCATGATACTATTCATAAACCATATATCATTGGCTCCTTGTCATATATATATGGTTATCTGCAATCAGCAACATCAGGGTCAGTAAAAATCCTGAATAAAGAACAGCAAAAAACGCTTCGGAAAAAGTTCTGGGAGAGCTTTTTCTATAGAATTAAAAACCGGAATTTCACACTGCTTCAGGTTTTTTCTAATAAATCCTAGTATGAATAAACAAAATTTATTCACTATTCAAATAGATACGCATGATACCAAAAAAGCCCTGAAGGCTTGTGATACTTTTTTATTGAATGATAAATGTAATCTTCTGTTTTTCTTGAATGCACACTGCTTCAATATTGCCCAGAGAAATCCGGATTACTATGAAGCTATTGGGAAAGCCGAACTGCTGTTAAATGACGGCATTGGTATCCGGATAGCAGGGTTGCTTTCAGGAATACGGTTAAAGGAGAATATGAATGGAACAGATTTTATTCCAAAACTCCTTGAACATTTACACCCTAAAGGAATAAAAGTTTTTCTGCTCGGTGGTAAAAAAGGAATTGCAGAAAGAGCAAAGTCAGAACTCGAAAAAAAATACCAGGGAATTCAGATTGCAGGAACTTATCATGGTTATTTTGAAGATTCAGACAACCTTATAAATATAATCAATGATTCCGGCGCAAACCTATTAATTGCCGGTATGGGCGTACCCCGGCAGGAATTATGGTTATGCAGACATGCTGAAAAATTCAGGCACATAAAAATCTGTATTGGAGGCGGAGCTATTTTGGATTTTATTTCCCGTGAAATCCCAAGAGCTCCGATATGGATGAGGAAAAGCAGCACAGAATGGATTTTTAGGTTAATCAGGGAACCCCGGCGATTGTTTAAAAGATATATATTTGGTAACATCCTTTTTTTCTTTCATGTGATAAGACTTCTTCTTAATCGAAAAAACCCCCTCGCAAGGAATAGAAACTGATTCCATTTCTGGGAATTTCCATTTTCTTACAAACACACTCAACAGACTAATATTTAGCATCATACAAACATATGCATGATTATTGGTATTAGAAGATTGCACCTACTAAAACTACTTACAAGACTTATGATAAAAGAGAGACAACAAAGCATTAACACACTTTTCGGGGTCATTGATGTAATCCTTTCAATTCTTGCTTTCTTTCTGGCATTTGCGTTAAACAGGCTTTTCTTCAAAAACTCAGCATTTTCAAATGAATACTTCATCCTCATCCTGTTGATGATTCCCACCTGGTATTACATGTTGAAAAGTACAAACCTTACAGCATTACTCCGGACGAAAAGATACTCCACCATATTTTTGGAATATGTGAAAGTAGTGGTTTTCGGGTTTGCTTTCATGTTGCTTTTTATGTTTGTATTTAATTTGGAAAGCATTAGCCGTGGGGTAGTCTTGTTGTTTGTACCAATAAACCTCAATGTTTTATTTATTTTCAGGATCACAACATTCAGGATATTCAAATATTACCGTTCGAAGGGATATAACCTGAAATATATTGTTGTGATTGCAGATGATTCATCGGTTAATTTTATTGATAAAGTGTTAGGCACAAAGGAATGGGGTTACCGCATTGTAAAGGTTTTAAGTAATTCCACCCTTATCAGGGAAAGATACGGAGATAAGCTGGATATAATGAACGAAGACAGCAGCCACATACACTGGCTTGACAGAGACATAGTGGATGAAGTGATCTATTGCAAGAATGAAATAAATCAGAATAAACTAAAAAAACTCATTGCCTTCTGCGAGGAAATAGGTGTGTTATTCAGAATGCAAAGCACCTTACTGGACAATGCAGGTTCTAAAACCCATCTGGAATTTTATGAAAACACACCATTTATAACCTTTACATTCACCCCGTCCGATCAAATTGGTATGACGTTGAAATGGATATTTTCTATAATTGCCTCCTCCTTAATATTATTGCTGTGGAGCCCTGTTATTCTTTTAATTGCTGCAGGCATTAAACTGGATTCAAACGGTCCCGTCATTTTCAAACAAAAGCGTGTTGGGCTAAGAGGAAGAACCTTTTATATGTACAAATTCAGGACAATGGTTACGAATGCAGAGGAACTCATGGAACAGATTAAGGAACAAAATGAAGCCGACGGGCCGGTTTTCAAAATGAAAGACGACCCACGCATTACCCGCTTAGGCAAAATATTGAGAAGAACCGGCTTGGACGAACTGCCGCAATTTGTTAACATCATTAAGGGCGATATGTCACTTATTGGCCCCAGGCCTCCCATCCCGGAAGAAGTTAAAAACTATAAACGCTGGCAACTTCGACGCTTGTCAATGAAACCGGGACTAACCTGCACCTGGCAAATTACACCAAACAGAAATGATGTTTCCTTTGAAGACTGGATGAAAATGGATCTTCAATACATTGATTCATGGTCGTTTAAAAGAGATATTTCATTGTTCCTAAGAACCATCCGCACTGTTTTTAGCGGAAATGGTCAATAAATATTCAATTTATATCTATCCCTTCCGAAAGCTTGTATTAACAGTGTTTTGTTAGTATTTTTTCATCCTTTGCTCCTATTCGTTGATTTATTATACCAAATTTGTTAATAGCTTAAATAGGCATTGGAAAATCCTGTGCCTTTTCTTGTACCCAATGCGGATAACAAATTTATAATGAAAAGAACAAAGTTTGCTTATTCCATCAAATTGATCCTGTTGTTTTTAGGTGTTTTCACTCAAGCCTGCATTCCTCTTAAAGAAGTAAGTTATATGAAGAATACCGATAATGATGACAATCAGTTTCAATATTCCAATGTCATTAAAGGCAGAAAAATAAAAGCACTGGATGAATTATATATTAAAGTTATGAGTACGGATGAAAAAACTGCGCAGTTATTCAGCATGGAATCATCCGAACGCTATAATTTTAACCTGAATTTAATCACTTACAGGGTTGATGAAAGCGGGTATATTGCATTCCCGTTTATCGGCAAGGTAAATGTTGTTGGCAAAACCCTGGCCGATGTAAAACCCCTGCTGGAAAGCAAACTCAGCGAGTATATTTCCAATGCAAATGTTATCATCAAGTATGTAAATAATAAGATTACTGTTCTAGGTGAAGTGACAAATCCGGGAACCTATTATTTCGCAGAAAACTATATATCCATTTTTGACGCCGTTGGCCTGGCCGGAGGAATAGATCAATACGGCAATAAAAAAGATATTACACTTGTAAGAACAAAAGGCGATAAAATATCCTATTATTGCCTTGATCTCACAAAGAAAAATATTGCCGAATCAGAATTTTTTTACCTCCAGCCAAAAGATGTCATTATTGTAAATCCAATTCGATTTAAATTCTGGACAATGCAAACCGGCACTGTAAGTGTTGTGTTGTCAACGGTTACTACGCTGGTAGCTGTATTGTATTATTATAATGCTGCAAACTGATTTTGACAAGAACAGAAGACATATACAAACAAAAAACAGATTACAGGGCAATATTTTTTCATTTCCTGAAATACAAGTGGCTTTTCCTGCTTATGATGCTTATTGCTTTTGTTGCTGCAATCTTTTACAACAAATACAGCAGCCCGGTATATGAAAACGCAGCCAGCCTGATTATCAAGAAAAAAGATACATATTCTTTTCTGCAATCTGAGGAATTCCTGAAAGGATATGGTTTGTTATACGATAAAGAACAAGTACAGGATGAGTTGGGTATAATTAGTTCATACACACTTTGTAATCAAGCTGTTAAAAACCTTAACCTCGAAATTGGATATTTTTCACAGAAATCCTTTCTACCCGGATTATCGCCCAACAGTGGACTATTTGAACTAAAAGAAGAATTATATAAAAATACCCCGGTTAAGGTTCAGTTAAATAAACGGCACTTACAAATCGTTGATCTTCCATTTTTCATCGAGATCATCAGCGATTCAAGTTATGAAATTAGTGTTGAAGGAGAAAATATCAGGCTATTCGACTATTTCAATAGTGAAGAAGCAGGTATTGTAAACAATATCCGTATTAAAGGAAAATTCAAGTTTGGAGAACAAGTAACCACCAATTATTTTAGTTTCAGAGTATTTCACAATCCGGAATATTTCGGAGATTATGTGGATAGCAAAATATACTTTGCTTTTTTTAACACAAACTATATTACCCTCCAGTACCAGTCAATGCTTGCTGTTAGTTCAAATGACCTAAATCAGTCATTATTTGGAGTTTCCATGCGTGGAAATCATGCTGAAAAAATCACGGATATTTTAAATGAACTTACAACGGTTTATATTGAAAACAATCTGAACAACAAAAACCGCATCCTTGATAATACTATCAGCTTTATTAACGGACAGATATCCGAAATTTCAGATACACTGACCTCCACTGAAGATGTGCTGGAAGAATATCAAACACGCTATAAAATTACAGACCTTAGCTTTCAGGGAGAAAAAATATATGAAAAACTGAAGGACCTTGAAAATGACCGGGCTGAACTTGCCGTAAAACTAAAATATTATGATTACATCATAAATTATTTTAAAAATAATGAAAGTGTTTCGGACCTCGTCGCCCCTTCAGCCATGAATGTGGATGATAAGCTTTTGAATAACCTTATATCTGAGTTGATCCAACTGAGCATTCAGCGTTCCTTTTATCTGAAAAGTCCTAAAAACCTTTATCTAAAAGAGATTGAGTTAAATATTCAGGACCTAAAAAACACCATCAGGGAAAATATAATTTATAATAAGCGTCAGACAGAAATACAATCAAGGGAAATCAACGACCGCATTAGCAGCTACTATGGTGAGATCGCCGCACTACCCCGAACAGAGAGAGGATTACTAGGCATACAGCGGAAATTTGAGTTAACAGATGCTATTTATACATTCCTGTTGCAAAAACGGGCAGAAGCACAAATAGCGCGTGCCAGCAATACTCCTGATGTGGAAATTGTTGACCCGGCCCGCAGGATTACTGCATATGCAGTTTTCCCAAAGAAAAGAATGAATATAGGCATAGCTGTGCTTATCGGGTTTTTAATTCCATTTCTGTTTATCCTGATTAAAGATTTTATGAACAATCGTATTTCAACTAAGAACGAATTGAAAAGATTCGCTGATTTACCGTTAACAGGAAACATTGCTTTTAACGGTAAGCGATTCCATAATGTCATTGCAAATTATCCTGATGCAGTTATTTCGGAGCAATTCCGTTCACTTCGAACATCGGTGCAATTTCACTTAAACGAAGAGGTAAACAAAGCTATCGTGATCACCTCTTCTGTAAAAAATGAGGGGAAAACTTTTCTTGCCCAAAACCTGGCCTCAGCATTGTCACTGACAGGGAAAAGCACCTTATTGCTGGACTTGGATTTTAGAAACCCAAACCTCCACAACGAGTTTGGGCTTTCCAATAAAACAGGTGCCACCAATTTCATAGAAGAAAACCGCCCTATACAAGACATTATTCAGAAAACTTCCATTAAGAACCTGGATATGATCTGTTCAGGCAAGACCACACGTAATCCGGCCGAACTACTAAATGCTGAAAACTGTGCCCGACTTATCGACCAATGTAAACAATTGTATGATTATGTAGTGATTGATTCCACAGCTCTGGAAAGAGTTACAGACACTTTCCTCATCCTTAAACACAGCGATTTTACCATTTTGACTACCCGCTTTAATTTTACTGCAAAGGAAACATTGCAAGCAGTTCATGAAAAACTTAGTGATAATGGTTTCCTAAATGTCCATCTGGTTTTAAATGCAGATAAATCTACCTCAAAAACCTTTGACCTTGGTTTCAAATCAACGATAGGCAGGGATAAAGCGAAAATGTCTGCTGCCGTACCCGCATGGGTATGGGTTATTCCTGCTTTCCTGGTGGTCATTATTGCAGCTTATTTCGTATTCAGTAAATTGCCCGGAAAACAAGATACGCCTGAAAAAATAGTTCCGGACAGTTCTTTGAAGCAAAAAAATATTCTTGATACTGCTCCGGCCGAAAAAAAGGAAGAATCATTACAACCAGAAGAAAAGGATTTAAACAAGGACACTGCCTTTCAGGAAAAAATTCCTGAGGCCTCAGAACAAGCCCGTACAGATAATACTACAGAGCCATCGAATGAAACAGGACTGCGTCATCACATTGTTGCAGGAAGTTTTCAGGACAGAGAATCAGCCGAAAAATTCAGAAAAAGCCTGGTGAAAGAAGGGTATGACGCAAAAATCGTTGGAAAAAGAAACGATATGTTTACGGTAAGTTTTGGATCATTTGATAATAAGCAGGATG
This sequence comes from uncultured Lentimicrobiaceae bacterium, assembly GCA_964654725.1. Classification (GTDB taxonomy): domain Bacteria; phylum Bacteroidota; class Bacteroidia; order Bacteroidales; family CAZZLL01; genus CAZZLL01. The sequence continues at coordinate 59,953 of CAZZLL010000001.1, read as the reverse complement.
CAATGGAATTGGTTTCCCTCCTTGCAGCAAAAAATAAAAGTGGCTGGTATTTATTCTATTAACCGATCGAGATAAGATTTATAAACCATCTCTATTCCATGCTTCAATTCTATTGAGGGTTTCCAGCTTAATTGATTTATTAAGGCTGTATCAAGCTGTTTTTTTGGTGTTCCGTCAGGTTTAGATGTATCAAAGCGTATATTTCCCTTATATCCAATAATGTCTTTTATGATCTCTGACAGCTCAGCAATAGAAATATCAGAAGATGTTCCTATGTTCAAATGGGTATTGCGCACTTCATCATTCCCTAACAATCCCTTTATTTTCAAAATATCCCTGAAATCTACATTTTTCATTAAAAACATACAGGCACTTACCATGTCCTTAACATGAAGAAACTCCCTTAGCGGTTTCCCGCTTCCCCAAAGAATAAGTTCTGAACGAAATATCCCAAATTTTTCAAGCAAGCTTTCAAAATCATTGAATGACAATGGATTATACTGTATATCCGTCGGATTCAATTTAAAATCCGCCTGCAATAAATCTAATTCACTATTCATTAAACATTTAGCCAGAAAGATCTTACGTATTAATGCAGGCAATACATGGCTTGTTTCCAGATCAAAGTTGTCATTCTCACCATAAAGGTTGGTAGGCATCACAGAAATAAAGTTCGTATTATACTGAAGGTTATACGATTCGCACATCTTCAAGCCAGCTATTTTAGCTATCGCATAGGGTTCATTTGTATATTCCAGTACATCTGTCAACAAACTATCTTCACTGATAGGTTGTCCTGCGTTACGTGGATACACACAACTGCTGCCTAAAAAAAGGAGCTTACGGACATCATTTTTATAAGATGCATGAATAATATTGTTTTGGATCATCATGTTTTGATAGATAAAGTCGCCCCTATAAATATTGTTTGCCTGTATCCCTCCTACTTTAGCCGCTGCCAGAAATACATATTCCGGTTTTTCCAACCTGAAAAAATCATCAACTGCCTGTTGATTTAATAAATCCAGCTCTTTTCTGTCTTTTAATAGAAGTTTGTCATATCCCCCTTCAACGAGATTCTGAACAATAGCACTGCCGACTAATCCTTTATGTCCGGCAACAAATATTTTGCTATTTTTCTGCATGCCTTCTATTCAAAATAATTGTTGATATAATAACCGCCTTCTTTCAGGTAACGTTCCCTTTTCATAAACTTCAAGTCAGACTCAACCATATCCCTGATCAGTGCATCCAGGTCGTACCGGGGTTGCCAATTCAGGATTTTTTTTGCTTTACCGGCATCCCCCACTAAGGCATCCACCTCAGTCGGACGGTAATAAAAAGGATCAACTTCAACCACAACTTTCCCTTCCGGGAGTTTATAATCATCATGATGGCATTTTACAACAACCGCTTTCTCATCTTTAGCCTTCCCTGTAAAATCAACCTCAATGCCCAATTCCATAAATGCTTTGCGGGTAAATTCACGAACTTCGGTATTTATACCTGTTGCCACAACAAAATCATCAGGTGAATGATGCTGGAGGATAAGATACATAGCTTCCACATAATCCTTGGCATGCCCCCAGTCACGCTGAGCAGATAAATTCCCGAGAAATAAAGTATCCTGCAATCTTAATGCTATACGGGCCACAGCCATAGTGATCTTACGGGTAACAAATGTTTCCCCGCGTATAGGGGATTCATGATTAAATAAGATTCCGTTAGAAGCGAACATAGCATATGCTTCCCGATAATTCACCACTATCCAGTACGCATATAATTTTGCAACACCATAAGGGCTGCGGGGGTAGAAAGGGGTTTTTTCATTTTGCGGAACTGCCTGAACCAATCCATACAACTCACTTGTGGATGCATGGTAAATCTTTGTTTGTTCTGTCATTCCCAGCAATCGTATTGCCTCCAGTAAGCGCAGTGTTCCTAAACCATCAGCATTGGCAGTATATTCAGGTGTTTCAAAACTAACTTTTACATGCGACATGGCTGCCAGGTTGTATATTTCGTCAGGTTGGGTTTCCTGAATAATTCTGGTAAGATTGGAAGAATCTGTCATATCCCCGTAATGCAAAAAAAGCCTCCTTTCTTTCTCATGAGGATCCTGGTATAAATGATCTATCCGCTGGGTGTTAAATAATGAACTGCGCCGCTTGATCCCATGAACCGTATATCCCCGCTGCAGGAGAAACTCAGCCAGATATGCACCATCCTGACCGGTTATGCCGGTTATCAGTGCAGTTTTATTTGTACTCATTTATCGTATTTTTGTGAAGGTGATCCACAAATATAATCAATAAACACGTGACCCCCTCGACTCAAAATAATTTATATGCTGATGGATATTGCTTATATTATATCATGTACACCGGACCGGATATGGTAGAAAATATTCTGCTAAAATTATACAATACTCTTGTTCTACATAATTCTTTCAAAAAGAACATACTGAGATGGTTTTTCGTAAAATATTTATCAAATGATTATAAACGAGATTCTGTTCTTTTCAGGAATGGTACCCTGGCTGAATCTAATTTTGAAAAAATAAAAAGTGATGATTAAATGTACCCACAGATTGAAAAAAAATTTAGCTGTATTTATTTTCTTATTCTTTATTGCAGGTTCTTTTACCGTATATCCCCAGGAAGACACAAGAAAATACAAGCTTGAAGAGATCATAGATATCGCACAGCAAAAGTCTCCGGATGCTTTACTTGCGAAACATATATTCCGTTCTAACTACTGGGAATATCAGACTTTTCTTGCAACCTTTAAGCCCACTCTTGATCTGAATGCTACAATGCCCAGCATAAACCGCTCCATATCCAAAATCACACTGCCTGACGGAAAAGAAGCCTTCATTGAACAAAGCCTGGCCAATTATTCCATGGATATGAGCCTGAGTAAAATTATCGGGATTACCGGAGGGGAGATATATGTGTCATCAGGGGCTGAACGTATTGATATATTGGGCGACAGCATCTATACTTCCTACTTGTCGAACCCGGTTACATTGGGCTACAATCAGCCCCTGCTAAGCTTTAATGAATATAAATGGCAGAAAAAAGTAGAACCCCTGAAATATAAAGAGGCACAAAGAGCATTCCTGGAAGACATGGAAGATATTGCCATGAAAGCTACCAATTATTACTTTGACTTATTGCTTAGCCAAATCAATGCTGAAATTGCAAAGGTCAACAAATCAAATAACGACACCCTGTTCAAAATAGCTCAGGGAAGGTATAATTATGGAAAGATTGCTGAAAATGAACTGCTTCAAATGGAACTCAGTTTACTTAATTCCAGTTTGCAACTTGATGAAGCTCTTATTGACCTGCAATATAAAACCTATAAATTAAAATCTTTTCTGGGAATCAAAGAAGATTATGCCATTGAACTGCGTATTCCTCACCATACCTTAAATATCAAAATAAACCATGACCTGGCCCTGCAACAGGCCTTGCATAACAGGTCGGATGCACTGGCCTACCAGCGACGATTGATTGAAGCTGAAAGGGAAGTTGCGCGTGCTAAAGCAGAAAACAGGTTTAATGCCAATCTTTATGCACAATATGGCTTAACACAAAGCACGAATGTTTTTGAAGAGATCTATCAAAATCCCCAGGATCAGCAACAAATTGCTCTTGGCTTACAAGTCCCAATTCTTGACTGGGGTCAACGAAAAGGGCAAATCAAATTAGCCCAATCCCAACAAGAAGTTATACAAACAAATGTTGCTCAGGAACGCATCGATTTTGAACAGGAAATTTTTCTGGAAGTAATGCAGTTTAATCAGCAGGACCAACGCCTTCTTATTGCAGCGAAAGCAGATACTATCGGAGCGAAACGATATCATGTTACCAAACAACGTTATCTGATAGGTAAAATAGACATTACCGAATTAAATATTGCACTCACTGAAAAAGATGCTGCTAAACGCGATTATATCAGCGCTTTACGAAATTATTGGACATCTTATTACAATTTAAGAAAACTAAGCCTCTTTGATTTTGTTAATAATAGCACATTAAAGTTTAAAATAGAAGATATTTAGAACTCTTTATGCTATTTAGCAATTAATTGAAATATATTTATATATGTTTATATTATGAATTAAATTAGTTTTATTTATCTTTACAAAGGAATGTTGAATATTAATCTTAAAAATTATAGTTATGGCAGTTTTAACAGGAAAAAAAGCACCATTGTTTTACGCTGATGCCGTTGTACACGGTGGAGAGTTTGCAGAAAAATTTTCATTAGAGCAGTACATTGGTAAAAAGCATGTAATATTTTTCTTCTATCCGGCTGATTTTACCTTTGTTTGTCCGACAGAAATTATTGCTTTCCAGGAAAAAATGGACGAATTTGATAAAAGGAATGTAGTCGTTGTAGGATGTTCTGTTGACAGTAAGTTCTCACATTGGGCATGGTTACAATCAGAACAAAGCAATGGAGGAATCAAAGGGGTAAAGTTTCCACTGGTAGCTGATTCATCAAAGACAATCTCAGCAAATTTTGGTGTATTGGCTGGTGAATATGATTACAATGAAGAAGGAGAAATGGAATTTGATGGAGAGCCTGTATCATACAGAGGTTTGTTCCTTATTGATAAGCAGGGTGTTGTTCGTCACCAGGTAGTAAATGATATGCCCTTGGGACGTAGCGTTGATGAAACACTGAGGATGGTTGATGCCCTTCAGTTCTATGAAGAGCATGGAGAAGTTTGTCCGGCCGACTGGCACAAAGGAGATAAAGGAATGCAGGCATCGCAAGAGGGAGTATCAGAATATCTAAGCAACAAATAAGAAGAATTATAGATTCATAGTGAAAGCTGCTGGTTTATTGACTGGCGGCTTTTTTTTCGCATTTCTCAGGATTAATTTGCCAATTCCATAACCCAATGCTGCCCCGATAAATACATCGGAAGGCCAGTGCTTCTCACCATAAACCCTGCTAATTGATGCAATCCCTGCAAGGCTGTATGTGATTACGCCCACCCATGGTTTATCCGCATACATACCCGCTAAAATACTGGCAAAAGTAAATGCTGTACTGCTATGTCCCGAAGGAAAAGAATTATAGTATTCAGGGTGAAACAGGCCATGCCATTCATGCGGAGCTAAAAAGCCTGAATGCAGCTGAGGACGTTCGCGGTTAAACAAATATTTAAACCCCTGAGTAAAAGCCCCGTTGATAATTATCCCCTTTAAACATACTAAAGCTGTGGCCTTTGCCCTGGAATTCTCAGCCAAATGCCCATATGCATAGAGTAATCCCGAAAATCCCGTTAGATAAAAGGCATTGCCAAATGGTTCAGCAAGATATTTTTCAAGATTTACTGCCCAGGTATCTTCCCTGTATGGAAAATCCCGAAACAATTTTTCATCATGAAAATATAGCATTGTCCCTATTCCTGTCGTACCTAAGAAAGCCAGGGTTTCATAGGTATCCCAGCTTAGTGGACTAACAGCTATCTGTCGGGTATTCTGAGCAAAAGAACAAACAAATTTTTTATTAAATTCTGTTTCCGGGTAAGAGGCAGTCTGAGCCAGCAGGGAACTGAATTTCAGAAAAGCAATAAAAAAAGAGAAGTGTTTTCGCTTCATTCAATAAATATAAGAAATAAAGGCTATCCATGGATTTTTTTTGCATTTTCCCAATAAACATCCATCTCTTCCAGGCTCATTTTGTCCAATGATTTTCCGTCATGTCTGCTTTTTTCCTCAATATATTTGAAGCGTTTTATAAATTTTTTATTGGTGCGCTCCAGTGCATCTTCTGGATTTATGTCTATAAAGCGGGCATAATTGATCAGTGCAAACAGTAAATCCCCAAACTCAGCTTCTTTTCTTTCCTTAAGAGCATTACTTTCAACTTCGTTCTGCAGCTCCTTCAACTCTTCCTGCACTTTATCCCAAACCTGTTGTGGGTTATCCCAGTCAAATCCAATTCCGCTTGCCTTTTCCTGAATTCTAAAAGCCTTCACTAATGCTGGCAATGACTTGGGCACCCCCTGTAAAACTGACCTCTGGCTATTTTTGATTTTTATCTTTTCCCAGTTTTCACGCACTTCTTTTTCATTTTCTACACTCGTTTCACCAAAAACATGAGGATGTCTTTCAATAAGCTTCTCGTTGATACTTTTCAAAACATCTGCCATGGTAAAATCCAAGGATTCGGAAGCTATTTTAGAATAAAAGACAATATGTAGCATCAGGTCTCCCAGTTCCTTTTTGATTCCGTTCATGTCTTTTTCCAGAATGGCCTCCGAAAGCTCGTAGGTCTCTTCTATAGTCAGATAGCGCAGGCTTTCAAGGGTTTGCTTCCTGTCCCACGGACAATTTTCCCTCAATTCATCCATTATATCTAAAAGTTCTTTAAAACGCTGAAGTCTTTCGTCCATGAGTTCTGTAAATAATTTATTGAAAAAACAGCACCCCTAATAGGCCCTGGCAAACAACACCCTTTTATTCGATGGTTTTCCGCTATAAATACATATTCCCTTTTCCTCTTTTCCTATAAGGGGGATAAGCCGGATCGTT
>CAZZLL010000001.1:0-53383 GCA_964654725.1 uncultured Lentimicrobiaceae bacterium | reverse complement strand
CCTCTTTTATCTTATCTTCTGTTTCAGGAGTACCATCCCAGTGAGCATAAACAAATCCACCCTTATTTTCAATGATATCTCTAAACTCCTCCCACGTATCTGCATGATGAGTATTTTCTTCCCTGAAAGCAAATGCCTTTTGGTAGAGATTTTCCTGTATGGCATCTAAAACTTCCGGAATCTTCGTTTCAACATCATCAAGTTCTATTATTTCCTTTTCCAGGGTATCTCTTCGGGCAAGTTCAATGGTGTTGTTTTCAAGATCGCGGGGACCAAGGGCTAATCTTACAGGTACACCCTTAAACTCATATTCTGCAAATTTCCATCCGGGCTTATAAGTCGTCCGGTCATCAAACTTCACGCTATACCCAGCTTTTTCAAGGGATTCTTTTAAAGGTATTGCTTTTCCCTTTACCTGCAACAACTGCTCATCGTTTTTATAGATCGGAACGATGGCTATTTGTATAGGAGCCAGTTTTGGAGGCAGCACTAAACCTTTGTCATCACTATGAGCCATGATCAATGCTCCCATTAAGCGGGTAGACACCCCCCATGATGAAGCCCAAACATATTCCTGTTTGTTTTCTTTTGTTAAATATTTTACATCAAATGCCTTTGCAAAATTCTGGCCCAGGAAATGGGAAGTTCCAGCCTGCAGTGCTTTACCATCCTGCATAAGAGCTTCAATGCAATATGTTTCCTCTGCACCTGCAAAACGTTCATTTTCAGACTTAAATCCTTTAATGATAGGCATTGCCATCCATTTCTCTGCAAAATCACTGTATACTCCAAGCATTTTTTTCGTTTCCTCCACGGCTTCTTCTTTACTGGCATGGGCGGTATGACCTTCCTGCCATAAAAATTCTGTGGTTCTTAAGAACAATCTTGTTCTCATCTCCCACCGCACAACATTGGCCCATTGATTGACCAGTATCGGTAAATCTCTGTATGATTGTATCCAGTTCTTATATGTATCCCAAATAATGGTCTCTGAGGTTGGCCTTACAATAAGCTCTTCCTCCAGCCTGGCAGTATCATCAACTACCACACCGGAACCGTCTTCTGCATTTTTAAGACGATAGTGGGTAACAACAGCACATTCCTTGGCAAACCCTTCAACATGAGAAGCTTCTTTGCTGAAAAATGACTTCGGAATGAAAATGGGGAAATAAGCATTCACATGGCCGGTATCTTTGAACATCTTATCAAGTACCGATTGCATCTTCTCCCAAATCGCATAGCCGTATGGTTTTATAACCATACATCCCCTAACTGCGGAATACTCTGCTAAATCTGCTTTGATCACAATGTCGTTATACCATTGAGAATAGTTATCTTTACGGGTAGCAAAATTCTTAGCCATAATATGTTTGTGGTATAGTATTTGTTTATTTTTAGATTGAATGCATCACATGCGCAAAAATAAAAAATAAATACATGAAGAAACATTTACACTTTTTAAATACGCTAAATTTCAAGGAGGTCTTTACAATGAGAACAAATATTTTACCAATAGCAATCCTTGCTATTTTCTTGGCATCATGTTCCTCCACATACCAGGCAAAAAGAGAATATGATGACATTTATTATACGCCCAACGATGATGAATACGCTGCAACAGATACACAAGCCAATAAGGATCAGCAGAATTCTGAACAAAAAAACGCTGAATACTACGAAAATAAAACGTATACATCAGATCAAGAGCAACCATCAAATCAGGAATACAGGGAATTTGCAGAAGCACAGGACTATTATTCAAATTATGAGGGATACACAGAACCTGACAGCACAGTGGTCATAGATGATTACTATTATGAAGACGAGGAATTTGTGTACGATGATTATTACGATTATTCCTATTCTGCCAGGATAAAAAGATTTCACAGTCCGGTACTAGTCCTGGATTATTATGATCCCTATTATACCGATATGTATTATTATAATTATGACCCTTACTATTGGGGAACAAGTATTTATTCTGGATACCACTGGTGGTATCGCAAACCATGGTACAGATATCATTATAACCCATACTGGGGATTTGGCTGGAATAGCTGGAGTGGCTGGAACTTTGGTTTCGGATGGGGATATCCGTATTATTCCTGGGGTTACCCGTATCATTATTATGGATGGAATTCCTACAGTTACGGATACTGGAATGGATATTGGGACGGATACTGGGATGCCAATTATTACAACAGCTATGATCGTAGTTCCAATTACTATGGGCCAAGAAGGCAAACTACTACTTCAAGCGGAACCAGTTCATCAAGCTTCGGGGAAATATATGAAAAACGACTTGGCCAGAATGCCACAGAACCAGCCATTACAGCTGGCAAACTTAACAACTCTAATGAAGCTGTCAGCAGCAGAAAAGCTGAAAAACAAACTCAGGCAAGGAATATGACTGAGAATAGGAAAATGGTCACCAATGCCCAAACTGAAAAAGCTGCCGATAACAAAGCTAAGCTAAATACAGAGCAAAGCAATCGCAAGTATGAAAACAATACTTACCAGCGCCAGGCAAGTACAAAGAAAAAATATGAACAGCAGGTAAGAGATCAAAGATATAGTAAGCCTCAAACTTACAGATCACCCACGTATCAAAAGCCTCAGTCGAGCAGGGAATACACCAGCCCAAAAACGAGAAGGGCATATACGGCACCAACCAGATCGAATAATAGTAATTACACTAAACCAAAAACTACAACTACACAGCGTTCAACAACTACCAGAACCTATAAAAGGCCTTCCAATACTCCACCTTCCCGGTCAAAAAGCAACTCTGGGTACAATCGCTCAAGTTCAAGTAGTAGCAAGTCTTACTCTTCTCCGTCCCAATCATCAAGTAGCAGAAGTAACTATTCCTCCGGCTCAAGATCCAGCAGCTCCGGATCAAATAGTTCCAGCTCAAGGTCCAGCTCTTCAAGATCATCTGGCGGAAGAAGGTAGATGAGTAAACAATAATAATAATTCATAAATCTTTTTTATCATGAAAAGAATACTATTCATATTGCTAGGAATATCCTTTACCTCAGGCCTATATGCTCAAAATGAAGTAGATGCCCTCAGATACTCACAAATGTTTTTAGGAGGAACTGCCCGGTATACTAGTATGGGCGGTGCCTTTGGAGCCCTCGGAGGTGATTTCTCTACCCTGAGCCTAAATCCTGCCGGAATCGGTGTTTATAAAGCATCTGAGTTTACATTTACACCGTCCATTTATAATGGTAAAACAGAGTCGATGTATAATGAAACCTTCCGGGACGATTATAAATACAATTTCAACTTCGGAAATATTGGAGTTGTTTATACGTATTACTCAAAAAACAAATTTTCAGATGACGAGGGTGGATGGAAAAATGCACAGTTTGGTTTTGGAATAAACCGCCAAAATAACTTTAATAACCGCATCTTCATTGAAGGTTCAAATGCTGAAAACTCACTCCTTGATCAATACGTTGGTTTGGCAAATGGAACATATTACAATAACCTGGATCCATTCTCAACTCAACTGGCCTTCAACACATGGTTATTGGATACCTTAAATGGCCCCGATGATTTCTACAGTCCCATTTCTAATGGTGGTGTCCTTCAACGTAAAGTTATTACCACTAAAGGTTCCATGAATGAAATGGTTATTTCATTGGGGGGCAATTATAACGATCGTTTATATATTGGTGCTACATTGGGGTTGCCATTCCTTCATTATAAGCAAAGTTCAGATTACACAGAGTTTGATGATGCTGATACCATTGCTGACATCGAGTCTTATACCGTTCATGACGAATTTACTACCAATGGGTCAGGAATAAACTTTAAATTTGGTTTGATCTTTAGGGCTGCAAATTGGTTTCGACTGGGCGCCGCAGTGCATAGCCCGACCTATTATTACACTATGGATGAGTCCTATAAATCCAGAATAGATTCATACTGGGACGATGGAGATCATTATTATGACGGATCTGAGGGCAATTTCGATTATACCCTTACTACTCCTATGCGAGCTATCGGAAGTGTTGCCTTTGTTATAGGAAAAGCAGGAATAATCAGTGCCGATTATGAATACATTAATTATTCGGATGCTCGTTTAAGAGCCGACTGGGAAGATGTATTCGCCGACCAGAACCTCGCTATCAGAGAAAACTACAAAGAAGCAAATAACATCCGGGTTGGGACAGAATGGCGTTTTCAACCATTTAGCTTCCGTGCAGGTTATGCCATGTATGGCAATCCGTTTTCAACAGAAATAAATACTGAGGAAAGAACTTCTGTAAGTTTTGGTTTTGGATTCAGGCAAAAACAATATTTTATCGACCTTGCCTATCTAATGACAACTTATTCTGATGATTACTATATCTACGATCCATACTTTGTTAGTCCGGCAAAAAATGATTACACACAAAACGCTGTGATGTTAACCATGGGATTCAGATACTAAAAGATACTGAACTACAAAAGCGGGATTGCGCAGGAAACGGAAAGATCATTTCTCATTTATCCTGTTCAGTCCCGCTTTTGCTTTTGCATGCATGCTCCCTTTGTAAGAGTCGGGGTTCATTGTCAGACACTTTATGTAATAATACCTGGCAGACACAAAATCACCCCTGCTTTCATAGATATTAGCCAACTCCAGGGCTGCATTGGCAATAAAATAAAACCGGTAGAAATTCCCTTCTCTGATCGTCTCCTTATAATATGGTATGGCTTTATCAGTCTTATTCCATTCATGATAGATCCTGCCCAATCTGTAGGTATATTCCAGGGTAAATTGACTGCCCCGTCTTTTGAAATAATCTTTGTGTGAAATCAATATAGCTTCTGCCCTCTTATAATATCCTCCGTCAAATAACAATCTGGCCCTGAGCAAAAATAAATCCGGAGCTTGTCCCCTTTCTGCCTCTACTTCTGCCTGCTTATCCTGATCTATCATTTTATCTCCATAATATAACAGCCTATGCATATACTCCTCATATTTTTCCTCACTTCCGTTAACAAGGAAATACCATGCGATTTTCTGATAGGCAGATTTAATATAATTAATACCATTAAAATTAATCACGAAATAATAGAAATGATTGAAAGCATCCTCATCAAGCCTTCTTAATTTTGCCAGTCCCAGCAAATAATCCAGGTAATGGAACGGGAAATAATCTTCTCCTCCGGGCCTGTTTTGAAGAATCCGTATTGCTTTATCATTCTGGGCTGTTTTCATCAGCAAGTTTGCATAAGAAAATGAAATCAGCGGACTTTGGCTTACAATCCCGGAAAATGCTTCTCCTTCATAATACTTGCTCTGCAGCAGCAAGGCATGCGTTTTGTCGCTTTCAAGGTTAAGGGCGATGAAAGTCATCAGGAATATGCTCTCGGCTTGTAACCACTTAAAGGCAGGGCTTTCCATGCTGAGGTCTATAAGTTTATCCAATTCCTCTATGCCCTGTTTTACTGTGCCATCCAGACTCGTTATCTGTGTTATCCATTGATAATCATCAGGAATAGTCCCAATCAAAGCATGCATCACACTTAATCCTTTCAGGCTAGGTAAAAAATCAGGATAGATTTCCAGGTTTTCATTCAGTAGTTTATAGGCTTTATTTACTTCATATACTGCTGTAATTCTTTCATTGAATTTTAAGCGCATTAAGGCATATTGCAAATGAATATCAGCTATGATATAGCGATAGTAAGGGCTATCCTTATCAGTCCGGCTAAGTTTTTTTATCCTGTCATCTTTTATTTTTCGGATGTTATCAAATCTTTCCTCCTCTTCAGAAATAATGACTTTAAGAAAATCAATATAATTTTCGAGATAGACAGGAATCAGATTATCCGGGTTATCTTTCTTTTCAGAAGAAAGAATTCTTTGTGCTTCGTGAAAACGAAGACAAACGATCTCATCAAATGCGGCTATGCAACGTTTGTTGTAATCATATGCTGCATGTGCATAAACTGAAAAAAAAACAAATAGGAAGAATAAAAAACGGGCAGGCATTAATTTTCGGCCTTCGTGAGGTTGGCAATCTCTTCATCTACGAGAATACGACCACAATACTCACAAACAATAATTTTCTTATGCATCCTGATATCCAGTTGACGTTGCGGTGGAATCTTGTTAAAGCAACCCCCACAAGCATCCCTTTCAACCATTACAACAGCAAGTCCGTTTCTTGCATTTTTTCTGATCCTTGTATAAGCGGTAATGAGTCTGTCTTCAATTACTTTCCGGTTTTCATCCGATTTCGCTATTAAATCCTGTTCTTCTTTTTCTGTTTCAGCAACAATATCTGTTAACTCTCCTTTTTTGTCTGAGAGATCTTCCTCTATTTCTTTAAGTTCCTTCTCTGCTTTCATAATTTCCTCTTCCTTAACTTCCAGGCTTTGCGCATATTCCTTTATTCTTTTCTCACTTAACTGGATTTCCAGGTTTTGAAATTCTATCTCTTTGCTTAATGAGTCATATTCCCTGTTATTCCGCACATTCTTCTGTTGTTCTTCATACTTTTTAATCATGGATTCACTATCCTTAATGGCTTGTTTCTTATCCTCAACAGATTTTTTCAAAGATTCGATATCGCTTTTATAATTTTCAATCCTGGTTTGCATCCCGGCAATTTCATCCTCAAGATCCTGCACCTCAAGGGGTAGCTCCCCCCTGACAATTCTGATTTTATCTACCTGGGAATCAATTTGCTGCAAAGAATAAAGGGCAATTAATTTCTTCTCGATAGAAACTATAAGCTTCTTATCTGTTTCCGACTCTTCATCTGAAATCTTAATATTCAGACTTTTTACACCCTTATCACTTTCAACTTGTTTTTGCAGTTGTTCTTCTGTTATATCCTTTTTTTTCACTTGTGCTTTCGACTTCGCCATATGCTGTTATAATTATTTTCTATGATTACTTAATAATAATGTACAGGATTCGTATTTATGTTTGAAATATGAAGTGCAAAATTAGGAAATTTTTCATTAACTATAGTATAAATCAGTTCTTTTACAAATTGTTCACTCTCATAATGACCTGTATCCACTATGCATAACTTATCATCGGATTCAAAGAACTGGTGATATTTTAGATCTCCTGTAACAAAAACATCAGCGCCGGCTGCTTTCGCATTATTGATAAGAAAACTTCCTGACCCGCCACATAATGCAATTTTATTAAGCTTTCTGTTAAATAATCTGGTATGCCTGAGAGTAGGTATGCCACTTATTTTTTTCAGGAGATCAAGGAATTCAACATCTCTCATTTCCGCTTCAAGTCGGCCAATGACCCCTGACCCGATTTTATCATACACATTGTCTAATGGGTAAATGTCATACGCCACTTCTTCATATGGATGATTATTCAGCAAACTTTTGATAATCCGGTTTTTTAAATGCACAGGGAAAATAGTTTCAATTCTTTCTTCTTCTTCAAAATGCAGTGTGCCTTTTTCTCCAACAAAAGGATTTGAGTCCTCACCTGCACGAAAGCTACCCCTTCCTTTAATAGAATAACTGCAGCTGTCATAGTTGCCAATTTCACCTGCTCCGGCCTCAAAAAGTGCTTTACGCAAAGAGTCAGCATGCCCTGACGGACAAAATACCACCAGCTTGAACAGCACATTGCGAGTAGGAGACAATACTTTAATATCTTTTAATCCCAGTTTTTTGGCAAAAATTCCTGAAACCCCCATGTAGGCATTGTCAAGATTGGTGTGTGCCGTGTAAAGATAAATCCCTTTTTGAATTGCTTTTTCAAGTATTCCTCCAGCAAATGAGGTGGTATTCACGTTTTTCAATCCACCGAAAATCAAAGGATGATGCGAAATTATCAAGTTACATCCCATCTCAATAGATTCATCAACAACAGATTCAGTAACATCAACACAAATAAGGGCTTTATCAATCTTCCTGTTTAAATCCCCGTAGATCAAACCTGAGTTATCATATGGCTCCTGGTAATTTATTGGGGCATATTTTTCAATTTCAGCAGCTATTTGTTGCAATGTTATCATATTAATAAATCATTAAGGTTCTATTAAAAAAGAATTTTTTTTAGCCTTTACCACTGAGTAAAAATAATGAAATATCAGGAATATCCCTGAAAAAGAATAGTCTACATATTTAAAAATAAAAATTGATTTTTTTGCATTCAATATGAAATTTGCATTGAGCAATCAATTTCGTATATTTAGGCTGTGAATTTACTCCGCCTGATATTACTGCCAATTTCTTTGATATATGGTTTTATTATGTATATCAGAAATACTCTGTTTAACATTAATATCCTTCCATCAAAATCATATGACTTTCCGGTAATTTGTATTGGGAACCTTTCTGTCGGAGGTACGGGAAAAACGCCTCATATAGAGTACCTGGTAAGGTTGTTAAAAAATGATTTAAAGGTTGCCACATTAAGCAGGGGATACAAACGTAAAACGAAAGGATTCCGTTTTGCTTCAGAACAATCATTAGCCGAAGAAGTGGGAGATGAACCACTTCAAATCAGAAAAAAATTTGAAAATATCGTCGTCGCCGTTGATGCTAACAGACAAAGAGGTATTGAACTTATTAAGAAACAATATCCGGATACTGATGTTATACTGCTTGACGATGCTTTCCAGCATAGAAGAGTGGATGCCGGGTTAAAGATCATATTATCGGATTTTCATAAGCTCTTCACCAGAAATTTCCCTTTACCCTCGGGTACCTTGAGGGAATTTAAGTCGGGCGCTAAACGTGCTGATATTATTATTGTAACCAAAACCCCTAAAGTCTTTTCTCCCATATTGCGCAAAATCCTTATTGAAGAAATCAAACCACAACCCCACCAACATTTATTTTTTTCTTACATCAAATATGGGTGTATCACTCCTTTACCCGGAATTACAGAAGTACCTAAACTGAAAAAGTACTATACCCTGCTGATGTTTACCGGAATTGCAAATACCTACCCATTGCAGGATCACCTAAACAGGTCATGTGCCGAGCTTATAAGTTTAAATTTCCCGGACCACCACAGTTATACGAAAAAAGACCTCGAATATATCCGAAAAAAATACACCGATATTTTCTCAAGAAAAAAGGCCATTATTACCACTGAGAAAGACCTCATGCACCTTGACAAGCCTGGATTAATTGATATAATAAAAGACCTGCCTGTTTTTTATATTCCTATTGAAGTATCTTTGCACAAAAATGACAGGGAAGTATTCCAAAAATTAATCCTTGACTATGTTAGCAAAGATCCAAAAAACAGTTGATTTTTTAAGAAAGCGTATCGATCAGAATCCAAAGGTTGCTATAATCTTAGGTTCAGGTCTTGGAAAAATGGCAACCGACATTAAGGAAAAGACCATAGTTCCATATAATGAAATTCCTAATTTCCCGGCAACCACTGTTGAAGGCCATGGTGGAAACCTGATTTTCGGAAAGCTGGAGAATATTCCAATTGTTGCAATGCAAGGTCGTTTTCATTACTATGAGGGCTATGACATGAAGGAAATTACTTTTCCTGTAAGGGTTTTCAATGAACTGGGAATACAACATCTTATTCTGTCTAACGCCAGTGGAGGTGTAAATCCTGATTTTAAAATAGGTGATATTATGATAATAACAGATCATATAAACCTGATGCCGGATAATCCGCTTCGCGGAAAAAATATTGATCAATTGGGCCCGAGGTTTCCAGATATGAGTGAAGTGTATAATCCCGTCCTTATCAGAAAAGCCATTGATATAGCCAGGAAGCATCAGATTCCGTTCCGTACCGGCGTTTATGCAGCAGTAATGGGCCCTACCTATGAAACCCCCTCTGAATATCACTACATCAGAACTATAGGTGCTGATGCTGTTGGTATGTCAACAGTTCCGGAAGCTATTGTTGCAAAACATATGGGACTTAGTTGTTTTGCAATATCCGTCATTACTGACCTGGGTGTTACCGGAAAAATAGTGGAACTCACCCATCAGGATGTCATTGAAGCAGCAAATAAAGTTGAACCTAAAATGGTAGCTCTTTTGCGGGAATTACTTATTGAAAGTGTTATTTAATTCTATGAAAAAACAATTTTTTTGCCTTTTCTTCAATGGAATCCGTATTAGTTTAATTCTTCTTGCGGGGGTTTTTATCACCCATTGTGATCAACCAGAAAATGAAAACAGTGCCGTTATTTCCGGCAAATATCCTAAAGGCAAAAACAAAATGGTGTATTTGTTTGAAAACACCGTGGCCGGAGAATCACTGATAGACTCAAGCAAAATAGATGAGGAAGGGATTTTCAATTTTGTTTTTTTCCCTGCTGAAAAAAGCCTCTTTCGATTAAGCTGCAACAATGATCATGTTCAACTTATTTTAGGAAAAGGCGATACTCTTTATTTTGATTCGCATAAAAGAAAGTTTGCTGCTGAGTATAATATAAAAGGCAATGATGAAACTTTCCTCTTTGAAAAAGCCAGAAACCAAACCGATAATAACTTAAAAGAAGCCCAAAAACTTTTGGCCTATAACCTGAGCAAACAGCAGGAGGATAACTATGCCTTAATCAAGGACAGCATTGATAATCAGCTTTATGCTATATACCTTCATCAAAAAGATAGCATAGTAAAATTTATCAAAGAATACACAAACAATATTGCCTCTCTGTTTATCTATTATATTTACCAGGACTTTGGCAGATTATCATTATTCGATGAACACACAGAACTGGAACTTGGATTAACTATAGATTCAGCTTTGTATGCTCTGTATCCTGAAAACAGGCATGTTTCGGATCATCACCTGCGTATGAAACAAATGCTTGATGAAAAGAAAGCCTATCAGAAAAAGGAAAAATTAACCGAACCAGGTAATCCGGCGCCTGATATTGTATTCCCCGACACAGCTGGCAATGATGTGCATTTATCTGACCAAAAAGGGAAATATGTTCTGCTTCTATTTTGGGATACACAATGTGCGCCCTGCCGTTTATTACATGCACAGCTAATACCCTTATACAAAAAATACAAAAAAAAGAACTTTGAAATTATTGGTGTATATGTTGGTGAATTTGAAGCATATTGGAAAGCTGCCATTAAAATTGATAAAACGCCCTGGCCTCAAATTGCCTGTCTGCAAACCACGCATCCTGCACTTGAAAACTATAATATTCCTGAAGAAATTCACCGAAATTTTCTAATCGACAAGGAAGGGATTATTTTACATAAAGATTTGGAAATAGCTGAACTGGAGCAGTTTATTAAAAACCTATGAGCATTCATACTACTGGTAATAAACTGATTTCAGGCATTTTTTTTTATTTTTAAACCCTAAAGAGAAAATCTTGAATCAACTTACTAAAGGAAAAAGTATTTATTTCGTCTCTGACGCTCATTTCGGCATCCCCACATCTGAAAAAAGCAGGGAAAGAGAGCGCTTTTTTGTTCAATGGTTGGACGAAATAAAAGATCAGGCAAGTGACATTTATTTCATGGGAGATATTTTCGATTTTTGGTTTGAGTATAAAACTGTAATCCCAAAAGGATATACCAGAATATTTGGCAAAATGGCCGAACTAAGTGATGCCGGTATTAAGTTGCATTATTTCATTGGCAACCATGATATGTGGATATTCAGTTATTTTAAGGAAGAGCTGAATATGAAGATTTACAGAAAAGCTGTGACCCTGAAAATTAATGATAAAGTTTTCTTTATTGGGCATGGTGACGGATTAGGAAAAGGAGACTATGGATACAAATTCATCAAGGCTATCTTTTCTAATAGAATTAGTCAATGGCTCTTCAGATGGTTACATCCTGATATAGGTGTTGGTATTGCCAATTACTTTTCAGGAAGAAGCCGCCTGGCAAATATGAAAAAAGAATCAACCCAGATTGATTACCATAAAGAAAGTTTGTTTCAGTTTGCCGCAGAATATGCCCGTATTAATCCTGTTGATTATTTCATCTTTGGCCACAGGCATATCCCAATAGAAAAACAAATCAATGATAAATCTACTTTTATTAATCTTGGCGACTGGATTCATCATTTCTCCTATGCTGTTTTCGACGGAGAACATGCTCAAATAAAGAAATATTCGGAAAAATAAAAAAAGGCTGTCCGAAAGTTTCCAGATAGCCCGAAAGTATATTGAAAGATTTTTTACATCGCAAGTTTTACGACAAGATCTGCCAGGCGATTTGAATATCCGGTTTCATTGTCATACCAGGCCACAATTTTAACAAAATTACCATCAGAAACTTGCGTCAACAGGGAATCAAACACTGATGAATGCGTATTTCCTATAATATCTGCACTTACAATAGGGTCTTCACAATACTCCATTATGCCTTTCATCTGCTCATCAGCAGCTTTTTTCATAGCTGCGTTCACCTCTTCAACAGAAGTATTTTTTTCAAGTTCAACCGTCAGGTCAATTACTGAACCATCCGGAGTAGGCACTCTCATAGCAAAACCGTCGAGTTTACCTGCAAGATCAGGAATAACAAGTCCAACTGCTTTTGCAGCACCTGTTGTGGTAGGAATAATTGAAACACCAGCAGCTCTTGCTCTTCTCAGATCTTTATGCGGAGCGTCCAGAATGATCTGGTCATTGGTATATGAATGTATGGTATTCATAAGGCCCCTTTTAATGGTAAAATTATCATGAAGCACTTTGGCAACCGGAGCCAGGCAATTGGTGGTACAACTTGCATTGGAAACAATCTTATGCTCATCATTCAACATTTCGTCGTTCACACCCAGCACGATGGTAGTATCAACATCTTCTTTGCTTTTTGATGGCACAGATAAGGCCACCTTGCGAGCACCTGCATCACAATGGCGGTTTAATGCATCTCTTGTTCTGAACACACCTGTTGATTCCACAACCACATCAATGCCTAACTCTTTCCAGGGCAGGTTACCCGGGTCACGTTCAGCATATATTTTTATCCTGCGTCCATCTACAATAATTGTATCATTTTCAATTTCAATGCTTCCCGGAAACCGCCCATGCACAGAATCATATTTTAACAGATGGGCAAGGGTTTTTGGATCTGTTAAATCATTAAGGGCAACAACTTCAATGGAATCATTCTGAAGCAATGCTCTGAAAGTTAGTCGGCCTATGCGCCCAAAACCGTTAATAGCAACTTTTTTCCTGCTCATTTTTTCAATTTTATGTGGATTTAATAAATATTATCTGCTGCAAAATTAATGATTTAAACGAATGTTTCTATAAACCACTAAAATATACGTTTCAAAAAGTCCTGATCATATACTGGCTTAAAAGCGACGGCATTGTTTTGAGGCTAAACAATTAAAAGAAAGGAAAGTTAAAATCACGAAAAAAGTATTACTTGACAAGGGTAAAATGTCCGTACTTATTATAGGTAAGTCCCATTGAATCAACGTATCTGATTTTATAGTGATACAACCCAACGGGTGCATTTTCACCGTTAATTGTTCCATTCCAGCCCTCATTAATATCATCTGACTCGAATATCAGATTTCCCCAGCGTGTATAAATCATCAGTTCAAAATCAATAATATTTGTTCCGTAAACCCTGAAGATATCGTTCAGATTATCATCATTAGGTGTAAAAGCATTTGGTATGTAAATGGTGTTATCCGGGCGTACCTGCACAAAACTCTTTGTAGTATCACTGCACCC
The DNA here is from genome assembly GCA_964654725.1 of uncultured Lentimicrobiaceae bacterium. Taxonomy (GTDB): domain Bacteria; phylum Bacteroidota; class Bacteroidia; order Bacteroidales; family CAZZLL01; genus CAZZLL01. Next base: position 39,743 of record CAZZLL010000001.1, on the reverse strand, counting down.
GGCAATATTTTCAATATATAAGGTAACTTCATACTTACCGGTTGCTGAATATGTATGGTAAAAGTTCGGAACATTGTAAGTTGTTCCATCTCCCATATTCCAACTCCATAGTATCGGATTTCCGTCACTATTATCAATAAAATGAATAACAGGATCAAACTCGGTAGCATTGGACGGACTGGCAATAAAAAATGCATTTGGAGCCGGATATATGTTCAGGTCTACCATTGCTGTATTCTTACATGTATTGGAATCTGTACCAACCAGGATGTAAGTAGTTGAATAGTCAGGACTTACAACAGGATACTGCGCATTTTCCTGCCCGACAAGGCTTGCATCCAGCGGATCCGGAATCCATTCATAGGTTTCTGCACCATCGGCGCTCAATACAGCTGTTTCTCCCCGGCAAATATCAACCGGGTCAACAGTTGCCGTAACATTCGGCAATGCGTAAATGTCCACAAAAACAGTGGCTGAATCCGTACAGGCCTGGGTCATGGTAACATAATAGCTTGTAGGCACCGTAGGTTGAACATAGATAGATTGCGTTGTTTGACCAGTACTCCAGATATAATCCGTACAAGCAGGAGAAGCCTCCAACAGGACAGAATCTCCGAGACAAATAATGGTATCGTTGCCTGCACTTGCAAAATTTCCTCCTCCAATAAAAACAACCACCGTATCAACATCCATATTTCCGCACTGGTCTGTAATTGTAGCATAATACTCTGTCTGAACAGTAGGACTAACCTGTATAGTCTGTGTGGTATCTCCTGTGCTCCAGTCATACTGATAGGGCAAAATCCCTCCTGTATCCGGGTCAGTAACTGATAGTGTGGCAATACCTCCGCAAATCATTGTATCAGGAGAGGCCAGGGCATTAACATCGGTATTATCTTTTATTTCTATTATCAGGGTATCATAACCACAAGGTGAAGTTTGTACTAAAAGTATTACTTCTTCCGTTCCTTCTGTTATGCCGTCAAGATACGGAGAGATTACCACTGCCCCTGAATCCTGACCGGCAGGTATGGTAACAGTAGTACCGATATTTGTATAATCAATGCCATTGATGGCAGTCCCTCCTATCGAATAATTTACCACCCATGCACTGGATGAAACATAAGGTAATTTAAAACTAACAATGGCATCATTGCATCCCTCAACAGCCACAGTATCTATAACTGGTTGAGAATAACTGGTTTCAAGGGAGACTGTAGGGCTTGTAAAACTGTTCTTTGCAAGAAAAACGGCACTGTCATAAGCTGAATCACCTGCATCGCCAATAGCTATTTTTATATGATATGGTATACAAGGATATACCTTAGCCCAAGCAGTAAGTACAACGGTAAACCCATCGTATTCGATAGAAAAACCATTTTGATTATTAATATAATACTGTGGATATGAAGTAGCATTAACATTATCAATAGTTACCGGAAGTGTTGTGCCAGGGATAATGGCTATATTATAATTTGCATAATTGCCTCCGGAAGGGTTTGGTCCGGAAATAAAGAATCCAAAAACATCATTAAAAGATGAATTAACCCACTCGGGATATTCCTCTGACCCGAAAACATACCTGAATTTCACAGTATCTGATAAGGGCACAAAATCAAACTCAAGCACGGCCGCATCATTCACAGTATAGCCAGGTATCAAAGCTGCCAGCTGAGGATCACTTCCGGTATTATTTGTTGAGGTTGTGCTTCCTGATATATTTGGCCCGGGAGCATCCAGTACACTTCCTGTAGAAAGTATAACTCCCTCTGTTAACCCAAGGTTTGTAGCTGTAGCACCGGTTGTAAATGTTCCCATAATATTATTGGTAAGTGTGGAAGAGGAACTGTTTAAAGTAACATTTGTTACCGTTACACCTGTACCTATTAATACATTTTGGACAAGTTGATATGGGGTTGAACCGGAGCCTGAAGTTACTAATAGTTGCGCCATGGCTCCAGGAAACGCAATAGTTATAATTATAATTATTATAGAGATCTGCTTAGCTATAAACATAATTCATCAAAATATGTTACGACTTTACAAAGTTACAAAAAAATTTTATTATTGTATTAGAAAGACACATTAATAGAACAGAAAGTTGCTCTAAAAGTTTTTAACACTTCAGTTAAAATTAGTACTTTTGAAAATAAAATATTCTGTAATACATAAATAATTAACATGGAAAACATAAAGGATTATATTGAATCGAATAAAGAAAGATTTTTAGAAGAGCTTTTCGAACTTATCAGAATTCCATCTATCAGTGCATTAAGTGATCACAAAGACGATATGTATAAGGCTGCTGAATACTGGAAGAGATCCATCCTTGAAGCCGGAGTTGATAAAGCTGAAATAATGGAAACAGAGGGGAACCCTGTGGTATATGGGGAGAAGAACATTGATCCGTCTGCCCCTACAGTTCTTGTTTATGGCCATTATGACGTGATGCCGGTTGATCCAATTGATTTATGGAACACCAAACCTTTTGAACCGGAAATCATCGACGGCAAAATATATGCTCGTGGAGCAGATGATGACAAGGGGCAGGCTTTCATGCACGCCAAAGCTTTTGAATATTTGGTAAAGACCAAAAAGCTCAATTGCAATGTAAAGTTTATGATTGAAGGGGAAGAAGAAATCGGCTCTCCCAGCTTAATTAAATTCTGCAGTGACAATAAAGAGCTTTTAAAAGCAGATGTTATCCTGGTATCAGATACAAGCATGCTTGGACCAGATAAACCAAGCATCACTACCGGACTTAGGGGCCTTTGTTACGTTGAGGTGGAATTGACAGGGCCTAACAAAGATCTTCACTCCGGATTATTTGGCGGTGCTGTTGCCAACCCGGCAAATATCCTGGCTAAAATGATTGCATCCCTGCAAGATGAAAATAATAAAGTAAGCATTCCCGGTTTTTACGATGATGTGATTGAAATTAGCAAAGATGAACGTGCAGAGATGGCTAAAGCCCCCTTTAATGTGGAGGAGTATAAAAAAGCACTTGACCTTGAGGACGTTTCAGGAGAAGAAGGCTATTCTACGATGGAGCGAACCGGCATCAGACCATCACTTGATGTCAATGGTATTTGGGGAGGCTACACAGGTGAAGGTGCTAAAACAGTACTGCCTGCAAAAGCCAATGCTAAAATTTCCATGCGTCTTGTTCCTAATCAGGATCATCAGAAAGTTGCCAAACTATTTGAAGAACACTTCATGGCCATTGCTCCCAAATCAGTAAAAGTAAATGTTAAACCATTGCATGGCGGACAAGGATATGTATCTCCAACTGACATGCCTGCTTATCTGGCTGCCAGTAAAGCATATGAAAAAACATACGGCAAAAAACCCATACCGGTTAGAAGTGGAGGAAGTATTCCGATAATCTCTACTTTTGAACAGATTCTGGAAATTAAATCCATATTGATGGGATTCGGACTGGAATCAGATGCCATTCACTCGCCTAATGAAAATTATCCGCTTGATAACTTCTTCAAGGGTATAGAAACCATTTCATACTTTTATGGGGAATTCAAAGAAGCCATGAAATAAAAGATGGGAAGCAAACCCAAAAGATTTTATACAGAGCCTCATATAAATTATTTTATCAGGTTTCTTTCAAATTTCGCTAATCCGTCTTTTAAATATTGGGTGTAATTTTCAACCGAATTAGCCTGACTGAAATCGATCCCTTCCATCAGTTGATTTCCGTTCGTGTCGAGTATAACGTAATACGGCTCTCCGTTTGTGCCAAAGCGGCTTATCTGAAAATCCTTGTTGCGTAATCCGGCCGTTTTCTTCACTTTTCCGTTAATGCTGGAGGTTACCCATTCCTCCTCCGGAAGTTCAGTCCGTTGATCACTATATAGAACAATCAAAACATATTCTTCCCGTATCAATTTCTGCACACCCTCATCCGACCAAATTGAGTTTTCAATTTTTTTACAATTAACACAGGCTTTGCTTTTAAAATCCAGCAGAACAGGTTTGTTGAGCTTTTTAGCACATTCCAGCCCCTGCTTGTATTCAAAATAGGCTGGCAGGTTGTATTTTACATGATATTGATCGCTGTACCTGGGCTCATCGCACAAAGCCTTTGAGGTTCTTTCTGCTGACTTATCCCCGGATGTAAAGCTCCTGCTTTCAATAATTTGCTTTAGGTTAAAAGATGATTCCTCAGGAATAAAAATCGCAATCGTCTTTACAGGAGCCCCAATTAATCCGGGCAATAAAGAAATTGCAAAAACAAAACTGATCATAGCAAGGAACAACCTTGGTACTTTAATAGAAGTCAAGGCACTATCATGGGAAAACCTTATCTTCCCTAACAAATATAAACCAAGCATAAGGAATAATACAATCCAGTATGCAATGAAAACTTCACGAGGAATATTCCAACCCAGATAGGTGTTTGTAACTGATAAGAATTTGGTTCCGAATGCAAGAATCAAAAATGCAAGGACTACTTTCATAGAATTCATCCAGCCACCTGATTTTGGCATGCTCTTTAACAGAGCAGGAAATAAAGCAAAAATGACAAAGGGCAAAGCAAATGTAAATGAAAACCCGAACATTCCGATTGCAGGTTTAAGAACCTGTCCTTTACTGGCCTCAATCAGCAATGTCCCAACAAATGGAGCGGTACAACTAACAGAGACAATTACCAGGGTCAATGCCATGAAAAATACTCCAACATATCCTCCTTTGTCTGCCTGCTTATCTGATTTATTCACCCATCTACTTGGCAATACAATTTCAAACATTCCGAAGAATGATGCGGCAAAAACTACGAATATTAAATAAAAAATCAGATTCGTCAACCAGTGATCGGCAAATATTTTTATTGCATTCGCCCCAAAGAACAAAGTTACAAGTAAACCCAGTACAGTATATATAAAAACAATAGAGAAGCCGTAAAACAATGCTTTTAATCGACCCTGGGCTTTACTTCCGCTACTGTTTAGAAAGAAAGAAACCGTCATAGGGATCATCGGATAAACACAGGGTGTAAATGCACCCACAATACCCAACCCTAAAGCCAATAAGAAAAAGGCCAGCATAGAGTCTTCTTCTTCATCCGTTTTATTATCCGTTACAACTTCATTATTTAGTGTCGGAGCTTCCGGTTCAGCAGTATTATTCGCAGAGACCTTTTCGGCAGTATCGGCTTTCAGCTCCTCTTCCAACATATCTGCATCAATCTCACTTGTTTGATTATCTGTTTCTTCAGCAAGTTTATCCGGATCCTCTGTTGCTGCTTCCATAACAACACCGGAAATATTAAATGAATAATCATTATCATAAAAAGGCACACAGGTTTCATCATTACAAACCATATATTCAAATGTTCCTGACAATCGAAAATCTTCTTCTGACTTAACCCGTATTTTTTGCTTAAAAACCGCTTCATCACTGAAAAACTTTATTGTCATCTCAAACAATGCATCGTATTCAGAAATGGACTGTGATTCCTGCATTTCACCAAGCAGTTCATAATTGTTGCTTTCAGGAATAATGAAAGAAGTAGGTATAGGTCCATCGGGAGGAATATCCATGGAATACAAATGAAAGCCATCATCTATTGTGGCGATAAACTGCAACTCCACCACATCATCACCAAGAGATTTTGATTTAAACTCCCACTTAACAGGATTCTGAATTTGAGCCACTGCATCGCCCAAAGTCAACCCTATAAATAAAAATCCAAGGAATAAGGTCAGAAACGAATTTCTACTGTTTTTCATAGTTATTTTTTTGATCACTCAAATTTATAAAAATATATAGATATATATAACTAATCTGTTCAGGATATAATCCAAACAATCCAGAATCATAAAGGTTTATAATTAATAATGATTACTTTTTTTGTTGATTTGCGAATTCTGTATCTGTGATCAATACGCAGTCCCGCTATCCAAACAATATCATTTCGAGAGCATAACAACCATATTTTTTCTTTCTCAACCAGGCTCAGTTTATTGTCTACAAAGAAATCACTTAATTTCTTTTTTTGCTCCATCCCTAAAGGATAAAAACAATCTCCTGTTCTCCACCTTCTTAAATACAGAGGAAAACGAAGCTTAGCAGCATCAAGATATGCTATATTCGGATCGGCCGGGATTTTTTTATCCGCTTTCCAGTCAATATATGACATTTCCAAATGAACAGGCAGATTATTTAACCTTCCAGCATCTGCAATTTCAAATATGTCATCCCCATTCTTAATTCCCGGATGAACCTGCAATTCTTCTCTGTTCTTAATCACCCTGTGTGTCACGGAGAAAAACTCCTTGCCTGATATCCCATGAATGGCCTTTGCTATTTCTCTGATAACAGTCTCATTAAATCCATATTCTGACAAGAAATAATATAAAAACAGCTGAGGGGGTTTAAATTCCTCAAAAAGCTTTATAGGTATGCAAATGTATTGTTCCTTTTGGATAATTTTATCTGTAAATGCTTTTACTTTTTCGTCGATGATTTTTTCGGCTTCGCTAAAACGAAGCATATTTTGATTAACAGAATGCCTGTAGGCCGGAAATATCTTTTCAACTTCAGGCAGTATCCTGTGGCGAATAAAATTACGCTGGTATTTTAATTCAGCATTGCTTTTATCCTCTCGATATTTCAAATTACTTTGTTTTGCAGCAGCTTCTATCTCCTTTCGGGCAGCAAAAAGCAAAGGCCTGACAAGATTACCCTCTTTAGGTTTCATGCCATGCAACCCGGCGATACCGCATCCCCGAAACTGATTGATAAAATAAGTTTCTATGGCATCATCCAGATGATGTGCTGTTAGAATATAATTGTATTTCCATTTACGGGCTATATCCATAAACCAATTATATCGAAGAACCCTGGCAGCCATCTGAATAGATATGCTGTTTTCAATGGCATAATCCTGTGTATTAAATTCTTTCAAATAAAACTTTGCTTTATAGCTCTTCGCCAATTGTTCGACAAACATCGCATCTTCAGCAGACTCTCTGCCCCTCAAATTAAATTGGCAATGGGCAATACCAAAAGAATAGCCTAAAAGGGATATCCTGTCAAGTAAAAAAACGCTATCGATGCCACCGCTAACCGCAATTAATAAATTGTCCTGCGTTGTGAAAAGTGCATTTTCTTTTATATAATTGCTTAATAATCTTAGCATAAGGCAAAAATACGAATTCAATGAAGACAAACATTCCAACAGCGAAAAAATTCAGTCAATGATAGTAAGCAATACTCATTTCAACAAAGCATTACAACACAAGTATACTTTCAAAAGGATTATATCCCTGTGTCCATCGATCACAGAAACACTATGTGATCTTAATTTGGAAGATAGCCTTGAAGGGATCAGCAGTTTTTGCAATAAACCCATGGGAATACAAGACAGGATACGTAACCTTGGGGGGCCCAGGGATGTGAAAGCTGAAGATTTTATGCACTATAATCCTGATTTGGTCATCCTTTCGAAAGAAGAAACAAGAAAGTCACTTGTAGAATCAATTATCAACCAGGTTCCCTTATTGCTTTTTGATATTCAAACAGTGAATGATTCCCTTAACATGATCCTATTTCTCGGCAAGTACCTTAAACGAACTGATCGGGCTGAAATATTGCACAGCAGGATAAAAAAAGATTTTGAGGATATCTGTTTTTTTCAGTCCACCCGGGTTGTTTACATAATTTGGAAAGATCCGCTAATGGCGGCCGGATCACCGTGTTTTATTGATGATATGCTATCAAAAGCAGGTTTTACCAATGCCGTCAGTAGTTTCTCGGGTAGATATCCAAATATAGAAAACCAATTAGCCAGTATTTCCTTTGACCTGCTTTTGCTTTCATCAGAACCTTATCCTTTTGGAGAAAAGGACAGGCAGGAATTTACCCGAATATTTCCAAACAGGAAGATACTGCTTGTTGACGGAGAAATCTTTGCATGGTATGGCAGCCGTATGCAATATGCACGAGCATATTTCAAGCGCTTGGCAAGCATTTACAGGAATGAACTATGAAAAGGAATCAGATAGTCCAGGTATTGCCGCTATTTAGCAGGTCATCTACATTTTTCATGGGTGAATGTTGCCTTTCATGGGCAATCACATCTTCCATATTTTGCTCATATGTTTCCATTTCAACTTTTCTGATAACTCCGACAGCCATTGGAAAATGAGGAGGTCTCATGCGTGCAAGGATACCATGCAAAGCGGGATTAGATTCATAAGCATCATGGATGATGAGGTCTTTTTCACTGATACCATTATTACCCAGCTTAACAACTTCAATATTAAGTCCGTTTAAGCGGAGCCCTTTATCCATATTTCTTCCAAATATCATAGGTTTACCGTGATTCAGCCGAATAGTATAATCATCCCGTGTTTCTCTGGAAGCAATTAACTCGTGTGCCTTATCATTGAAGATGATACAATTCTGCATGATTTCCATAATAGATGTACCTTTATGGCTGGCAGCTTCCAGCATAATTTCTGACATCATTTTAGGATCATTATCGATCATGCGGGCAAAGAAAGTTCCCTGAGCACCGATAACCAGTTCTCCCGGATTAAAAGCTTGTTCAAGTGTTCCCTGGGGTGAGCTTTTCGTAACTGAACCTTTGGGTGTAGTTGGTGAAAACTGACCTTTGGTGAGACCATATATCTGATTATTAAAAAGCATTACATTGATATCAATGTTTCTACGGATTGTATGAATAAAATGATTGCCGCCAATAGCCATGGAGTCGCCATCACCGGTAGCCACCCAAACACTCAGATCAGGATTTGAAATTTTAACACCGGAGGCAATGGCAAGAGCCCTGCCATGAATGCCGTGGATGCCGTATGTATTTACATAATATGGAAACCGTGAAGAACAACCGATACCGGAAATAATAGCAAAGTCTTCTTTGCGTTTTCCCAAAGCCGGGAATACTTTTTCAACAGAGTTCAAAATAGCGTGGGCGCCACAACCGGGGCACCATTTTACCATTTGGTCGCTGACAAAGTCCTGCTTTGTCAGATCTTGTTTTGCAGTTGAGGTATTAACCGTTGTCATCTTATTCCTCCAGAATTTGTTCAAATTTTGTAACCAGTTCAGAGATCAGGAAAGGTAAACCCTGTACTTTGTTGAATTGAAGATATTCGAATTCCTGGAATTGCATTCGCAGGACATTAACAAACTGACCAAGGTTGTTCTCACACACAAGGATTTTTTTGAATCCTTTCAGGATATTCTTTGTATTAGCTGGCATTGGGTTAATATAATAGAAATGCGCGAGGCTGATTTTATGCCCTTTTTTCTGCATTTCTTCAACTGCCTCATGCATAACACCATACGTACCGCCCCAGCTAACTATCAGGAGATCGCCTTCATTCTTACCGAATACTTCCTGTTCGGGAAAATAATTAACCAGGCGTTTTACTTTCTCATCACGGTATTCAATCATTTTCTGATGGTTTAGGGGGTCGTGGGAAACGTTACCTGTAATGTCTTCCTTCTCAAGACCTCCAATCCGATGTCTGAGCCCTTCTTTTCCGGGTATAGCCCAGCGTCGGCTTAATTTTTCAGGATCTCTTCTGTATGGTTTATAATCTTTATCATTATCGGCAACGAGAGGCGGAAAAATCTCAGGCAAATCAGCTACTTTAGGTATTTTGAATACCTCTGATCCGTTCGCAATATAACCATCCGTGAGAAGAATAACGGGAGTCATATGTTCGACAGCATATTTGCTTGCCAGGTAGGCATAATAAAAACAATTGGAGGAGGAAGATGCTGCCAGAATAATTACCGGGCATTCACCGTTTCTTCCGTAAAGAGCCTGCATCAGGTCAGACTGTTCAGATTTTGTTGGTAAACCTGTTGATGGGCCACCCCGCTGCACATCAACGATTACAAGAGGTAATTCAGTCATTACAGCAAGGCCAATAGCTTCACTTTTCAAAGACAAGCCGGGGCCAGAAGTTGTGGTGATAGACAAAGAGCCTGTATAACTGGCACCTATTGCTGAGCAGATTCCGGCAATTTCATCTTCAGCCTGAAAGACCTTTGCGCCAAACTGCTTATGATGTGAGAGTTCCTGTAAAATTTCAGAAGCAGGTGTAATGGGGTAACTACCAAGGAAAAGACTTAAACCGGCCCGTTCCGCAGCAGCTAAAAACCCCCATGCAGTTGCTATATTTCCGGTAATATTTCTGTAAACCCCTTTTGTTAGGTTTGCCGGTTCAACATTGATGGTACTAATGGCCTCCAAAGTTTCAGCATAGTTATAACCAGCACGCAAGACTTTCTTATTTGCATCAACAATTACTGGTTTCTTACCAAATTTTTTTTCAAAAAAATCATCCGCAGAATCAAAATCCCGGTCGAACAGAAAGAACATCATCCCTAGCGCAAACATATTTCGGCTTTTACTGGCTGCTTTATGATTGAGATCAAGTTCTTTTATGGACTCCAGTGTCATGGTCGAAATAGGCGCTTTAATAATGTTATAATCCTTCAGACTTTCGTCATCTAAAGGATTCATATCATATCCTGCCTTATTAATGGCCTTGTCAACAAATGAATCTATATCAACAATAATGGTTGCTCCTCCTTTTAGCCACTTTATATTCGACTTTAAGGAGGCCGGGTTCATAGCAACTAATATATCTGCCTTGTCGCCGGTTGTGTAAATATCTTTCTTCCCTATATGGATTTGAAATCCGGATACACCCGCAACTGTTCCTTCCGGAGCACGGATCTCCGATGGATAATCCGGAAAAGTAGCAAAATCATTACCAGCATGCGCAGTGGCATCAGAAAACAATGCTCCTGTTAATTGCATTCCGTCTCCCGAATCACCAGCAAATTTTATCACTACTTCTTCCAGGTTGCGAACCTTACTGTTCTTTTGAGTCATATCAAAGAATTTAAAAACGAAACAAAGTTAGAAGTAATTTTTGGCACCACCTCAGATTTTTACATAATTTTTTACGATTTTTTAACATAAACATCTCGTTGATTTGCTATTTATAATGACTTCTAAATAAATTTATTTACCATACAATTAAAAGTTTATATATTTGTGGGCAAATTATTATTACAAACTATTTAAACTTTTTTGTCATGGCTTATAAAATAACAGACGACTGCACAGCTTGTGGTACATGCATCGATGAATGTCCGGTTGACGCAATTGCAGAAGGTGATATCTATGTAATTGATCCTGATGTATGCACTGATTGTGGTGCATGTGCAGATGTATGTCCTGTTGAAGCGATTATCCCGGAATAATCAAAAAACCAAAAAAAATCTAAACCCCGGAAACTCCGGGGTTTTTTTTTTGTTATAACTTAGTATGTACCTTTATCACTAATTGAAACCAACTAACATGCTTTTGATTAGCAGTTACTTATATAATACATTTATGTATTTTTGTCCAATTATTAAAGAAGTGCTTCATGGATAAATATTCTTACCTGAGTAATATTGACAGCAATGTTCTTGAAGACCTTTATAAAACCTACAAAAATAATCCTGATGGTGTTGAAGATGGATGGCGAAGATTCTTTGAGGGCTACGAATTTGCTCATACAGATAATACTATTTCTGCCAATGATCCGGAGTATTACCCTTCTGAATTCAAAGTAGTCAATCTTATCAACGCTTATCGTGAACGAGGACATCTTTTTACAAAAACAAATCCTGTCAGGACACGGAGGCAATACACGCCTACACTGGATCTTGAAAATTTTGGATTAAGCGAGCACGATCTGGACAGAATATATTATGCAGGAAATAATATTGGACTTGGAAAAGCCAGCTTAAAAGACATCCTTGAACATTTGCAAACAACCTATTGTAGGTCAGTGGGCGTGGAATACCATTTTATCAGAAATACAAAGATACGTGACTGGCTGCGGGATAAAATGGAATCAGGCAAGAATATTCCTTCCTTCAATGCATCTGACAAAAAGCATATTTTTCATAAACTGAGTGAAGCCGTTTATTTTGAAAAATTCATCCACAAAAAATTTCCTGGTCAGAAAAGATTTTCACTGGAAGGAGCTGAATCTTTGATACCAGCTTTGGATATGGTAATTGAAAAAGGGGCAAAGCTTGGCACAAGTGAGTTTATCATTGGTATGCCGCATCGTGGCAGGCTAAATGTATTGACGAATATTCTCAATAAAGCCCATGAAGATGTATTCACAGAATTTGCCGGAAAAGAATATGATGAAGACGGATTGCTGGGGGATGTAAAATACCATCTGGGATATACATCACAACGGAAAACAGATATCGGGCAAAATGTCACCCTAACGATTTCCCCAAATCCAAGCCATCTCGAAGCCGTTAATCCTGTGGTTAATGGAATAGCCAGGGCTAAAATTGACCATGAATACAATGGAGACTATGATAAGGTAACACCTATCCTGATCCACGGAGATGCATCTATTGCTGCCCAGGGGATTGTTTATGAAGTAATCCAAATGTCAGAACTGCCCGGTTATAAAGCAGGAGGTACTATACATCTGGTAATAAATAACCAATTGGGGTTTACAACAAATTACCTGGATGGGAGGTCAAGCACCTATTGTACTGATGTAGGAAAAGTTATACAATCTCCTATATTCCACGTAAATGGTGATGATGTGGAAGCTGTTTGCTATGCCATTGATCTTGCCATGGAATACCGTAAAGAATTCAATAAAGATGTTTTTATAGACCTGCTTTGCTACAGAAAATACGGACACAACGAAAGCGATGAACCAAGGTTCACGCAGCCCTCACTCTATAAAATAATTGAGAAACACCCGGATCCATTACAAATTTACATCGAAAAACTAAAAAAAGAAAAACTCATTAACCCTGATGAAGCAAAAGCTATCGGGAAACAGTTTAATGAACAACTGGAAAAAGAGTTGCATTCTTCTAAAAATATTGAAAAAGCCCATATAAGTTATTTTCTGGAAAAAACCTGGACAGAAATAAACAGAGCAAGCGAAGAAGATTTTCGTCAATCACCGCAGACAGGAGTAGATAAAGATATTTTGTTAGAAATTGCCAGAAAAATAACCCTCCTTCCTGAAAACTCAAACGTATTCCGTAAATCAGGCAAACTGATGAATGACCGCTGGAATATGGTAAGCAAAGAAAATAAAATTGACTGGGCTATGGGTGAGCTCCTTTCATACGGGAGCTTGTTATATGAGGGTATTCCGATTCGAATTAGCGGCCAGGATGTGGAAAGGGGCACCTTTTCGCACAGGCATGCAAGTATCATTCTTGAAGATACATCTGAAAAATACACGCCCCTGAATCACCTCCATAGTAAGCAGGCAAAATTTGACATCTATAATTCCCTGCTTTCGGAATACGGAGTATTGGGTTTTGAATATGGTTACTCCCTCGCTACCCCGGATACTCTTACCATTTGGGAAGCTCAATTTGGAGATTTCAATAATGGAGCGCAAATCATTATTGATCAGTTTATTGCAAGTGCCGAGGAAAAATGGAATAATATGAATGACCTCGTTTTATTCCTGCCTCATGGGTATGAAGGCCAGGGACCTGAACATTCCAGTGCACGAATGGAAAGGTTTCTCAACCTGTGCGCCCATAACAATATTCAGGTAGCCAACTGCACAACACCGGCAAATCTTTTCCATATTCTCAGAAGACAACTGAAACGAAAGTTCAGAAAACCACTGGTAATATTTACTCCGAAAAGCCTGTTGCGGCATCCTGAATGTGTCTCCTCTTTGGATGACATTAATACCGGAGGTTTTAAAGAAGTTATTGATGATGCTCAGGCAATACCGGAAAAAGTGGAAAAAATCCTCTTTTGTACCGGGAAATTCTATTATGATTTAGTTGCCAACATAAACAGAAGCAAGCATCCGGAAAAGACGGCAATTGTCAGACTGGAACAAATCTATCCGTTGCCACTGAAACAATTTAATGAAATATTGGAAAAATATTCAAATGCAAAGCATTACTTCTGGGTACAGGAAGAACCTGAAAACATGGGTGCCTGGCAGTTTCTGCATCACAACCTGAAAGATATTCCGCTTAGGCTGTTTGCCAGCCGTGGCGCAAGCGCCAGTCCGGCAACCGGTTCCAGCCAGTTTCATAAAATCAGGCATCAGAAGGTGATTGATAAAGCCATAGGTTTATGCACATGCGAATGGGCACAGAAGGAATGTGATATGCATTGTGTTGAACAAGAATGGGAGTATATTTCCAAATCTGTGAAATAATATATGCTTTTCAAATAGCATAGAAAAGAAAATACATATTCATGAAATCACAGATGTATTTAAATTATTAATTTTGATTAAATAATACAAAATAATGAAAATCGAAGTTAAGGTCCCAAGCCCTGGAGAGTCTATCACACAGGTTCAACTTGCAAGCTGGCTGGTAAAGAACGGATTTTTTGTTGAGAAAGATACAGAAATAGCTGAAATTGACTCCGATAAAGCCACATTGAGCATCAGTGCTGAAGAAGAAGGTGAGATTGCTATCCTTATTGAAGAAGGGGAAACAATTGAGGTTGGGGCCACCATTGCTACAATAGATACCAAAGCTAAAAAACCTGAGAGAAAATCATCAGATAACGAAAGCCTTCAAACCAAAAAAGCAGATACTCCGGAAAAAGAAGCAGATAAAAAACCAGCATCCCAAAAAGTTGAGGACAAACAAAAAACAATAGAAGAAGATAAGCCTTTGCACTTTTCACCCCTGGCAAAGAAACTGATGCAAGAAAACAACATCAGCAAATCAGAAATTACAACCTTTTTCAAAAACCTGCGGGTTAATAAAGATGATGTTGCCTTCTACCTGGAAAACAAAGGTGCAAAAGGGCAATTTTCCGGAATAGTTGAAGATGAATGGGATGGAAAAAGAACAAGCGAACGGCAAAAAATGTCGACCTTACGCCTGAAGCTTTCTGAACGACTGGTAACAGTCAAGAATGAAACCGCCATGCTCACCACTTTCAATGAAGTGAATATGGCTCCGGTAATGGAATTACGAAAGAAATACAAGGAGCTCTTCAAAGAAACCCATGAAGTATCCCTGGGTTTTATGTCATTTTTTGCAAAAGCTATTACCGAGGCAATGCGGGATTTTCCAATGATCAATTCCATGCTGGATAAGGACGAAGTTGTAATCTACAAATTTGTAGATATTGGCATTGCTGTTTCTGCTCCAAAAGGGCTAATGGTTCCGATCATTCGGAATGCAGAAAAACTGAGTTTTGCTGAAATAGAAAAAAAGGTAAATGAACTGGCGATAAAGGCGCGCAATAACAAGCTTAGCCTTGATGAGATGACGGGAGGGACATTCACCATCACAAACGGAGGTGTTTTCGGAAGCATGATGTCGACACCAATATTAAATCCTCCACAAAGTGCCATACTGGGCATGCACAATATTGTTGACAGACCGGTTGCGATAAACGGGAAAGTAGAAATCAAGCCCATAATGTACATTGCGCTGTCATACGATCATCGCCTGATAGATGGCAGAGATTCTGTGAGTTTCCTGGTAAAGGTTAAAGAACTTTTGGAAAATCCTGTAAGGATGCTTTTTGCAGGAAAAGATCCTGACCGTTTGCTATTGAATATATAAGATTACACAATATCACAAATGAGAAAAAAAGTTGATTTCCTGGTTATAGGTTCTGGTATAGCCGGGCTAAGTTTTGCAATTAAAGTAGCTGATCAGGGAAAAGTTCTGATCATTTCAAAAGATACCGTTGAGGAAACCGCAACCAGGTATGCTCAGGGTGGCATTGCTGCTGTAATGTATGAGCCTGACTCCTACGAAAAGCATATCAGGGATACCATGATTGCCGGTGATGACCTGAGTGACGAAAAAATGGTGCGACTAACTATCATGGAGTCGACAGAGCGGGTGAAGGAGCTTATTGCCTGGGGAGCAAATTTCGATAAAACACAAAGCGGTAAATATGACCTTGCTAAAGAGGGCGGTCATTCTGAGAACCGTGTTTTCCATCATAAAGACAGCACTGGATATGAAATACAACGTGCCCTGGTAAAAAGGGTCTGGGATCATCCAAACATTGAAATCTGGGAAAATCATTTTGCGATTGATATTATTACGCAGCATCATCTCGGAGAAACAGTAAAACAGAACACTCCGGAAGTATGTTGCTATGGTGCTTATGTACTTAATCCGGAGGATGGGTCCATCAGCACTATACTATCAAAAACCACTCTTATTGCTACTGGGGGTGCAGGTAATGTATATAATACAACCACTAATCCGGTTATTGCTACGGGAGATGGAATAGCCATGGCTTACAGGGCAAAAGGCAGAATTGAAAATATGGAGTTCATACAATTCCATCCAACATCTCTATATAACCCTAGCGAAAAGCCATCATTTCTGATAACTGAGGCAATGCGCGGGGCCGGAGCTAATTTAAAAACTATGAACGGGGATGAATTCATGCAAAAATACGACGAGCGTGGTTCTCTTGCACCCAGGGATATTGTAGCACGTGCTATTGACAATGAAATGAAATTAAATGGAGAAGATTATGTTTTACTGGATGCGTGTCACCTCGGGAAAGATATGCTTCTGCAACGTTTTCCTTCCATTTATGCTAAATGCCTCAGCCTCGGTTTAGATATCAGCAAGGAAATGATTCCTGTAATTCCTTCTGCTCATTATATATGTGGAGGCATTAAAGTTGATGAATATGCCCGAAGCTCCATTGAAAACCTTTATGCTTCAGGAGAATGCAGTTCAACGGGCTTACATGGTGCAAACCGTCTGGCATCAAACAGCCTCCTGGAGTCTGCCGTTTTTTCGCACCGCGCCAGTTTAGATGTGCTTCAGAAAATAAATCACATAGATTTTATGGATGATGTTCCGGATTGGAATGCAGAAGGGACAGATTACCCCGAAGAAATGATCCTGATTACCCAGTCCTATAAAGAACTTCAATCGATAATGAGCAATTATGTTGGTATTGTCCGCTCTAACCTCCGTTTGAAAAGAGCCCTGGACCGACTTGAAACTCTTTACCTTGAAACGGAACAGCTATATCAAAAATCTCTATTAACTGTCAAATTGTGTGAACTCAGAAACCTTATCAATATAGGTTACCTGATCATAAAAATGGCAAATCAACGAAAAGAAAGCCGGGGCCTGCATTACTCACTGGATTACCCCCGTGAGGATAAAGACAGAGCTAAACCTGGTAGCGGAAGCTTTAATGACTATTAAATTTTCATTCCATGGCATGCATAAAAACTGTTCGTGATAAAACACCCGAAATTGGCAATAATTGTTTCCTGGCTGATAATGCCACACTTATCGGAGATGTAATAATCGGAGATGATTGCAGTATATGGTTCAATGCAGTGGTTCGCGGAGATGTACACTATATTCGCATTGGAGATCACGTGAACCTGCAGGACGGAGTCATTGTTCATTGCACTTACCAGAAAGCCCCTGTTAACATTGGGAATTATGTTTCAATTGCCCATCGCGCCCTTATCCATGGTTGTACAATCCATGACCACGTGTTGGTTGGTATGGGGGCAATAATAATGGACCATGCCGTAGTAGAATCTAACAGCATAATAGCTGCCGGCGCACTTATAAAAGAAAACACCCTTATTGAATCAGGAAGTGTGTATGCCGGTGTTCCGGCTAAAAAGATCAAAACCATTGACAAAAAACTCCTTGAAGGACAGGTTAACAGAATTGCCAATGCATACAGTATGTATGCCGGTTGGTATAAATAAGAAAAGCCGCATATTGCATATACGGCCTTTCTCAGAATTAGTAATTTCTTTTACTGAACATTCTCAGGGATCTCTTTATCTTCAATTCCCAGTTTCTTTATGACCAATGGCAAAATATCATCAGATTCTTCAAAGTATACAAGAATTCCGTATCCGGTATCGATAATATATGTGTAGCCATTTTCCCTGGCAACTTCATCAATAGCGGCCTGAGCCCTTTTAATAATAGGATCATACAATTTAGCTTTCTCCTCTTCCAGATTTTTAGGAGCTTTACCCTGAAACTTTTCTATGCGTTCCTGCAGACTTTTTAATTCATCTTCAATAATCTCCATTTCCAGATCACTCAAATTCTCATTCTCTGCTTTTGCCATGTAATTTTCCAATTTGGTATTGTACTCATTTCGCATAATCTCATACTGTCTCTCATAGTACTTGGCTCTTTCTTCCAGCTTGGCTTCTGCAGTATCAATTCCAGGCATCATTGATAAGAGAATATTGGAATTAATATGGCCAATTTTCAGTGTATTCTGCGCGTTCAGGTTTGTTGTTAAACCCAGTAATAAAATAAGAATGATGTTAATCTTTACTATTCTTTTCATATTCAATGTTTTATAAATATTTTTCCGGCAATAGCTTGCAAATATAGAGAAATAAACCCGGATTAAACAAAAAATAATTTCTTAGTTTGTTTCGGTTGCAGAATAGCCCATTTTCTCAAGAACATCATTGCTAATATCCAAATTGGGATCAGCAAACAATATGGTTAATTCTCCGGCTTTATCGAAAATAAAATCATAATTTTTGCGGGTAGCCATTTCTTCAATAGCATTGTAAACCTTATCCTGGATAGGTTTAATCAGCTCCTGTCTTCGTATAAACAGATCTCCTTCACTGCCAAAGTATTTTTTTTGCAGTGCTTTTGCTTCTTTTTCCATTTTAACAATTTCATCTTCTCGTTGCTGTTTGATATCTTCGGGCAGAAGCACAGCTTCAGCTCTGTATTTATCATACATTTCACTGATTTTAGCAAATTTAGCTTCAATTTCCTTTTGCCAGTCTACAGCCAGTTCATCCAATTCTGCCTGGGCATCACCATATTCAGGAATTTTGTTCAGAATATATTCGGTATCAACATAGGCATATTTCTGTGCGTAAGCATTTCCGGCAGTAAACAAAAAGGCAGCCGCAAAAAATAAGGATATAAATAAGGTTCTCATTTTTAAAGATGTTAAAGTATTCATAATAAGTTCTCCTGATATTAAGCGTTTTTATTAATCAATTGACTGGTTGATTGAGAAATGGAACTGGCCACCATTAGCATCATCGAGGCCAGGCACTTCATCCAGACCGAAGCCCCAGTCAAGTCCAAGCAAGCCAAACATGGGCAGATAAATCCTCACCCCAAAACCGGCAGAGCGGTATAAGCTGAATGGATTGAACTCTTTAAAATCCAGCCAGGCATTGCCTGCTTCGAGGAAAGCTTGTGCATAGATGGTAGCACTTGGGTTTAGAGAAACAGGATAACGCAGTTCTACCGTAAATTTATCATACATGGTAGCTCCTATGTATCCGTCGGGTCCGCGAGGGGTTAATGTATTGTTTGCATATCCCCGCAAACCAACTAACTCTCTTGAATCCAAAGCATATCCGGAGAGTCCGTCACCTCCAACATAATATCTTTCAAAGGGCGAATATCCGATATCCTTGTTATAATAGCCAAGGAAAGCGAACCTGAACCGTGTACTTAATACCAAATTTCCTGCCAAAGATTGATAATAACTTGTGCGAAATTTCCATTTATGGTATTCAATCCATTTATACCTGTACTGATCGCTAACATCTGAATAGTCTTTGTCGCTCCAAATGCTCCATGAGTATGGTGGCGTTACCTGCAGGCTCAGGGATACTTCTGATCCGCCTCTTGGATATATAGGTTGGTCAATAGAATTCCGGGCCAGGGTAAAAAAAGCATTCAGGTTATTAGAATAGCCATCGCTAAAGCTAAACAGGGAATAGTAATTTTCCAGCACGTAATTTTGCAAAGACAAACCATAACTCAGAACAAAAAAGTCATCAGGCCATTTCACCCGTTTGCTCAAACCAACGGTAACCCCATTAATGGTTATGGCCTGTCGTAGCGGATTATCATTATCATATCCGTTCGATTGCACTGAATGATACAGGGAAACACTGAAAGAATTGGGTTTTTTACCACCAAGCCAGGGTTCTGTAAAGGACATATTGTAGGCCTGGTAATACCTGCCGTTGGATTGTGCACGAACACTTAATTTCTGACCATCCCCGGAAGGTAAAGGTCTCCAGGCATTTTTCTTAAAAATATTGCGGGTGGAAAAATTATTAAAAGATAAACCAATGGTACCAACCAATCGGCCAGCACCCCAACCACCCGAGAGTTCAAACTGGTCGGAGGAAGTTTCCTCAACCTTGTATTCTATGTCAACAGTACCGTCAGTAGGATTAGGTAAAGGAACCGGCTCCAGTGTTTCCGGATTAAAATAGCGCAATTGGGCAAGTTCCCGTGTGGTCCTGATAATATCAGCCCGGCTGAAAAGCTGGCCCGGTTTTGTCCTAACCTCCCTGATCACAACATGATCGTTGGTTCTGGTGTTGCCTGATATCGCTACTTTGTTTATTCTGGCTTGTTTGCCTTCATATAAGCGAATTTCAAGATCAACAGAATCATTTTTTACACTAATTTCAACAGGGGTTACCTGAAAAAACAAATACCCGTCATCAAGGTATACGGAGCTTACATCCTGCCCATTGGGGTTAAAAGTCAGATTAGCCTGCAAAAGATTTTTATTATAAACATCACCCTTATACATTTTTAACACATTGCTTAATGCTTCATCAGAATGTATGGTATTGCCTTTCCAGGTGATGCTTCTGATGTAATATTTATTTCCTTCATCAATATGAATATCCAGGTTAATGGTATTATCATTATGTTTATAAATAGAGTCATTAAGAAACATAGCATCCCGATAACCCAATTCATTATATTTGTCAATCAGTGAAATTTTGTCTTCCCTGAAATCATCTTCAATGAATTTTGATGATTTAAAAATGCGGTAGATCTTCTTTTCCTTGGTGCTTTTTAAGAACCGTTTTATTTTATTATCGGGGAGATTTTCATTACCAAAAATGTTTATCTCATTGATCTTTACTTTATTATTTTTATCAATATCAATATAGAGTATCACACTATTGGCAAAAGCTGTATCAGGCAACTGTGAGATTTTAACCTCAGCATTGAGAAATCCTTTATCCCTGAAGTATTGTTTAACCCTGTTGCGGGTTTTCATTATTACATTATCCGTAACAACATCATTACGAATAAGGCTCACTTCATCCCGCAAATTTTCGGCTTCAGCTTTTTTCACCCCTCTGAATGAATATTTAGAAAGACGGGGTTTTTCTTTAAATTCGATATTAAGGAAAATCATGTCATCCTGTATACCGCTTGCTGAAATGGATATATGTTCGAAAAAGCCCTGATCCCACAATTTCTGGATGGCATCAGAAATATCACTTCCTGGAATCTCAATCATATCGCCGACTGAAAGTCCTGAAAGCATAATTAACACATTATGGTCCAAATAGCGAACACCACTAATGGTTATACCACCAATTTCATATTCATGGGGATTAGCATAGTCAAAGTCAGGAATATCATCTCCGAAATTTATCTGTGCCTGTATGGGTATGGATATCAACCAAATTAGAAAAACACAACAAATATATCTCATCATTATCCAAAATATCTTCTTAATTTATTTGTTCACTGATTTTACCAAATCTTCTTTCTCTGGCCTGAAAGCTAAGGATGGCTTCATAGAGGTCATTTTTTCTGAAATCAGGCCATAATTTGGGGGTAAAATATAATTCTGTATATGCGATTTGCCACAGAAGAAAATTACTGATCCTGAATTCCCCGCTGGTTCGGATGAGCAATTCCGGGTCAGGATAATCTTTTGTAGTAAGGTGGTCATTTAATAATTCTTCGTCAATGTTACTAGGTGATAATTCATTTTTTGCAATTTTATCAGCAATATTTCTGGCAGCCATCATCAGTTCCCACCTGGCGCTATAGCTAAGAGCAAGTATGAGGGTCATTCTTGAATTCATTTCTGTTTTAGCTATTGCTTCTTGCAATTCTCTGTAACAATTACCTGTTAAGCTGCTAATGTTTCCAATAGCCTGCAAACGAATATTATTATCATTTAGTGTTTTTGTTTCCTCATGAATAGTTGTTACCAGCAAACTCATGAGGGCATCTATTTCAATTTTTGGTCGTTTCCAGTTTTCTGTAGAAAAAGCATAAAGTGTAAGATATTGCACACCAAGCTCAGCAGCAGCCTCTACAGTATTTCTTACTGCTTCCACACCATTCAAATGCCCGAAAGAACGTTCCTTTCCTCTTTGTTTTGCCCATCGGCCATTCCCATCCATAATAATAGCAATGTGCCTGGGAAGGTGTTCCAGATTTATTTTATCTTTCAAACTCGTTGTCATATCGCCCTCAAAATCCTGTATTAAAATATCTAGTAATAAAGAAAATTATCGTAGTCAAAGAATTGCTTATGAGCCGGGCAGTCATTGCCCCAATTCTTACCAACGACAAAGGTAATTGTTAATCCGGCAAAAGAATACCAGTCAGTTGTTCTGGAATTACCTCTTTCCGTGCCTGCTTCATGCGTGAGAGTAGGATCCGATCGGTCTGCAAAGATTTCAGCCAACGCCCCGTTTTCAAAAAATAATAAATCGGGTTCAACATATGTCAGGCTGACATCATCAATGTAATCAAAGAAAGTCTTTCGTATTCCCCATTCCAAACCAATACACACTGAATTCGAAAGGCTAATTTTAAGTCCGGCTCCAAAAGGGAAAGAGAACTGTGTTAATTTATATAATTCCCTGTCAGAATATTTAGTTGTGGTTTGGCCTTCTGTTCCCATTGGTTGTAATTCATACCATTCACCATCAAGCTCTGCTTTAGGATTGAAATTAAATAAGGCTGCACCTCCAAAAATGTACGGCGTCCAGTTATGTTTTTTACTACCCGTAAAATAAGGCAGAAAGTTCAATTCAAGTTGAGGTGAGAATTCAACAACATGGGAGCGAAAGCTCAGGTTTCGCGGATCATTATTATTGGTTTCCGCGTCGCTGGCTTGAATATGACCATACAGGGCTGTAACTTTTAATGTCCATCGTGGATTAAAATTATATCTGTAGATTAGTCCACCAGCGGGTTGTGTAAGGCCAAAATGGTTTTGGGGATTCAGATCCCCGATATAATAGGATGTACCCAGATACAGTCCAAATTCATTTCTTTGTGCCTGAATATGGATCACAAAAAGAAAACTGGCAATAAGGAGAATAATTTTTTTCATTTGGGCATCAGATTAAATCCGTTTTTAATTTCAAAATCCCGGATATATCAAGGACAAATATAAAAAATCTTTGCAACAAAACGGGATATGGAATTCTCAAAAAAATAACGCGTACAGTACAATTAGTAGTATTAATAAGCTAGCTACTCTGAATTCAGGCATTTTCGTAATAATCAGGCAAGCATAGATTTAAGAAAATTTAAGATTACCTGAATCTGAAATATTCCCTAAAATTGCTTCCGGAATCATATGCCGGGCAATTTTTATCCTTGCCGGTGAGCTTAAAGGTAAATGTGACACCCACAAACGTATACCAATCCTTATCTTTTTCATCACCTCTTTCAGCACCTTCCATAAACCATCTTCCGGATCTGTCAGCTAATAATTTGGATATTTCTGTATTCTCAGCATGAAGCACAGAAGTATCAGCATAGGTTGTGCTTACATCATCCAGATAATCGGTAAATGTTTTTCGTATTCCAATTTCTATTCCAAAGCTGGTATTTTTCGAAATACTCATTTTAAGGCCGAGGCCGAAAGGAATGGCAATCTGGCTCAGGGAATATGGTGAACGGTCGGGATAGCTTGTTGTTCCCTGGCCTTCTGTGCCAAGTGGTTGTAAATCATACCAGTCACCTCCATATTCTGCTTTAGGGTTAAAGAAAAAAAGTGAAACACCAACAAAAGCATACGGTGAAAACGGATACCTGCTTCCAGTAGCATACTTCGAAAAATTCCATTCAATCTGGGGTGAAACATCCAGGATGAAAGATTGAAAACTAAGATTACGAACATCATCACCTCCGGTGTTTGCATCATCCCCTGCGATGGTGCCATAATATGCACTCATTTTAAAGGCCCATCTGGGATTAATAGCATATCTGTATAACAATCCACCGGCAGGCTGGGGAGCAACAAAAAAATTATTCCCGTTTAATTCGCCCTGATAATAAGACGTTCCCAACATAAAACCAATTTCTGAACGCTGAGAAAAGCCAGTCAGGCTGAGAAAAAGGATAAAAAATAAGAATACTATTTTTTTCATTGTATGCGGATTTCACTGATACAGTCTGTCAAAAGCTCAAATGTAAAAAAATTTTCCTTTCAAATTTACATTCCCCATTTTAAAACGCAAATTCAATAAAAATGATACAAAAAAACCAAATAAAATGAATTAGTACCTATACAGGCGGGCTGAGTAGCGTGCTATTTTGTAATATATCGTGATCAAAGCATACATATAAGCATCCTTATCCCTGGGATCTCCGCGTTGTTGCCCGGCAAGGGTACTTCCGTAAAGATCATTGTCAGGATCCTGAGCAGTGGGCGATGGATTTGCAAAATAAACAGCTTCCGGGCCAACTTCCTGCATCAGAACATTAGGATCAGCATAAGATTTTGATACATCATCAATATAATCCGTAAAGCTAAACCTTCGGCCATATTCAATTCCAATAGACCATTCATTACTGATATAATATCGTAATCCCAGTCCAACCGGAACAACTAATTGCACCAGTGAATAATTCTTACGGGTTGGGAATAGCCCCTGGCCTTCTGTAGACAATGGTTTTAAACTATACCAGTCACCGTTGGTATACTTGGCTTTAGGGTTATAATAAAAACCTCCGACACCCACAAATCCATATAATGAAAACGGAACGACCCCGTATCCGCTGCTCCTGCGGCTAAGGCTAAAAAAGCGTCGGGACTGTCTTCCGCCACTGATCACAGAAACTTCCAGCTGGGTTGAAAGCTCAATAATATTGGTTTTAAAATGCAGATTGCGGTTATTCCTGAATTTCTCATCCGTCCAGTTATCATCTCCGGCAAGCTGCCCCAGAAATAAACTGGTCTTTAAGCCAAAGTGCTTGCGAAACTGGTACAAATATCCCAATTGAAGAACCGGTCGTGTTGCCGGAATATCAAGGTCTTTCATGCCGTTTGTTCCAATCGCGTTTGCGCCCCCCAAATCCCCCAGAAATGTAGTTGCACCGATGCCAAATACAAATTCATGTGTACGAAGACGCGAAGCCCTGGAACGAAACTTGAAACGTTGTGCGGATAAATGCTCGGAAACCAGAAATAAAAATAATACGGTCAAAATAAAAATTGACTTTCTCATATGGTTGATATCAATGTTATTACAAATATAAGGATTCTATCCTCGCATATCAGGGTATCAGGATATTGTAAATATTAACATTCAAACCTTAATAACCATCTCCTATGCCATTAACTGGAATTGCACAATTTATACCAAAAAAGCCAAAATCATGTTTATCAGCATATTAGAACTATTACGCAGAAATAAAACTCCCATATTTGGAAAGAGGGTGCCTATATTAATTGCGCAAATCCAGTCCCCAAAGCAATTTATTCCGGATGGTTTTGAAGAAGTTCTCATTTTCCATGCGGATTAAATTTACCTGAGTATCTGCTTTACGTAGCCGAATGGTTTTGCCACATGAAAAAATAGCCTTGCGGGAATCAAGAGAAACCATAAAGTCATTTTCACGGCCAATGACCTCAATTTTTATTTCACGATTATCCGAAAACACAATAGGTCTTACCGACATATTGTGGGTTGCAATCGGGGTAATAACAAAACTTTCTGATTCAGGAACCACAATGGGGCCGCCACAGCTCAGGCTATATGCTGTTGAGCCAGTAGGGGTTGCAATGATGATACCATCGCCCCAGTATTTATTCACAAACTCATCATTGATATAAACCTTTACCGAAATCATGGATAAAAGATCTTTTTTATAGACCGTGATCTCATTCAGGGCATAGTTGACCTCCCCGAATTTGTCTTCATCATCACAGATAGCAATCATGGTTCTATTATCAATAGAATAATGCCCCTTCATAAGTTCATCGATAGCCAGGATAATTTTTTCTTTCATGATGCTGGCCAGAAAACCTAACCTGCCAAGATTGACGCCCAAAACAGGTATTCCTGAATTTCTCAGCAACATCAGGGTATCCAACATTGTACCATCACCGCCAAGACTTAGCAAAACATCCGCTTTTTGCGCCAGTTCCCGATGGTTATTAAAAGTTTGTATATTACCATTAATATCGACCCTGTCAGAGATTTGACCCAAAAATTTATTATAGACAATGAGTTCACCATTTTCCTGCTGAACTTTATCTATAAGTTCCTGAATATATACATATGCATTGTCTGGTATTTGTTTACCGAAAATTGCGATCCTTTTCATAATAACTGGCTTTATATCGGTGCCATGAAGTGTATAAAGATACCTCTTTCCTGTAAATTGTTCAAAGCATATTCAACCCGCATTACTGCATCATAATAACTTAATACGTCCAGACCTACACCATATCCAAGTAAAAAGCGATTCGATAATGAATTTTGCATATCATGTATTTCATCCTCAACCCATGCTGCATCGCAAAAAAGATTCAGAAAAGGAGTAAGTCGAAAACTTCTGAACTTCTCAATCGGAATAATAGTTAAACGTTTATGTATGGTTGGCAGTAAGCGGAATTTCAGGTTATTTTTAAACAGGGCATAATGTTGGCCATCAATTACATAATACTCAAACCCTCGGACAAAATCCCTGTTGTAGCCCAATCCCTGTTGCTTAAAATATGGCTGAAACCGGTCAAAAGATACCTTGGCAGATATCCCGGAAGCAAAAAAGGCCAGCCCATTGATCTGCCAATATTTACGAAGATTGTATTGGGTATAGAGCATATCAATTCCCTTCTTAGCTGTAATTCCCAGGCCATATTTTACTACCATAAAATCAGCATAAACTCCCTTCAGGGGATAATGTTTATAATCACGATGATCAATTTTTAGGGTATATATGAAGGAAAAAAAATCCGGATCATTTATTCCTTTTGCCACATAGCGTGAATTAACGAAAGAAATGGAATCATGGAAATAAAAATTATCATAGCGCAATTCCAGGCTATGTGTGGTATGAATATTTCTGCGGTAAGTAAGCAAAGTGGCAAAAAAGTTCTCTTCATTCAGGTAATCGTTGTCATGTTTTAAAAAAACTTCTTTGTTATTTATGGTGGCAACTTTTACTGCATGATTTTTTACCCAGCCGGAATATAATCCTAATCCGAGTGTTTGTTGCCGGTTTATATATGGAATCAGGTAACCAACAACCAACTCTTCATCAAATCCCCTACTGATTTTAACTTCAAAAACCTCCATACGACCTCTGACATTTTCCTGCCGGAGATACAAGCCATAAGTAAGCTTATCCAGTTCCTTTTTTTCCCACCAGGAATTTAGATTGCGTTCCCTGGATTCGATAACAGGAAAGGGCCATGTATACCATCGCTCCTTCAGAACAATCTGAATGATAATATTTTTATCCTCTGAAGCATGAAGTGTATCAAGTTCAACATAATTAAACAAGGAAGAATTTATCAGATTCTCCCGGCTTTCTGTGAATAATTTGGGCAACTCCCCTTTATGAATCCAGCTGTGATTATCAAATTCCAGTTCACGCAGGATAATAGTTGCCCTGGTTCTATTATTTCCCGTGATTTGTATATCCTGAACATAAAGGCTGTCGAAAGCCGGCGTGGTTAACGGACAGATGCCCGCCGAAGATAATACACTATTAAATAAAAACAGGAATCCTGCCAGGTATTCTTTCCGGATCAACATATTCAGATATTCAGGTAATTCATCAGGGAATCGTAGTTGTCCATAAGATCATCATAATCATCTTGCTCTGACATAGAAGCTTTTATAATGTAGTTATAGCGATTAAATGTTTGTAAAATCGGCCCTAATTCCATTTTATTAATTTTTATGGTTAAGGCCATCTTTGTGGAGTTTTCATAGGGCGAGACAAAAAAACTCAGCACTTTGGCATCATTGGATTCAATAATACTGGCAATTTCCGAAAGCACATAATCATTCAGGTTTAACTCAAGAATAATAATCCCGCCCGGACTATCAGCGGAAAGTAAGCGGGCACCGACTCTGACAATATCACTCAGGCAAATTACCCCATGATACTTCAGTTTATCATCAACAACAGGCAACAAGCTTAACTTTTGCTCTGTAAGTATCCTCAACACCTCAAAAAAATGTTGGTATTTCAGTATATAAGGCTTATTTAGGGATAGTTGATGATTCCCGACAGCCTGATCGGGATCGTTCATATTATAGATATCTTCATCCGATATAAGTCCCAGAAAATCAATGTCATTGACAATCGGAAGATGAGAAACCCTGAACTCATCCATCATAATAAGGGCATCAGTACCGGAATCGGAAGTTTTTAACGGATATATACTGTCAGATATCAGATCTTTAGCTAGCATTGGTGTGTAAGAATTGATAGTACCTGAACAAAGATATGTTTAATTTCAGGGATATATCAAGTATGCCCTGATTTTTTTAATTTTGCCAAAAATTCAGCTATGACCCGTTTAAGTATAAATATTAATAAAATAGCCACCCTTAGAAATGCACGAGGAGGTAATTTACCCGATGTTCAAGTGGCAGCACAGAAATGTGAAAAATTTGGGGCAGAAGGAATTACTGTTCATCCGCGGCCCGATGAACGTCATATTCGTTACCGGGATGTGTACGAATTGAAACCGCTGTTAAAAACTGAATTTAATATTGAAGGAAATCCTATCGCAGAATTCAGAAAACTTGTTTCCAATATCAAACCAGCCCAGGTAACCCTTGTACCTGATAAACACAATGCCATTACTTCCAATGAGGGATGGGATACTATCAAAAACAAAGAATTTCTGAAAGATGTGATCGCAGAATTTAAGGAACTGGGCATACGTACCAGTATTTTTATCGGCACCGATGCACGGATGATTGAAAATGCTGTTAATACTGGTACCGACCGCATCGAATTGTATACAGAACCCTATGCACGTTTCTATACCTTCGACCGGGATAAAGCCATTGAACCTTTTATAGAAGCTTCCAGGGTAGCAAAAGAAGTTGGCCTTGGATTAAATGCCGGTCATGACCTCAACCTGGATAACCTGAAGTTTTTTAAAGACCACATCGAGAACCTGCTGGAGGTTTCTATAGGCCATGCCTTGATATCAGATGCCCTGTATCTGGGAATGGAAAACACAATACAAATGTACCTTCGGCAACTGAAATAATCAATAAATTAATTATGCAGCTATTTCACCGGCATTTTGGAGTAGGTCAGGATTTGATTATTTTACATGGCGTTTTTGGCTTATCGGATAACTGGGTTAGTATCGGGAAAAAAATTGCTGAGAAATTTTCTGTTCATATTCTTGATCAGCGGAATCATGGACGTTCACCTCATAGTCCGGTTTTCAATTATTATTCAATGGTTGATGACCTGTTGGAATTTATCGATGAACACAATATCGTTAATCCGGTCATTATCGGCCATTCTATGGGAGGTAAAGTAGCTATGCGATTTGCCCTGGAAAATCCTGATATCGTTGATAAATTGATTGTAATTGATATCAGCACCCGGAAGTACAATCACCATGATCACCATGGAAAGCTTATAAAAGCTATGAAATCTGTCGATTTCTCTCAGGTTAATAATCGTATTAAAATAGAGGAACAACTGGCTGAGCATATTTCAAGCAAACCCATCCGGTTATTTCTGATGAAGAATATAGACAGATTAGATAAGAATAAGTTTGGATGGAAGATCAACCTGGATGCAATTTGTGAAAATATTGATGAATTATTTGAGGGCATCAATACAGGGGAGCAGTTTCATAAACCCAGCCTGTTTGTCCGGGGTGGTAAATCACCATATATAACAGACGAAGATTACGATGGAATATACAGGCACTTCCCGGCAGCCCAGATACAAACGATAGAAAATGCTACCCATTGGGTTCATGCAGATACACCGGATGAATTATGCCGGATGCTAAGTGTTTTTCTTGATAAATATTGTGCATACAAACCCTAAGATGTTTCTTTCTCTGCCAGGTTCTTTTTGTGTATTCGGGACGAAACACGTATGCTTATTTCATACAACCCAAAAAGAGGTATTCCTACTAAAATCTGACTAAAAACATCAGGGGGTGTAATGATGGCTGAAAGGATCAATATCAGCACCAAAACAATTTTACGATTTTTCTTTAAAAATGTCGGACTAACGACACCTACCTTTGTAAGAAAGTAAATCAGCACTGGAAGTTCAAAAACCAATCCAACGGCAAAAGTCAGGGATACTACTGTTTTAATATATGAATCAAGTGCGATGGAATTCTGCACTGTTTCACTTATCTGATAGGTCCCGAAGAAATAGACAGTTAGCGGAACTATGACGAAATAGCTAAAAAACACCCCCGCAAGAAAAAGGAAAGAACATACAAATACAGCTCCCCATGAATATTTTTTTTCTTTTGATGAAAGGGCCGGACGCAAAAATGACCATATTTCCCAGAAGACATAAGGGGAAGCAACAATGGCTCCGCCAATGATACTCACATAAATATGGATTAGAAACTGTCCGGGCATTTTCAGATTTTGAAGTTCCAGCTGCAGCATATCCATACATAATGCACTGCTGCCAATCCATTCAGACAACCTGCACAACAAAACCGTTGTGATGAAATCAGGATCCTTTGGCCCCAGAATAATAGAATCAAAAATGATCTTTTTATTCAAAAAGGCCAACAAAGCCAATACCAAAACAGCCACTACCGCACGAAACAGGTGCCACCGCAATGCATCCAAATGCTCCCAAAACGACATTTCAGCACCAGCGTTTCTGGTCTTATTCTTTTTCTTATTGCTAACTTCTTCCCTCATAGCTTATTCAATGATCTGCAAAGATAGAACAATTCAAAATTTAATTGCATTCTGCAAACAAATGCATCCTGTTATTTATTATTATTGTAACAATAAAGATTCCTTTTATGAAACGATGCCTGCTTATTACATGTTTATATATAACTACTCAGTTTTTCAGCTTTGGGCAAGTTGTAAGCGTTTATTATTATCCATGGTATGACACCAATAAACACTGGAACGGTGGTTACCTCAGAGATGAACTCACTCCCGTGCAAAGTCCGTTGCTGGGTGAATACTCTAACCGGGATACAGCAATTATTGATCAGCATCTCGCCTGGTCGGAAACATATGGTATTGACAACTGGATTTTGAGTTGGTGGGGCCAGGGAAGCTGGGAAGATAACACCATTAAATATGGTATAAAGCCACGTATCAGCGGCAGGAATGTAAAATATTGTCTCTTCTATGAATCAGCCGGATTACTGGACCTGCAAAACGATGAAATATTTTTCGATTCTGCTAAAACCCAGGAATTCCGGGATGATATTACGTATATTGCCAATACCTATTTCAGTGATACAAATTATTTCACCATAAATGGCAGACCGGTTTTATTTATTTACCTCACACGGACTTTTTCAGGAGTTTACCCCCAGGCTATAACTCAGGTAAGGCAGGATATGCAAAATCTGGGATATGATATCTACCTGGTAGGAGATGAAGTTTACTGGGGCTTCGCCAATACCACCCGCATAGGCACACTTGATGCTATCACAGCTTATAATATGCACGGGCCAACTCCTTACGACGGATATCCTGATAATACTGGTTTTTTTGATGATATCAGCACTCAATACAGTTACTTCCGCGACAATGCCAATTATTTTGGTGTTTCCTTTATTCCTGGAATTATGCCAGGCTTTAATGACAGGGCTGTGCGTTTGCAGGACGATCATTATGTAATACCTCCAAAGGTTCACCCGGATTCCGGGTTCTATAGCACTTACACTCAGTTTGCCGAACTGGCGATACACTATATCGACACAGGGATTAATATGGTATGTATTACCTCTTTTAATGAATGGCATGAAGATACCCAGATAGAACCAACCATTATCACAGATTCAACAAACACTGACCAAAGTGGTGTGTATGATTATACACAAGCTTATTACTATAAGGGTTACGGAACAAAATACCTCGAAATAACGCGCAAGATATTCAATGACAGCATTGCCGCAGGAATTACGAACCCTTTACCTGAAAATAGTGGTGTCCTTTTATTCCCGCCGAAACCAAATCCTGCAAACGAACAGGTTTCAATTGGGTTTGTGTTAGCCGGGAGAAGTAAGGTTGAAATTCTTATATGGGATATGAGCGGTAGGCCTGTAACAAATATTCCGGCAAAAACGCTTCCGGGGGGTACACACAATTTCTTATTAGACCTAAGCAGCCTAAGCAAAAACATGTATATGATCACCATAAAAAGTGATGAATATGGAAACTACTATCAGAAACTAATAAAAAATTAAAAAGACTTAGCCTACATTATTCACAAAATGGCATAATGTGCTCAAACAATGTTGGTTAACCCCGACTTAGATAAGCTTGCAATTTGAAAAACGAAGTGCCTCAAATTGTTAGCTTTTCTTTGTCGTCAGGATAATTCAGGTTTTCACGATTTAGGTTTATGAATTATCCGGGTTAGTAACGTTTAATTCGAATAGAGGACACAGCTACATCCACGTCAATTATTATAATCTGGTCTGCATCAGCTTCATTGTCTGTCTTATACAGTCCCCTTTCGATCCGTATAAAATCTTCAAAATCTTTGGAAGCAAGCACTGCATCCGAATGTATTTCACAATAAGCATCTTCCGGCACCAGTATCTCAATGGATGCAGCTCCTGCATCTATCTTAAGTTCAGATCTGGGGTATTTATCCCCCAATTTAAAGTAAATGCTGGAGGCTCCTCCGTCAACGTTAATATTTCTGACCGCCACATCCTCCATTTCCATATTTACATCAGCTGCCCCGGCATCGAAGTTAACATCCCAAATTATTTCCTCACTGAGTTTCATTTTTACCCTGGATAATTCGCTTCTATACCTGTGGCTCTCATTTTTAAGATCCAGCATCAGTTTGATAGCAGTATCATTTTTTTCCTGCAACAACTCATAGTCAATGGATCTTCCCCATTTCGTAAAATCCAGCAGTTCATCGGCTCCCCCTTCGAGGATGAAAGTACCTGCTGCCACATCAAAATTGAGTTCAGCATATTTAATCGTACTATCTTTAAGGAGGCTGAAAGGTTCTGATTTATTCCACTCAATTTCAGAGCGAGATTCATTATGATAGTAGATAAAGCTTCGGTGTTGGAATGTCGATACCAGATATATACCTATCGCCAGCGAACCCAGGGTTAGGATCAGCTTAATAAACCCTTTTACAGGAAGCAGGGATATTCCCCAAAATACAAATATCAGCGGCCATAAGGTAAATATATCATCCCAGTCCGCATCAATCCAATTAAAATTATCCAGGAGAAATAGCACACCTAAAGCAACCAACAATATTCCCCAAAAAGCCCTTTTATAATTCATAGTTGTTATTTTATTCCTGTTTTTCATTCGATTTTCTGAGGGCAACACTGCCCCCGAGCAATACAATACCTATTACGATCAATACTACCGGCCATAGATCACTGAAGTCTATCTGCGGAATATAATTGCTCATCAAAAATAATGTTCCCAGAGTAATCAGTATTAGTCCTGCGATCATGTTTCCATTATTCTTTTTTCTGTTCAAATTCTCCTTTTCATCCACAGGAGGATTCGGTTGGGTTTCCTGGTTTTCGTCAGTCATATCGTTAAATTCATGGGTTTCTCTTGCTTGTTCAGGTACCAATATCCAAAGGATAATATAGCCAATAATACCTCCTCCTCCAAGGAGGGTTAATAACACAAAAAGGACCCGCATAATAATGGGATCCATTTCAAAATAATTTGCAAGTCCGGAAGCAACACCGGCTACAACCCTGTCTTTGGTATCACGATATAGAACTCTGTATGCCATAACTTTTTTTCCTTTTTGACGAAGTTAAGGAAAAAAAGTTACTTCTAAGAGCATCCTCCTTTTACTGCTTTTTTCTCCCTGCGTTTAATAATGGGAGGCTTCGCTTCAGGAGCATCCTGAATATTTGAATTTTCAATCAGGGAACCTCCTCCTAACACATTTGAAGCTCCTTTCCTGAAATCGTATTTGGCAAATTCATCATCCGGACTGGTTGTTGCCGGAGCTTTGGGGTTCATAATGGTTTCCACCCAAAAATTCAATCCGCCAAGCATCACATAATTATTGTTATATCCAAGTTGACGAGTTAACAACCATGCTTCGTTTGCCTTTGTATTTCCGTTGCTGTAAAACACATTTATCATAACATCCTGATCAAGGGTTTCTTTCCACTCTTCTGACAAAACATCATCAAGCGGAATATTTACAGCATTGGGCAGGTGATATTTTTCATATTCATCTTTACTACGAATATCAATCATTTGCAGGGTTGGATCCTTCTTTATGATCATATCTGCCACCTGATCAGGAAGAATAAACTGCGTGCCATTTTTAATTTCCTCCAACATCTTTTCTACTCCTACCTTGTAAGGTAAGGTTGTATTTTGAGGAACGGCAGCAATGATCAATCCCATGAGAATAATTAAACCTGAAAGAATAATTCGCGGACTAAGCGTAATGTTCATAGTTATCATTTTTTTGTTAATATTCTTTTTGAGGAAATTTCTTTTCAGCCCATTCACCCACCCAGAACATACCAATGGCTGCAATGATTACCAGTAAAACAAGCAAACCGTGACTAATGTTGAAGAAATCCGAAATTTTAGGTGACCCCAGGAAGTTCGCTTTATACAATCCCTCCCACAAAGGATAGCCTTCCGTAAAAACTAATATTCCAATAAAAAGGCCGCCAATAAAAACCATGGCATCAATTTTACCTATCGCGGCTCCGCAAAAGCTGGTGCCCGGACAGAAACCACCCATTATGAATCCGGCACCCATAATCACACCTCCAACAATCGTTGATGTTAAATAGGTTTCATTAATATAAACGTAATTCAGATCAATCCAGTCGAATAAACTAAAAAACAGCAATCCGAGCATAGCTGTAATCGCTCCTGTAAAAAAAACTTTTAACACAACGGTGTCATAGCCATAGAAGACCCCAACAAGTTTTCTGCTCGAGGAAAAACCTGCGGATTCAAGAATAAACCCGAATCCGATCCCAATGATAAAAGCCAGGAATAAATTTGTGCTTGATAAAATATATTCGTTTACAACTAATGGTCCCATAATAATGATCTTTAAAAATTAATTAACCCAATTTTTTCTCAGAAAATACGCCAAAGCAAATGAAGTGCCAAAGATGGCCATCATAGAAATAAAGCCCCCCAGGGACAGGACAGCCATACCACTTAGAGCCGACCCGCTGGTACACCCCCTGCCCAGTTGAGATCCGAATCCAAACAGGATTCCACCTGACAGGGCAAATATCAGTCTTCGTTTTGACGAAATTTTCGGGAAATGCTCCACTTTGAGTTTAATCCGTCTGAACAACACACCTGAAACAAAACCTCCGACTAAAACGCCCAGCATTTGATAAACCAGCCATGAGTTCATGGGATGTCCTTCATGGGTTTCATGGTATTCCTTATAAAACATTGCTGTTTCAGCATGATTGGGCGCAACAGCATCTACACCTGTAATAACAACACTTTTTACCGCACCGCTGGCTCCCACTCCCCTGCCGGAAATATAATTAGCGGCCAGCACAACAATGCCCAGCAGCACTCCTGCCAGATAAGGATTTAAGTAACGAGTCGATTTCATATTAGTTTTTTCCATTTTATATAAAGCTTATTTTTTTTATTAATATAACCACCTGCTTTCCTGACCGGCAAAAGCTATAATAAACCGCAGCATCAGGCTTCCAAAAAGGACCAGGATGGCCGGGAGAACTGCAGGAACTTTAAACCCTCTGATCTCAAGTATCTCCAAAAATGCCGGCAATACCATTCCCAGTCCAACAACAAATATCCAGAAAACAGCTGTATACGGACCACCAAGAAACAGATGAGCAGCATCAATCTGAACCTGTGTGCTTGCCAGGAAGCCCATAAACATATGTATGATCAAAAATAATTCAATGCCAATAATAATCAGGTCAAGTTTGGCAAAGTGCAACCGCTCTTTGTGGCTCTTACTGATCATAATAATATAGGCAGCACCAGCTGATAATCCTGATGACAGGAACAAGGGTCCAAGAATAGATGTATTCCATAATGGGCGTGCATTAAAGGCTGAAAATAAAATGCCGGTGTACACACCCAGTATCACCGAAAAAATAAGCAATATCCAGGAAATAGTAATAAGATGCTTTCGAAAGAAAGTTTCCAATTGCTTAACCCAGGCAAAACGCCAGTCCCATTTCGGAAAGATCAATCGAATATTCAGGGCACACCAGATAATTGACAGGGGTGTAACAACCATGAGGGTCCAGGCACCCCATGACATTGGTGACTCCCAGCGTATTGTAGAATATAATCTCCAGAACCATATCTTATGGTTCAGGTCATAAAACAAGGCTCCGAGCCCAATCATTAAAATGAAAGGGGTAATAAAGGGAGCCCATTTTACAGCGGCAGGAAATTCATCCTCTTTCTTTTGGATTGTATACAGTGATGCAAAAAAGAGTATGCCTGCTGCCAGTCCTCCCAGGAACAGATAAAGCGGAATAGGCCAATGCCAGATATTGAGGTGAGGATCAATATAGGGATTCATTCTTCCGCTTACGATAATTTCTTCTCTCATCAGTATATATTTTAAATAAGGAAATACAATTCAGGTTGCGTTCCGGCTTCCGGGATCAGTGTTTTCCATTTCCGTTTTTTAAGGATCAGGGATACCTCGCTGTTCGGATCATCCAGGTCGCCAAAATACATACATTTAGTCGGACATACCTCAACACAAGCTGGCTTCTGTCCTTTTTTTACCCGGTGGATACAGAATGTACATTTATCCACATGACCATCCGGATGAGGGTATCGTGCATCATAGGGACATGAGGCGATACAGGCGCCACAACCAATACAGTCGTTAGGTGTTACGAGTACGATCCCCCCGTCGGAATAATGGCTGGCACCGGTAGGGCAGCATCGTACACAGGGAGAGTTATTGCAATGATTGCAACGCTCAGAACGTATTTCAAGCTCCAGTTGCGGATACGTTCCGTCGGTTACTTCTACAACCCAGTCGCGGCAATACCCAATCGGAACATTATTTTCTGTCTGGCAGGCAACAACACAATCGCTGCAGCCAACACATTTTTTGGTATCTATAGCCATAGCGTATCTCATGATGCTACCTCCTCATCTTTATTGAAGACAAATGTTACAAAATTGGCACGCATACCTGTTCCGCCCATAATGGGATCAATTTTTACATTGGTAATCAGTTCCGTATCATTGACCCCCTTGCCGTAACACCTGCTCAGTTCTTTGCGTGCATGACCAAAGCCGTGAACCATGTAAACGGAATCCCAGCGTATCCGCTCAGTAACCCTGACTTTGATTGAGAATGTAGAAACGATGCCATCCTGGTTTTTCAGGTATATGTATTCGTCATTCTTCAATCCCCACATTTTAGCTATTTTCGGATTTACCCACAAACTGTTTTCATCCATCAGGTCTGTCAGGTTTGGATTATTTGCTGTACGACTGAATGTATGTGCCGGGGCCCGGCCATATATCAGGCGATAATATCCCTGGGGAGGTTCCTCATGTGGATAATATTTAGGCATGGGATCAAATCCTTCCATTTCCAGATCAGTAGAAAACAATTCGATTTTACCGGAGTTGGTATTAAATTCTATTTCCTCACCATCCCTGATGTAGAGGTCATCGTAAAGCCGGGGGAACTTTTTCACCCCTATGCGTTGCATTTCCTTCAGCGATGATCCTAATTTTTTTAGTTGCCAATCCAGGATGTCTTCAATTTTATCCCAGGCAAAATATTCACCAAGGCCTAACTTTTTTGCCAGGTTTTTCGCGATCCACCATCCGGGTTTTGAGTTGTATTTGGGTTTTGCTGCGGGCATCCGCAATGCGATAAAAGGTTCCCTGTGCGGGGAATTCCTGAGCATATCATAGCGCTCCAGGTAGGTGCATTCAGGCAAAATCACATCGGCATAACCGGTAATTTCCATAGGCATGGTATCAACAGCGACCAGCAGATCAAGGTTTTGAATCGCCTGCAAAGTTTTACGTTGATCCGGCAGGGTAGCCATCAGGTTGGTGCCGTTCACGATCCATCCCTTGAAGTTACATTTACTGCCAGGAGACGGAATGGAGGCATCACAAAGTTCAGATGACAGCACCTCATTTGCCAGGTTATATTTGCCGGGATAAACATCGCGGTATGTGCGCCTGGGTTTAGGATATGGAGGATGTGGATAATCAGGCAATTCAATTTTTTCCGGATAATAAAAACCGCCCCTTCTGCCCCAGGAGCCCAGCAAAGCATTAAGAATTGCAACGGCCCTCAAACGCTGGGTGTCATCACCATACCAGGTAACATGTCTTCCCGGATGGATGATCACTGCAGGAGACGCATTGTACATTTCCCTGGCTGTTTTGCGAATAATGTCCGGTTTAATAGTTGTTATGCCGTAAGCCCACTCCGGCGTATATGGTTGAACATGGGCTTTCAATTGCTCAAAGCCATATGCATATTTTTCTACATAGTCTTTATCAATCCAATCGTTATTTATCAGCACATTCATCCATGCTAACAGCAAAGCATTGTCGGTGGCTGGTTTAATAGGAAGCCAAAATTTAGATTTTGAAGCCGCTGTTGAATACCTTGGATCGACTGTAATAATAGAAGCTCCTTTATCAATGGCATCCGACATTTCCTGTACCTGCCCGTTATGCATATTTTCACCAATATGTGATCCGATGAGAACCAGACATTTTGTATCCCGAATATCTGTTCTTTCCGGAGAAAGTATAATCTCACCATAAGTGGCAAGAAAAGCCACCTCACGCGGTCCGCGGCACTGGGCAAAAGAAGGGGCAGCAATATTATGAGAACCAAAAGCTTTCAGGAGTGTACTAAAAAACTTACCGCCACTGCCATGAGTGAACAGGGCTATACACTCCGGGCCATGTTCAGCGGCAATAGCCTGCATTTTATTGGCAACGAGGTCAAGCGCTTCATCCCATCCAGCTTTTCTGAATACCTGCCTGCCATCTTTCTCCGTTCTGATCAAGGGTGTTTTCAGGCGATCTTCATCGTTATACATCCCAATTCCGCCAGTACCCCGCGGACATAATCGGCCATTGCAATGCGGATCAATATCATTACCCTCCAGTTTCCAAAGATCACCATCCTCATTTTTATATACCCAGGCTGCACACTTCCAGAAACATATTTCACAATATGTTGGGGTTCTGGTAAGGTCTCTTTCATCGACCAGTCCCTTTGTTATTTCATCCCAAACCGCTTTTCCGGGAGCAAGTTTAAATGCTCCGGCACTTAAGGCCACTGCACCTGCCCCTATTGTAGATATCTTTATAAATTCTCGCCTGGTTTTCATCACCAACTAATTTTATTAACATTTAAGCACTTAGAACTCTTACCGATACACCCGTCACCTCGCATATCCAACCCGGATAATTCATAAACCTAAATCGTGAAAACCTGAATTATCCTGACGACAA